>JAIQFA010000079.1 GCA_020073525.1 Terriglobia bacterium
TCAATCGTAGTCCCTCTCCACAACGAACAGGAGAACGTCACCGACCTGTATGCGCGGCTTAAGTCCGTGATGGAAGCCAGCGGCGAGCCCTTCGAGATGGTGCTGGTCGATGACGGTTCCATCGATGGAACGTTTGCCTTGCTGCGTGAAATTGCCGCCGTTGACAGCCGTGTCACCGTCGTCAAGCTGCGCCGCAATTTTAGACAGACCGCCGGCCTGGCCGCCGGATTCGATCACGCCCGCGGGGAATACATCATTGCCATGGATGGCGACTTGCAGCACGACCCCGCAGACATCCCGTTGTTCCTCGAAAAAATTGCCGAGGGCTACGATATCGTTAGCGGCTGGCGCAAGAATCGCGTCGACAATTTCTGGTTGCGCCGCTTTCCATCGCGCTGCGCCAACTGGCTGATGGCCAAGCTGAGCGGCGTCGACATTCACGATTTCGGCACCACCTTTAAAGCCTACCGCCGCGAAATTCTGGGCCAGGTTCCGCTCTACGGAGAGCTCCACCGCTTCATTCCCGCGCTGGCCTCCTGGTACGGTGCGTCGATCATTGAAGTTCCCATCAAAAACATCAATCGGGAACGCGGCGCGTCGCACTACGGCATTTCGCGCACCTTCCGAGTTTTCTTCGATCTCATCACCATCCGATTCCTGCTTAAATATCTTTCCCGCCCCTTGCACTTCTTTGGCACCGTAGGGATGTTCAGCATCATGGCGGGCTGCGGAATCTCGGGCTGGCTCATTCTGCAGAAGCTCCTGCACCAAACCGAGGTCATGACCCAGCACGGCCCACTGATGATGTTCTCGGCCGTACTGTTGCTGGCGGGATTGAATATGTTGGCCGTCGGCCTGCTCGGAGAGATGCAAGTGCGCCACTACCACGAGCCGGCGCAGCGCGCCCCGTACTCCGTCGATCGCGTCCTGCGCGCCCAGAGCGAAGAGAGCACGATCTCTGAATAAAGTCAGAAGTAAGAAGTCAGATTGCAGAAGTGAACCTCCCGGTCGCAAAGATCTGTTTGCACGAAGGGGTTTTACTTCTGCAATCTGACTTCTGACTTCGCGCCGGCCCGTCACAAGTCGCTGTGACCTCCGCAATTGACCCATAGCCGTCACTAGCCTGACAATCCAATACGGGCCAAGCCAGCCTCCGAGGCGCTATAATGCCATCCGCCACCATGCCAACCAGCACACAATTCGATTTGCGTCTTGCCAGCCGGATGTCCCGCCTCGGCACCGAAACTGCCTTTGAAGTTCTGAACCGCGCCCGCGCCCTCGAAAAGCAAGGCAAGGAAGTCATCCACCTCGAAATCGGCGAGCCTGACTTTGACACGCCCGCCAATGTCATCGAGGCCGCTGTCGGCGCGCTCCACAAGGGGTGGACTCACTACGGCCCCGCCGCCGGTTTGCCCGACCTGCGCCAGACTATTGCCGACTACGTAAGCCGTACCCGTCGCGTCCCGGTTTCGAGTGATGAGGTGGTTGTTGTTCCGGGTGGCAAGCCAATTATTTTCTTCACGATCCTGGCATTAATTGATGAGGGAGACGAAGTCATTTATCCCAACCCAGGCTTCCCCATCTATGAGTCCATGATCAACTATGTTGGTGGCCGCGCCATCCCCATTCCGCTTCGCGAAGAGCGCGATTTTTCCATCGACGTCAAAGAACTGGCATCGTTGATCACCGGTCGCACCAAGCTGATCATCCTGAACTCGCCCCACAATCCGACCGGCGGCGTGCTGACCAGGAAAGACATTCTCGCCATCGCCGAGGCCATCGGCGACCGCAACATCATGGTTCTCTCGGATGAAATCTACAGCCGCCTCATCTACGAAGGCGAAGACTTCTCCATCATGAGCGTTCCCGGTTTCAAGGAGCGGACCATCCTGCTCGACGGCTTCTCCAAGACTTACGCCATGACCGGATGGCGCATGGGCTACGGCGTGATGCGCCCTGACCTGGCCACGCACATCTCGCGCCTCATGACCAACTCGAACTCCTGCACCGCCAGCTTCACCCAGGTTGCGGGAATTGAAGCCCTGCGTGGTGACCAGTCCTCTGTCGACAAAATGAATGCCGAGTTCCGCCGCCGCCGTGACGTCTTCGTGGCCGGCCTGAACAAGATCAAAGGCTTCTCCTGCCGTGTGCCGAAGGGCGCGTTCTACGCCTTCCCCAACATCACGAAGACTGGATGGTCCTCGAAGAAACTCGCCGACGCGCTGCTCGAACAAGCCGGTGTTGCCTGCCTTTCCGGCACCGCCTTCGGCGCATACGGAGAAGGCTATCTCCGCTTCAGCGTAGCCAACTCACTCGAGAACCTGAACAAAGCGCTGGCAAGAATTGAAGCCTGGGTAGGGAAGAACCTGTAAGTGTAGCGCGGGCGCCCCCGCCCGCGTCAGCATGCGCTGCCGCAACTCTCGGGGCTTGTCCACAAGCCAGCATAGTTAATCTTTCGTTGACAATTCGCGCACCGGAATTGGTGTACACTCCTCCCGCTATGACAACCATCGACAAGCATCCCGTCGGCTCGTTCTGCTGGATTGAACTCCACACCTCCGACCAGCCTGCCGCCAAAACGTTCTACAGCGCGCTCTTCGGATGGAGTATCCAGGACAATCCGATGGGTCCGAACGACTTCTACACCGAATTCAAACTCCAGGGCCGCGAAGCCGCAGCCGCATGCACGCTGCGCCCGGACGAGCGTTCGCAAGGTGTTCCTCCCTACTGGATGATTTACATCACCGTTGAAAGCGCCGACGCAGCGGCCGCGAAAGCGCAGCAACTAGGCGGCAAAGCTTTTGGCCCGGCGTTTGACGTCATGGATGCCGGCCGAATGGCGATCATTCAGGATCCCACCGGCGCGGTTTTCTGTGTCTGGCGGGCCAACAAGAACGCCGGAATCGGAATCGCGCATGTAAACGGCACGCTCTGCTGGGCCGACCTGAGTACGCCCGATCCAAAACGTGCCTCGGATTTTTACTCCGGCCTCTTCGGATGGCAGGTGATTGCAGAACCCAAAGATCCGTCCGGCTACTTACACATCAAGAACGGCGAGCACCACATCGGAGGCATTCCCCCCGCGGCCCATCGTCAGCCCGGAGTCCCGCCGCACTGGATGGCTTACTTCCATGTCGATGATGTCGATGCGACCGCGAGCAAAGCGAAAGAAATGGGAGCAAATCTCTATCTCGCGCCCATGACGATGGAAGGAGTCGGCCGCATGTCGGTGATCGCCGATCCGCAAGGCGCGGTCTTCGCAATCTTCAAATCGGCGCGCTAGCCTTGGAACATGAAGGCTGAATCGCCTTCCATTGCACCTGCAAACTTCAATTCAGTCGACGCCTGACCACTGGTTTTAGGGACAGGTGCGTTGGTAATTTGCGTCCCACCCATTTCCTCAATAGCCTTCGAATCACTGGATATTGGAGGCTTCATGCGATTGAAAGGGTGGTTCTACGCCGGCGCCGTGGCGATGTTCGCTCTCTCCGGCATGGTGATGGCCGGCGACGAGCACGGTCACGGCAAGCACCACGGCCGGGATGACGACCGTGATCACGACCGGCACTATTACAGCGAGCACGACCGCGACGAAATGCGCGGATGGTATCGCGATCACGATGATCACCTGCCGCCCGGATTTACCAAGCGAGATCGGTTGCCTCCCGGACTGGAAAGGCAGCTCCGCGTGCGCGGAACGCTCCCACCCGGCTTGCGCAGGAAGATGGCGCCGTGCCCGGACGAACTGGAACGCCGCCTACCTCCGCCGCCACCGGGTTGCGCCCACGTTGTGGTCGGTGGGCACGTTGTGCTGATGAACCGCAGGACATACATGGTGCTGGATATTTTCCACTTCGAGCTGTAACCGAACCTACCATTCGGTGCGGAAGATCGGACCACTTTGTCATCCTGAGCGAAGCGAAGGACCTGCTGTCTCGTGCCATGGACAAAATGCCGGGTCATAGGCTTCGCTCAGCAACAGCAACTCCTCATTTCAATACCACCGGCAAAACCTGGTCGTAGGGCTGAATCGCGACGTTCAGCGATTTGCGCTGATCGAAAGCTTCTTTCGTGACTTTGAAACTTACTATGATGGTCCCTTTCTGTGCGGCTCCCGCTGCCAACTTGGTTTCAGGGGAAAGGGGCGGTTCAGCACTCTCTTTCAAAGCCGGGAAGGCCTGGAAATAGCGGTCGAGATCGACCGCCGAAGCGGCTTTATCGTCGAAGGTCTTGCCGTCGGCGGTGGTGAGTTCCGCTTTGAGGGTGTGGATCCACAGCGGTTTGGCCGCCGTATTCCGCAGCGTCATGGTGATGGCGGCCAGAATCATATTCTGACCCGGCACTTCCGCCGCAGCCACGAAATCGATTGAGCCCGCGCCCTGCGGTTTCGGCCGTTCCTTGAACGCGAAGATCCCCACAATCACAGCCACGGCGGCAATGCAGATCAGGACAATGCCAGCGGGCGGAAGATTGCGCTTGGCGGTTCCGAACTCGTCGCCGATGTGAAACTCGGTGATCGGTGCAGGCGGGGATACGGGCTGCGGGGGCGGCACCGGTTGGTCGGAGCGTGGATCGAGGCTGGTATCGGACTCGGGGTCGGTCATCAGCTGATTGTAGACGAGCTCCAACAAGCTGAGGAGAAAGTCATTTTGACACTGAGGTTCTGGGTGGCGCAGCGTTTCACCTGCAATCGCTGGCCTCGATTGAGATCGGCCTTACAGTTTGCTGAAAAACTCCGGCTTCGTATCAGGGCATCGTTTTAGCTTTAGCGATGCCGTAAGTTCATCAGGATTAAACGCCCCTTTAGGGGCCGGACGTGGAGTCTTTGAGCAAACTGGTTAGCCGCTGCGGGCTGAAGGCCGCGCCGGGAAAATGCTCTCTCCCGCGGCCTGCAAGCGTCGGCTATCGATTCGCAGCAAAGACCAGTAATTAACGCTCTGGTACGAGGGGTTTTACGTTCGTACGGTGCCGTGACTTTGGTTACTTGCCTCATGTGACGGATGCTGCGACGATGCGGAAGATTTCCTTTTGGAGGTACTTGGCGGTGAATCGTAAAACTCTCTTTACCGCGTTGGCTTGCGCGCTGCTGGCTTTCAGCATGCTGGGCTGCGGAACATCTAATCACTTGCAGTCCATCCAGCTTACAGTCTCCGGCACTCCCAATGGCCTCTTCGATGTGGTTGGCATCGGCGGGACCCTTCAGTTCGTCGCGACTGGGTACTACACCAGCGGGAAGACCCACGATCTGAGCAACGTGGTTACCTATTCAGTGATTCCGAATCCTGATGGCATCCCGTTGCCTGCCCCGCCATTGACCGTTACCATGAGTCCGACTGGACTGATGACCGCGGTCAATCCTGCCGCCTGTACTTGGCATGACAGTGAGCCTGATCCAACCAAGAACAAGCCGCAGTGGTCTGTAACCGGCGGGTATATCGTGACGGCCACATTCCAGGGAGTCACTTCTCAACAGGCTTTCACTGCTGTTGCCTCGGCGACCGGCGATGGTCCTGGCGGAGCCTGCGGTCCGGATCAGGTTAGTCAGTAATCTGTACGTCTGGAGTCTGTGTTTGATCGAGGGCGGCCGCGTAGCTGCCGTCCTCGTCTCCTTTTAGGCACTCCCTCTAGCAAGACTGCACCTCCCGGGTATCCATTTCGTCTCCAGCCCATTTGAGGCTCCTGCCAGCGACCTTATATAATCCAAAATTTGTACCGGAACGCGATTCACCTTATGCCTCTGATTCCCACCTCGGAAACCATCTCCGGATGAAGGTTCGCACCGGAATTGAAGTGTCGAGCCAGTCCGACATTGGATGCCTGCGCACCAACAACGAGGACTCGTTTGGTTACTGGGAGCCGGAGGACGACCGTCAGTTCGCGCGCAAGGGGCGCCTGGCGGTGGTGGCGGACGGCATGGGCGGCTACGAAGGTGGTCAGGAAGCGAGCCGCCTGGCAGTGGAAACACTGGTGGCAGCCTATCGCGACTATGGCGGCGACGACCCGCAGCAGGCCCTGATCAAGGCCCTGCAGGCGGCCCATGAGCAGATCCGCCGATTCAGCTTCGCTCATCCCGAATTGCAAGGCATGGGAACCACCTGCACGGCGGCGGCGATCGTCAGGGGGGCGAACGGGGACGCGCAATCTGACGCACTCTATTACGTCCATGTGGGCGACACTCGGCTCTACCTGATCCGCGACGGCCAGATTACGCGCGTAACCCGCGACCACTCCTATGTGGGACGCCTGGTGGAGTCCGGAATGATCACCCCGGAAGAAGCCGAGCATCATCCGCAACGCAACATCCTGACCGCCGCTTTAGGCACGAACCCCGAACTCATCATGGATTCGCCCGGACACCCTGAGCCTCTGCTCCCCGAGGACGTGCTCCTCATTTGCAGCGATGGATTGTGGGGGCAAGTGCGCGACGTCGAAATCCTCGACGCTGTCGAAGATAAAAGCGCCGGGCAGGCTGGCCGTGAGTTGATCGAACTGGCGCGGGCCCGGGGGGGGCCAGATAACATTACGGTCGAGATTCTTCGCTTGCGCTAAGCCAATTCCCATCTTGAAATCTGCCTCGGCTAAGGCCCTCTCAACCTTCCGAAAGTGCAAAGACTTGCACCAGTACGACCTTTTGCCCAGCCCGCCTGGCGCCGTAAGTTGCTGAAATCACAGCATCCGCCAACGTCCAACTACTTATTTCTTTGGCCGTGCACTTGCATTTTCCTATAATGTCCATTAGTACAATAGGGATAGTTGGAGGCACGGTGAAAGTTTCCCAAAAAGGGCTGTATGCGCTGCAGGCGATGATGATGCTAACCCGGCATTATACCCACGGTGCGATTCGAATTCGCGATATCGCCTATGAAGAAAATCTGCCGGAAAAATTCCTGGAACTGATTCTCCTGGAACTCAAGAACGCGCGCATGGTGGAGAGCGTGCGCGGTGCCAAGGGTGGGTACCGGTTACGTCGGCCGCCCTCGGAGATCCGGTTAAGCGAAATCATCCGCCTGATTGATGGGCCGCTCGCTCCGTTCGGGGATGCGGACCAGTTGCGTGACCTGATCGATCGTGACGCGGACCATAGCGCCCTCTACAAAGTGTTTCTGGAGGTGCGGGATGCGGCCGCCCGAATTCTGGAGAACACGACCCTGGCTGACTTGATCAGTCGTGGGCCGGGTGGTTCCCGCGCGAAGTCCATCAACCGGAGAACCAGCAAGAAACAGACATCCGAACCCAGCGTACTGCCGATGTTAGAGGCGAGGGCCAATGACTAGCCGGAGTTTCCTCGTTTCCACATGTTTGTTGGTGTGGATGGGTGCGGTGGCCTGCGCCGAAACCGTCATTCATGTGGGCGCGTTTCCCAACATCACCCACCCGCAGGCCATGGTGGGCAAGAACAACGGGTGGTTCGACAAGGCAATGGGGCCCCAGGTCAAGATTGAGTGGAAGAGCTTCAACGCCGGGCCTTCCGCGATTGAAGCCCTGTTTGCCGGGGCGATTGACATGACGTACATCGGACCAAACCCAGCCATTTCCGGCTACGTCCGCTCCAACGGAGAAGCGCTGCGAATTGTGGCGGGTGCAACCAGTGGCGGAGCGGCGCTCGTAGTGCGCAACGATTCCGGCATTCAGAAGCCGGAAGACTTTCACGGCAAGAAGATAGCGTCCCCGCAGATGGGCAACACGCAGGATGTGGCACTGCGCGCCTGGTTGAAGGCGCACGGCATGAAATCCGCGGACAAGGGCGGGGATGTGCAGGTAATCCCGCTGGCGAATCCGGACCAGTTGACGCTGTTTCTGAAGAAAGAACTGGATGGCGCCTGGGCGCCCGAGCCGTGGGCCACGCGTTTGATCAAGGATGGCAATGGCCGCTTGTTCCTGGACGAGCGGACCCTGTGGCCGAACGGTCAGTTTATTACCGCTCATCTGATCGTGCGCACCCAATTTCTGAAGGAGCACCCCGATCTGGTCAAGAACTGGATCCGCGCGCACGTCGAATTGACGGATTGGATCAACGGAAATTTGCCCGAGGCCAAAAAACTTCTCAACCAGCAGATCGCAAAAGAAACGGGGAAAGCCCTGCCCGAGGCCGTGCTGGAGGAAGCTTTTGGACGCATGACAGCGACCTATGATCCGCTCCGCGGGTCGCTGATGAATGCCGCCAAGTCCGCGTTTGACGCGGGTCTTCTCGGGCGCGAGATGCCGGATTTGTCGAGTCTCTACGATCTTTCGCTTTTAAACCAGGTCTTAGCGGAAAAAGGGAAGAAGGCGATCCAATGAGCACCAGTCCGAAAAATGCATACCCCGCGGCCGTCCCACATGTTTCTCGCACCGGCGTGCGGGCGAACGTGTTTCATGGGAAGCCGGTTTCCTCCGTAGCCACGTTTCCGGGGCACCCGGTCGCCGAGGTTGTAGTCCCGAAAGTCGCGCTGGAGGGGATCTCGCTGAGCTATAAGACGACTTCGGGGGAGCGTTTGCTGGCGCTCGACAACATCAGCCTGGAAGTGAAACCGGGAGAGTTTCTCTGCGTCGTCGGTCCTTCGGGATGTGGCAAGTCCACGTTGCTGCACCTGATCGCCGGCCTGCAGCCGCAGACGTCGGGGAAGGTTCTGGTGGACGGCGTGCCGGTGAGCGGGCCAGGAACCGACCGCATCCTGATCTTCCAGGAACTTGGTCTGTTTCCCTGGCTGACGGTCGGCGGGAACGTCGAGTTCGGCATGAAGATGAAGAATGTTCCGAAGGTCGAGCGCAAGGAAAAGGTGCAGTACTATCTTCGCCTGGTTCATCTTTCGAACTTCAGGGACAGCTACATACATCAACTCTCGGGCGGCATGCGGCAACGAGTTGCATTGGCGCGGGCCCTGGCCACCGAACCCGACGTCCTGCTGATGGACGAGCCCTTTGCGGCACTGGACGCCCAAACTCGCGACTTGCTCCACGACGAGTTGGAACGCATCTGGGCGGAAACCGGCCGCACCATAATTTTCGTTACCCACAATGTGCGCGAAGCAGCGAGGCTCGGAGACCGCGTGGTGTTGCTCACGTTTCGCCCGGGACGGGTGAAGCAGGAGTTCTCCGTGAACGTGCCACGGCCCCGTCAGATGGAGCAACCCGATGTCGCGCGTACGGCGCGGGACATTCTGGATTGCCTGCGCGACGAAATCAACAAGTCCCTGGAAGCGGAGTACGCCGATGAAAAAATTCGCTAAGCAGGTAATTTTCTATTCCGTGCTTCTTGGCATCTGGGCGCTCTTGGCGAAGCTGCGTATCTGGCCGCCGTATCTTTTTCCTCCGCCGTGGGGAGTCGGAAACGCGCTCTGGGATGGCTTCGCCGACCACAGCTTCTGGATCGGAATCGCCGTCACCATGAAACGCATGCTGATCGGCTACAGCCTGTCAGTCGCACTGGGGATGATCCTCGGGCTGGCCGTCTCGAGCAACAAGTTCCTGGAAGAAACTCTGGGCGGTTTGCTGGTGAGCCTGCAATCGCTGCCCAGCATCTGCTGGATTCCTCTAGCCGTTCTTTGGTTCGGACTAACGGAAAAGGCCATCCTGTTTGTGGTGCTGATGGGCTCGCTGCTCTCGGTGACTATTTCCATGGAGGACGGGCGCAAACAGATGCCAAAAATTTACGGTATGGCCGGACGCAACCTGGGAGCCAGCGGTTTCCGCCTATTCTGGTCGGTGCTGTTGCCGGCGAGCTTGCCGTTCATCGTGAATGGAATGAAGCAAGGATGGGCGTTCGCATGGCGCTCTCTGATTCAGGCGGAAATGATTTTTCTCAGCCTCGGACTGGGCCAGTTGCTGATGATGGGTCGAGACCTGAGCGATATGAGTCAGGTCATGGCGGTCATGATCCTGATCATCATTCTCGGCTTCATGGTGGACGGCTTGATTTTCCGCACCATGGAGCGGCGTCTTCAGGAGAAATACGGCCTGACCCCGGCCTGATTCATAAGGTGGAGGGACGGGCGCCTTCGCCCGTCCGCCCGGACCCTATCAATCAGACGCTTGCGACTTGCCCCTTTTGTTTTCCCGAAAATTCATTTCTAATTCTCCGCTATGACTCGCAGCTTTGGGTGGTTGGGCTTCTCTCTCTTTTTACTGGCAGCTTCTATTCTTCCAGTGATCGCGGCCGATCGTGATTCGGATCGAGAAATCGCGGATCGCCTGATTGCGGACGCTCTCAAGTCTTCTTCTCTGGAAACGAATCTCCGCCGCCTGACCGATGAAGTTGGCGGACGTGTTCCCGGAACTCCAGCCTTCCAGCGCGCGGTGGATTGGGGCGTGGCGGCGTTCAAGGACGCGGGCGCCGACAGTGTGCACACGGAAGAGTTCGCCATCCAGCATGGTTGGGCTGAGGGCGCAACCGAGATGGCGGCATCGCTGTATTCCGGGACCACGTTCCATGTTCACGTCGTATCCGTGGCTTGGGCGCCGGCACTGGCTGACGCGAGGCATGTTCCCATCGTGGATGTCGGAGACGGGTCCGCCGCCGAGTTTGCCAGGGTGGGGGACGTTGCGGGACGACTCGTGCTTGTACACACCAAGGTGCTCGCGAGTTGGGACGACCTTTTCGGCGAATACGAGCGGGCGCCCGCCATCATTGCACTGGCCGTGAAAGGGAAGGCGAAGGCGATTGCCTTCATGGCCACGCGCGAGCACGAGATTCTTTACCGCCATACCAACTCCGTGGCGGGCGAAATTGATGCGCTGCCCCAGTTGGTGGTGGCGCGAGAAGATGGTGAGCGTATCTCCCGTCTCTTGGCGTCGGCGCATCCGGTGTGGGCCAATCTTTCGATTCCTAACAAAATTGGTCCCGCTATCAAGACGTGGAACGTGGTGGCAGAAATTCGCGGCAGAGAGAAGCCCGATGAATTTGTCGTGCTCGGCGCGCACCTCGATTCCTGGGAACTGGGAACGGGTGCGCTCGACAATGGATGTAACGCCGCGCTGGTGATTGATGCGCTGCGTGCGATCAAGGCGTCCGGTTTGAAGCCCCGGCGATCGATACGCTTCATCCTGTTTTCGGGTGAGGAAGAAGGATTGCTCGGCTCGCGGGCATACGCGGTGGCGCATCGCAGTGAGCTCGACAAGGCAGCGGGCGTGGTTATTTTTGATGCCGGTTCCGGAAAAACTACCGGGTTCTCAACCGGAGGACGCAAGGATGTTATTCCAGCGGTGGAATCAATGTTGGCGCCTTTGGAACAGTTCGGCGTTACCAAAGTGGCTCCAACCGCGGAGTCGGGCACCGATCACTTCGACTTCATGCTCGAAGGTGTACCGACGTTCGTAGCGGACCAGGTGGAAGCGAACTATCTGGAGAATTATCACGCGACGACGGACACATTCGACAAAGTAGATTTCGCGCAACTCAAGAAGCACGTAGCCGAAGCGGCGGAACTCAGCTTTGCGCTCGCGAATCGCGCCGATCGCATTGGTCCGCGCCTGAACCGCGCCCAGATCGAGCAGACCATGCATGAATCCAAGCTCGACCAGGAGTTGAAGGACATGGGCATGTGGGACGACTGGGCCAGCGGCAAGCGGGGAAGACAGTAGGGCAGGTCTCAGGTGTTAGGTCTCAGGTCTCAGGAAGACTTGTTGTTTCTCTTGATAGCGAGTTGGCTGCCTAAGGTAGGGCTCTTCCTGAGACCTGAGACCTAACACCTGATCCTGGGCGCCTGTCGTACTATTCCTTGTGCTCGTCTTCTGGATTCTTTTCAACCTGTTTGTAGCGGCGATGCTGGCGCTCGACCTGGGCGTGCTGAATCGCCGGTCCCATCGCGTCGGCTTTCGCGAAGCCCTTGCCTGGTCAGGAGTGTGGATTGCGCTCGCGGGCGCCTTCGCGGTGCTGGAGTTTTTCTGGCATGGGCGAGCCCAGGCGCTGCAGTTCGTGACCGGATACGTCATCGAACTCTCGCTCAGCGTCGACAACCTGTTCGTATTTCTGGTCATCTTCCGCTATTTCAAAGTGCCCGACAAGCACCAGCACAAAGTGCTGTTCTGGGGAATTCTTGGGGCGCTGCTCATGCGTGGTGTGTTCATCTTGGCGGGCGTGAGCCTGATCCGCCGCTTCAGTTGGATCACCTATGCCTTCGGCGCTTTGCTCGTCTATTCCGGACTCAAGCTGCTGCGGCAGGGAGAAACGGAAATCCATCCTGAGAAAAACCCAGTCCTGCGCCTCTTCCGACGAGTCTTCCCGGTGACGCCGGAGTATGTGGGTGGGCAGTTCTTCACGCGAAGGGGCGGACTTTACGCGACTCCGTTGCTGGTGGTGCTCTTGGTCGTCGAAACCAGCGACATTTTTTTTGCGGTGGATTCAATTCCGGCCGTGCTCGCCATCACCCTGAACGCGTTTATTGTCTATACCTCGAATGTATTCGCCATTCTCGGCCTGCGCTCCATGTACTTTGCCCTGGCGGGAATGATGGACCTTTTTCACTACCTTCATTACGGGCTGTCGGTGGTGCTGATCTTTATCGGCATCAAAATGCTGGGGTCGCACTATGTGAACATTCCCACCGGCTGGGCGCTGGCGATTGTGCTCTCTGTTTTGGGAGTTTCCATCGCTGCCTCGCTGATGAATCCGCAAAAGCAATCGGCCGAATAACCCGGGATGTCTGGCCTCAAGGGGGGCCAAGCATTGCAGGGGCTGCGGCAATGTACCCCGTTTTGTCTGTCTTCGGGACCATTCCGTGCCAGCACGCCTCGGAGTATCTTCCTTTGAGCATGCCCTCAACACGGTTTTTCTTCGCTCCTGCTGCCCCTCACGCTCTAGGCGGTGTAGCATTGTAAGTGGCGGCACGTCTCTGACCGCGTTGTGGTGCCGCAGGGGAGGAAGTCATGAAGATCCTCTTAGCCACCGATGATTCCGAGTTTTCAGGAGCTGCGGCGAAGAGCCTCGCCGGGCAGTTCCGGCCACAGGATACCGAGGTCCGGGTGTTGCACGTGGTTGAACCGATTGCGATCTCTTCGCCTCCACAAATGTCTCGAGGGTACTATCCGGAACTCGAGGACCAACTTCCGCAAGCACACGAAATCGTAGATCGGGCGGCCAAAACGCTCTCGTCCGCTGGCTTCCGAGTGACCACGTCAGTCGCGACCGGCGACGCGAGGAGCGTCATTTTGGATGCTGCTGCGGAATGGCATGCCGACATGATTGTTCTCGGCTCTCATGGACGCAAAGGGCTGGGACGCTTCCTCCTGGGCAGCGTTTCAGAAGCTGTAGCCCGCCACGCCCGCTGCTCTGTACAGATTACGCGGATTCCATCGTAACCGCCGCAACGGATCCATCGCGAGGGGCGCGTTCAGTTCGCATGAACGGGTTCAGGAAACAAATCTTGTTTCTACTCTCTGCCCTCCGCAGCCCACAGTCAACGACCAAGCAGGAAGTATGTCGTCTCCCGAGGTGTAGTGACCTCAGCCGAGCCCCTCATCTCGTCAACGTCGGCGAGTACAATCGGACATAGAGCGCGATCTTTATGAGGGATCTGGCAGACGTCCTTAGCGGCTTTGGCACCCGCACAAATGATCTCCTGCGGGATACTTGGAAGTTCACTCTTTCCCTCAATAACATCATCACGTATAGCCCGGTGGCCTGGAACCACAAAGGGCTTGACCCGATGCCGTTCTCAAGAGCGATGTTGCGCCTCGAGGACGAATTGAAATCTCTGTCGAGAAGCATCATAGACGCTCAGGACAATGGGAGCGTGCCCGCACTGGAGCGGTTGTACGAGAAGGTTGAGCCCGCGTTCAGAGTCGTATTTGGTGGGGGCGGACGTGAATCTCAGCTAGCGGCGGATGCGATTAGCCTGTATCTCGAACAGCAACAGGTTCTGCTCTTCACCTACACAGGGAAGACATCGCTGGTCGTGCGGTCTTCCTATCAAGATATCTTTCTCCGCCAACTGGCCACCCACACGTTTGTGAAGCATCCGTTTCTCTCGAAAGAGTCGCTGGATCGCGCAGGAGCGGAGGTGAAAGCGTATGCGGAAGACTTTTTGCGGTCACTCCAGCGGATATACCAGACTGATATCGAAGGGATCTTCAGGAAGTATCACTCCTTGCTTGTCGATCTGCACGACACCCTCTGCAAGCATCCCATCCGGGTGCCTACCTATGTGGGGGTTCCGCCTCGGCGGATTGCCAGCACCGATGCCGGCGTGGTGTCGGATTTCATCGGCGAGATGCGCGAGATGGCCGATCTCGAAGACTCACAACGAGAACAGGTCCTGACCCTGCGCTACGCTGACGGAAGCGCCGAAACCAAGCTGTACCGGAGACTGGCTGTCTCGCCCGATTGGGGCGCTGAACTCGGCCACGTAGTAGCGTTCATGCATCAGTTGAACCAGGATCCGCTTACCAAGCACGCGGTTTTTGAAGCCGGAGCGCAGGGCGAACTCGAGCCCGTCGAGATTGAGGAAGCGAAGAGCGATCAAGTCATCGATCAGGAGAAGAACGTGGCTCGACTTCGGACATTGCTCACCGCGTTCGTCAAGGGAGGTCATATGCCGTTCACCCTCCTCGAAGGCGAGGGTGGTGTGGGCAAGACACTCTCACTGCAGGCACTGGTTCGTGAGATTGACGGTTTGAAGCTCGTCCTGATCTCTTCGGACTACCTCGGTCAGATCAGGGAATATGCACAACGCATGGCCGAGGGACCCTGGAGGACCGTGCTCTACATTGATGATATGACCTTTGACCCGCGTCACTATGAGAGTTTCAAGATTGGGACGCAAGGCATGAAGCGATTCTATGACAACGTCACGGTGGTGGCGGCTGCCAATCCGTCGTCGTTGGCGCATCTCCCTCCAGAAGTGTTGCGACGATGGCCGATTCGGATCAAGTATGGACGACCGAACTTGGCAAATGGCGCGACGTTGCGCAAAGTGTTCAGGGCAAATTGCGACCGTGTCGGAATGGAATATGCCCCTAGTCTTGTGACCGCGTTCCGGAAACTGCATAGAGGCGCGCTCAAGACTCTGCCGCCGTCCGCGGCCTATGATTTCTTGCAGGAAGTCAAGCTGACGCGAGGATTATAGTTGGGGGCCGTCCACTAAGATTAAGAGCGCGTCACAGTCTGTGGTTGAACAAGCTCGCTCCAGCTGGACTGAAGGCGTGCCCCTACCAAAACCATTCTTAAGCTGAACCACAGGAGCGCACTGATTTCATACGCTATGATGAATGTTCATGATTAGCGTCCCTGTCAGCACTCCATCTCGCTCCTATGAAGTCTTGATCGGAAGCGGCCTGCTCGCGCGTTCCGGAGAATTGCTCGCCAAGATTCTTGAGAACCGGCGTGCGTTTGTGGTCACCGTCCCGCCGGTGCGGCGGCGCTGGGCTAAGGTTTTGCTGAAATCGCTGTCGGCAGCGGGGATCGAAGCGGATCTCCTCGAGATGCCCGATGGCGAACGTTCGAAACGTCTCACCTCGCTGGAGAAGTTGGCGGAGAAGCTGGTAAAGCAAGGCGCAGATCGTGGAGTAACGCTGATTGCGCTTGGCGGCGGCGTAGTCTGCGACGTCACGGGATTCCTGGCGTCGATCTATATGCGCGGCGTTGACGTGATTCAGGTGCCGACGACCGTGTTGGCGCAGGTCGATGCCGCGATCGGTGGCAAGACCGGCGTCAACCTTGTTTCAGGTAAGAATCTCATTGGCACCTTCCACCAACCTCGCACCGTGCTGGTTGACCCCGCTGTTCTGGAGACACTGCCTTCGCGCGAGTATCGCGCCGGCTTGTACGAGGCGCTGAAGTGCGGCATCATCGGAGATCCGGGGTTGTTCAAGCTCTTTGAAGAGCGGCGCCGCGAGATTCTGGATCGAGATCCGGTCGTGGTTGAGAAAATGATTGCCGATTCGGTGCGCCTGAAGGCGTCGGTAGTCAGCGCCGACGAACGTGAAGGCGGCTTGCGGCAAGTGCTCAATCTCGGGCACACAATCGGCCACGCGCTCGAGGCCGAGACCCGCTATACACTGCTCCTCCACGGCGAGGCCGTCGCCTGGGGCATGATCGCGGCGACACACATTGCGCTCTCCACCGGCAAACTGGATAGCGTGACGGCCGGGCGCATCTCGAATTCAATTCTTGGCTTTGGCAGGCTGCCACGCATGCAGTGGAAGACCGCAAGCATTCTCAAGCGGCTGCGCTCCGATAAGAAGACGCGGCAGGGAGTAGTGCACTTTATTCTGCCGCGGGAGATCGGCAAGGTTGAGATCACGAGCGACGTGCCGGAAGCCATCGTGCGCTCCGCGATCGACGAGATTCGGAAGCTGGCGCGGACTTAGAAGCCATTTTCATGAATTGGTTTTGAAAGGGCACGGCTTCAGCCGTGCCGCCGAAGGCAGCCATGAATGCGGGCTTTAGCCCCTGAGGGACTTTGAACTTTGCGCTTTTGGCCCATGATCAGACGGCCCATAGAAAATAGATGATCGATCAGGAAGTGAATTCGAGGATCGTAGGTGCGGCTCCCGCAGGCGCACAAGACCGCGAGTCGGCCGCCGCCGCCGTGCGCGAGATGTTCACCTCGATTGCGCCGCGCTACGACCTGCTGAATCACGTTCTTTCCTTCAACATTGACCGCTTGTGGTGGTGGCGCACCGCGCGGAGGTTCGATGCCATCCTGAAGCGTCCCAATGCGCGCGTCCTGGATCTTTGTTGCGGCACGGGAGACATGGCTTTTGCGTTAGGCCGGCGCGCCGCTTCCGGAAAAGCGCAAATTCTGGGCGCTGATTTTTCTCACGCCATGTTGCAGCGTGCCGCGGCCAAGGGGAGAGGCACAACCCTGCGCTGGATCGAAGCCGACGCGCTTCGGTTGCCGTTCCCAGACGGACATTTCCATCTGGTCACCTCCGCCTTCGGGTTTCGAAACCTGGCCGACTACGACGCGGGATTGCGTGAAATTGCGCGCGTACTTGCTCCCGGCGGAGAATGCGGCATTCTCGATTTTGGAGAGCCGGGCGGCTTGATCGGGCAGTGCTACCGCGTCTACTTCAAAAAAATTCTTCCCGCAGTCGGGACTGTAATTTCGGGAGTGCAGGGTCCGTATAAATATTTACCGGCGTCCGTCGAGCGGTTCCCAGCGCCGGAAGAGATGCTCGGGCGCATGCGTCAGGCAGGCTTCACCCAAGCCTCCTGGACTCCGTACACGTTTGGAATTTCGGGCCTATACGGGGGAGTAAAAAGCGCGTAACCTCCAAGACGCAGAGTTCGCCGAGGACCGTCGGGAAAAGTGATTTGCCCCCGTGTCCTCAGTGTCCTCCGTGGTTCAAGCCTTTGACTTTCTCGGCGAACTTCGCGTATTGGCGGTGATTCCTAGTTCTTCTGGAAGGAATCCGCGAACGCCTCGGAGCTGGTTTTTGCAATCACCCGCTCGTAGTCGTTGCCCAGAAATTTCTTCAGCCGGTCGGTATTCATGATGTACTGCCCGGTCATGTAGGGAACCGCATCCGGCGGAATTGCCGAAATATTCCAACTCCACAAAAATTGCAGAACGCGGCGCATGCCCCACTGTCCCGGCACGCGCAGCAACTTGGCATGCGCCATCTCAATGCACTGTGCGTAGGTCAAAGGCTCGCCGCGTCCGGCAACGTTCAAGATGGTCAGCCGCTGCGCCTCCGGCTCCCGCCGCAGAATCCAAGCGATCAGCCGGGCCATGTCGTCGACGTGCACGAACTGGATCTTGTTATCCAGATATTTCTGGCCGAACGGTAGTATGCAGGGCAGTCGTTTCGCCGATTGCCGCATGCGTGCGGCGCGCGCTCCCTTCCCATTGGGTGTTCCGCGAAACGCGCCCATCAGGTAGTTGTCGACGGTGGCTCCGGAAAAAATATGGGGACGCAGAATAAACACGCCGCATCCTCGCATGGATGGCGCGCGCTGCTGCACCACGAGATCGCTCTCTTTCTTGTGGATGGCATAAGGTAGCGTGTGCGCGTCCAGCGGCGCATCTTCGGTGACCGGAGCGGGCGTTTCGGAGCCATACGCCGACACGCTGCTGGGGAAAATGAACTGGCGAATACTAGTCCCGCTATTCCGGTTGGCTTCGGCAATCGCTTCCATCACGCGGGCAGTACCGGCCACATTGATCCGCCACATCCGGTCGGCATCCAGAACCCCTGAGCGTTGCGGATCGATCACAAACGCCAGGTGCACAACGGAAACCGGCTGCACCTCGCGCAGCAGCAGGAGCAACTCGCGAGTGGATTCCTCTCTTCCCAGGTCGAGCGCTACAAAACGATCAACCTGAGAGTGAGGCGGTGTGAGGTCGACGCCGACGACCGTGCAATCCGAGAGCTGTTGCACCAGTCGCTGACCCAGATTCCCCGAAACGCCGGTGACAAGGATCGTTGGTTTTGCCGTGTCCATTTAATCGGGATCTTCCGCCTGTTGTGCAGGTGGTTTTGCTCCCCTGGGAGGCATCGGCATGCGAGGATTTTGAGTCGGGCCAAAGTAGGCATCGTTCATGTCAACATTGCCTTGAAAACCTTGCATGCTATCGCGGTAGCGCTGGCCGGAAATGGCGTTGCGAATCTCCGTTTTCGTGACCTCCAGCGTCAAGGTTTCCTTGCTGATCAGTTTGTAGATGTAATGGCCGCTGTTGGGATCGGAGATCACTTCGGAAACTTCGCCGGTTTTAAGATCCATCGCTGTTTGATGGTTCGTAGGCAGAGTAGTACGGCGCACTCGCTCCATTTTTGTGTTCGGGGCATTTCCCGGGAGACCGGCAGCGGTGTAGGCCTCTTTTTGCAGCTTGTCGGGGTCTTCACCCTTCGCCGCCCGGACACGGATGCTGGCGGCGAGTTTCGTCATCGCTTCTTCAGCGGCCTCTTTTTGCGCGTCAGTGGGTGCTTGCGGCGTAGTGGGTTTCGCGCTGGTCTTTGTACCCGCTGCCGCACCGGCTTTGGGTTTTACTACCGGATTTACGATTTGCTTGGTGCGGGGAATAAAAATCCGGGCAAAGGTAGCTTGTTCGTACGAGGCTTGATTCTTCTTGTAGTAGTCCTCGATGTCGCTGTCGGTAACTTTGTTGGAATCGTCCTGCAGCGCGCGGCTCAGTTCCTGGGAGAGGATCTGCATGCGCGCAAAATTCATCATTTCGTCGAACTTGGGATTCTTGTCGAGCCCGCGTTTTTCGGCCGCCGTGGACATTCTCAGCATCCGGGAATAGGCGGTTGCCAGTTGACGACGAATGGCAGCCGACATTCCGGGCTGCAGCGCTTCGGCGAGCTTCTCAAATTGCGCGCGGGTGATGGCAGTCTTGCAAGCATCGCCCTGTAGACTGGCGTCGGCACAGAAACCCTTCAGCGTGATCACCGTATCATCGGGACCAACTTTTACTTCGGGAGCCTTGTCCGTTGCAGCCGGCGCGCTCTGTTCCGCCTTGACTCCGGCGGCGGGAGGTGTAGCCGGTGGCGCAGCTTGTCCGTAGGCCAATCCGGCGAGCAGAAGACACACGAGGTACTGAGAACGCATGAATCAGAATCCTCCAAGGGAGAAATTGCGACGAATGTCATCGTAGCATGTGCCGCCCCCGGGCAAGGGAGGGCGAGGGGTTGGCGGCAGGCGAATCCAAAGCGATAATGACCTTTATGCCAGAAATTGAGGCCACCTTTAGCTCCGGATCGATGCGTCGGGAAAAACGAGCCGTTGCCGGAAACTCAGTGATGGCGGCTTTGGTGATCACGAGCCTGAAGATTGTGGTGGGACTCGCGACCGGATCGCTAGGAATTTTATCGGAGGCGGCACACTCCGGACTGGATCTGATCGCGGCCGTAGTGACGTTTTTTTCGGTGCGGGTTTCCGACAAGCCGGCGGATGCCGAGCACCAGTATGGACACGGCAAGGTCGAGAATTTCTCGGCCTTCATCGAAACCGGCCTGCTGCTGCTGACCTGTGCCTGGATCATCTCTGAAGCGATCAAGCGGATGTTCTTTCACAGCGTTGAGATCGAACCGAGCGTAGCTGCCTTTCTGGTCATGGCGCTGTCGATCGCAGTCGATGCCTGGCGCTCCCGTGCCCTTGGACGCATAGCGACGAAATACGACAGTCAGGCGCTGGAAGCGGACGCGCTGCATTTTTCCACGGATATCTGGTCGAGTGCGGTCGTAATCATCGGCCTCGCGCTGGTTTGGGCGGGACGTACCTATCGGGTGGGGTGGCTGCGCCAGGCGGATCCGATCGCCGCGCTCTTCGTCGCGGGCGTGGTCATTTCTGTGAGTTGGCGGTTAGCCCGCAGAACTATCGATGCCCTCCTTGATGCGGCCCCCCCGGGCGTGCGCAGCGAGATCCTTGACCGGCTCGCAACCGTGGATGGCGTGCTGGAAGTGGAGTGGGTACGATTCCGGAAAGCGGGCAACCGCTATTTTGCGGATGTTTCGGTGGGGCTGGAACGCAATTTTACCTTCCAGCGCTCCGAGCAAGTCTCCGATGCGGTCAGGTCCCGGGTGCGCGAGGTCTTGCCCGACGCGGACGTTATGGTGCACACCGTGCCGCGGGCCCGGCGTTCGGAAAATATCTTCGACCGCATCCGCGCCGTCGCGACCCGCCACAACTTCAACGTGCACGACGTCAGCGTGCAAGACCTGAACGGGCAACTGCATGTGGAGCAGCATCTGGAACTCGACGAGCAACTCAGTATGAAGCAGGCGCACGACGAAGTCACGCGCCTGGAAGCCGAGATGCGCTCCGAGATTCCGGAAATAGCGACCATCTCCACGCATATCGAAAGTGAGCCGGCAACGATTGAGACCGGAGAAGAGATCGTTCACGAGCCGGAATTGGAACGGCGGCTCAAGGAAATTGTGAAGGAGTTTCCCGACGTCATGGACGTCCACGAATTTCAGTTCAAGAAGGTGCGCGCGCGGCTGTATGTTTCCTGCCACTGCACCCTGCCGGATGACATGCCGCTTTCCCGAGTGCACGACGTGCAGACCTCGTTAGAGATTCGCTTCAAACACGACGCCCCGGAACTGTTCCGGGTCTTGATCCATCCCGAGCCGGTGACGGACAACCGGCGCTGAGCGGCCTTGGGTGGCGCAGCGATTCATCGCTGCGATAACAGACCAATTTCAACCGCGGCTTTTAGCCGCTGAGGGAAACGGCTAGCGAGAGGCAACAATGATCGAAGCATCTGTGAATTGGACCGACAACGAGCGTTACGTAGGCGCGGCATCTTCGCGCCACTCCGTCGTGATGGACACCGCCACCGAAAAAACCGCCAACACTCCGATGGAGCTAGTCCTGCTCGGCCTGTGTGGATGCACGGCATCGGACGTGGTGGGAATTCTCCGCAAGAAACGCGAGCCCTTCACCGGGCTCGAGGTACGGGCAAAGGCTGAAAGAGCGGACGGCTATCCCGCCGTCTATACCTCGATTCACTTGACCTACGTGATCCGCGGACAGGTGTCGGAGAAGGCCATGGAAGATGCGGTGAAGCTTTCGAAAGACAAGTACTGTTCAGTTTCCGCGATGCTGGAGAAGACCGCGAAAATCACCTACACCATCGAGCACGTGGCGTGAAGCCTGGCCCTCATCCGCTGCGGGGATATTTCTACATCGGGACTGCCGCTCTGCTATGGGGAATCTCGGCCACGCTCGGGCGGGCGGCCTTCACCGGCCATCTGCTGCCCGGAGGAGCGTCATTAGGGGATATCGATCCCCTGATCCTGTCGCAGAGCCGCGCCACTCTGTCTCTGGCGGTGCTGTTGCCAGTGTTGCTGATGCGGAGAGGCGCGGCGGCATTGCGTGTTCCGGGCCGCGACCTGCTGCGTTTTTTTCTGCTCGGGATTCTGGGCGTGGCCGCGTCGAATTATCTTTACTACCTCGCGATTCAACGGACCAACGTTGCGACCGCCATCATTTTGCAATATACAGCGCCGGTCTGGGTTCTGCTCTATACAGCGGTGCGTGGGGCGCAGCGGCCGTCCTTGCGAAGAAGCGCTGCCGTAGGGCTGGCCGTGGTGGGCTGCGCGCTGGCGGTTGGCTTGGTCGGTTCGGGCGGCTTCCGCATGGACGCCATAGGAGTCACGGCCGCGCTCCTGGCCGCATTTTCCTTCGCGTTCTACAACGTCGGCGGACACAAAGTGCTGGCGCGTTACGACCGCTGGAAAGTGTTGCTGTGGGTGCTGGTGGCCACGGCAACATTCTGGATGTTCGTGAATCCTCCGTGGAAAATCGTCGCCGCGCACTATGGCAGCCAGCAGTGGGCATTCATGCTGGTCTTTTCGCTGGTCTCCGTGCTCGGCCCATTTTCCTGTTACTTCGCCGGCCTGCAGCACCTGGAGCCGACCCGCGCCATAGTAGCGAGTTGCCTGGAGCCGGTATTCAGTATCGTGATTACCGCGCTAGTCCTGGGCGAACTAGTGCGGCCGATGCAGACCGTAGGAATCGTCCTGGTGCTGGTAGCGATTGTCCTGATCCAGTTGCCGGAGCGACTTACGCAAGGAGAAGATTTGGTCGTCGAGCCGATCGAGTGAAAAGTCGTTGGTCGATGGTCGTTAGTCCTTCGCGGGTCCGGTTTTGCTACCGACCAACGACTATCGACCAACTACTTCTCACTCCATCTTCTTGCCCTTCGTCTCTGGCAACTGCGTCGCCATCAAACTCGCCAGAAGAAATCCAGCGCCGCAAAGGTAAAAAGCCCAGCTCAGTCCCTTAGTCTGTCCGGCCCACCCAATGATCCACGGAGCGACGGAACTCAAGGCGCGTGCGCCGTTGTAAGTAAATCCCAAGGCACGTGCCCGCACCCGCGTCGGAAAGATTTCGCTGCCAATGATGCCCGACCCGGAAAAGAATCCGGTTCCGAAGAAGGCGACAATTGTGCCCAGCACCAGCAGCATCGCCGGCGAACGCGCCAGGGCATAAACAGGCACTAGAAGGGCAGCCGCAAACGTATAGAGCATAAACGATTTACGACGCCCCAAATGATCAGCAACCCACCCGAAACTGGCATAGCCTGGGAACATGCCAAACAAGTTGAGCACCACGAGCAGCGTGGTCGTGCCCATCACGCCAAAACCGCGCCCGCCTTGTTCGGCCGGCAGCGAAAGATAAGGCGGAATCCAGGTGAACAGTCCCCACCACCCAAACATGCCAAAGAAGTTGAGCAGGAGAAGAACGATGGTGCTCTTCAAATAAGGCGCCCGGAAGATGACAAAGAAAGATTCATTCCCCCGTGCCCTCTGTGTACCCCGTGGTTGAAGCTCTTGACTTTGCTCCGCCAGTAGCCGATGCTCTTCCCACATCGGCGATTCCGGCACCCGACTCTGGATCCAAAGCGTAACGATGGCGGGTAGAATCCCGACAAAGAACACCATCCGCCAGTTGGCAAAACGCAGAACGATCCCCGCAACCAGCGCCGCCAGCGCATAACCGATGGCCCACGAACTCTGCACCATGGAAATGGCCTTAGCGCGAAATTCATCCGGCCAGGTTTCCGCGACCAGAGTCGCCCCCGTATTCCATTCGCCGCCCATCCCCAGTCCGAGGATGAAGCGAAATACGGCCAGCATCAGCACCGTAGTCGAGAGCCCCGAAGCAAACGAGCAGATCGAATACGTCAGGATGCTCAGCATCAAGGCGCGTTTGCGTCCAACGCGATCCGCCAGAAAGCCGAAGAGCACCCCGCCCATCCCCGACGCCAGCAGAGTCAGCGTGTAGAGCAGCCCGGAAGTTGCCTTCGACATGCCCAGATCGCGCATGACGTGGGTCAGCACGAGCGCGTACAGCATGGCGTCGAACGCGTCGAGCATCCAGCCCAGAGCAGCCGCCAGCAGCGTGCGGCGTTGCTCGGTGGTGGCTTGTCGCAGGAGTTGGATGGGGCCGATGGCCATGCGGGGAGCGATTGTAGCAGGGGAGCAGGGATGGGGGATCCAGAAGACTGTAAAAGCGCGAACGACCGGCATTCGTTCCGATTTGGATCAGTGTCGTAGTGGGCTGTTCACAGCAACAAACTCGGATTCCAATTCTTCCGTAAGCCGATCCTATTTCGAGACAGAGCACGCAGGCTGCGCATCCGTGGAGCAACTGGCCCGTTGCAGTTCACACGCACGCTTGGGATCGTGGAGTTTCTTCTCAACAAAACTTGAGTAAATGCAATTATTTTGCTGTCGTCGGGCTGAGTCAGAGTCGAGAGTCAAGGCTCTTTGGTACCACTGGTCAGCAAGTTCGAGTCTCTCAGCATAGTCGTAGGCTCTTCCAAGGTTCCATGCGTCGATGGGATCCTTGGGCGCAAGGTCAACAGCCATACGTAAGTACGCGATGCCTTGTTCGTCCTCTCTGAGGACGAGGTGCATTGCCCCGATGTTCCCCAATACATCGTGGGAGTTAGGGTAATGTTTGTTGAGAACGTCCAAAAGCGCCAAGCTGGCGCGGAATTGCTTGTCTTCAAAGAGTTCGGACGTGCCTGCTGGTGCGGCGCATTCTTGAGGAACGCGACATCAGGACAGTGGACGATCTGGTGGAACGAACGGGCATCGGTAAGCGCACTCTGCAGCGGATCTTCAATGAATATGTCGGCGTCAGCCCCAAGTGGGTGATTCGCCGGTATCGTCTG
>JAIQFA010000080.1 GCA_020073525.1 Terriglobia bacterium
AGACAGAGCAGGCCGTCAACCTCGCCGGAGACGAAATCGCCCGCCTGGCTCCTGCCATCACCGAGAGAGTGCGGCAGCAGGCTATGTGCTGGAAAGATATGGAGAAGCGGCTGCAGGATCGTCAGCAAAAGATGCAGGAACGCCAACAAGAAATGCAGGAACGGCAGCAGAAGCTGCGCCATGAATTATCTGGAGAGTGGGCTCCGATCTGAATTGTCAGGTCGTCGCTGGTTACCGAAGTCACCCAGGCTTCAATGCTTCCCCTTGCGTTTACCAGGGGATGGCCAGATTCCCACCGGTCGACTACCCGCTGGTTACCTGTTGCGGGGAAGCAATTCCCGATAAGCTGTTGCCGCGATGGCTTTCCGCGCCCTTTTGTTTTCAAAAAGTCCCGAGACCAACGCCGCCATGACGGCGGCCTGCGAGAGCACAGGGATCCACGCTGAAGCCTGTTCCGACATTTTTACCGCCATCGAAAAAGTGAAGAGTCGCGCCTTTTCCTGCGTGATCCCCGACTGGGCTGACCAGCCGGAGGCGAGCTTTCTACTTAAGCGCGCTCGCGAATCCGTATCGAACCGGGACACAGTAAGTATCGCCATCGTAGACAACGAACCCACGTCGGCTGAAATGCGCGACAACCGGCTCGATTTTCTGATTTATCGTCCGATCTCTGTCGAGGAAGCCGACGCGGTGCTGGCGAAAGCGTGCGCGCAGATGCAGGCCCTGAGCGCGCAGGATGCTGCCGAATCGCCCGCGCCAGCCGCCGCGACCCACAGCACGGCTTCTGCTCGCTCCGATGGAACAGAACACAACCAGCAGGACCATGCAGCGGGGTTTTCGGGAGCGACTGCCGCAGAAGTCAAAGGCGACGGGGAAATTGCGATAGACGAAGAACCTCGCAGCCCTAGCCACGCGATAGGGATGCGCGAGCTTCTTGCTGCGGTGCTGGTGCTTGCCGCAGTGTTTTGCGCCTGGAGATCGCGCGCGGCCATCGAGTATCTGTCGCGGACGCCGGAGGGGACAGTCCGAGTTTTGCGCGAATCTGTGGCTGCCCTTTTTTACATGAGCCCATCGGGGGCGTTGCCCGTTGGTTCCGCTGGAAGCGATGCGCGACAGGACGCGTACTTCAGCCGAAACTCAGCCAATTCCAATGCGCAGACACCGGAGCTAGGAGTGGCCGCAACCGCATCCACGTTACCCGACACACATATTCCCTTGCACAAGGCTTCCGATTTTCCGCTGCCCGTACCGGTGTTTGAGCATCCGGAACCGCCGCCCGTTCGCGTGGTCCGAGCAGCGATTCCCGAAAGCATGAGAAATTCGCCGCCGATTGCGCCGCCGGTGGTGGTGACGGTAAATCCGGCGCAGATGATGCCGGTGTCCGCACCCCAGACCCAGCCCACGGTTCAGCAAGTCAGCGAGCCCGTCGCGCTGAGCGAGCAAGCAGCCCGCGCCCTGCTCGTTCACACCGTGGATCCCGTGTATCCGCCGGAAGGGTTGGCGCAAAAACTTCACGGGCCGGTGGTGCTCCAGGCACTGATTGCGCGGGACGGCAGCGTTGAGGATCTCAAAATTGTTCGTGGGTATTTCATTCTGGGCCGGGCGGCGATTGCCGCGGTCAAGCAGTGGCGCTTCCAGCCCTACACCCTTAATGGCCACGCCGCGTCTACTCAAACCGTGATCACCATCAATTTCACCTATCCGCCGGGATAGTGTCAGATCTCACCGTGTGGAGACGGACCTCTGCCCCGTCTGACGGGGCAAAGCCCCGCCACCACACCACCTTTCTACTTATGGTCGTGGTGTTCTTCTTCCCCGCCGGTTGGAGGGGTCACGCCGCTGGATTTCTTCCAATAGTCCTGCACCGCAGGTGGCAGTTTTTCGACGCGGGCGAGAAATGCCGTGACCTTCCACAGGTCGGGATCAGAGAGCGTCTTGTCCCAGGCTGGCATGCCCGTATAACGAACGCCATTGCGAATCAAATAGTAGACGTGCCACTCCGGATCATCGGGTGGGTGGAGAATGAGGTTTGGGGGCGGGGGATAGAACGATTTCTCCAGAGTCGAGGGCAGGCGGTCGATACCGCCATGGCACAGCGCGCAATTCATGGTGTAAATCTTTAACCCCTCAATCAGATTCTCATCGGTGGGCGGCACGGGATTATTCACGCGCGGAGCATGACGCTCCACCGAATTGTCGAGCGCGCTCATGGCGAGGTGAACTTCCGTCGCAGGAGGCGTGCTGTTGGCGCGCGTCGGCAAAAAGCCGAGCAGGGCGAGGCCCAGACCGCCGAGCAACAGAACCAGAACGGTGACGACAATCCCCAGAATAAAGTTGCGCATTTCAGACCCTCAAAGAGATTCACGGGCGAACTGCAGCCACACCAACTATTTCTATTCTACTTTTAAAGCCGCAGCAACCGAACCGATGCGTCCGCTAAGGTCGTCACGGACAACGAAACGGACTGTGTATTCCCCGGGCGCAAGCTCCAGCGCATTTCTGTAGCCAACGCCAGTCTGGCGAATCGCCGCTACCTTTTCAGAGGTCAGATGATTCTCAACTTTCTGGCCCATGGGACGATCGACCGGTTTGCCCTCGAGTGTCTTCGCCAGCGCTAAGAATTCGAGCACGACGTGGTTATTGTCGGCGTCGTTGATCAGCGTGGCGTCGGGCGCCAGGTGCATCTCATAGTTCACATGCTTCTTGCCCGGCTCCTTGCCGGGCTCAATCTTGTCCCAGCGCACCACCAGCGCAAGCGACGTGTAGTCAAATGGCGACTGCAAAGCCGAAGAAATGTCGCTGTCGCGGCTGTTCTCGGGATCGATGGTGGCATTCGTCACAAAGAAGCCGCTGCGGGCGCGCACCTGCGTGTGATCGCGCTTCACTTTCACCGCGAGCTTGCGCCAGCCCGCCTTGGTCTTGGACCGATCCAGATAGTAGCCAAGCATGTAGTATTCGGCGGAATCGTTTACCGCATCGCGAAAGCCCTTTACCAGATCGTTGGAGTTGTAATAGGCGCGGCCTCCGGTCATGGAGGCAAAGGTCTGGAGGGTTGACTGCGTATCGATTTGCCGCCACGTCATGTTGCGTGCATAGTTCCGACCGTTATTTGCGCCAGGGTTGCGCACCGAGGCGCTCGGCGTAGTTACAGTTTGAAGTCCCTTTACGTCCACGGGATAAAGCGCGATCTGAGCATCGTTCAGTAACTGCCAGGTGTGTTCGTACATGGGCAGCACATCGGCGAGAGAATCGCGGCCGGCGGGCGCGAGCTGCATGGTGTTGTCGCTCACGCTGAACGGGAATCCGCCGCTCGCCCAGATCAGCGACTTGCGCCCGGGGAACCCCGCCAATGCCTGGGATACCTGTTGCATTCCCTGCAGGGTATAAGTGATGGCCAGGCGCTGCTGGAACGACTGGAAATTCAGTTCGGCGTCTTCCATCATGGTCTGGATTTGCTGGGCTTCGGTCTGTACCGCGCCGGGGTCGACACCGGCGCTGCCGTCGGGGCTGGCGCTTCCGGCCATTGCCTCCACATCTTCCGGGCTGTCGACGATTTGAGATGTGTCGCCTTTCACCTTGTGCAGCGCAGCGACCAGGACGCGAGGATCGGTGGTGAAATCGTGGACCACGTGAACGCCGGTGCGGGTAAGTGTGTAAAGGGCTGTCGGCTCGCGCTGATCCACCGATTGCGTTAGATACTTGAGCAAGTCTTTGCGCGCATAGGCCTGATCCACAAAAGGCGTGTTAATGAGATCGAGCACGATCAGCGTAATGCGCCTGGCGGAAGCATCGCCCGCCAGGGAATTACTGAACTCGTTCGGATTCCTGGGACGCGACAACCGGTGCGCGTTGCTAGTGATTTCCTCGAACGTGGCAATTTTCTGTTCGGCGCCGTTCTCCAGCACCGTGAAGTCTTCCTTCTTGAGTCCGCTGATGTGGGCGCCGGATTTGTCGGTCACCAGCGTCGGAATCAGCACTAACTGAGTGCGGGCGGTGAACTTGACCTCCGAGTTCTCTCTGTCCTTAGCTTTTACGAGGACAGAAAGGGAGCATGGCAGGACGGCGAAGAGGATCAGGTAATTGGAGAACTTGCGGCTGGTGGTCACTCCCATACTCCCTTCGAATTGCGAGAAAAGGATGCCGGGTAATTTACAGCGTGGGTTGAGTTACCGAAAGACAAGAAGCTACAAGGGCCGATTATATAACGCCGATCCAGCGCAACGCTGAGAGTGTGGGGACTTAGTAAGCGTGCAGGCGACGGGCCTCACGCACCAGGTCGGAAACTTTGGGCAGGAAGAACTCCTCCTGCGGCGGAGAAAACGGAACCGGTGTGTCCAGAGATGTCAGCCGCACAATGGGACCGTCGAGATCGTCGAACGCTTCTTCGTTAATGATCGCGGAAATTTCCCCCGCCAGACCGCCGGTGCGCGCGTGTTCGTGCAGAACGATAACTTTGTTGGTCTTCTTCACGGTAGCGGCAATCGCTGCGCGATCGAGCGGCGAGACCGTGCGCAGATCGAGGATTTCGATCTCGATTCCCTCTTTGCTCAGGATCTCCGCCGCTTCGAGCGCCGTGTACAGCATGGCGGCGTAGGTGATCACGCTGAGATGATCCCCCTCGCGCACGACTCTCGCCACTCCTAGCGGAACTATGTAGTCGTCTTCTGGAATTTCCTCTTTGATTCTCCGGTAGAGATATTTGTGCTCGAAAAAAATCACCGGGTTGTGGTCGCGGATGGCCGCCTTGATGAGTCCCTTGGCATCGTAAGCCGTCGCCGGACAGACGACCTTCAGCCCCGGCGCGTGTACGAACCACATCTCCGGGTTCTGCGAGTGGAAGGGGCCGCCATGTACATTCCCACCGCTCGGACCGCGCAGCACCAGCGGCGCCGGCGCTCCCCAGCGGTAGTGCGACTTGGCAGCCATGTTGACGATCTGGTTGAAGGCGCAGCCGATGAAGTCCATGAACTGGAACTCGGCCACGGGACGCAATCCGGTGAGAGCGGCGCCAAAGGCAGCGCCCATGATGGCCGACTCCGCAATCGGCGTATCAATCACGCGCTCGGGGCCGAAGCGGTCGATGAAGCCGTCGGTAACTTTGAAAGCGCCGCCATAGATGCCGATGTCCTCACCCAAGCAAAAGACAGTCGGGTCGCGTTCCATTTCCTCCCAGATTCCCTGGCGGATGGCTTCGAGGTAGGTGACGACGGCCATGAACAGGAAGTGTAGCAAGAGAAGGCACCAATCCACCGCTCCTTGTGCCCGCAGCGGCGTAAACTGGGGTCATTATGAAGCGCGTCCTCATTGTTTGTGTTCTGATCTGCTGTGCAAGGTTCGCCACTGCCCAGTCCTCTTGGCAGTACGGGCGGATCGAGTCTGTCAAGAAATCCGTCACCAGTTCGACGAAAGCGTGGGTCGTCAATACTCCGCTTGCCGAAGACCAGACGCAATACACGATCGCGGTTCACGTGCAGGATAGGATCATTATTGGCAACTACGATCTTTTGCCGACGCAATCGGAACCGCCGCCGGAGTGGGGCCCGGGCTATGCCGTGCAATTTGAGGTCAGCAACGATTCTCTGTATTTGCGGTCGTCGACCGGCAGCCTGCGTTTGCATGTCACGCAACGAAAGACGGCTGGCCCGATGGAGCCGATTACTGCAGAAGAGAAGAAGCGCCTGGCAGAACTCGATGCCCCGCCGCAGTCGCTGATCGGCTTTTCGAAGTCCGGAGAGAACCAGGCTGTTGCGCCCGAACCGGCTCCCCAACCGCCACCAGTGCCATCCGCGCCGTCCACGGGCACCGTGACTGTGCGTTCCACTCCGTTTCTTTCGGAAGTATTCGTGGACGGCGACTCCATGGGCTACACGCCGGCAAAGATCGCGCTCGCGCCTGGCAAACACAGCGTCCGCGTCGAGAAGGCGGGCTATCGGCCCTGGACAAAAGAAATGACAATTACAGTGGGATCAGAGCTGACTCTGGACGCGACGCTGGAAAAGAAGTAGGTGCCCCAGGTTCGCGCCCGTTCTTTGGGCGCGAACCTGGGGCACCCTCTGTGCGGGTCTGACACTCCTTTCGGATCTTTTTGGGAGAAACGCTACTACGATCGCAATGTGCGTGATTATCGCGAGTTCACGGTAACGCTGAGATACCTCCACAGGAATCCGGTGAAGCGCGGACTGGCTCGGACGCCGGAAGAGTGGAGGTGGAGTAGCTATCGGCATTACGCTCTGCGCGAAACTGGGCCGGTCGAGATCGAGTCGGAGTGGACCGCAATAGACCGGGAACTACGGGCTCACGGCGGTGGCGAAAGAATGTTCCTGCTTCCGCAGTAGGTTTCAGCTTGGAGTTGAGGGGGCCCAGGTTAGCGCCCAAAGAACGGGCGCGAACCTGGGGCACCGAGCTTCCACACAAATCGCTTACAATTCCCCTTCCATGACTGTCGCGGTTCGTTCTTTTGCGAAGATCAATCTCGGGCTCTACATCGGCGCGGCGCGCGCGGACGGATATCACGACCTGCGCACCGTGTATCAGACGATCGCGTTGCATGATGTGATCCGCGTCAGCGTCGAGCGTGGCAGCAGGATCGAGGTCCTCTGCAAAGACCCGCGGGTTCCCCTCGATTCTTCGAATACCTGCTATCGCATTGCCGAGCGCGTGCTGGACGAACTCGGCGCGAAGAGCAAAGTCAGCATCGAAATCGAGAAACGCCTCCCGGTGCAGGGAGGCGTGGGCGCGGCATCTTCGAATGCTGTGGCAACCCTGGTCGCGCTGGAGCGGGCGCTCAAGAAAAAGTTGTCGGGAGATGCGCGGCTTCGCATTGCGGCTGCGGTCGGGTCAGATCTGCCGCTGTTTCTGGTGGGCGGAACTGTGCTCGGCGTGGGGCGGGGCGAGGAAGTCTATCCTCTGCTTGACTTGCCATCCGTATCCATGGTGGTGGTGACCCCGGAGATCGGCGTTTCGACTCCTAAGGCGTTTGCCGATTGGGATGCTTTGATGCCGCAGGACAAGACTACTGAGCTTCGCTCGGCTGGACAGCCGGGGGCGGCTGTCCCTACGCAATTGACGCAACCTTTAGCCTCCGATAGACTACTTGAGGTTGGCCGCGTGCTGTCGGCGTGGCTGAGTAGTTTACCCAACACCGGTGCTTCCGCAAAAGGCGGGAGCCGGGCCGGGAACTTGCTTTCCGACCTTGTCCGTACCGGGATTGAAAACGACTTCGAGAGAGTCGTCTTTCCTAAATATCCCGAATTGCGAGACATAAAGGGTGAGTTGGAGCGCGCCGGTTCGCGTTACGCTTCGCTCTCCGGGTCAGGGTCAACCCTGTACGGGCTGTTCCGGTCGCCTGCCGAGGCTGCGAAAGCGGCCCGCCGCCTGCGGAAGCAGGGGCTGAAGGCGGTGGCGACCCGAACGTTGACGCGCCAGAAGTATTGGAAGCAGTCGTTGGTCGCTAGTCGTTAGTCGATGGCGGCGAGTTTATCCAAGTTTTTTGTTTGCTGGAGACTCAGGGTTCGGCATACTGGAGACGGCAGAGGTTGGTAGACCAGCGCTGACCACTGACCACCAGCCACTGATTTTTGGGCCGTCGACTAATGGTAGGTCAAGTGCCTTTGGAGCACTTTGTCTAGGTTCGAATCCTAGCGGCCCAGCCAAGTAAACCAGTTCTCAGTTGCCAGTTCTCAGTTCTCAGTAGAGACACTGGAGCCCCAAGCCTGAGAGCTGAGAACCGGGAACTGAGAACTGAACCTATGGCCACAGTTGCGACGACTGCCGAAAAGACGACCGCGGAAAAAAAGCCGACGACCGACGAGAAGACAGAACGCAAGCCACAACGTGCTCGAGTCGACGACCGATTCAAGGTTTTCTGTGGAACCGCGAACGAGGCGCTCTGCGATGAGGTTTGCAGCTTTCTCGGCTTGACGCGCGGCCAGGCTCTGGTCACGCGCTTCAAGGACGGCGAAGCGTACGTGCAGATTCAGGAAAACGTACGCGGCGCCGACGTGTTCGTGATGCAGCCCACCTGCCAGCCGGTGGACATGCACCTGATGGAGTTGCTCTTGATGATGGACGCGCTCAAGCGAGCTTCGGCGCGACGCATTACGGCCGTGATTCCGTACTACGGCTACGCGCGCCAGGATCGGAAAGACAAGCCGCGCGTGCCGATTTCGTCGAAGCTGGTGGCCGACCTGCTGACTACGGCGGGCGCCGATCGGGCGCTGGTTGTCGATTTGCACGCGCCGCAGTTGCAGGGATTTTTTAATATTCCGGTGGACCACCTGTTCGCTTCGCCGGTGCTGGTGGATTACTTCAAGAAGCTCAATCTGCCGGATCTGACCGTGGTTTCGCCGGACGCCGGTGGCGTGGAACGCGCGCGTTTCTTCGCGAAGAAGGTGGACGCGGCCCTGGCTATCGTGGACAAACGCCGTGTCGAGATGAACGTGGCGGAAGTGATGCACGTGATCGGCGACGTCAATGGGCGCACCTGTCTCATCATCGACGATCTCATCGACACGGCGGGAACGCTGGTGAAGGTGGCGCAGGCTCTGGTTCAGAATGGCGCAAGCAGCGTATACGCCTGCTGCTCGCACCCGGTACTTTCGGGGCCGGCGGTGGAAAATCTCGTGAATTCTCCGATCACCGAGGTGGTCGTGACGAACACCATCCCGCTGAGCGAAGCGGCAAAACAAGTCTCGAAGATCAAGGTGCTTTCGATTGCGGGGCTGATTGGACGGGCGATTCAGTCCATTCACGAAGAAACTTCGGTGAGCAGACTTTTTATTTAGAAGGGTCGTTGGTCGCTGGTCGTTAGTCGTTCGCGACTCGCCAGCATTGAGAGGTTTTGCCAACGACCAACGACTAGCGACCAACGACGATCTTAACGAAGGACGGAAACGGAATTATGGCGACAGCAACCGATATCAGCATTCTGGAAGCGCAGAAGCGCGAACCAGGGACAAAGAACGCAGCGCGCCGCGTGCGCGTCGGCGGAAAGATTCCAGCCGTGGTCTACGGCGCGGGAAAAGATGCGGCCGCGGTCGCAGTCGATCCGCGTCAAGTCTTGCGCATCCTCAAGTCGGAGAGCGGCCACAACACGATTTTCGACCTCGCGCTCGACAGCGACAAGGTGAAGGCCATGATCGTGGACTGGCAGTTCGAGCCTATCAAGGGCACGCTGCTCCACGTGGATCTGCAGCGCATCGCGATGGACAAGAGGCTGACAGTTACGGTTCCAGTTGTCCTCAAGGGCGAGGCGGCGGGCGTGAAAACGGAGGGCGGCATCCTCGAGCAATTGCTGCGTGAGATTGAGATTGAATGTCTCCCGGCCGATATTCCGAAGAATATCGAAGTGGACATCAGCCACCTTGTGTTTGGTGTGGAAGTTCGTGTGGCAGACCTCCCGCACAGCGAGAAGCTGAAGTTCCTGACCGATGAGAACCAAATGATCGCTCACATCACCACCGTGAAAGAAGAAGTGGTTGCGGCTCCGGAAGCGGTGGCGGCGGACGCGACAGCGGCTCCGGCGGAACCTGAAGTCATCAAGAAGGGCAAGCAGGAAGTCGAGGGTGAAGCCGAGGCCGAGGGCGATAAGGCCAAGGCCAAGCCTGAGAAGGCCGAGAAGAAGGAAAAGAAATAGAGAAGCGATGGCTTTTAGCTGAGAGCCGAGAGCTGAGAGCTGAGAGCTAATTCGCGTGAAACTGATCGTCGGTTTAGGCAACCCCGGAATCGAGTACCAGTTCACGCCGCACAATCTCGGGTTCCTGACGATTGATCGGATCGCCAACGGCCTCGGAATCGAAGTCAGGAATCGCCAGTGCCGTGCGCTGACCGCGCGGGCAACGATCGCCGGTGAGCCGGTGGTTCTGGCCAAGCCGGAAACCTACATGAACCTGAGTGGGTTTTCGGTGCGGGAACTGGTGGCGGAACATCAGGTCGATGTGAGCCGGGAACTGATCGTGATTTACGACGAACTCGACTTGCCGCTGGGTACGATTCGTATCCGGCAGCGGGGCAGTTCGGCGGGGCACAACGGGATGGAATCCATCCTCGGTGCCCTGGGTACGGACGAGTTTTTGCGGATTCGGCTGGGAATTGCGCCCGATCGCAAGGTTGCGGACGGCGTGAAATACGTCCTGACGCCGTTCCGCAAGGCGCAGGAAAAAGTTGTGGACGAAGTTCTCGACACAGCAGCGCAGGCGGTCGAGATGATTTTGAAAGAAGGGCCGGCGGCGGCCATGAACCGGTTCAATCGCAAGAACGAACCGGGCGAGGAACCGCAGCAGAGCACGTCTTGAGTGAATCGTATCAGGGCATCGCTTTAGCGATGCCGCACAGCGCTTCAATCGAACGCCCCTTTAGGGGCCGCGCGAGGCGCCAGAGAGAGTTTGGAGATAACGAATGAATCGTAACTATGAATTGATGTTCATTGTCCGCCCCGACATGGTGGAAGAGGATCTGAATAAGCTGATTTCCACGTTGGAGTCTTCCGTGACCTCGGCGGGCGGAACAGTCAAGAGCGAGGTCTGGGGCAAGCGCCGTCTCGCATACCGGGTGGGCAAATTCAACGACGGCATCTTTGTACTGATGTTGATTGAAGCCACTGGCGCCGTTGTGCACGAAGTCGAACGCCGCCTGCGCGTGACCGAGCCGGTGATCAAGTTCCTCACGGTGCGCACGGACGAAGAACTGAAGCGCCTCGACAAGATCAAGAAACTCCGCGACGCGAAAAAGAAAGTCAGCGCCCAGCCGGCCGCAGCCGCTGCCGCTGCTCCCGTAACGCCAGCGACGCCGGAAACCGCACCGGAAGCGCCAGCCTCAGCTCCGGTCTAGTTAGTTTCGTATCAGGGTATCGCTTTAGCGATACCGAAGGTCCGTAGAACCAATCGCCCCTTTAGGGGCTGGGCGGGGGGCGGGCATCTTGCCCCTCCGCAAACGAATTCTGAGAAAGCAGGAGCACTATGGCAGAAGAAACGAAAGCACCAGCCGCACACGGCGAAAGCCGTCCGGAGCGCAGTGGTGGAGATCGCCCCGACCGCAGTGGACCTCGTGGTCCGCGTCCCGGCGGAGGCCCCGGTGGTCCCCGCGAAGGCGGCCGTAAATTCTTTCGGCGCAAGAAGGTCTGCAAGTTCTGCGTCGAGAAGATCGAAGCCGTCAATTACAAAGATGTCCGTTTGCTGGCGCAGTTCGTGGCGGAAAGCGGCAAGATCACTCCGCGCCGCCTGACCGGCGTGTGCACGCCGCACCAGCGCCGTCTATCGCGAGCCATCAAACAGGCGCGCAACATAGCCCTGCTGCCGTTCGCCGGCCGCGCGCAGTAAATTCAAGATCGTCGTTGGTCGCTAGTCGTTAGTCGTTCGCTGGCCCACGGGGTCGGCAAGGCTCGTTGACAATTCGAGAGTTCACTAACGACCAACGACCAACGACCAGCGACAAACGACTAAGCTCTAACGAAACGGAGTCATCCATGGAAGTCATCCTGAAAGAAGACGTGCCCAAGCTGGGCAACCGCGGCGAGGTGGTGAAGGTCGCCGAGGGATACGGGCGGAATTTTCTCCTGCCCAAGAAACTGGCGATTGAAGCCAACACCGCCAACAAGACCGTGATTGAGCAGATGAAGGCCGCTGCCGTGCGCCGCTCCGCCAAGGAAAAGACGGAAGCCGAAGCGCTGGCCAAGCAGTTCGACGGGCTGGAAGTGAAGTTCCTGCGCAAGTCGAGCGAAACCGATCAGCTGTTTGGATCAGTCACCGCTGGTGATATTGCCGAAGCACTCGAGAAGAAAAGCTTCCACATCGATCGCCGGAAGATTCAGTTGCACGAACCGCTCAAGACCGTTGGCGAGTTCATTGTCCCGATCAAACTACACAAGGATGTGACCACGCATCTGAAGGTGGTTGTCGACAAGGAAGCCGCAGCAGAATAGTTTTGCTCGTGTGGTGACGGGGCTCCGCCCCGTTTGGCGGGGCATAGCCCCGCCACCACACAGCCTTATTCTCCGACATCCGCCCCGAAGAACTCCTCTACTTTTCGCACATCCGTAGTTCGGCTGTATCGAGGCAGACTCTCCACAAACACGCGTCCGTACTGCTTCTTCAATATCCGGTTGTCGAGCAGACACAGCAACCCGCGATCGTGCAACGACCGAATGAGTCTCCCAAACCCCTGCTTGAGCGTAATGACCGCGCTTGGCACCTGGTATTCGAAGAAGGCATTGCCGCCGCCAGCGTCGATGGCCTTGACCCGGGCCGCCACCACCGGATCGCTCGGCACGGCAAAGGGCAGGCGATCGATAATCACGCAGCTCAACTGCTCCCCTTGCACGTCCACGCCCTGCCAGAATGAAGATGTTCCGAACAACACAGCATTGGGTGTGAGCCGGAACTCCTCGAGCAGCGCCGATTTCGGAGCGTCGCCCTGCTTGAGCATCGGATATTCCAACAGGCCCAGCAGCCGGTCGTAGATTTCGTTCATCTGCGCGTAGCTGGTGAAGAGCACAAACGCCCGTCCGCGAGTGATCTCCAGTAACCGCCGGATGCGATCGGCAGCAGCGCCGACAAATTGCGGCGTGCGCGGATCGGGCAGATCGGGCGGCACATAAAAGATCGCCTGACTTTCATAATCGAAGTGCGAGGGGACGATCAGTTCGCGCGCGTGATCGAGTCCGAGCCGCTGGCGTATGTAGTCGAAGGCGCCCCCGACGGCCAGCGTTGCGGAGGTCAGCACCGAAGTCTCCAGCTTCGACCACAGGCACTCGCGCAAAATCTGCCCGACTTCGATCGGAGTGGCCTGGAGATACACATTCGTTCGCCCGCCCGCCCGTTCGGATGATTTCTGCCGGGCGGGGGCGCCCGGCGCTCCACGGAATCCTCTGCGCTCGATCCAGAAGACCGTGTTGGGATCTTCGTTCTCCATCACGAAGCCGAGTTGCACCTGCAATTGCTGCGCCCGGCGCGTAAGCGTGAACACTTCTTCCGGCTTCTGTGGCAGTTGCTCCAGTTCCGCGGCCAACCGGTACAACGATTGATTGAGCGCGAGGAATTCCTCGCCGTTTTCCTCGAGGAACTCGCGCCGAGAATCGAAGGCAAACCGTCCTTCATGCGCGGGCAGCAGCGAAAAGAACAGCTGCGATCGTTCCCGCACCGACTGAATTGCTCCTGAAATCTGCGGCGTGTACAGCTTCTCGCGCTGCAAGAGGTGTTCGACATCTCGCGTCAGTTCGTCCATTCGCAAGTTGCTGACCGAAATCCCAAAGTAGTTGCCGGCAATATCTTCCAGCTCGTGCGCCTCGTCGAAGATCACGGCACCGCATTCGGGAAGGACACCGGCATCGGGTGCGCCCTCGGCTTCGAGTTTGATGGAGAGGTCGGCGAAGAACAGGTGATGGTTGACGATGATGATGTCGCTCTCCGCCGCGCGCCGCCGCATCTCGGTGATGAAGCAGCGGTCGTATTCCTTGCACTTCTGGCCGAGACAGGTATCGGCTCGCGCGTCGAGCTTGTGCCAAAGGGCACTGGCCTCGGGCAGTTCGGCGAGTTCCGCGCGATCTCCGGTCTGTGTCGTGTTCTCCCATGCCGCAATGGCGCGGTAGTGCTCGATCTCTTCCAGTCCGCTGAGGACGGGCTGGTCGGTGAGATCAATCAGCTTCTTGCGGCAGAGATAGTTGTTGCGCCCCTTCATGTAGCAGACACTCAGCTTTCGATCGCCATCCGGGAAAAGCGCCCGCTCCAGCGCCGGGACATCTTTAAAGAAGAGCTGCTCCTGGAGGTTCTTCGTGCCCGTCGAAATGATGACGCGCTTGCCCGAGCGGATCACGGGCAGCAGATAAGCCAGCGTTTTCCCGGTGCCGGTACCGGCCTCGACGATCAGGTGCCGCTTTTCTTCGAGCGACTCCTCCACCGCCTGGGCCATCTGCAACTGCCCGCGGCGGAACTCGTAGGCAGGATGCGTCTTCGAAAGCAGGCCGCCGGGCGAGAAGAACTGGTAGAGCGAGAATCCCGCGGCCCGAGTTTCTGAAGGGGACACGGGATGGGATGAGGACGCCACGAAGTCTCTATAATAACGGGATGCGCGTCGCAACTCATCTTCGAAGCGAAATTCGAACTGAGATCCGTCCTTTGAGCAAGAAACTTTGAGCAAAAAGAAGCCTCTACCACTCGTCGCCATCGTCGGACGTCCCAACGTCGGCAAATCAACGCTGTTCAACCATCTGACCGGATCGCGGCGCGCCATTGTCGGAGACGAGCCCGGCATCACGCGCGACCGCCTCTATGGCGAAGTCGAATGGCTCGGGCACGAGTTTCGCGTGGTGGATACGGGCGGAATCATTCCCGATGACAAGGACTTCATCCCGTCGGAAATCTTCCGCCAGGCCAAGGTTGCGTTCGAAGAAGCGGCGGCCATCGTCATGGTCGTCGATGCTCGCACCGAGATCGCAGGCCCCGACCGCGAACTGGCTCGTCTGCTTGCCCGTACCGGCAAACCCCTCTTTCTCGCCGTCAACAAGATGGATAGCGACAAGCAGGATTCGTTGCTTGGCGAATTTCATTCGCTTGGGATGCGGAATGTGTTTCCAATTTCGGCTGAGCACGGGCGCGGGATCGACGATCTGCTGGACGCCATCCTTCGGGTGATTCCCAACGTCAAAACCTTAACCACGGAGGGCACAGGGGGCACGGAGGAAGGCAGCGAGGAGCCAACTCCCGAAGAGCCGCACGAAATTAAGGTGGCCATCATCGGGCATCCGAATGTTGGCAAATCCACACTGCTGAATCAGCTCACGGGAACCGACCGCGCCATCGTCTCGCCCATTGCCGGCACCACGCGCGATTCCATCGACGAAGTCATCCAGTATAAAGGCCGTAAGATCCGCTTCATCGATACGGCCGGCATCCGCCGCAAAGGCAAGACGCACCTCATGGCCGAGAAGCTGTCGGTGGTCATGGCGCGCAAGAATATCGAAGACGCCGACATCGTGCTCTTCATGGTCGACGCCACCGAAGGCGCCAGCGGTCTCGACGCCAACATCGCCGGCTATGCCCACGAGAGCGGACGGTCGGTGATTATCCTCGTCAACAAATGGGACCTGGTGGCCAGCGGCGAAAAGCGCGCCATCAGCCAGTCAAAGACGGCGCGCATCCAGGACGCCAAGCGCCCGCAAGACCGTGCGCTGTACGAAGAGCGCCTGCGCTACGGACTCAAATTCCTGGCCTATGCTCCGGTGGTTTTTCTATCCGCGCACACCGGCAAAGGGACGGAAAAAATTCTGCCGCTGATCGAAAAAGTCGCCGCCGAGCGCCGCAAGCGCATCACCACCGGCGAAATGAACCGTTTCCTGCGGACGGTTGACTTTGAACGCGCCTCGGTTCCCATGAGCAAGCGCGTGCGAATTCTCTACATGACGCAGGCCGGAGTGGCGCCGCCGACATTTGTGCTATTCACCGACCGCGCCGTGAAGCTGCACTTTTCTTATCAGCGATTTCTTGAAAACCAGATTCGGGAGGCGTTTGGGTTTATTGGGTCGCCGATTTGGATTAAAAACCGGGCGCGAGGGTAGAACTCAGTTGATGATGTAATCGCGGCGGTGCACCTTAAGTCGACTGATGATTTCCGGTTCGTCTGAATGCCAAATAAGCCAGGTACGCGAAGAGAGCCGCTGTCGCGAGGCCGCTGATCAGTAACCACCCGTTCCACTCTTCGGTCGGCAAGGCACGCACAAACGCAACGATGGAGTCCATCAGGAGCAAGAACAACACGAGCGTGGACAGACTAAGAAAGAGCCGCCCGGAGCGGTGATTAATTGGCATCGGTGGCACTTCGTTCAAACCCGCGGCATGGTGCCGCGCCATGAAAAGAACAAATGTTGTTAACCAGTATGGAATGAGGAAACCCACAGAATAGAAAGCCACATACCACAATACTGTGACGAGTTGATCGGCGAATGAAGGTGCAACATGTCTGCTCTCGAGCTCCTCCCATATCCAAGGGCTCCACTCGCCGCGCACGATCGAGCCAGCCGCACTTACTGCTAAAAGAACGAGTGCGAAGGAACCCAACATCCGGATGGTGTTTTGGGCCTTTCCCACGGGTTGTCGCCCCCTCATGGCTTAGTGACACTTTGTCTGGCACCACTCGATGTGACGGGCCAACCCGTCAAGGTCTGGGAACATGGTGCCTTCGTGAATCCCGTACCGAAACAACGAGTCCTTCAAATCCTTCCGACGTGCATAAGGTATTCGAATCCGAATAATTTCTCCAGCAGGCTTGAACTCCATCGTCGGAGCTGGGTGCGCCGTGAAAACGCCGCTCTGTGCCCGGAGACGAGGAGTCACGATTCTCGGAATATATCTGACTGTCTTCTTTATTTTGAGGGGGCCACAAATTGGAAGCGGCTTGCTCAGATCCTTCTTCCGACAACGCCAAGCAACGATCTCAGCATCTTCACGCAGCGGGCGCCCGGAAGAATCGCGGGTTTCGCACTCCTTACCTACGCAAAAATAGAGCGCGACAAGTGGGTTGCGCGTCCAATCGAGCAATCGCGTGGCAAGGCCGTGATGTTGGGCAATTGCCAGAAGTTCCCAGTCGTCCGCCGCACAAACCTCAACACGATCTGTTGACTGGCGGCGAAAGAGTTCAAGCATCAGAGCTTCATTGACAGTCTTCCCGGCTGAGTTTAGTGAGGGGCGGAGACGTCCCACCTTGGGCTGCAGTTTAAAAGACGCCGCACCATGACCGCGGTAGAGGACGGTAGTCTTTTTGTTGTCTTTGAACTGCGACTCGACTAGTTCGGATAGCCCGGCGATGGTCGTGACTGGCTTCGGCATATTGGACGGCCGGCAGACAGCTAGCCATCATCTAGGCCGACCCGCGTGCGCCTCCAAGACGTAGGGCATAAGACTAAGCACCCGCGGAATCGGCGTAGGTCGTTTTCATTATAAGGCGATATGCGATCTTACCCCGCCATCGGCAAATGCTTCCCATCCTCAGTGAGCAGGCCCACGCGGTCGACGCCGGCGATCCGGGCAATTGCGATTACGTCCGCCACGTCCTGGAAATCAATGTCGTTGTCGGCTTCGACGTAGGCGATGCGCTCCACGCGAATGGCGAAAATATCCCGCAGCCGTTCGCGCAGGCGATCCCATTCCACCGCTTCTTCGTTCACCATCACCTGCACATGCTCGGCTCCTACCTTCGCATGATGGATCTGGATCACAATCGTCCGCTGCGGTGGCGGAATCGAGGAAGCTTTTGGATTGGGCTGCGGGATTTCTGTCTGTAAACCGGTTGGCCGCTGCTCGATCACCACCACCATGAAAACAATGATGAGCACCAGCAGAACGTCAATCAGAGGAGTGACGTTCATCTTTGGACCTGTTGAAAACGAACCACCGCCTGAGAACCCCATTCCGACTTCCTCTCTCAGGCACGCGCGTGTCTTGATTCATTGGACACCCGGATGGTGCAGAGAGTTCCACGGCGCCGCATTCACGCTATTTCCTCGAATTTTCTGCTTCCCGGCGGAACCCGCTAGAATCGAATATTCATGCAATCGGCTGCATATTCCATCTGGATCGATCAGGGGTGATGGTGAAGGTTTTTTCACGCACAGTACTCGGTACCCTCTTTCTCGCGCTCAGTCTGTTTCTGCTCGCTCTCCCGGCTTCCGCCCAGGACAACTACGAAATCCAGGTCTATGGCTCGGAAGCGACCCCGAAGAACGTCACCATGGTGGAAATCCATTCCAACTTCACCATCGATGGCTCGAAGCAAATCATCAACGGCGTGGCGCCGACGAATCACGCCATGCACGAGACCCTTGAGATCACGCACGGCTGGACGGACTGGTTCGAAACCGGCTTCTATGTTTTTTCGAGCATTCAGCCCGGTGACGGCCAGGACGACGGCGGCTGGAATTGGGTCGGCGATCACATTCGCCCGCGGCTCACCGCGCCCGAGTCGTGGCACTTGCCAGTGGGCCTGAGCCTCTCGCAGGAAATCGGATACCAGCGGCGCAGGTTTGCCGAGGATAGTTGGAACTATGAGCTTCGTCCCATCATCGACAAGAAAATCGGGCCTTGGTACTTCTCGTTCAATCCGGCGTTTGACCGGGCGCTGCATGGCCTCAATACAGGCAAAGGTTGGGGATTCTCTCCAAATGTGAAAGTCAGTTACGATTTCACCAAGAAGATCACCGGTGGCTTCGAATACTACGGCGCCCTCGGGCCCGTCTCAAACTTCGATCCCATCTCCGAGCAGTCGCAGCAAATCTTTCCCACCATCGACCTGAACCTGTCGCCGAACTGGGAGTTTAATTTCGGCGTGGGGGTGGATGTTTCCAACTCCTCCGATCATCTGATCATCAAGTGCATCATCGGACGCCGTTTCAGTTGGGGGCATAAACCAAGCGTCGCGCAATAGGAGTTCATTCCCAGAGTTGTCATCCTGAGCGAAGCGAAGGACCCGTTTTTCGCGGCGGGAAAATGCAGGTCCTTCGCTTCGCTCGGATGACAAGGTAGATGTGATTAGCCGACGGGCCCGGCCGACGGAGGCATTGGCGGCGCTTCAAATGGCGGCGGAGGTGACGGAACTGGCGGCAATTCCGGAGCGGGAGGCGCGGGTGCTGGATTCAACCGGGCGTCGAGATTCGGATATCGAGCGGCCAGAAAATGCATCGCATACGCCGGAAAGAAGACAGTCGCCGGCACGCACACCAGGGCGACCAGGTAAATCAGGAGGAATAGAAGCAACGTTCCGAAGATGATCGCCAGGCTGATGGTGGTCACGCTCCATCCCATTCCCGCAGCCCCGCCCACCACCACCGAAACCACAGCGGGGATCACGACAAGCAGTACGGGAATGATCGCGACGATACTGAAGAGAATGCCGGCCGCGATCGAAAGCACAAGCTTCAACAACAGGTAGACGACGTAGCGTCCCTTCTCCGGACGCATCATTGCCAGTAAGCGATGCCAGCCATCGGCGAAGTCCAGATCCTCGAGAGCCATGATCGGCACCAGGAAGTCCTTCGCCAGGGCCTGCACGACTGCAACGGCCAGCGCGAACACCATGAACAGACCCACGAGCAAAATCACTCCCATAATGAGCCGACCGATGTGCTCGCGCAGATCCGTCATCCAACCCGCAGCGAAAGCCAGGCCCAGCGGCAAGCCAACCAGAACTGCTAACAACAGCCACGTCGAAATCAGAAACACAATCTGCCACAGGAAGTAGCGACTGCCGGCGCGGCGCCATTTTCTCCAGCCCTCGCTGATCGAACATTCCTTCCTCAGAACCGAATCGAACAAGATGAAGCGGAACACGCTGTTGATGTACATGAAGACGAACAGCAGCACGATAAAGGCGAAGACTCCCACCAAGATCAATCCGGCAAACTGCGCGAGGTGCTCGGAAAGGTGCGCAGGATTGAAGGGAGGAAAACCATGCGGCATTGCCGACGACGGCAGAAATCCGTTCTGATTTCTGTGCAAGCCGCGCGGCCAACCGCCGCCGAAGTTTCCGAAACCGCATCCGCCAACATGCAGCTCCGCCGCCAGTATTCCGACTAGCGCCAGCCGCGACCACTGTCCCCAACGGAAGCGAGTGAAGAGTTGTTCCCGCGTATGCTGCAGGGCGGGCTGTACACAATCAACGGCGGAGACCGGCAATGGATTACCTCGCACTAATGCCGCCAAGGTATCGCGTGGAGAGTTACGGCGTCAACGGCGCAGCGGTGGACGCGCGAGACGCCCGTTCCTCCACCGTCCATCATTCGTAGCGTAACGCCTCAACCGGATCCAGGTTGGCCGCGCGCGATGCTGGAATCACGGCGCTCAGCACGCCAACGATCAGCAACACCAGAGTTGAAATCATGACGGTAAACATCGAGATTTTGAGGTGGATGTCGGCTTTTCCGGAATCGTCCTCGAACAGCGGCCCCATCAGCGGAAGCGTGCCGACGCCGACGGCAACGATGTAAGACACCACAATCCCGATGGCGCCGCCAAGCAGCATGATGAACAGCGTCTCGGCCAGGAATTGCGCCTTGATATGCCATTTTCGGGCGCCCAGTGCGCGCCGCAGTCCAATCTCCTTGATGCGCTCATCCACCGAGACCAGCATGATGTTCATCACGCCGACGCCGCCGATCCCCAGTGTCAGGATGCCGATGAAGATTAGCAGTACTTGCAGGCCGATGGTGATGCCATTGATGACCGGCCGGAACTCCTCGCGACCGAACATCTGAATCGCTTTTTTGTCGGTGGGCGAGAACTGCTGGCGGGTAGCGATCGCCGCCAGAACCTGAGCCTCCGCGCGCTGCTCGAATTGCGGCGCGATCGGTTCGAATACCAGCACGCTTCCGTACTTCGCGTTCCAGAGATCGTTGGCCGCGGAGTAAGGAATCCATGTCGACTCGTCATCACTGGAAAAGTAGTTGCTCAGTTGGATCTTTCGGTCCATGGTGCCGATCACGGTAAAGCGCACACCGCCGATGAGGACCGTTTCGCCCACCGCGGGCCGCCCGCCGAACAACTGTTCTCGCACGCGGGCGCCCAGGAACACGACGCGCCTCCGTTCAAGTTGATCAAGAGAGTTGATCCAGCGGCCTTCCGACGGCTGCTCATTGCGCATGTCGCCGTATTCGGGGCAGACACCGCGCACCGGGGCCGTGCCGACCATGCGATCTCCGTAGGCGATGCCGGGACGGCGTACCGTCTCGAGACATGCGTGACGCACATAGTTGGCGGTCTCCTTGATCATGTCAATGTCAGCCTGTTCGAGGACGACCTTCTTCCCGGCGCGTTGACCGCCGGGTTGTTCACTAGTCTGCTGCGGCCAACAGATGACCGCGCCTTTGCCGAAGGCATTGAATCCGCTGACCAGAATTTCGCGGAAGCTGCCGCCGTAGGCGATCAGCAGTGTGACCGTGGCGATTCCCCACACGATGCCGAGCATGGTGAGCGCGCTACGAGTGCGGTTGCGCCGCAACGCCGTCCACGCTTCGTTCAAGACTTGGTAGACCATGCTAGCCACCTGCCTCGTGTCGCAAGGCTTCGATAGGATCGATGGCGGCCGCACGGCGAGCCGGATATAGGGCCGACAAGATGGCGATGGTTCCGAGAACGCCCAGAGCAACGGTTCCCGTCTGCCATGTCGGTAACAGGCCGGCGAAGAAGTCTGGCATGGGCAGCAGATTGACCAATGCGCACAGTCCGAACGCGATCAGCAGACCCGCGCCGCCGCTGATCATCGCAACAATCAGCGCTTCGAGGAAGAACTGCCGCAAGATGCTGTTCGCGGGAGCGCCAATAGCTTTGCGGACTCCGATCTCCCGTGTGCGTTCGCGCACCGCCACCAGCATCACGTTCATGACACCAAGGCCACCGAGAAACAAAGTTACGATGCCGACCGCGCCGAGAAAATACTTCATGCCATCGGTCATGGTGCGGAACGCTTTCGCTTCCTGGATGGTGTCCCAGATCGGGCAGGCTTCTTTGTCGCTGGGATCGAAGTCGTGCAGTCTTCCGAGTACACGCCGGATCTCTCCCTTGCAGGCTTCATGGTGTTCGACAGAGCGCGGTACCACCAGCAACTGGTCGAAAGTTTCGGGCGTGCCCGGAGGCTTGTCAGGAAAATCGCGCCGCATGGCAGGGAATGGGATGAATATTTTGTTGACATCCCATCCGTCATAACTTGAGTCCTGCTTCTTGGTCGACATCACGCCGATCACAGTGAATGGAATGTCGTTGAGATAGACGAGTTGCCCGACAGCCGGACGGCCAGCGAATAGCTGTTTCTTCGCGTCCGATCCAAGGAAGGCTACGCGCCGGCCTTCGTTGATGTCGTCCTGATCGTAGAAGCGGCCTTCGCTGACGCCAAGGCTGCGGATCTCGGCAAACTCCGGAGTCGAACCGGTCACCGTGAACGCAGCCGCGTTGTAGGCAGTATGCGAACGTACGGTGTTCTGCTCGAGTTCCGGGATCGCGTACTGGCAATCGTGGGCCTCTTCCTGAAGATGAGGCAGATCGGAGTCCACCCAATGCACCAGGCGGCCGGCGCGCGTTCCGCCCGCCTGGAGACTCGTACGTCCGTGAAAGACAATCATCAGGTCGCGACCCAGCGTCTCGGCTTGCTTGGCCTGTCCGACGCGAAGACCCTCGCCGGCAGCCACCATCAGGACGATCGACACCACTCCCCATGCAATTCCGAACATGGTGAGCAGCGTGCGGACACGGTGCGCCCAAAGAGTTCGAAACACGTCCTGGATGAGATCGCGAAATGACATCTGAGCATTCGACGCGGTGCCTCGCGAAATGAAAGCGCAGTCGAGCCTCCTGCTTTGATGTACGTGGACTGGAGGGATTTGGTTCCAGTTAGATATGGGAGTCACAGGCCGGAGACGGATTCACTGTAGAGACGCGGCTTGCCCGCGTCTCAGGCTCGGTATTGGGTGGCGCAGCGCTTCAGCGCTGCGGTGACCGCATCGTGGTGAGTGCGGCTTTAGCCGCTGCGGGCCTCGGATGCGGCAGGCTGAAGAGTACGCACGAGCCAGTCGTCGAACTCCCGCAGCGCAAGCTCGCACTGCAGTCGATGACGCTCCTTGCGGTCGCGAACTTTTCGGTCAAGGGTGGGTAGCAGATCAAACGTGATATTAGCCGGCTGAAAATTCTTGCTCTCCGCCTGCGTAATATAGTGGACCAGCGAGCCAAACGCCGTAGCTCGCGGTGGAGGCGCCGGTTCGCTGCCCGTTGCCAGGGCTGCCGCGTTCATTCCCGCCATCAACCCCGTCGCCATCGATTCGACGTAGCCTTCAACGCCGCAGATTTGGCCCGCAAACAGCACATGGGGGTGCGCCTTCATTTGCAGAGTCGAGTTCAACAGCGCCGGTGAGTTGATATAGGTGTTGCGGTGAATCTGCCCGTAGCGCAGAAAGCGCGCGCTTTCGAGGCCAGGAATCAAACGCAACACGCGCGCCTGCTCGCCAAACTTCAAGTGGTTCTGGAATCCGACAAGATTGTAGGAATCGGCACGCAGATTTTCCTGCCGCAATTGGACGGCCGCGTACGGGATCCTCCCGGTGCGAGGGTCCTTGAGTCCGACCGGCTTCATGGGCCCAAAGCGCAGCGTGTCGCGTCCGCGCCGGGCGATCTCTTCGATCGGCAGACAACTTTCGAAGTAATTCAGATTTTCCCAGTCTTTTTGCTCCACCGATTGCGCCGCGAGCAACGCATCGTAAAACTGGTCGTACTTCTCTTTCGACATCGGACAATTGATGTAGTCGGCTGACCCTTTGTCGTAGCGTGCCGCCAGGTACACCTTGTCCATATCGATAGAATCGGCTTCAACAATAGGGCTGATCGAATCGTAGAAGTAAAGCCTGTGTGGTGGCGGGGCTTTGCCCCGCGAGGGATCGGAACCGGCTTCTCCCGGTGAGTCGGGTGAAGAACTCAGGCGCATAATCTCTTGTGACAACCTGTCCGATGTGAGCGGACCAGTAGCAATAATCGTGATCTGCCCATCTTCGACTGCAGTAACCTCTTCGCGACGAATCGTGATCAACGGTTCGCGCGAAATCGCCTCCGTCACCTTGCGCGAAAACTCGGCCCGATCCACCGCAAGAGCGTGTCCGGCGGGCACCGCAGTTTCTCGTGCGATCTCGATCAGGCGGGAGTTCGCTCGCCGCATCTCTTCTTTCAGCAGCCAGGGTGCGGTGTTCTCGCTCTCGGACTTCAGAGAATTCGAGCAGACTAGTTCCGCAAAATCGCCCGTTTGGTGGGCCGGAGTCGTGTGCACCGGCCGCATTTCGAACAGTTCGACAGCAACGCCACGCCGCGCACACTGCCACGCCGCTTCCGATCCCGCTAGACCAGCCCCGATAATTTGGACTCGCCTCATGAGGCCTTCTCTGCCAGCCTTCGC
>JAIQFA010000190.1 GCA_020073525.1 Terriglobia bacterium
TCGATCACGCTCATGTCGCGCAGCCAGACCAGCGACATATGCAGCTTCCGCGGGATCGGCGTCGCCGACATGGTGAGCACATCCACCTCCGTGCGCATCTGCTTAATGCGTTCCTTGTGGCGGACGCCGAAACGCTGCTCCTCGTCCACCACCAGTAGGCCCAAGTCTGCAAACTTCACATCCTTCGAAAGCAGCCGGTGGGTCCCGATCAGGATGTCCACTTTGCCCGCTTCCACTCTCTGCAAAACTTCTTTGACGTGCTTCGGCGTTCGGAAGCGGCTGATCATTTCAACCGTGAGAGGGAACGGCGCAAATCGCTGCTTGAAGGTTTCGAAGTGCTGGAACGCGAGAACCGTGGTCGGCGCGAGCACGGCTACTTGCTTGTTATCGCTCAGCGCCTTGAAGGCAGCACGCATCGCAACTTCCGTTTTACCGTAGCCGACGTCGCCACAGAGCAGGCGATCCATCGGAAGTTGCGACTCCATGTCGCGCTTCACGTCGACGATAGCCTGCGCCTGGTCCTCAGTCTCGTTGTATTCGAAGGAATCTTCGAACTCCTTCATCCACTCCGTGTCCGGAGGAAACACGTGGCCCCGCGCCGCCTGCCGTTGCGCATAGAGCTTGACCAACTCATCGGTCATGTCCTTCATCGCCTTGCGCACGCGCGCCTTGGTCTTCCCCCATGCCTGGGTGCCAAGGTGATTCAGGACGGGCTTTGCGCCCTCTGCCGAACGATATTTCTGCACTAGGTCGAGCCGGGTCAGCGGAACATACAGCCGGGCCGCTTCCGCATACTCCAGCACCATGAATTCCGAAGCGCCGTCGCCCTGGTTAATTTCCTTCAGGCCCTGATACTGCCCGATACCATGCTCAACGTGGACAACATAGTCGCCAACCTGCAAATCGCGGAAGTCGGAAAGAAACGCCGAAACTTTCGATTTCTGCCGTTGCGGCCGTGCGGCGACCAGATCCGACTCGTCAAAGAGATCGCGAGCACCAAAAATGGCAAGGTGCGCGTCGGGCAAGACAAAGCCATCCGGCAAATAAGCTTTCAGCAGCGTGGTGGTAAGAACGTCGCCGGCAAAATAAGAAGTTTCGTCGGCATAGCTTTCGCCGCTCCGGGTGCGGCTTCCCAGGCGATACGCAGCGTTGTACTCGGTGAACATGTCGGCGAGGCGCTCGACTTCGCCCGTGTTGGGGACGGCAAGAACCACCTGCGTGCCGCCGCCGACCATCTTCTGAACCTCTTCGATCATGGCTGGCACGGCGCCGTGGAAGCGCGTGGCAGGCTGCGAAAGAAAAGCAGCTTCCGTTCTCCCCTCGCGCGCCAGCGCAAGGTATTCGAAATCGGCTCCGGGGAGGGCCGCGGTTTTTTCCCGCCAGATTTCCGGCGTGAGATAAAGGTCGGCGGGACGCACCAGGTTTCCCACGCCGCTGCGCTCGTGCGCCTCCTCAATGCGGGCCCACATTCTGTCGAGTTCCTGCGCCAGCGTTTCGGGCTCGTCGAGAATCACCCGCGCCTCCGGAAGTAGTCCGAAAATGCTGCGATCAGCCCCTGCTACCGGAGCGTAGAACTCCCAACCCGGAAAAACTCCCGCGCCGGAATCGCGCATGGCTTGCTCAACAATTTCGGGTGACCCCGTGATGCGTTTCCCGGAAAGCCGCGCGTTGATGGACCCGAGAAGTTCTTCAGTGACCGGCGTTTCCGTCAGTGGCAGGAGCAGCGCCTCATCGACCGGGTTGGATGAGCGCTGACTCGCCGGATCGAACTTGCGCATCGACTCGATTTCATCGCCGAAAAACTCGACGCGCACCGGACGATCCGCTTCCGGTGAGTACACGTCCAGAATGCCGCCGCGCGCCGCATACTGCCCCGGCATTTCCACCACATCGGTAGCGCTATAGCCGACGGTGTTCAGGTGCTGGAGCAGTCGCTCCAGGTCGAAAGTCTCCCCACGGCGCAGAACCCGCGCCAGGTCGGCGTAGTACTCGGGAGAGCGAAGAAGAATCGTGGTTGCCGTCACGGGCGCGACAACGATCGCGGCCCGGCCCGTCGCAATCTTCCACAATGCAGTGGCACGTTCCTCCTGAATCTCGGGATGCGGCGACAAATTTTGGAAGGGAAGCACATCGCGCGCCGGAAGGCTCACAACTGAATCGGGGTCCGCGGCTCCGGTCAGTTCGCAGAACGCACGCAGCACCGGTAGCAACTCTTCGGCAGCACGGTTGTCAGCGACCACCAGCACAAACGGACGCTCGACCGTGCGGCGCAACAAAACAATGATGAGAGCTTTGGCCGCCGCTGACAGTCCAGTGACACTCATCCGTCCCGCGCTCTCCCGCAGATGAGAGGCGGCGCGCGTGAAGCCAGGTAACAGTTCCACCTCCGCGAAGATTTCGCGGACGAAAGGCAAAAGCATTCCCTATGATTCTATCAAGGCCGGCGGAAGGGAGCCGGTCGGAGCCCGCGAATCACGTAGGGACAGCCGCCCTCGGCTGTCCCTACGTTTATTTCCGCAATAGCGGCCGTGTGAGGCACGTCGGTCCACCTGCCCCGTTGATGCAGATCTCCGACCCCGGAAACGTGCGCACGTCAAAGCCGGCTTCGCGCATGCGCTGATTCGTCATGATGTTCTTGTCAATCGCAATCAGGCGCTTCCGGCCCAGCGAGAGCACATTGCACGCCAGCGTATCGCGTTCGCTGTAGTCAATCTCGATCAGGCGGAAGCCGCGGGTCTTGAAAAGTTCCACCGTCTCCACCGACAGCCAAGGCAGATCGACGAGAATAGTCTCTTCATTCAGCACGCTCATCAGCGACATCAGGTGCAGACAGGCCGAAGGTCCCGGCCCGTAAGGCAGTGGCGCCGCCAGTGCCTCGACACCCTTCGGAGCGAGCATAGCCCGCATCTGCGCAATCCCCGCTTTGTTCGTGCGATAACCATCCCCGATGAGCAAGGTTCGCGAATCGAGCCAGACGATGTCGCCGGACTCGGAAGTCCCCGGCGGCCCAATCTTGCCAAACACGGGAATGCCCAGTCCTCGGCAAAACGCGGCGTGCACTTGCGCTTCCGCCACGCGGTTCTTCTTTCCCGGATTCATCAGCACCAGCCCATAGTCGGTCGCCAGCGACGCATCGTGCGTATACACAGCATCGAGCGTGAGGGATTCCGCCGCCGGCAAACTCACGACCTCAGCTCCGCCCTCGCTGAGCAGCCGGCACAAGAACTCGTGCTGCGATCGCGCCACCGCAAAATCGGGAGCATGCTGAAATCCAAGCTCTCGCCACGCCGCCGCTTTCTGCGAATCATTCCACCCGGCATTCTCCGGCGGACACACCATTACCCGCAGAAGTTCGCCTGTCATAGAATGTGTGTTGAATTTTTCAGCAACCATAATTAGAAGACGCGAAACTTTCGTGTGAGGAACTCACTATAGCGAGATTTTTCCGCAAACCTATGAGAATCTAAAGAAAAGGCGCCCGCAAATACAACGCTCCGACGACAGCAACGACAACAAAGACAGTCTCTGCGCGTCGACTTCGCCCCTGTAATCCCCATGTAATCCACCTTATTGCTTGCCTAAACACCCTCCTCTGATGTACATATCAGCGGTATCCCGTCCTAACAACGTGCTCGAAGTTCAAGTGGCTTGCGATAAACCGCGCACCTCGATTCCCGCCTTCCGCCACGACGCGGAAGTTCCCAGGAGCCCTATGAAAGCGTCCTTGCGTCTGTTCTCTTTCGCGGTCATCTTCTTGCTTGTCCAGCAATTTGCCTTGGCTCAGGGCGCCGCCACCGGCGACCTCCACGTGAGTGTGAAAGATCCCAAGGGCAGTGCGGTGACCAACGCCACGGTCACGGCGCGTAATCTCGCCAAGGGTCTGGAGCGCGCTGGCAGCAGCGACGGCCAGGGCGGCTACAGTGTGCGCCAATTGGCGCCCGGGACCTATTCCGTCACGGTGGATGCACCGGGCTTCGCCAAAGCCGAAGCCACCGGCGTCACGATCACCGTCGGCCAGATGGCCGAGTTGCCCGTCACCGTCACCATCGCTGCCGGCAAGGAGATCGTCGAAGTTAGCTCTCAGGCCGAGATCGTTGAAACGTCGCGCAGTTCAACCACCGACACCATCGGCGAACGCCGCATCGACAATCTGCCGATCAACGGCCGCAACTACATCCAGTTCACGCT
>JAIQFA010000081.1 GCA_020073525.1 Terriglobia bacterium
TGCGAAAGTTATTGGAGCGCAATCCCGCAGTGACGCCGGCTTCCTTCAGTTTTTCCAGCAATCCCTCGTAGAGGGTGCGATTGCTGTCCAGGTCGCGCTTCAGGATGCTGTACTCGATCGCGCTCTCGTTGAGTTTGTTCGCCTCTTGTTTCTGCTTCTCAAAGGCCTCGCGCAACATCGTTTCACGTTGCAATGCGGCCACGTATCGTCCCTTGAGGTGATCGACGGCCTTGTTCGTTTCCGATTGCAGCTGGCGGTCAATCTCTTTCAATTGGCTGTTGAGCTGTGCGACCTTTGGGTAGGAGGGCCCGAACTGAGTGCTGAGCTCGGCCACCTGGATTCTGAGAGCGGCCTGTTGTTCGCGCAACCTATCCAGAAGCGAGCCTGCGCCGCTTCCGCCTCCCGCAGAATCGGAGGTGATGGCGGCCGCAATCGCCACCGGATCATCGGACTGGGTCTGGCGATAGGCCGCTTCTTTTTGCATGCGGTCAAATTCGGCCTGCGTCATCTCTTTGCTGAGTTCGTCGAGCTTTTCGGTGGTGATGTTCTGCTTTTCGTCCGTCCCGAGAATCTCGTGATCCTTCTGGTAGCGAACTAGCTTCTCCTGAGACGTTTCCACCTTCATCTGCAAGTCCACAAGCTGTTTCGAAAGCCAGTCGGAGGCTTGCATGGTCGATTCGAACTTGGTCTTGAAGTTCTGCTCGACATAAGTGGCCGCCAGAGTATTCACAGCGCTGGCGGCGAGCTGAGGATCGGTACTGTCGAAATGAATCTCGATGATGCGAGTACTGGGAATCAGAGCGACGCGAAGCTTGCCATGAAAGATTCCCAGTAGAGCCGAGACGCGGTTCGAATCGGTCTGTAGGGGATCGGCGACCAGGTTCGCTTCCTTTTGATCCGAATGCCCCCCGAACTCGGGACGCTTGTCGAGGTTCATTTGCCGGATGACCTGCAGCGCCAACAGATCGCTTTGCAGGATGCGGACCTCGGTGTCCAGATCGCTCTGCTCGTACACGTAGTCGGTGTCCTGGGTCGAGCCTTTGAAGGCAATGAGGTTCGAATCGGCCTTGTTGACGGCGATCCGGCCGACCGCGTCGTAGACCGGGGTCTGGCGCAAGCTGGCGGTAGCGACGGCCATGAATATGCCGGCGATCACTGCGGTCACCATCCACTTGCGCTTGATCAGAACGCGCATGTATTCGCGCAGCGCCGATTCCTGCGACGGCAACACGTTGTAAAGTCCGGAGCCGATCGGCCTCAGGAATTCAGCCGGTTCGCCAGGCTGTAATTCGCGCGCGCCGTCGTTACGCGGAACCAAGGGTCCCAATGACATCCATTACTCCTTAAACCACCACCACGCGATGCGGAAGTCGGCCGCACCTCACACAGAGGTCTCCGCTCCCACCGGACCTTCCAACAATAAGCCGGGTAGACAAGAGCGGGCTGTGATGAGGAATTTGCCTGATTTTAACATTCCGGCGAGAGAGAACCAGCCAAAAATGTAAGATCTTGCCCATATTCTTTAGGGTTCCTGTTTCCCCTTAGATAGCGCGGACGCCTCCATGAACTCCGAGGGATACTTACTTGACACCTCCTCAGCTATACTATCGAGCACAAGAACTTACCCGACAAGCGAAGATTCTTCTGATACCGGAACCGTCAAGCCTGCGGGGCAGAGTCCTGCCACGCAACTCCGCAGAAGAGGCTTCGAAGGGACAAGAATGGTGAATTGGTCGCAGGAATCAATACTGGTAACGGGCGGAACGGGTTCATTCGGGAAAAAGTTTGTGGAGATCATGCTGCGCAACTACCAGCCGCAGAGGCTGGTGGTTTTCAGCCGCGACGAGTTGAAGCAGCATGAGATGAGAGCTTCGGGCTTCGATCATCCCAGTTTGCGGTATTTTATTGGAGACGTGCGGGACGTCGAACGCTTGAAGCGCGCGCTCGCCGGGGTGACGGTGGTGGTGCACGCGGCGGCCCTTAAGCAGGTGCCAGCCTGTGAGTACAACCCGTTCGAGGCGATCCAGACGAATATTATGGGCGGGCGCAACGTAATCGATGCGGCCCTCGATCAGGGCGTGCGCCGGATTCTGGCCCTCAGCACCGACAAGGCAGTCAATCCAATCAATTTATACGGCGCCACCAAGTTGTGCGCGGAAAAAGTGTTCGTGCAGGCCAACGCCTATGCGGGCGCGAGCAATACGCGGTTTAGTTGTGCACGTTACGGCAACGTTGTTGGCAGTCGCGGCAGCGTGATTCCGGTTTTTCTGGAGCAGCGCCGGCGCGGGAAGATCACGATTACCGATCCCCGGATGACCCGGTTCTGGCTGACGCTGGAACAGGGTGTGAAGTTCGTGGTCCACTGCCTCGAGCAGATGCACGGCGGCGAAATTTTTGTGCCGAAGATTCCCAGCATGCGACTGCTGGACCTGGCGGAGACCATCGCTCCCGGGTGCCAGGTGGAGTACATCGGGATTCGTCCCGGTGAGAAATTGCACGAAGTGCTGGTCTCGGAAGACGAGTCGAGGCAAACGCTCGAGACCGACGATATGTACGTGATTCAGCCGTCGCATCCGTGGTGGAAATCGGAAAACTGGGTGAATGCCAAGCCGCTGCCGGAAGGCTTCCGCTATTCGAGCGACGGCAACGAGCGCTGGCTGACGCGGCGCGAACTGGAAGAATTGGTAGCGCCTGAAACAAGCGCCGCGGAAGCGCTTCCGACCTCCGCTTAAACCACATGAATGCCTCACCCACGAAGTTGGAAACACTTGCCATCGATGGGGGAATGCCCGTTCGGGAAACGCTGTTGCCCTACGGGCGGCAGAGCGTCAGCGAAGAAGACATTCAAGCGGTCGTAGAAGTTTTGCGATCCGACTGGCTGACGACCGGACCGAAAGTTGGTGAGTTTGAGGAGCGATTCGCGGCGTGGGTAGGGGCAAAGTACGGGATCAGTTTCAGTTCAGGCACGGCTGCACTGCATGCGGCGGCCTTTGCGGCGGGACTCGGGCCGGGCGATGAAGGGATCACTACGCCCATGACATTCTGCGCGACCGCGAATTGTGTTCTGTACCAGGGAGCGCAGCCCGTGTTCGCCGACGTGAGTGCGGATACCCTCAATCTCGATCCCGGCGAGGTAGCCAAACAGCTCTCTCCTCGGACCAAGGCTATTCTTGCGGTCGACTACGCCGGGCACCCTGCGGATCTTGACGCGCTGCTTGCGCTCACGCGGCAGCGTGGCATCCCTCTGATTGAAGATGCGTGTCACGCGCTGGGCGCGAACTACCGCGGGACGCGCGTGGGCGGTATTGCAGATATGACCGTGTTCAGCTTCCATCCGGTGAAGCACCTGACGACCGGCGAAGGTGGCATGGTGACCACGAACGACGCGAAGCTGGCGGAAACACTGCGGCGGTTCCGGAATCATGGGATCTCGAGTGAGGCGCGGCAACGCCAGGCCTCTGGCCAGTGGTACTACGAGATGGTCCTGCTGGGGTTTAACTATCGACTGACGGATGTGGCTTGCGCGCTGGGACTTTCACAGTTGACGCGTTTGACTGAGAACGTCGCGCGGCGCCGGGAGATTGCGGCGCGTTATGCGGCGGCGTTCCGGGAGGTGCCGCAACTGATTCCGCCCAGCGTGCGAGCCGACGCGAGTCCCGCCTGGCACCTGTACCCGATTCGCATTGACTCGGCGAAACTCACGGTCGACCGCGGCCAGATATTCCGTGCCCTGCGCGCGGAAAATATCGGTGTCAACGTGCATTACATTCCCGTGCATCTCCATCCTTACTATCGCAACCTCGGTCATCGCGCCGGCGAGTGCCCGGTGGCGGAAGCAGCTTACGAGCGGCTGATCAGCTTGCCGATGTTCCATGGCATGACCGATGCGGATGTGGGAGACGTGGTTCGAGCGGTGAACAAAGTGATCTCGTCCTATGCCAAGTAACGGATCGAAACCCGCCCCAATGAAACTGAACAGCCAAGGGCCAAGTTTCGTTGCGGAGGTTTCGAGCAATCATCATCGCGACCTGGAGCGCTGCCTGGAATTCATCCGAACCGCGGCTGAAATTGGCTGCGACGCGGTCAAATTCCAGCTGTTTCGCGTGCGGGAACTGTTCGCGCCCGAGGCTTTGCGGCACGATCCGCGCCTTTTGGCTCGCGAGGATTGGGAGCTGCCGGTTGAGTTTCTTCCGCGCCTGGCGAAGGGTTGCAACGAAGCGGGAATCCGGTTTTCCTGCACACCGTTCTATCTGGAGGCTGTTGAAGAATTGCTGCCTTTTGTGGATTTCTACAAGGTGGCTTCTTATGAACTGATGTGGGACGACCTGCTCAAGGCGTGTGCCCGCACTGGTAAGCCGGTAGTGCTTTCTACCGGTATGGCAACCTTGCCGGAAGTAAACCACGCGTGTGCGGTCCTTCGAAATGCGGGTTGTCGCGACTTGACCCTGCTACATTGTGTCTCGTCGTATCCGGCCAAACCGGAGGACTGCAATCTCGCGGCGATCGGCACCCTGCGTGACTCCTGCCAATGTCCGGTGGGCTGGTCGGATCACAGCGTGGATCCCGGTGTCATCTTCCGTGCGGTACATCGTTGGGGAGCAACCATGGTGGAGTTTCATCTCGACCTCGAGGGGCAAGGTGCCGAGTTTTCATCGGGACATTGCTGGCTTCCGGAAGCGATGCGCCAGGTGATCGCGAGCGTGCGAACGGGAATACGCGCCGAGGGAGATGGTCGAATTGGGCCTGCGACTAGTGAAATGAAAGAACGCCAATGGCGCGCCGACCCGGAAGACGGGCTTCGGCCCCTGCGCACCACGCGAAAGGATCTGGGGCGAGCATAACCATGAAGACGGTCGCGATCATACAAGCACGAATGGGCTCAAATCGACTGCCGGGCAAGGTGCTCAGGCCGATCCTGGGCAAGCCCATGCTGTGGTACATAGTTCGCCGGGTTCGGGCTGTCCCTTTAATTGACGAGGTGGTGGTCGCGATTCCCGACGGTCCCACCGACGAGGAGCTTCGCAAGTTTTGTGCCGCGAATGACATCGCGCATTTTTCCGGCAGCGAATTGGATGTGCTGGATCGCTTTTACCGTGCGGCGCAACAGCACAGTGCCGATCCGGTGTTGAGGATTACCGCAGATTGTCCACTGGTGGACCCGGAACTCGTTGAGAAACTGATTAGCAAGTACCGGTCCGGCGGATACGATTACGCCGCCGTGTCGGCCGGCGCGGATGCCTCCCGCACGGAGGGAGGGTGTTTCCCGGACGGCATGGATGCGGAATGTTTCAATTTCGCATCGTTGGAGAAGGCTTGGAAAGAGGCGCAGGACCCACGCGACCGCGAGCATGTGACACGTTTCATCTGGCGCCGAAAAGGACTTTTTCGCTGTACCAAGTTAATGGCTGACCGCGAGTATCACCACTTGCGACTCACCGTGGATTATCCTCAGGATTTCGAGGTTGCCTCGCGAATCTATAAGAGGCTCTTCCGTGAGGACCGTATCTTCCATCTTTCCGATATCGTCGACTTGCTGGAGCGAGAACCGGAAATCATCAAGCCAAATGAACATCTAGTCGAAGGTCAGCACTACCGGGCTGTGCTTGAAGAATAGGAACAGTTGTCCGATGAAGGGTTGGGATCTGTTTGAGGTGGCCCGGAGAATCATTCCCGGGGGTACGCAGTTACTGTCAAAACGTCCCTCGATGTTCTTGCCCCAGCAGTGGCCTTCTTATTTTGCCAAAGCGCGGGGGACGGAAGTCACGGACTTGGACGGCAAGACCTACATTGACATGAGCATGATGGGCATCGGTGCGTGTGTACTGGGTTACGCCGATCCCGATGTGGACCGGGCGGTGAAAGCTGCAATTGACGATGGGGTCGCGACCACGCTCAACGCTCCAGAGGAAGTCGAACTTGCCGAGCTTCTCCTGGAATTGCATCCGTGGGCGGGGATGGTGCGCTACTCGCGAGGAGGCGGCGAGGCCATGGCCATCGCGGTCCGCATCGCGCGTGCCCACACTGGACGCGACAAGATTGCATTCTGCGGCTATCACGGTTGGTCGGACTGGTACCTAGCGGCGAACCTGGGAGAGGACGAAGCTTTGGACGCCCACCTCCTGCCCGGGCTCGAACCGCGCGGCGTTCCCCGCGGGCTGCAGGGAACAGCGCTGCCGTTCCACTACAACCAGATCGACGAACTGAAATCCATCGTGAAGAGCAACCGGGACTCGCTCGCCGCGATCGTCATGGAACCCCAGCGGGGCAACGAACCGGCTCCCGGGTTCCTGCAGGAGATCCGAACAATTGCGTCGGAGATCGGCGCGGTGCTCATTTTCGATGAGATCACCACTGGCTTCCGCATGACCGACGGCGGTATTCATCTGCTCCTGAATGTGAGTCCGGACATCGCGGTTTTTGCCAAAGCAATGGCCAACGGCTACGCCATGTCGGCGGTAATTGGCACAGAAGAGGTCATGCAGGCGGCCCAGTCGACATTCATCAGCAGTACCAACTGGACCGAACGCATCGGTCCGGTTGCGGCGCTGGCGACGATCAGAAAATTTCGCCGGTACAAAGTCGCCGATCACTTAATCGCCATCGGCAATCAAGTCATGGATGGCTGGAAGACGGCCGCTCGCAAGGCGGGATTGAAGTTGCACGCCAGCGGCTTGCCGAGCCTTTGCCATTTCGCTTTTGAGCACGAGGAGGAACTCGTGCTGACGACACTTTTCACGCAAATCATGCTGGAGAAAGGGTACCTGGCTTGCACCCAGTTCAAGCCGTCGTTCGCCCACACCCAACAACAGGTCGACGGATTTCTAGTTGCGCTGGAAGATGCCTTCGCGATACTCGCCGAAAGTTTGGACCGAGGCACCTCGGCTTCGCTTCTCAAGGGGCCAGTCGCTCAGCGTGGATTTTACCGTTTAACGTGATTGCATTCGTATGGACTATGTAGCTTTAGGAGCAACGGATTTACGCGTCTCCCGTCTCGGTGTGGGCACAGCCGCCTTTGGTCTTGACGGCTATGGCATCCTCACGCCAGGGGAAGGCAATGTTGACCGCGCGCATGCAATTGCGAACATTCATCGTGCGGTCGAGGGCGGCGTCAATTTCTTCGACACCGCGCCAGTGTATGGGTGCAGCGAAGAGTTGTTGGGCGAGGCACTCACAGATCACAAAGATTGTCTGGTCGCGACGAAGGTGCCCATCCCTGCGAACCTATGTGAGATTTCCCAATCGGAAATGACGCACCGGGTGAACCAGTCTCTCGACGAGAGCCTGCGAAGGCTCGGAAGGGAAGTACTCGATGTCGTCCAGATTCACAACGCAACCGTTGACGTGCTGCAGCAGGGCAACATGGTTGACTGCCTGGAACGTGGGCGGGAGGCGGGCAAGCTTCGCTACATCGGTGCTTCGGTATACGGCGAGGAAGCCGCTTCAGCTGCAATCGGCACCGGCAAAATCGAGATCGTCCAGATTGCCCTGAGTCTGCTGGACCAGCGTATGCGCGACAACGTGATTCCCGAAGCGGCAGCTGCGGGCGTAGGCGTGCTGACCCGTTCCGCGCTGCTCAAAGGGACTCTCACGAAGAGAGCGCAGTGGCTTCCGCCGAGTTTGCAGGCCTTGTCCCATGCGAGTGAACGGGCGGTCCGGGAGTTGGGTACGTCTTGGGAATCGTTGCCCGGCATGGCACTCCGCTTCTGCCTGTCGGTGGATGGCGTGCACTGTGTGCTGGCAGGTGTTCGTAGTTCCGCAGAAGTGGAGGATTGCCTGGAAGCTTGCGCGGCAGGACCAATCGCGCCGGTTCTATTAGCCAAGGCTTACGGCTTGGGATTGCGAGACGAACGTCTACTCAACCCCAGCCATTGGCAGTTGGAGAAAGTCGATACCTTCCAGGCTCAGCTCTGACAGAGTGATGGCGAACTCCAACCAAGGTATTTTTTTTCGTGTAGATGGCGGCAGGTCCGTGGGAATGGGTCATATCGTCCGTTGCCACTGGCTGGCGAGTGCGCTGCGCGACACTTGCGGCGACCCAATCTCGTTTTGCATGAGCCAGGACGACATTGGGATTTCGGTGGTGCAAAGTCGCGGCTGGCCAGTGCTCCGGGTTGCTCCCGAAGAATTAGGTGGAGTGGACGGTGATGCCCTGATCGTCGTCATTGACCTTCCTGGAGGAGTGTCTGCGGAGGCGGTTCGTTCCTTGCGCCAGAGCGATCCTCGAAGCTTGGTGGTTCTGATGGATGGAACATGCACCGGTAGAATTGAGGCGGATCTGATTGTGAGTCCTATCGAAAGGCTTCCGGACCCTTCGTCGTGGCGTGGTTTTCGCGGACAGCGTTATGAAGGGCCAGCCTATGCCATTCTGGATCCCGCCTTTGCGGGTGTTCCGAGGCGTTTGTCCAGCGCCGTGCGTGAGCCACGCTTGCTCGTGAGTATGGGGGGCAGCGATCCCTACGGCCTGACTCTTCAGGCGCTGCGCGCGTTGGACAACATGGCGGAAGAATTTCACGTCACGATTGCCGTTGGTCCGGCTTTCCTGCATGAGGCCGAGTTGCAATCCTGGTTGGCGGGTGCTCGCCGCCAGTACGAGTGCAGACGGGAAGATTCTTTGCTGGATCTAATGGTGAACTCCGACTTGGCGTTGGTTTCCTTTGGAACGACCGTCTATGAACTAGCAGCGGCCGGGTTGCCGGCAATAGCCCTTTCCATCACGGAAGACCATGCGCAATCGGCGGAGGTTTTTGCACAGAGTGGAAGCTTGATGCATTTAGGATTGTTCTCTGCCATCTCTGCGGCACAGATTCAAAGTGCGGTTCGGGAGCTGTTGCATGGTGAGCAGCTACGCTTGAGGATGGCGCGGCGCGGGCAAGCATTGGTGGATGGAAAAGGGGCAGAGAGAGTGGCGAAGCTGTTGTTGGCGAAGATTTCCGAGCACAGTATATTCCGAGCGGAGGGTGGAATTGGGACAACACACCGGGCCTGAATTGGTCCAGAACAGTAAGGGGCATGCGGTCATCGACTGCCAAGAGTGCGGCTTCGCGCATCTATGGCCCAAGCCGACCGCGGAAGAACTGGCCGAGTACTACAACAAATCCTTTTACGAGACTCACAGCCCAACGGATTGGGCGGAGAAAGAAGAAAGCGAACAAGCCTATTGGGAAATCGAGTACGGCGACCGTCTGTCGACCTTTTCGGAACTTCTGGGGCGACCAGCGGGCAAGCTCCTCGATGTCGGTTGCGGTGGCGGCTGGTTGTTGTCGTTTGCCAAAGCGCGCGGATGGGATGTCTTGGGAATCGAGCCCTCCCGCTCCATGTGGGAACGGGCCTGCAAGCGCAGCCCGGTGTTACTCGGGGTCTTTCCCGGTGTAGATCTGAGTGAGCACGCGCCCTTCGACGCGGTCCACCTGAAGCTCGTCATGGAACATGTATCGGACGCGCTGGAAGTGTTCCGAGCAGTGAACCAAGTGCTCTGTCCGGGTGGAGTCGTCGTGGTGCAGGTCCCCAACGATTTTAATCCGCTGCAACTGGCCTCACAGAAGCTTCTCCACAAGGATCCATGGTGGGTCGTCCACCCGGTACATGTAAACTACTTCAACTTTGAGAGTCTGGAACGGGTCCTTCGCCGGTGCGGGTTCGAACCTCGCGTGCGAGAAGCTTCATTTCCGATGGAGTGGTTTCTGCTTCAAGGTGTCGACTATATTGGACGGGATGACGTGGGCCGGAAATGTCACCAACAGCGCATGTCGCTGGAGAAGAACCTGGAGACTGCGGGCCTCTCGCAGATGCGGCGTGGATTTAACCGCTGGCTGGCCTCGCAAGGAATCGGGCGAGAGGCTGTCGTCTATGCTGTGAAACAATGACCAGCAAAGGAAGCATGAAGCGAAAAGAAGCGACCATTGATCACCAAACCATCGATCACGTTCGCCGTGATGATGTGAAGGAAGGCTATTCGCAGGTCCTTACTCCGGAAAATGCTCCCTTACGCGATCTTGCAGTTGGTCGCCTGCGGCTGGACAAGCGTATTGGGGGCTACCAAGGGGAAACCGGAGATCGCGAGACCTTGCTGCATATTCTCGTGGGGCAATGCAAGATCGAAACGGCCGGTCCCAGTGGAAAGCAGAAGTTTGATCGGCTCGGGGAACGTCCAGACGTTTTTTCTGGTCTGCCCACTTCTGTCGTTCTTGGTCCGCAAACTAAGTACTCCGTCTCGGCGATTAGCAGAACCACGGACATTGCCATTGCGAGCGTTCCCGGATTACAACGCTCAGCGAAGGGACTGCCTGCTGTGATCCGGCCGCAGGACGTTGCCGTGCACCAGATTGGCGAGTCGCACTTTATCCGCACCGTACGCGAAGTGATTGGCGGGGAAGGACCCGCAGCTCGTTTGCGCGCGGGAGAGACCCTGAATCCAACCGGACTCTGGTCATCATGGCCGCACCACGACTTTGACGCCAATGCCGAGTTAGCGCCGCGTTTTGAGGAGGTTTTCCTCTATTTCACCAAGCCCCGAAGTGGCTGGGGCATTCAGCGTCGCGATGGACTCTACTGCAACCTGCAACCGGTGGATGACGTCATTGTGGTGCGGAACGGGGATGCGGCGATATTACCGTTGGGGAACCATCCGGTCGTGGCCGGAGTTGACAGTCAACTCCTCTACGTTTGGTTCTACATTAGCCCCATACCGAAAGTTTATTCCAAGTGGGCCGAGGACGTAGGTGGCTATGCATGACGCGGTTTTAATCGTGTGCGGCGGGTTGTTGCAGGTTCCCGCTGTGCACATTGCCCGAGAACTGGGACTGAAGGTTATCGTCACCGACGGTAGCGCGGATGCCCCCGCGATGAAACTGGCTGATGAGCCGGTCATTCTTGACATTTACGATGTACCGGGCCACTGCGAACTCGTGAAATCTCTGGCGCAGCGATACAACTTGCGCGGGATCTTTACAGAAGGCGCAGATGTGGAAGTGACGGTAGCTGCGGCAGCTGAAGCTGCGGGACTGCCAGGCATTCGTGTTGAAGCGGCTCGCAACACGAAGAACAAAGTATTGACCCGCGGATGTTTCGACCGGGCTGGGATTCCCAATCCCCGCTGGGCTGAAGTGCGGGACGACCTCGAGTCTCGGCAGGCCGCCGAGCGCATTGGGTTCCCGCTGATGGTGAAGGCAGTTGACAATTGTGCTTCACGTGGAACCACGCGGGTTGGGGATCCGCAAAAACTGCTCCCAGCCGTGAAACTGGCACGTCGCCACTCGACCACCGGGACCGCACTGCTCGAGAGTTGCTTTGTGGGAGACGAGCAAAGTGTCGAAATCCTCTTCGATCAGGAGGGCAGATGTCACCGGCTCAATATCGTCGACCGTCCTTTCCAGGCCGAAGGCGATTTTGCTATCGAACTTGGACACGTTAATCCGACTCGCTTGAGCGTGGACGATCAGTCTCAACTGTTTGATCTCACCGAGTCGGCCGCGCGTGCTACGGACGTAGATTTCGGCGCGTTCAAAGCGGACACGATATGGACCGCTGAAGGACCGCGAATTCTCGAGGTGACCGCCCGCCTGTCGGGCGGATTTGACTGTCAATACACCACACCCCTCGCCACCGGGCGCAATTTTATCCGGGCTGCGATGCGACTGGCAGTTGGGATGGAGATCGATCCGATGGATCTCGAATCGCGTTGGCAGCGTCACGCCGCAGCTTGGGTGGCGTTCCCGGAACCTGGAAGAATCGAGAAGATCAGCGGCGTGGAGGAGGCGCTGCGCTTGCCCGGCGTGCATCACGTCTTCTTGAGAAGCAAGGCCGGCGATCTGATCGAACCCTATCGCGACTGTGCAGCCCGGCCGGCGTTTGTAATTGCCGTGGGCGTGACCCCGGAAGAAGCGATTGCTCGAGCCAAGGCAGGCGTAAAAGCTCTCAAGTTTGAAACTACACCCGCGCAGGAGGTGTCCAATCCGGTTTAAAGATCAGGCTGTCTTAATTACTGGAGCCGGTCGCGGGATTGGGAAGGCGACCGCCGAAGCTTTTGCCAAAGAGGGAGCTGCAGTCGCGCTCATGGCCCGCAGTTCAAAGGAGATCGACGAACTGGCGAAAGTATTTACAGCAGAAGGCCACAAAGCCATAGCGATTCAAGCGGACATCACGCATCCGGAGTCGGTTCAAGATGGGGTGCGGAGAGTCGTGGAGGCCTTCGGCCATCTTGCAGTCCTGGTTACTTGTGCGGCTGCGGGCCCGGCGGCCGGTCCGTCGGAAAACCTGTCACTAGCGGACTGGAAGAGCGTTATCGACACCGATCTGACTGGTACTTTTGTTTCCTGCCAGGCTGCCAGCAGGCCAATGCTGGAGCGCGGCTACGGCCGGATCGTAAATGTTTCCAGTTTCCATGTGATCGGTACCTACCCGGAGAGAACGGCGTACGTGACAGCGAAGACCGGCGTGGTGGGAATGACCCAAGCTCTGGCGGTCGAGTGGGGTGGTCGTGGAATCACGGTGAATAGCGTGGCGCCAGGGCCGATCCGCACCCCTCGCACTTCCTGGTTCCTTTCGCAAAATCCCGCCAACGAGGCTGGCATGATTGGGCGCACTCCCACAGGTCGTCTGGGGGAGCCTTCCGAGGTGGCGGCTGCCATTCTGTTCTTGGCCTCCCGTGAAGCAGCCCACATTAACGGACAGACCATTGCGATTGATGGTGGTTGGACGAAAAACGCATGGTGGGGCCAGCACCCCTGGAAAGGATGAAATGCTGCCCCGGGACAACACCTCGGACCTTAAGGGGAAGCGCGCCCTGATCGTAGGCGCCGGTGGCGCCATCGGTCAGAGCGTGAGCAGCGCGCTTGCGCGAGATGGCGCCGAAGTAACTCTCCTCGGGCGTGATTTGCGCAAGCTCGATCGCATTCGCGAGGAGATCGACGCGTCTGGTGGGGTTGCCCGCTCGGTGTGTGCCGACTTAACCCAGAGAGCGCAGGTGGAACGTGCCGTTGCGGAGACAATTGCCCAGAGCGGCCAGATTGACATCCTGGTGAACGCGGCGGGTGTCCAGGTCCGGAAACCCGCTTTTGACCTCACCGAAGATGAGTGGGACGCGGTTCTCGGCGTGAACTTGAAATCGGTCTTTCACATTTGCCAGGTTGTTGGCCGTTCGATGGCGAAGCAAGGGGGCGGATCGATCATCAATATCAGCTCAATCACAGCGGTGATCGGGCTCCCGCACATCGCGGCTTATTGCGCGAGCAAAGGTGGGGTTAACCAATTGACCAAAGCTTTGGCTGTCGAATGGGCGCCATTAGGAATCCGAGTCAACTCGGTGGCGCCTGGCCGAATTCGGACCCCGATGACAGAAGCCATTTTTCAGGACGAAGTCATTCGCGAAAGCTTTCTCCGTCTCATTCCGATGGCGCGCCCTGGAACCCCCGATGACCTCGGCGGTGCCGTCGTGTTTCTCGCCTCCAGTGCTTCCGAGTACATCACTGGACAGACCATCTATATAGACGGAGGCTGGCTGGCCTCTGGTGGCAATCCGCAAAGGTAACCGTGACCCTCAACCTTTTCACGGTCTTTCACCTCAACCTCGCCTACTCCTCCATTGACGAGGCGCGGAGGCCGGAGGTGGTCCGGAATTGCTATTGGCCGCTGTTGCGTCTGGCCCGGCGGCATGGGCTGCCGTTTGGAATTGAGGCGTCCGCCTACACGCTGGAGTCAGTTGCGGAGATCGATCGTAGTTGGGTTGACGAACTGCGGGTTCTGACGACGGAAGGCCCATGCGAATTCGTCGGCAGCGGGTATGCCCAGATCATTGGGCCGCTGGTGCCGGCCGAAGTCAACGCTCACAATCTTCGGCTGGGAAATGAGGCTTATCAGGAACTGCTCGGGTTTCGTCCCACCATCGCTCTGGTCAACGAGCAGGCCTATTCCGCCGGTCTTCTACAGCACTACAAAGATGCCGGATACAAGGCGATTGTCATGGAGTGGGACAACCCGGCTCGCTGGCATCCTGGGTGGAACCCGGAGTGGCGGTACCTTCCGCAAATTGCTTGTGGACAGCATGGAGAGGAACTGCCGGTCATCTGGAACAAGTCCATTGCTTTCCAAAAATTTCAGCGCTATGCGCATGGCGAGATGGACCTGCCGGAGTACCTCGACTACCTAGCGACGCATGTTGGGCAAGAAGATCGCGCATTTCCCCTTTATGGTAACGACGTCGAAGTGTTTGATTTCCGGCCCGGACGTTATCACACCGAACCCGGTCTGAAGGCGGAGAGCGAATGGCAACGGATCGACGCCCTGCTGCAACAATTGGTCGCAGACAAGCGCTACCGGTTGATCCAGCCCGGCCAGGTTCTGGCACTGATGGGATCGCCAAATGCGGCCCAGCGACTTCATTTGGAGACGCCGCAGGATCCTGTGCCGGTGAAGAAGCAGGAAAAATATAACCTGAACCGATGGGCAGTTACCGGGCGAAATGATCTGGCCATCAACACCGCATGCCGCCGGATCTACGAGGCGCTCAGGAAAGACCCGCGAACCGAGGATAGCAATTGGCGCGAGCTGTGCTACCTCTGGAGCAGTGATTTTCGCACGCACATCACAGAGAAGCGCTGGGTTTCATATCTCGAGCGTCTGCGGAGCTTTGAAGACCGGCTGGGCATTCATGAGTCAGACAGGCATGGGTCCGACACGCACCGCACAGAGCAGCCCCAATCGAACGGATCGGTGGCTTCTGAACGCGTGGCCGGTTTTGACATAAAGAGGGAGAGCCGCTGGCTGTCGGTAGAAACAGAGGCCATGAAAGTGGTATTTAACTGCCGTCGTGGTCTGGCCATCGATTCCCTCACCTTAAAGCGCATTTCTGACCGACCCTTGCTCGGCACGATTCCGCACGGCTACTACCAGGACATTGCGCTGGGCGCTGATTTCTATTCCGGCCACCTTGTCCTGGAAACACCGGGTCGTCCAAAAGTGACCGACTTGGAACCGGTCGAGGTCGGTGCGGCTGACCAGTTTGGGATCATCATGCTGCGAGGCTGCGTGAATACATCGTTAGGTCCGGTCCTGAAAACGATTTGGGTGACGCGGGAAGGTCAGATACGCCTCCGCTTCGAGTTGCAATGGGAGCAACTTCCGGTGGGTTCCTTGCGGCTGGGGCATATCACGTTGCACCCAGAGGCTTTTGATCCCGAAAGTCTCTTCTTTGAGACGCACAACGGAGGAGTTCTTCCCGAGCGATTCGCACTCGAGAAAAAAGGCATCGAGCACGGGCGCTCCGTGTCATTTCTGGTTTCGTCGAGCAGTTCGCTGGGCATGACGAACGGAGTGCTGAAATTGGGTGATCGTGAGCGCGCCATTGTCATCGAGACGCCTCTCGATCAAGCTTCGGTCGTTGCCCAGATCACTTATGTGCCTGTGCAGGGTTCGTTCTTTTACCGGGCAAGCTTTTCAGCGGCGGAACTCGATGATACCTGCCGGGACAGTCCGCGCGTGGATTTTCCCCGCATCCTGGAATTTACAATCACGGCGAACGAACGTCGGCCGGAAGAGGAAAGAAGTTGAACACCGAATGCGCGTTCTCCTAGTCCATCCGGAAGATTCACCAACCGCCGGCGTATGGAGTGGTTCTCATTGGGACCTCGTGGTGGATATGGGATGGGCGGGGACCGCCCAGTATGCGGATTGGAGCGAGAAGCTCGGCTGTCCAACCCTGGGCCTGTACAGTTACGCCGCGTGGCACGATGACATACGCCGCATTCACGAGATTTTTCAGGCTGGAAGCGATTGTCTAGTGGATGCGGAAGGGATTGACTGGTGGGAGCTGCTGGCGCCGGTGGGTTTCCAGGGGATTTACGAGTTCCTTCTGTTGCTGAAAATTGCAGGCACGATCCAGTCTCCGGCGGAGGTCCGCGTCACTCGCCCGCACCGCCTGGCGGAAACGCTTGGCGAGCTGCTGCGCGTCAATGTAACCCCGTTTATCAGGCAAGCACCGCCTGTCTCTGCCTGGGTCGGCCGTTACACGAAAGCGCTCCGAACTCTAACAAGCGGGCAAGTAGCTGGGATTGCCCTCGACAAGTGGGACACGGACTATCGACTTCGGCGTCTTCTCCACCGGCCGAAGCGAAGTTCGAATCTGGAGCAGAGAACTCTTCTGCCTTCGTCGTACCGCAACGTCTCACGCGTGCTGGCCTCGTACGCCGATGTGCTTCCGGACCGGCGCTTCCTGCTGGTGACAACCCGCAGTGACGGTGCGATTCATGACCTTCCTCCCAATGTGGACTCGGTCCCGCTGGCCGCATACGCTCCCTTGCCGCGCAACAAGAACACCGGGCGCGAGATTACTGCACTAACCGAGCAATGGCGCGAAATGCAAAGGAGACTGCAGCAATCGAAAGACCCCGTGGTTTCCTATGCCGGGGGTCTGTTTCCAGATTTTGCGCGCACCCTGCGAGTGGGGATGAGGATTCGTGATGCCTGGCGAGAGGTGTTGGATCAAGAGCGAATTAGTTCCGTTTTGTGCGGCGATGAAAATAATCCATATACCCGCTTGCCCGTTTTGCTTGCGAAGAACCGGGGAGTACGAACCGTGCACTGTAGTCATGGCGCTTTGGACGTCAATTTACTGCTTCGCGGAATCTGTTCCGATAGCTATCTGGCGAAGGGCGAAATGGAGAAGGACTACATGACGCAAGAATGCGGAGTGCCGGAAGAACGGATCGTGCCCGGTGCTCCGCCAGTGGAGCATTTCTTCTCCAGAGGAGAATCGCGCCCACCCGGCGACCAGATTGTATTTTTTTCGGAACCCTATGAACTCTATGCGGGTCGTACTGAAACACTCTATCGGGAACTGCTGCCAAGTCTTTGTGCGATTGCCCGCCAGTATGGGCGGAAGGTGGTCCTGAAGTTACATCCTTACGAGAGCGCAAAAGCTCGTTCCCGACTGGTCGACCAGATTCTGACCAGCGAGGACCGGCAACTGATGGATGTCTCCACCGCGCCCATTTCAGAGCAACTCCTGCGTCGCATCTGGTTTGGCTTGACCCTGGAATCGAGTGTTGCTGTGGAGTGTGCACTCGCGGGAATACCTTTTTTTCTGTGCGGCTGGTTTGATCTCGGCCTGCACCGCTACGGCCGGCAGTATGAGAAGTTTGGCGCCGCCCGCGTCCTAAAGTCCCCGAGTGCAGTACTACGCATCCCGGAGATGCTGGATTCGCGGTGCCCGAGCGCGGATTCTCGGAATCTCTTCTACCAGCCGATCACACAAGTGGAGCTTGAAGGAATCCTGCAATCCTCGCCAGGCGCACCAGCGAAGAACACACGGAGTAAGGTGTAGACCTTGTTCCCCTCAATGTTAGACTCGGGAAATTCCTGACGAGCGAGCGACTGGAGGCGGGTGGTTTGTGCTTGAGGCTGGACACTGGCAAAACGAGGCGTAACCCGCTGAGACCTTCATGATTACGGTATTCACTCCATCGTTCGCTGACGAAGCAAACACTAACGCGCAAAACCTGACCGCGAAAGAGATCGTAAGCCGTCTTCCGGCGGATCAGTTTCGGGTCGTGCTTCTTGGCGATGGAGCACCCGATCCGCGAATCCTCGCTCGCAAGAACACAGAAATTCTGCAGTATTCCCGGCATGGAAATACCGCGCGCTGGCTCACCCGCCTGCTGCTCTCAAAGATCGACATCTACTTTTTTCCGCGCGAGGGACCGCTGGATACTCTATTCATGTTTTTCAGGCGCTCCCTGGGGCTTCCGGTTGCTCTTGTGACCTATGTCGTGGCGGCTGTCGATGTCGGGGTTAGGCCAAAGATGGCGCGAGCGATTCGCGATGCCGATCTGGTTGTTGGGAATTCGCGATATGTAGCGCAGACTGTCAAAGACCGCTTCGGAATTGAGGCGGAGACAATTCACAGCGGGATCAAACGAGAGTTGTTTTATCCGCCGGTGGAGGCGCTCTGCCCGGGAGCAAACCTCACGGTGCTTTACGCCGGTTCCTTTCAGGCTCGGAAGCGACTGAATCTCGTCATTCGCGAGGCCGCAAACCGGCCCTCGGTCGCATTTCGTCTAGTGGGGAAGGGCGAACAGGAAGAAGAAGAGATGTGCCGGTCTCTGGTGAATGAATTGGGATGCCGTAACGTCACTTTCGTAGGCCATCTTTCGCAGCAGAGGTTAGCCGAGGAGATGAGAAAGGCGGACGTTTTCTTTTTTCCCAGCGTGATTGAAGGGCATCCGCAAGTCCTGGGACAAGCCGCCTCCTGCGGGCTGCCGGCGGTGGCCATGGACTTATATCGGCCCGACTATGTTGTCCACGGTGAAACGGGGTACTTGGTAAAATCGGAGAGCGAACTCTCAGACAAACTGGATTTGCTGCTGACCGATCAGGACCTGCGGCTCAAGATGTCAGCCGCTGCCGCCCGGCATGCCCTGCAATTCGACTGGGACAGAGTTACCCGAGATTGGGAAAGCGTGTTTGTGGAGGCGGCCAGCAAACGTCGCAAACGACATTAAATGTGCGGAATCTATGGAGCGTACGACGGCAAAGGCGGCATCGCACAATACCGGGCGTGGGGTGAAGAGGCGAGTCGGCTCCTTTCGCATCGTGGACCCGACGGAAGTACGCGCCTGGAGTGCATGGGCGGACGCTGCCTGCTTGGCCATCGCCGTCTCGCAATCATCGATCTAGAAGGCGGCACCCAGCCGATTGGCAACGAAGACCAGACGATCTGGGTCATTCTGAATGGCGAGATCTACAACTACATCGAGATCCGCGAAAAATTGATTGCTCAAGGACACCGCTTTCGCACCCAAAGCGACACCGAAGTGCTCGTGCATCTCTACGAAGAGAAGGGGCACTCTCTGCTTGACGATCTGGATGGCATGTTCGCATTTGCCATTGTGGATGAAAAGAAGGAGCAGCTGTTCCTGGCCCGTGATCGCTACGGCGAGAAGCCCTTGTATTACGCGCCTCTGAATGAAGGAAGAGGCTTGGTGTTTGCTTCCGAAATGAAGGCGCTGTTTCCCTTTCCGGGTTTGGATGACCACCTCAATATCCCTGCCGTCGCGCAGTTCCTGGCAGTGGGATACGTGCCCGCGCCGCGAACCCATCTTCAAGGTGTGCGAAAACTCGTGGCAGGGGAGGCACTTTTGCTGGATCCGGCCGCGGGGCCGCGGACGTGGCGTTATTGGCAGCCGAGGATCGAGCCCATTGAGACAAGGCCTCCGAGCAGGGAAGCGGCCGTGGAAAGCGTCCGCGCGCGCGTTTTGCGATCCGTTCGTCTGCGGCTTCGGAGTGATGTGCCAGTCGGAGCGTTTCTCTCCGGCGGCGTGGATTCGACCTGCATCGCGGCTGCGATTCGTCAGTTAGAGCCGGCGGTTAAGTTCAGTACTTTCTGCGCCTCCTTTGACGACCAGCAGTTGGACGAAGCGCCTTACGCGCGCATGGTCGCGGACCATCTGGGAACCGATCACCACGAAGTCCACTTTTCATCGAGCGATCTTCTGGCGATCTTTGATGAGCTGATCGATCATTACGACGAGCCTTTTGGCGACGTATCGATGTTTCCGACCTTTGCGGTTTGCCGTGCCGCGCGGCAAGTCTGCAAAGTCATGCTCTCCGGGGATGGCGGGGATGAGTGCTTTGGGGGCTATACCGAAATGTTTGGCTATCATCGCTGGCATGGAGTTCGGCGGACACCTCTGGCCCGCGTCGCAGCCAAAGGCCTGCGACGTCTCTGGGGGAAGGACTGGAGAGGCATCGGCTTGCTGAGCTTCCTGTCGAAGAACGATTACGAACTGTTGCATCCGGCCGAGCGCCAGAATGCGATCGCTTCGTATTTCCTCCCCGACTATCGCGGCGCGGCGGAGCGCGGCTTGCAGGAACTTGAGGTGCGCACGCTGGAGTACGCCCGGCTTCCATATCCTCTGTCTGTGTTCGAAGCCACGGCGTCCTCCTATTTGCCGGAACAGATCATGGTCAAGGTCGATCGCGCCAGCATGCGCGCCTCCCTGGAATGTCGCGCACCGTTCCTGAATCCGGAGCTGATGAACTTCGCGACGAGTTTGCCGCTCGATTACCACTTTGCCAGGGGCATGGGCAAGGCAATCCTCAGAGATGCGATGCCGAAATGGGTGCCTCCCGAGATTCGCTGGCGGCAGAAACGGGGATTCACTCCCCCGTTATGCCAGTGGCTTCGCGGTGAACTTAAGGAAGAAATGGAAAAGAGTCTCGACGACAATTTAGGAGAACTCAGGCACCTGCTGGATCCGCTGCCGGCGAGAGAGCTGTTCCGGCAGCATTTGGCAGGTTCCGATCACAGCAACGCGCTGTTTCGTTGGCTGGTGCTTGCACGTCGTTGCCAGAATGCCGTTCTCAACTGACGCCCCTGTTACTCCGAAGAACGTCGTACTTACTTGATAGTCGATGCGAAGGCAGCATATAGGATTGGTGATTGAACGTTTCTAAGTCGCTATTGCGTTACGGAGGGTTTGCACTCTCTGTCACCACTGCCCGCGTTGTGGGCATACTGCTCACGGCTGCCACCTTTCCTTTTCTGGTGCGACGCCTCGGTGTCGACGTTTATGGGCTGTGGAGTTACGTAGTTGCAGTGTGTGGATTTACGGGCCTTATTGCGAATCCGGGACTTACGACTTATGCGGCGCAACAGGTGGCGGCTCGGCGCCAGGCGGCTTTTGAGACGGTCTCCGATGTCTTGGTGCTTCGCGTTGTGGCGGGCGGAGTGGCGGCGGTTGTGGTTTTAGTGGTTGCAAGTTTTGAAGTCCGCCAGGATGTCCGCCTTCTTCTTAGGTGGTTCGGGGTGGTCTCGGTGCTAACCAGTAGTCTCTCTCTGGACTATCTATTGTCTTCGCTGGAACTGTTCCATGTGCAATCCTTTATTTCGATCACGCAGCAGAGTCTTTATGCCGTCGGCATTTTCACGTTGATTCGATCTCCCAAGGATGTAGTTTGGGTGCCAGTCAGTATCGTGGCTTCTTCGTTCTTGACGAGCCTGATTGGCTGGATATTTTTGTGGCGGGAGGGGTATCGATTCCGGTTTGCGATTGCACCGCGACGCTGGGCTGTGATCATGGTGCCTAGCCTGCACTATGCGGGATCCTCGCTCATGTCAAACCTCTATCATCGCAGCGGACATGTCGCAGTTCGTTGGTATCTCGGGGAGCACGCCCTGGGCTTGTATGCCGCGGCTGCGCGGCTTGCCGACCTGCTGCGCAACTTTCTGTCGATTGCCCAGAATGTATTGATGCCCCGCATGGCCTTGCGCGCAAATTCCGCCGCCGGGCTTCCACGCCTTACCAGGATCGCCGCTTCTATTTTGGTTTGCTTCGGTGTTCCGTTGATGGTGGGAGGAATTGTAACGGCGCCCGTGGTTGTCCCATGGCTGCTCGGTGCTCAGTTTCAGGAGGCGTCGCGTGCTTTTCAATGGGTCGCACCATATTTGATTACGGCGCCCGCCGCGGTGCTGTTTTCGGGAACAATTCTCTACGCGATGGGCCGTCACCGTGCTTATTTCATTTCCACGTTAGCCGGCGCTCTCAGTGCCGTCGTTCTTTGTCTGATCCTGCCGCCCTTGTTCGGAGTCGCAGGCGCCTGCGTCGCCTTCGTGCTGGGCGAGTTCGCGGTTGCGCTGTGCGCCTTCTTGCTGTGTCCGCCAGAAGTGCGCGCTGCGGCGAAGACACCGCTGCTAGGCACGGCGGTCATCGCTAGTTTGTTCATGGGGATTGTGTTGTGGCTAGCGCTTCCCAGGCACTGGCCCCCATTGGTCTTGGTCGGCATGGGGTGCGCGGTATATGCCATCATTTGGGCCACGATTGGCCGCCATCTGCTGAAAAGGGAGGTCGAAGGTTTTGTATGACACTCAAATCGGAGTCGAATGAAGTCTGCCGGTCGGATGTCCAATCTGACGTTCGACGATCCATGACCGAACCGAAGGATAGCGGCATGGATCTGGTCCGGCCCTCGCTCCGAGATTTTACCTATCTCGACTGTCGCCGCCGGGCCGAATTGATTGCCGAGCAGGCAGCGAAACTGCCTCCAGAACTGCATAGCCTTTTAGATGTGGGCGGAAAAGGAAAGCCATACGCATGTTTCTTCGCCGGCCGCGTCGCCAATCACTATGTACTGGACGTTGCGCCCGCGTACTCGGTGGATGTGGTCGGCGACGCGCGCAGCATACCGTTGTCCGATGCGTCGATGGATGTCGTCCTGGCTACCCAAGTTCTTGAACACATTCCCGATCCGGTTGCGGTGATCGGCGAAATTCGACGAGTACTGAAACCCGGCGGTACGCTTATGTTGAGTGTTCCGTCTATCTTTCCCCAGCACGGGTCGCCCGGCGATTACTGGAGGTATATGCCGCAGGGCCTGGAATGGATTTTGCGTGATTTTCACAGCGTGACGGTCAGGGGAGAGGCGGGGACGGTCCCCAGCATTTTCTTGATTCTCAACGTGTACCTGCAGTTGCTCACCGGCCCTTGGCCGCGGCTGCAACGATTGCTGCGGTGGACAATCTGCCCGTTGAACAATTTGGCGGGACTGCTGGCGGGAAAAGTGTATCGGGGGAATCAGTTCGCCAGCAACTACTTCGTGGTGGCTGTGCGCTAGAATCAATTTTGTTGTTGCTTGCGAAATAGGGGCGTGATGGAGTGGGATCAGATCCGAAGCGGATTTTACTGACAGGCGGCGCGGGGTTCATCGGATCCCACGTGGCGGAGGCACTGATTCGCCGCGAGATGAAGTTGTCCATAGTAGACAACCTCGATAATTTCTACGCTCCCAGTCGCAAGCGGCTTAACCTCGAGGAAATTCGCAAGGCCGGAGCCTACGAGTTCTTTGAAGCGGATCTGCGGGACATGGATGCGCTGCGAAAAATCGCGGAGCAAGTCCAGCCGGAAATCGTGATTCATCTCGCCGCTCGCGCCGGCGTGCGGCCTTCGATCGAACAGCCTGCTTTGTACGAAAGTGTGAACGTCGCGGGCACCGTGAACCTGCTGGAAGTCGCCCGCGAATTCAAAGTGCAACGCCTAATTTTTGGCTCGTCGAGTTCAGTGTACGGCGTTACCAACCGCGTTCCTTTTTGCGAAGACGACCTTCAGACCCGCCCCATCTCGCCTTACGCAGCCACGAAACTTGCGTCGGAGTTGATGTGCTACACCTATACGTATTTGTATGGTCTGACGATCCTCTGTTTACGATTTTTTACTGTCTACGGACCGCGGCAAAGGCCCGACCTCGCGATCCACAAGTTCACCGCGCTCATTGAGTCGGGGAAGTCGATCCCGGTTTTCGGGGACGGATCGATGGGCCGCGATTACACCTATGTGGACGATATCGTGGCCGGCGTGATCTCGTCTCTTGACTACGTGCCGCAAGCCAAGGTGCCATTCGAGGTTTTCAATTTGGGGAACTCCCACCCGGTGCGTCTGGCAGACTTGATTGCGCACCTCGAGGCAGCCACCGGAAAGAAAGCGCTGCAGG
>JAIQFA010000191.1 GCA_020073525.1 Terriglobia bacterium
AGAATGGTGCGATAGCCGCCGAGAGCGGAAGCATGCGCGATGCCCCGCCCCATGGTGCCAGCGCCGATCACAGCCACCGTGCGGACTTCACTCACTCTTTGCCCGCCTGCTCAAGGTGCTGCACCACGCTCTCATAGCTGGGTTCGGACTTGCGGATGTATTCGCCAAGGCGGGCGCACTCTTCCTTGGTCATCGCCGGGATGCTGGCGCTGATACGGCGCAGGGTGGTGGCGATGTCGTCGATGTAATTCATGAGGCGGATAAGTTCTCCAGTTGCGGGCATGAAGGCTCCTTGCGTTGTCCCTGACGCGCGCCGGCGGAATCGGAAGCAACCGCCGCGGTCAGGGTAACTATTCATTGTTCAACATGTGAGCGGATTTGGCAAAGGAGGATAATGGCTCATGCTGCGCGATCCGAGCCTGATACTGCTTTCGCATCAACACCAGCACGCGCTGTCGCTCTGCGTGCGACTGGAACGAGCGCTGCAATCCGGTACAGCGGATCTGGTTGCATGGCAACTTGAAGTGCACCAGCATTACGCGAACGAAGTTCAGTTCCATTTCGCGGCGGAAGAAAAGGTTCTGTTTCCCGCCGCACGGCGCTTTCTAGAACTCACCGCGTTGGTCGAGGAACTCAGCGGCGAGCACGAGCAACTGCGGGACTACTTTGTCCGCGCCGAGCACGGAACGATGGATCGAGCCGGACTGGCAGCATTCGCCGCTTTGCTATCCGGACATGTCCGCAAGGAAGAGCGCCAACTGTTCGAGATCATGCAGCAGCGGATGCGACCGGAAGAATTGAAAACCCTGGGCGAGGAGTTGGCGCAAGCGCTGGAGGATGCGGTGCAAGTTTGCCGACTCGGCGCCAAGCAAGAAGGAAGCGAGTCGCGCTAATCGAGCTTGTGAAAGCGCCGGAAGCCGGCGTAGCCATCCCTGCCCATGTAGCGCTCGAGGACTGCGGGATCGGTCTGGCGCAGGTCCACGATCACCAGGCCGTCGACCACGTCGGAGAATTTGCGATCGAGGTTGAAGCCCACAAGCCTGCCTCCCACCTTGGCATATTGCTTGATCAGGATGGGCAGTCCTTTGCCATCCTCTTCCACGTCGGAGATGGGCTCGGCGAGTTCTTCGAGATCGCGCAACGCACCGCAGACGGCGCCGCAATCCCAGCGGCGAAGCTTGGGAGCGCGGAAGGGCGTGCGCGCCTGGATGAGGTCGGCAAACTCGCGGCCGTCTTCGCGCTGCTCAAAGTAGCGGACAATCATCTCGCGCGAAAGGGAGCTGTACTCGTTGCTGATGCTGACCGCTCCAAACAGCACGGGAGTCTCGGGATGGGCGGCGACAAAACGCGCGATACCCTTCCACAGTAGAAGCAGGGGCGCGTACTGGCGTTGATACTCGGGACGCACAAACGAGCGGCCCAGTTCCAGGGCGGAACCGATCTTCAGGAACAGTTGCTCGTCGTACCGGAACACTGTGTTGGTATAGAGACCCTTGATGCCGTGCGCGCGAATAATTTCGTCGGTGTTGCCGGCGCGGTACGCACCGGCCAATTCCTGTCTTTCCTTGTTCCAGAGCAGCAGGTGCCAGTAATAGCTGTCGAACTGATCGAGGTCGGCGCTGCGCCCCGTACCTTCGCCGGCGGCGCGGAAGGTGATTTCGCGCAGGCGCCCGAGTTCATCGAGCGCATACGGAAGCTCGGAAGCACGCGCGGCGTACACCACGAATTCGGCGTTTTCGACGAGTAGCCGTTCCGCGGGCAAGGCCGCAATATCGTTGATGACGAATTGCGATGGGACTTCTGGAGCAATGGTCTCCTGCGCTTTGCGGGGCAGCGCAGATCGCATTTTGGTGGGCAGCGAGATCGGCTTCTTGCCGCGATACGACAGCAGGTAAGTCCTCAGGCGCAGATACTCGGTGGCTTCCTCATCGTTGTCGAGGGTGGCGATCAACTCGGACGGGATCGCGCTGCCAATGCGAATCTGGACGTCCTTCTCGCGCTGCTGCAGAAATTCCTGCAACAGGAAAAGCGTGCGGAGCCGCGGATTGATCAAACCGAGCAACTGAAACGTCACGCTGTTGCGGCCGCAGAAATATACGGGGAGTGCACTGGCTCCGGTCTTGCGCACCAGGCGAGCGGCCACGGTGTTCCACACGGGATCGGTGACCTGCGCCCGGCGAACATTCCACTGCGAGACTTCGCCGGCGGGAAACACGGCCAGCGCGCCGCCTTGGCGCAGCCATGCGAGCGCCTGCTTCAGGGGTTTCACGTTTTTATCCGTCGAAGATGCCGTGTGGAAGGGATCCACGAAGATGCAATGCTCGTGTAGTTCGGGGATGCCTTCGAGCAGTGAGTTGGTCAATATCTTGACGTCCGGACGCGCTCGGGACAGGAGCACGCCCAGAGCCACTCCGTCCAGCATGCCAAAAGGATGGTTGGCCACGGCCACCAGCGGGCCTTTGAGCGGAATGCGCTCGAGGTCGGCCGGTGGGACGTCGAGCTTTACCTTCATTTCCGCCAGCAGCGCTTCCAGTCGAAAACCCTGCGGCGCTGAGCGCGCACGCTGATAGAGTTCGCGCGCCTGTTCCATGGGGATGAATTTCCCCGCGAATCCCGGGAGTCCGGGAAGGAGCGGCGGCTCGGTTAGTACACGTCGCTCTTCTTCATCCGAGATGGGCAATTTAGGCATAGCTGATTCTCGCCTTGCCTTGTTTGCACTTTCATGAAGAGATAGTTAAAGGTTCGTGAATAGTATTCTCTAAGTAACCCCCTCCCTGTGTAGTGACGGAAGTCACGGGACCTTGTAACCTCGCGCCATAGACCCATGGTGTCGGCCAGAACTCGTTCGCTTCAACCGGTCGGATTATGCAAGAAGAGGTTTTGTTCCAAGCGCTTCGGGAAATCGCCGTTGGCAAGTGGTGACAACATCCACTCGATTGCTGCCCAACAATCTCGATTGGCTGGCGGGTCAGAGACGCCCTCAGTCTGGCATTTCTAGGCCCTTCATGGGTATTTGCTCACTGCGCCACGTGACCGATGGCACTGCATCTTTTCACAGAATCTGATCTAATTCGGCGCGACTGAGTGCGTCCCAGCGCTCAGATCCCCCTGAAGAAAGAAGGTAATTACAATGCCCCCGGTTACTGCTGTAGAAAAACTATTTGTCCCCCAACCGGCTAATATCCCAAGTCTCACATGGATCACCGGCAAGATTCAGCAGATTTTGCTGCAAAACAAGGAGCGGTTCTACGTGGTGGGCGTGAATGACGGCACCAAGACCGTCTTTGCCAGATTCGGCGACCCCTATACCGGACATAGCGATGTTCTCACGGCGGACAACCCGATGTATGCGCTCATCCAGCAGGCTTACTTCCAGAATCAAAGCGTCGAACTAGGTGTTCGAGACTTTGGATTTGACGCTCAGGCTGGCATTGAGAGAATCATTATCGATCGGGTAACTTTGCACCATCCGTAGGGATCTGCCCGGGTGGCGACAAATACCCAAAACGAGTTCTCAGTTCCCAGCTCTCAGTTCTCAACAGAGGGGATTTGACTGGGAACTGGGAACCCACAAAAAATCAGCTTTCGAGCTTGAAGCGCGTCTCCGCGAGACGATAAAGACGCCGCCAGAGCAGGCGGTTTGTGGCAACGACCACTGCGGCCAAGGCGATCGTGCCGGCGAGCAGGAGATCGAAATTCTTGGCATCGGTAGCCTCGGAAATCATGGCGCCGACACCCACCGTTGAATAGATCTGACCTTTGAAGTGGAAATATTCGGCGACGATGCTGGCGTTCCAGGCACCGCCAGAGGCCGTGACCATCCCCGTAACAAGAAAAGGAAAAATACCGGGCAGGATCAGTTTGCGCCAACGCTCCCAGCCGCGGATGCCAAAAACGCTGGCAGCTTCTTTCAAGTCGGTGGGAATGGCCATGGCGCCAGCGATCACGTTGAACAAGATGTACCACTGTGTGCCCAGCAGCAGCAGAACGATTGAACCTACTCCCAGGCCTCCACCCAGGCGAATCAGCACCAGCAGCACCACTGGGAACAACGCTGTAGCCGGAACCGAGGCGGCAATCTGCGCGAGGGGCTGGGCGATGCGCGCTAGGCGCGGGTTGAATCCGATAGCGACCCCGACAG
>JAIQFA010000082.1 GCA_020073525.1 Terriglobia bacterium
CTGGACGGACGAATGCGTCCGTCCCTACGTGAAATCATTCGTAGCGCAGGCTTTCTACGGGATCGAGTTGGGCGGCGCGGATGGCGGGAACCGTGCCGAACAATATGCCGACGAGCGAGGAGACGATGATGGCGATGATCGCGGAGAGGCCGGAGATGGGGATGCGATACGCGGTGAAGTAGCGGACCGAGAAGGGGATGGCGAGCCCAATGATGATGCCGAGGACTCCGCCGATCAGCGAGATGAGGATGGCCTCCGAGAGGAACTGGAAGCGAATCTCGCGATTGGTGGCGCCGATGGCTTTGCGGATGCCGATCTCGCGGATGCGGGCGCTGACCGTGGCGAGCATGATGTTCATAATGCCGATGCCGCTGACCAGAAGCACAACCAGCGACACCGCGAGCAGAACGATAGTCATGGCGGTCGCTGTCTTGTCGGCAACAGCTACGAGCTGCGTCAGATTCCTGACGCTATAAACAGATTCCGGCCGATGGCGTGACTGAATCACGCGCTGAACCTGGGCGGTGATTGGCACCACTAGAGAGGCATCTGCCGCAGAAAAGAAGATCTGCTTCACGATCGGCGTTTCCTGAAAATAACGGATCACGCTGTAGGGAATCAGCATGGTGTTCTCGGTCACTTCCGATTGGCCGAAGGTGTCTACGCGCTCCCGGAAGGTGCCGATGATGGTGAAGGGCAAGCCGCTCAACTTGATGGTCCTTCCGAGCGCAGCTTCCTCGGAACCATAGAGCTGGATCGCCAGTTTCGGGGTGATGACGCCGACCTTGTTGTGGGCCTGAGAATCCTCCTTGTCGAAGAAACGTCCAGAGAGGATGATCAGGTTCCGAACCTGTTGGTATTCCGGATAAACCCCCATGATCTGGAGGTCGCGCTCTTTGCCGCCGCCGACGGCGACCCGTTCGCTGAGGGGAAGGACGGGCGAGGCGGCGACGATCCCATCGACTTGGTGCTGGACGGCCTCCATATCTTGAATCGTCAGATCGTCGGCGCCGGTATTGGTGATGCGGCCGCCGCCGCTTTCGTACTCGGCATAGATCCAGTTCGAGCCGATCGCCTGAATTTCATTTAAAAGGTACTGCTTGCCGGTGAGGCCGATGGTGGTTACGAGGATGAGGGATGCAGTTCCTATCACCATGCCAAGAGCGGTGAGAGCGAACCGGATCTTGTTGCTCATGAATGTCTCGTAGGCAAAGGTGAAGATCTCACCGAGGGCGAGGTGGGTGCGGCCATTGCTGGGAGGGGTGGCATCCATGCTACTGGTTAGATGCTACGGGGGGTTGAGGCGGGCTGCAAGCACTACCCCGGCTTCCTGCAGCAGGCATTTTCTGTTGTAATTCTTGTTCGCAGCGAGAAATGGATCGGGACACTCTGAATAACAAACGAAACGTTGGCCGCATTTCAGGCCTGCTGCTGTTGACTGCCGTTGCGCTTTTGATTCATGGCTACCATCCCTACGCGGAAGATGCTGAGATCTACCTTCCCGGCGTCCTGAAGATCCTCAATCCCAACTTATTTCCGGCGAATGCGCAGTTTTTTGGCGAGCATGCCGGGCATACGTTGTATCCCAACCTGATCGCCTTTTCGGTGCGAGCTACGCATTTGCCGCTGCCCTGGGTAGCTTTTCTGTGGCATCTGATTTCCATTTTGCTATTGCTGGTGGCGAGTTGGCGTCTCGCATCGGCCTTGTTCGAGGAAGAGCGTGCGCGATGGGCGGCGGTCGCTCTGATGGCTGCTTTGCTTACTTTGCCCATCGCCGGGACGGCGCTTTACATCCTGGATCAGTATTTGAATCCAAGAAACCTTGCGGCGTTTGCGGCTGTGCTTGCGGTGGCCGAGGTCTTGCATCGCAAGTATGCGAGGGCTGTGCTGTGGCTGCTTTTCGCGGCTGCGATCCACCCGCTCATGGCCAGCTTCGCGATCGGCTTTTGCGTCTGGCTCGCCGTGCTCCGCCGGTACCGCCCGCGAGTCCTGGGTTTTGCGGCCGTGCTCCCCTTTGGCCTCACTCTTGATCCGCCTCCCGCTGCCTATCACGAGGTGGCGCTGCGGCAGCCGTACTTCTACATCCTGCGTTGGGAATGGTACGAGTGGTTGGGAGTGATCGGTCCGCTGGTCCTGTTCTGGTGGTTGGCGCGCGTGGGCCGTCGGCGCGGAAACGAGAATCTGGAACTGGTGTCGCGAGCGATGGTGCCGTTTATTCTCGCGGGATTGGCGGCCGCTCTGGTTCTGGGAATTCCGGCTCGTTTCGAAGCTCTGGCCCGCCTTGAACCTTTGCGTTGTCTAGCGCTCAGTTACATGCTGCTCGTGATCATAGGCGGCGGATCGCTTGGACAGTGGGTGCTGCAGAAGCGAGCTTGGCGCTGGCTGGTGTTATTTGTCCCGCTCAGTTTGGGAATGTCTCTTGCGCAGCGGCAGCTGTTTCCCGCCAGCGCTCATGTCGAGTGGCCGTGGGCACAGCCGCGCAACCAGTGGGCGCAGGCTTTTGATTGGATTCGCGGCAACACCCCGGTGGACGCGCTGTTTGCCCTGGATCCACGCCACATGGCCCTTCCGGGTGAAGACGAAACTGGATTTCGCGCGCGCGCCGAACGCAGCATGCTGGCAGATCTGGTCAAGGACAAGGGAGCGTGTTCCATGTTTCCGCCGTTATCGGTGAAGTGGCTGGAACAGGTCGAGGATCAGAAAAATTGGAAGCAGTTCGGCAAAGGAGATTTCGAACGGCTGCGGCAGAAGTACGGCATCGGTTGGGTGGTGGTGGAGCAGCCGGGTCCGGCGGGGTTGGAATGTCTCTATGAAAATTCGGCGGTCCGGGTTTGCCGTGTGAATTGAGGTTTCTTAGTGCCGCTGGGGCGCGGTCGGCACTCTTCCCTCGTAATACTCCTGCGAATCAGCCTCACCAGCCTCGATAGTCTTTCCCTTTTCGCTGAAGATGGGGCTGTGGATGATTCCCGCTTGCTGGAGCGCGAACTGGAGTGTGGTTTGCAGCACTTCGAGGCCGTACCGGACGCTGCGACCGAAATTGATGGAGGAAGCTTCCTCGAAATACTTGGTGGGGCAAGACACCTCGCCGATGCGGAAACCGAAGTAGACGCATTGCGCGAGCATCTGGTTGTCGAAAACGAAATCATCGCTGTTCTCCCGCAGCGGCAGACGGGTGAGCACCTCGCGGCTGAAGGCGCGGTATCCGGTGTGATACTCGGAGAGCTTGACGCCCAGAAACAGGTTCTCAAAAGCGGTGAGCAAGCGGTTGGAGATGTATTTGTAAAGCGGCATGCCTCCGCGGAGGGCGGTACCGCCAATAATGCGGGAACCGAGAACGACGTCGTAGACACCGTACGCAATCATGCTCGCCATGGCGGTCACGAGCAGCGGCGTGTACTGATAATCGGGATGGACCATGATGACGACGTCGGCGCCTGCGGCCAGGGCTTCGCGGTAGCAGGTCTGCTGGTTGCGGCCATAGCCGTAGTTGCGGTTGTGGACAAAGGTCTGCAAGCCGAGGCTATGGGCTACTTCGAGGGTGCGATCAGTGCTGTGATCGTCAACCAGAATGCGGATGTCGACCAGGTCGGGCAGTTCCCGTACCGTCGCTTCCAGCGTCTTTTCCGCGTTGTAAGCGGGTAACACGACGGCAATGTGTTTGCCGTTGATCATGCAGAGTTTTCCTCGAATGGGCTGCTTGAATCATAACCGGAAACGCGGAGTTCTGCTGCAAATGCTGTGTCTTACAGGTTGCCTGAATATTTCTGTAGAGACGGGGCAAGCCCCGTCTCTACCGATAATCGGTTCGCGCTCTTGAACTCACGGCGCACTATGGGCGAAACTAAAAAGATGTACCCTCGTACTCTGTTTGAGAAAATTTGGGATGCGCACGTGGTCGCTGCTCCGGAAGGACAGTCGGCGCTGCTCTATATCGATTTGCACCTGGTGCATGAAGTGACTTCGCCGCAGGCCTTCGACGGGCTGCGCGCGAATGGACGACCCGTCCGCCAGCCCTTACGGACGGTCGCAACGGTCGACCACAACATCCCGACCACTCCGCGGGGCCTTCCGATCACTGACCCAATTGCGGCCAAGCAGATTGAAGCTCTGCAGAAGAATTGCCGCGAGTTTGGGGTTCCTTTGTTCGATATGGACTCGGCGGAGCAGGGCATTGTGCACGTCATCGGCCCGGAACTGGGCATCACGTTGCCGGGGATGACGATTGTCTGCGGTGACAGCCATACTTCGACCCACGGCGCCTTCGGGTCGCTGGCGTTTGGCATTGGAACGTCAGAAGTGGAGCACGTGCTGGCGACGCAATGCCTGCCGCAGAAGAAGCCGAAGACGATGCGGATCCAGGTGAGCGGAAAGCTGGCAGACGGCGTAACAGCCAAGGACCTGGCGCTCGGCATTATCGGGCGGATCGGCACCGATGGCGCCACGGGATATGTGATCGAGTACGCGGGCGATGCCGTGCGCGGGCTATCGATGGAAGGCCGCATGACGCTCTGCAACATGAGCATCGAGGCGGGAGCACGAGCGGGACTGATCGCCCCCGATGACACGACATTCGCGTATGTCAGCGGCCGCCGCTTTGCTCCAAAAGGGAGAGATTGGGAGAATGCAGTTGCGTACTGGCGCACTCTGGCGAGCGACCCTGGAGCGGAATTCGACCGGGTGGTTGAGATTGATGCAGCATCGCTGGCGCCGTTCGTGACTTGGGGAACGAATCCGGGAATGGTAGCGCCGGTGGACGCGCGTGTCCCCGAGTTAAGGAGTTTCGCCGAGGAAGGCGACCGGCGTGCGGCGGAACAGGCGCTTGCCTATATGGGTCTCGATCCGGGAACGCCCATCGAAAAGATTGCAGTCGACCGCGTGTTCATCGGATCGTGCACCAACTCGCGCATCGAAGACCTGCGGGCGGCGGCGCGCGTGGCCAAGGGCCAGCATGTGAATCCGAAAGTACGGGCGATGGTGGTGCCCGGCTCGCAGGCGATCAAGCATGCGGCGGAGCAGGAAGGATTGGACCGCATTTTTCTGGACGCTGGGTTTGAATGGCGCGAGTCCGGATGCTCGATGTGTCTGGGGATGAACCCTGACATCCTGCAACCGGGCGAGCGCTGCGCTTCGACCAGCAATCGGAATTTCGAAGGACGGCAGGGGCGTGGTGGACGTACGCATCTGGTCAGCCCCATGATGGCGGCGGCGGCGGCGATTGCGGGACATTTTACGGATATAAGGAATTGGCGATTTCAATAGTTCATGTCGCGCAAGTTCGCGGCAATGGGACAAGCACATGGCAACGACGGCAACACAAGAACCCGAATTCGAGAGTCTGCCCCTGAGATTGGCCTGGGGCTTTCTTGAAGCCAATGGCCTGGCAACCGAAGCCGCTGAAATAAGAAAGAGTCCCGAACGGCTCGGCTCTTATACCACCAGTCTCAAACGTGCAAAGATTGTTGGCTTGCTCCGTCGGAAAGGCCTCCTTGATAAGTTCATGGAGACGAACTGGCGATTTGCCTTAACGCCCGATGGGAAGAAGAAACTTAGCTGGTACGATCAAATCTACTCCCGGTACGAGAAGGCTGGTGCTGCTCCTGTGCCTTCCACTAACGCTGGGATCGAAGACCAGACCGAAGCTGGGACAGAATTTGCGCTCGAAGAACAACTCCGTGACTATCTGGCAGAGAATCTGGGCATTCTTGAGCCAGGCCTTTCACTTTGGCCCGTGGAAAACGGAGACGCCGTGGAGTTCCAAGTGGACGACCAAGGACCGAGCCGCAGGATTGACATCCTGGCTAGAGACAGCGCTGGGTTGCCCGTGGTAATCGAGCTAAAGGTCAGCCGAGGCCACGAAAAAACCGTCGGCCAGGCACTTTACTACCGCGCGAGAATCAAGCACCGATTTGGATCTGCTCGAGTACGGATTTTCATCGTTGCAGCGGAGATAAGCCCAGAACTGCAGGCTGCGGCTTCCGAGGTTTCCGACGTGTTCTTGTTCGAGTACAGCCTAGCGGTGAAGGTCACCGCAATTACATAAAAACTATGAAACCGTTTCGCAAGCATACCGGTCTCGTTGTCCCGCTCGACAAAGTGAATGTGGACACCGATCAGATCATCCCCAAGCAGTTCCTGAAGCGCATTGAGCGCACAGGATTCGGCGAGTTCCTGTTCTACGACTGGCGTTTTTCGGGCGACGGGAAAAAGGTCGCCGATTTTGTGTTGCACGCGCCGCGCTATGCGAAGGCCTCGATTTTGGTTGCGGGGAAGAACTTCGGCTGCGGATCCTCGCGCGAGCACGCCGTCTGGGCACTGGCGGATTATGGGTTCCGGGGCGTGATCGCGTCGTCATTTGCCGACATCTTTGCCAACAACAGCCTGAAGAATGGCCTGCTGACGGTTCGACTCAGCGAGGAGCAGGTGGCAGAGATCATGCGCCGCTCGAGAGAAATCGAGAGCTACCAGCTCACGGTAGATCTCGAAACGTTGCGGGTGGAAGACGGACGAGGATTTGCGGCGACTTTCGCCATGGACGAATTTTCGCGCCATTGTCTGCTGAACGGGTTGGACGACATCGGGCTGACGTTGCAACAGGAAGCGGCGATTACGGATTATGAGACTACACATCCGGTGCGAGCGGAGATGAAAGCGATTTTGACGGAGTAAATCGCCATTCGAAGAGTTTCCCGCACGCTCTTTGAAGAGAATACAGAGTTGCCGTGACCGCGCGGGCAGCTGCCGAGCTTCGCTCGGCCTGGACGGGCGAGGCGCCCGTCCCCACACGAGCCTAGACCCCGCCAGCAAAGCCTTCTGCCGCAAACTCACTCCAGCGTTGTACACTTTTGAGTTTCAACCCTAGCGTGGCGTTAGGTCCTCATGCTGAATCGGAGTGCGCTCGTGAAAAAACTGTTCGCTGTCTTCACCGTCAACCTCTTGCTTCTGCTTTCCGCAACGAGCGCGCAGACCGCTCCCGCTAAGCAACTCACGATCGAACAGATCTTCGCGGAGGGTGGAGTTACGGGACGCGCTCCGGAGACGATCAAGTGGAGTCCGGACGGCACCAAGGTCTCTTTCGTGCAGCGCGACGACAGTGGCGAGCATGGCGAACTCTGGTATGTGGATGCCGTGACTGGCGAGAAAAAGATACTGGTCAGCGAGGTCAAGCTGTCGCAGCTTGCGCCGCCGACGAGCAAGATTCATGATGAGCGCGAGAAAGAGCGGGTGACGCGGTATCACGTTGCCGCCTATTCGTGGTCGCCCGATTCCAAATATCTGCTTTTCGATTCGCAGGGACAGCTCTGGTATTACAGCCTGGAGACGGGAACGGCGGTGCAGCTTACGTCTTCTCCCGACCCGACTGAAGACCCGAAGTTTTCGCCAGACGGCAAGCGACTCGCCTATGTGCGCAAACACAACCTCTATGTGCATCCGGTATCGGGAGAGGAAGGCGAAGTTCCGATCACGCGCGAGGAAAAGGAGAAGGACAAAGACAGGGACAAAGACAAGGACAAACAGGACAACATTCTGAATGGCGAAGTGGACTGGGTTTACGCCGAAGAACTGGCGGTGCGCAGCAACTTCTTCTGGTCGCCGGAGGGGAAGGAAATCATTTTTCTACAGATGGACGAGACGCGCGTGCCAACCTATCCCATCACCGACTGGTTGCCGACGCATCCGCGGGTCGAGCAGGAAAAATATCCGAAGGCGGGAGATCCGAATCCGAGCGTACGCCTGGGAGTGGTGGGCAGCAACGGCGGCAAGGTGCGCTGGATCAAGCTCACCGATGACGATGACACTTACGTGCCGCGTTTTGGCTGGATTCGCGAAAACTGGGCGTGGGCCGAGGTCCTGAATCGCAAGCAGGACGTCATGGACCTCTATTTCATCGACGCGAAGTCAGGCCGGTCGCGCAAAGTGCTGACGGAATCGGCGCCAGGTGCGTGGGTTAACGTCAACGATGACTTTCGTGCGCTGAAATCGGGGGACCGCTTTCTCTGGACCAGTTGGCGCGACGGCCACACCCACATATATCTCTACAGTTTCAATGCGTCCGATCCGCTCGCCGCCGACGCCAAACTCGAGCGCCAGCTTGAGAACGGAGACTATGAGGTGATCGGGATCAACGGTGTGGATGAAACGTCGGGCGCGGTTTTTTTTACCGCCAACAAAGACGATCCGCGGCAGGAGAAGCTTTTTTCGTTGAAGCTGGGCGGCTCGGAAATGCACAGCCTTTCATCCGAAGAAGGCAACTATACCGCGACCTTCGCCGATGACGGCAAGCACTATGTTGAAACGCATTCTGCGACGTTGACGCCGCCGCGGATTTCGGTATGCGCGGCGGGTGGCGCCTGCCAGAAAATCTGGGAAGGACGCAGCGTGGCCGACTACAACCCGATATCGCCGAAGCCTCTGGAATTCAAGGCCGAGGACGGGACGGTGTTGTATGGCTACGTGATTCTGCCGCGCAATACGGATGCGAATCAGAAAATTCCGCTCATCGTGTACGTCTACGGCGGTCCGGCGGGACAGACAGTGCAGGACACATGGGGTGGACCCAACGCGCTGTTCCACCAAATTCTGGCAAACGAAGGATTCGCGATTTTCTCGGTGGACAATCGCGGAACCCCGAATCGCGGCAAGAAATTTTCCGCCGCGACCCGCTTGCAGTCGGGCCCGGTCGAACTGAAAGACCAGCTCACGGCGCTCGACCAGTTGTACGCGCAGTTTCCGCAGCTCGACCGCTCGCGAACTGGGATCTGGGGATGGTCGAACGGCGGTTCGATGACGCTGTATGCCCTAACCCACTCCGATCGCTTCAAGGCGGGGATTTCGGTGGCCCCGGTGACCAACTGGCGGGACTACGATTCGACGTATACCGAGCGCTACATGGGTCTGCCGAAGGACAACGGCAGTGCGTATGACAATTCGATTGTAAGTGCGGCCGGCAGTTTGCACGGTTCCTTGCTGCTGGTGCATGGGACGAGCGACGACAACGTGCATTTCCAGAATTCGGTTCAAATGACGGACGCACTGATCAAAGCGGGGAAGCAGTTCCGGCTGATGGTGTATCCGAACAAGACGCATGGGATTGCGGGGACCGGTACACGTACGCAGCTGTTTCACATGATGGAAGATTTTTGGAATAAGGAGTTGAAATAGCTCTCAGCTCTCAGCCGTCAGCTATCAGTTTCAACTCTTGGCGGACGCGAGATTTTACTGAGAGCTGACGGCTGAAAGCTGGTTTTATGCACCGTACAGCCCTGGGTGATTTCGAACTCACTGTCGTCTCCGATGGGACTTACTTCCTCGATGGCGGAGCTTTCTTCGGCGTGGTTCCGAAAACCATGTGGTCGAAGAAGGCCGCGCCGGATGAGCTGAACCGGCTGGATGCGGGACTGAATTCGCTGCTGGTGCGCACCGGCGAGAAAAACATCCTGATCGAAACTGGGATCGGCAACAAACTTCCGGACAAGCTGGTGCAGATCTACAAACAGCCGGCCAAGTTGCTCGACAACCTGCACGCTGCTGGAGTGGCGCCCGAAGATGTCGACATTGTCATCAATACGCATCTTCATTTTGATCACTGCGGCTGGAATACGTTGCGGCGCGGCGATCACGTGGTGGCGACGTTCCCAAACGCGAAGTATTACGTACAAGAACAAGAGTGGGAGCATGGGCGGCTGCAACTGGAGCGCGACGCGATCAGCTACATGAGCCCGAATTACGATCCGCTGCTCGAGACTGGTCAGATGGTGCTGCTGAAGGGCGATTTGGAACTCTTGCCCGGTATCTCGGTCAAGGTTTTTCCGGGGCACACGGCGAATATGCAGGCGGTGATCATCGAGAGCGGCGGCAAGAAGGCGTGCTACATCTCCGATCTGATTCCAACTTCAAATCATCTCGACGTGACCTGGGTGATGGCTTTCGACCTGTTCCCGCTGCAGACGATCGAGAGCCGCAAGAAGTACTACGCCTGGGCTCTGCCGGAGAGATGGCTGACGGTGTTCACGCACGACGACGCTACACCTTGGGGATACGTGGAACGCGGCGAGCGGGGAAGGCTGGGATTGAAGCAGGTCTAGTTGGGCGCTTGAGTTTTTCGGCGACGTGCTTTGGCGGGGTCATTAATCAACGCGTTCTTCGTAATTTTCCAGCCGATCCACAAAGTGAACGGAAAGAAAATCAGGAATCCGAAGTCGGGCAAACGTCCCGCTCGAAGTTCCGCAAAAGCACTGGCCCCGATATAACAAGCCTCTGCCAACCCACAGAGTCCGAGAAATACAGCTCCTGCACGTTGGACTCGGTTCAGGTGCAGGTTCCCGTTGATGAGAGCTCCCTGGAATAGCGCTCCGTTCGGAATGCGCCGGATCGGATCGATATTGTCTTGCCGCCGTTCGAGCTCGCGAATCCAATCGTCTCTGTCTTCCATTACAGGTACCCAGAGCTATCTTTAGGGAAGTTAGTGCGACGAACAAGTATCGTTAGTCACGCCGGGGACAACATAACCTGAATGGGTGCGACGTTCGTCTCTAGCAGGCTGCGGAAAAACTTGTTTCCACGCTGAAAGTGTCACCGTAGCGGCTAAAGCCTCACTCAAAACAATGCAGTTACCGCAGCGCTGAAGCGCTGCGCCACCCAAAATCAGGTGCAGCATCGAGTTTTTCCGCAGCCTGCTAGGTGGTCGATACTTGCAGCTTCCTTTCAAAGAAGCTTTCAACGCTCGCCAGTATTTCCGCCCCATTCTTTGCCTCGTAGATCGACTTCCTCAGGGCCGCACCTCCGGGGATGCCGTGGGTGAACCAGGAGGCGAACTGCTTCATCTTGCCTTCGGCTCCGGGCATTTCTTCTTCCAGCAGCATTTGGAAGTAGGTGCGGATCATCTGGTAGCGGTCGGCTTCGGTGGGCTCGTCGTAGAGCTTGCTGCTCGCAACGTCAGAGGCTGTCGAGCTTCGCTCGACTTGGACGGGCGAGGGCGCCCGTCCCCACACGTTCGCACGGCTTACGTACTGCTGAATTTGGCGGAAGATCCAAGGGTTCGCCGGGGCCATGCGGCCGATCATTACGGCGTCGCAGCCAGTTTGGGCTACTACGGCGCATGCGTCCTCGGGAGAGCGGATGTCGCCGTTGCCGATCACGGGAATCTTGACGGCCTGCTTGACGGAGGCGATCCACTCCCAGCGGGCGTTGCCGCTGTAGCCTTGCTCGCGCGTGCGGGCGTGCAGCGCAACCGCGCCGAGGCCGCAGCTTTCGGCCATGCGCGCCAGTTCTACGCAGATGATTTCGTCGTCGTTCCACCCAGCACGGAATTTCACGGTGAAGGGAATCTTCACGGCAGCCCGCACCGCTTCGAAAATCTGGCGGATCAGCGGCAGGTCGCGCAGCAGGCCGGAGCCTCCGTTGCACTTCACAACTTTCTTGGCCGGGCAGCCCAGGTTCAGGTCGACCAGGTCGAAGCCGAGGTCCTCCACCAGGCGCGCGGCATCGGCCAACACGCTCGGACTGCTGCCGAAGAGCTGGGCCGAGATGGGGTGCTCGTCTTCGTAGAAGTGAAGGTAGCGTCCGCGGACCCGCTGGTCGCGCAGGACGCCGTCGGCCGAAGTGAACTCGGTCATGATCAGGCCGCATCCGCCGAGGTTCTTGATGAAGCGGCGGAAGACGGTGTCGGTGACGCCGGCCATGGGGGCGAGGACGGTGGCTGGAGAGATGCGGACGTTGCCGATCTTCAGGGACGCGGGAAACGCACGCACTGGAGTGGGGACTCCTGAAAGACCGGGCGTCTCGCCCGTCGCAGGCGCTGCTGCATCCGCGTTGTCCCAGAACTTCTGCACGTCCTTATTCTACGTCCTTTCCAAGTCGGGACCCGCCATGTAGAATTCGCGGCTTATGAGGCGCATCCGAGAAATTCTGCTGACTCAGTACATCGGCGCGATCACGATCGGCTTCATTTTTGCCCAAGGTGTGATTCAGTTTATCAACGTCACTGTCCAAATCGGTTCAAACTACTGGGCGAGTCGGCAAGCCAGTCAAAGTGCCTTGGTTGGTTCGGCATCGTTCCCTTGGAACCACTTCATCCTTTCGATGACGTCCATTGCACTCAATTTGCTGGCTGGATTCCTTCTGATTCGATGGCTTTACGCCACGGAGACCTCGGAAATCCAGGACGACAAAATCGATGAGGACAGCGGGGTACCGGAGGCATGACTGGAACCACGCGCCGACAGGATGTTGCTTTCGACGGCTTCCAGGCTGGAGCAGTCTTTGCGGCTCTCCTTATAGCAGGCGGAGTTGAAGGGCTTGTGACGACAATTTCCTGGCCACTGGCGGGAGTCGTCACAGAAGTAATCAACTACCTCATCCGGACTGGCCGATTCCAGATGTCTACTCTGAGCCCTTCAAGCCTGCCGTGGTTCTTACAGTGTGTCGGGGCCGCCTCGGGTATTCTTGTGCTGCTGTGTGGTTTGCGCCTGGGCGCATGGTTGGGCGGCGGGGAGAAGAAGCGATAGTTTCTTGAAAGTCCCTGACCTCACCCACAAATAAAAACCCACGCCGAAGCGAGGGCCTCAGTTTCTGCGTTTGCGCGGTGGCGGGCAGGAGTGCCCGCCCCACACAAACTATTTCTTCGCTGTCTCGGCCTTGGCCGCTTCGGCTTTGCCGGCGTCGCTTTTGGCGTACTTGCGGCGGAAGCGCTCCACTCGGCCGGCGGTATCCATGAGCTTCTGCTTGCCGGTAAAGAAGGGGTGGCAGGCGGCGCAGATTTCTACGCTGATATCGCCCTTGTGGGTGGAGCGGGTGACAAATGCGTTCCCGCAGGCGCAATGGACTCGTACTTCGCTGTAGTGTGGATGGATCGCTGCTTTCATGACAGTTCCTAAACCTCGATTCAGACATTAGATTCTACAGGAGTTAGGAAGGATTCAGCAACCCAGCCGTCAGCCTTCAGCCTTCAGCCAAAACCACTGGGAGTCCCGCGTTTCCGGGGATAATCCGACAATTGGCTAGAGGGGTCTTCCTGACGACTGAGGGCTGACGGCTGATGGCTAAAACAACAAAACGGCAGGGCCGACCCCCTGCCGTCTCGGTTGTATCCAAAAGTTCTGGGGCCCCTTACTTACCTTTATTGACCACTTTCTTGAGTTCGTTTCCGGGAGTGAATTTGGCGACTCTGCGGGCAGCGATCTTGATGGTGGCACCTGTCTGCGGGTTTCGGCCATTGCGGGCCTTGCGCTGCGAGACGGAAAATGTGCCGAACCCGATCAGGGCTACGCGGTCCCCTTTGCGAAGGGCAGCGGTAACGCTGTCCACGGTGGTGTCGATCGCGGTCGTCGCCTGTGCCTTGGATATGTTGCAGGCTCCGGCGATCCGGTCAACCAGATCAGCTTTGTTCATGCTCTCTCCTGACACTAGTCGTTACGGTTCCCGCGCGTTCAGCCGGGGAGGAAAGCTCAAAGCGCGAGCACCGGCGATGGCCATTCTCGCTGATGTTAAGGGATTGTCAATGGGAAACACGTGCCAGTTGCCGGTTTCGACACCTGAAGCAAGCGGTCGTGTGTAGGGATTGGAGACTGCTACTAAAGTGCCAGTTTGTTGTTTGCTCGCTTGTCTGCGACTGCGAATGTGAGATGCGATCTATGAGCTGCGAGGCTGTGGTTTTCCTCGGTTCCACGGCGTTCTCCACAACGCGACGCTTGTCTCCACAGGATGTGCACAGAGAGGAAACGGTTTCGAGTTGCGGGGCAGGCGGGTTCGGGTGCAGAGTCTAAGTACACAACTTGAGTTCGGAAACGACGTTCAGAATTATGAAAATAGCAGCTGAAGTTTGCCCAGTGTGCGCGGGTTCAGGGTGGAAAGCGGTTCCGGGAGCGCCGGACGGCGGCGTGACACGCTGCGACTGTCGTTTGCAGGCACGCGGCGGCGCCATGATTGCGGCGGCGCATATTCCGAAGAGGTATGAGCATTGCGAGCTTTCCAACTTCCACACAGACTTCCCCGGTGCTAACCACTCCATTGGACTAGCGCACATCACGGCGACACGCTTTGTCCAGGAATTTGATCTGCGGCAAGGCGTAGGCTTATTGCTCGTCGGCAATGCTGGAGTCGGGAAAACTCACTTAGCGGTAGGTATCGCTAAAGCTCTGATCCGCGAAAGGGGCATCGACTGCGTCTTCTATGACTACGCCGAATTGCTAAAAGAAATTCAGGATTCGTACAACCCCGATGTACAGACCACCGAACTACGTTTGTTGCGGCCTGTTTTTGAAACGCAAGTTCTGGTCCTAGACGATCTCGGGTCCGTCAGGCCCACGGAGTGGCGGTGGGATACGATCCGATTGATGTTGAACACGCGCTACAACAACAACCTAGCCACTGTGGTCACGGCTAACTTCGCCGACGAACCAGCATCCGGCGTCGTTGATCCGGATGCACCAAGGAAGTCCGAGTCGTTTGCGACGGCGCGTGCGGCGGCCAAGGAAGATACGCTCGGTGACCGTATTGGCGAACGGATGCGGTCTAGGTTGCATGAGATGTGTCGCGTAGTAAAGTTGAGTGGTTCCGACTTCAGGAAGATTAAGAGCGCGAGCTTCGGGTGATTCGGAAGCGACAGTCATACACTCTCTGTCATCCCGAGCGCCGCACGCAGGAGCGAAGCGACTAAGTGCAAGTCGAGGGACCTTGTGTCTCTTTCTGCATTGTCACAACTGCACGGTGATCACAACCACAGCGTGCGCAAAGCCCTACAGGGCACTATCGAGGCATGCGCCGCGAATATCGTTTCTACATCTACATCCTCCAAAGCAGTTCCCGCCGCGCGCTCTACATAGGAATGACCAACAATCTTCACCGCCGCGTCTTTGAGCATAAAACGCACCGCTTCGAGGGATTCACCGACGATTACAATGCGGTTCGTCTTGTGTACTGGGAGCGCTTCGACGACGTGTATCGAGCTATCGCTCGAGAGAAACAACTCAAGAGATGGCGTCGAGAGAAAAAGCTTTGGCTGATCGCGCGATTCAATCCACAGTGGAGAGACTTGGCCGCGGGGTGGTATGAGGACGCGGCGACTGGGGCGACTGCGGAGAAAACACAAGGTCCCTCGACTTGCCCTCGCTTACGCTCGGGACTGCGCTCGAGATGACAGAGTTATTTCGCTCCCCGCGTACCGCGCTCGGGATGACATCTCGTGGAAGGTAGCCTGCACCTGCGCGGTCGGTCGCTCTACAATTGCAGAGTGCCGACCGACCGCCTTGAGTTCCGGCCCGAAATTGACGCCGATGTTTTCGCGTCAGTGGCCGCCGCCCCAGCCGTGTTTCTTTTGCGCGGCGAGGATGCCAACTCCGAGCCTTACGTCAGCAAAACTGCCAACCTGCGGCGGCGGCTGCAACGGCTGCTTTCGGCTCCGGAGGAACGGACGAAGCGCCTCAACCTGCGGGATCGCGTTCGCTGGATCGAATACTCACTGACCGGCTCCGATTTCGAATCGGGGTTCGTCCTTTACCAGGTGCTGCGGTTGGCGTTTCCTAAGACCTACTCGAATCGTCTGCGGTTGCGGTTCGCTCCCCTGGTCAAGCTGCATCTGGAAAATGAATTTCCCCGCGCTTCGATTACGACGCGGCTGGGGAGGATGTCTGGAAAGAACGTTTACTACGGGCCATTCGCTTCGCGGGTAGCGGCGGAAAAATTCATGAACGACGCGCTTGATTTTTTCAAGATGCGACGCTGCGTAGAAGACCTTCATCCCGACCCGAAATTTCCCGGGTGCGTGTACTCGGAGATGAAGATGTGCTTGGCGCCCTGCTTTCGCGGTTGCACCGATGACGAGTACCGCACCGAGGTCGTTCGGGTCGAAGATTTTCTAGACTCGCGAGGCGAATCGCTGAAGCGGCAGATGGCAACGGAGCGTGACGACGCGTCGGCCAAAATGAAATTCGAGACGGCCGCCGCCATTCATGCGCGGCTCGACAAACTCATTCCGGTGTTGCAGCAACTACCGGAGTTCGTTCATCGGATTGACCAGTCGCACGCCGTGATCGTACAGAAGTCGCGGCTGCCGGAGGCCGTCGCACTGTTCCGTGTCGACGGTGGCGCGCTCGCGGGGCCGCTCGATTTTCCCATCTCCGGCAGCGAACACACGAAGTCCCAGTCGATGGAAGCGCGCATTCAAACCGCGCTGGCGGCATTTCCTGCTGCTGCACCAAGCAGCGCGCTCGAGCGCATGGAGCACCTGGCGATCCTGAAGCGCTGGTGTTATCGGGGGACTCGCGCCGGCGAGATTTTCTTTAGCGATGGCAGAGGAGAGCTGCCAATGCGGCGGCTGGTGCGTGGCATCGGACGCGTGTACAAGGGCGAAGCGCCGGAGACCCCAAGCGCGCTCGAATTTTTCAAATGAGGTTCCGTCTTCACACAATGGAGTCACTATGGCAAAGAAAAAGACGAAGACCAAGAAAGCATCCATCAAGTCGACGAAGAAACCCGTGACCCGGCCGGCATCTCTGGATCAACCTCTGCGCGACCACCTGCTCTACTTGCTAAAAGGCGGCGGGGCGCATGCCAGTTTCGACGACGCCATGGGCGACTGGCCCGTGCAACTCGCGGGTGCCAAGGTTGCTAATTTCCCTCACACCGCCTGGATGCTGCTCGAGCACATGCGCCTCGCCCAGTGGGACATCCTGGAGTTCAGCCGCAATGCGAAGCATGTTTCCCCAGCCTGGCCCGGAGGCTACTGGCCTGCCGCGGAAGCGCCTCCGGACGGGAAGGCATGGCGTGCGAGTATGGCCGCGTTCAAGAAGGACCTGCAGACGATGGAACGACTCGTCGCCGACCGAAAGGTAGATCTCTACGCCAGGATCCCCTGGGGTGATGGGCAGACGATTTTGCGCGAGGCGTTGCTAGTGGCCGATCACAACGCCTACCATCTCGGGCAACTGGTGATGCTGCGGAAGAGCATCGGGATCTGACTTCACCGCCGAGACGCAGAGGGCGCCGAGAAAACCTCTCTTGGCTCTTGAAAAGTCGATGTTAAGGACATTTGGGAGAAGAACAGACTCAGTGTTTTGAATTTGGCCAAGAATTTCTCGGCGCTCTCTGCGTCTCGGCGGTGAAGACTCTAAGCCGCGCAAACTGGCACGCGGGCCGGCTTCTTCCTGAACACAACCCTGATCTCTTCTCGCCAGTGCTCGTCGATTCCCAGCACTTCCCAATCGATTTCCGGTGACAGATAACGCAGAATCGTGTCGGTGGTGGGATGCACGTGCAGCGCGGGCGCGACCAGCATCAGCAGAGGCTTCTGCGGCGCGATTTCACGTCCGGGAAAATAACCAAATTGCGCAAACTCGCCACGGCTCTGGTGCCAGGCGACGCGGGACCAGTAGTCCACACCTTGCAGGGGAAGATGGATATCCTCGTCGGCTTTGAGTTCAATGACGGCCAGACGGGCTTCGCGAGTCTCGGCCAAAATGTCAATCATGGCTCGGTCTGCGGCGGCGAAAGCCGGCACTTGGGCATACACAAATTCCGGCCGCAGCCGTCCGTCGAGGGCCGCGATGTTGCCGACGACCAGCGATTCCAGCCAACCCTCAGGATGCATTCGCCACAAGGCGTGATTCTTGGGGCCGTCCCTGTGACGGATGGCCGCCGCCAGCCGCACCAGGTCGGCAAACTGGGCTTCGTTCGCCGCGTCGAGAACCCGCTCCTCCGGCCCCACTCCGAAAGCGATTTCCTGGGTGCTCTGGAAGCTTCGGGGATCATGCGCGATCCGCGCCTGGGCGAATTCCAGGCCATGCCACCGGAATGAAACAAGCGCGGGCGAGAGCACCACGACGTCGCTGCGCGGCAGAATGCCACGAATGCGTGCGATCGATTCCGCAAAGCGATCGCGCGCCTGGCCTTCATCGACGGAATGCACCAGCCGGGTAGCCAGATTACCGCGGTCGTTGATGTCTAGTTGCGCCAGGGCGTCGTCTCGCTGGTCGAATTCATGCAGCTGCCACTTCGCGGCCGTCGGATGCAGGTACGCCATACGCTGCCGGGCGAGAGTGGCTCTGCCTTTCGGGACAATCATCGCCAGCCCTTCGACCACACGCCGTTCCCGCTGCGCCAGGCGGCACGCCTCAAGCCAAAGAATTCCTACGGTCAGCGCACCATCGACGGTCGCTTGTGTTTCCTGGTCATTCACTCCGACGATGGCGAGGGCGCGCTGTCCCTGGCGCAACAGACCGCGCAAATAGGCGGGACCGAAGGAGCGTTCGAGATCCATGCCGGTAGTGAGCCGGACTACAGTCCATCCGGGAAAATTTCGTTCGAGGGCGCGACGCAGGCGAGGTTCGTAGGCAACGCGAGCCCCACGTCGTGCGGCAGGCGAGCGCTGATCGCGATCGCGGCAGAAGTCGAGCCAGGTCGGGCGATTCTGGCCTATGCGCTGCACCTGCAACCGAAGGGTCGTTGCTTTTACTTCCGCATCCAGAACCCGTCGCACCACATTCCGCTCGCTGGACCACAAGTGCAGCAGGCATTTGTTGTACTCCCCGGAAATCGAATATTTCGACTCTGCCAGATCGAAGGCGATGGCGCCGTCTTCCACTACCACCGCGGCGCGGGCGCCCATCAGGAAGTCGGAGAGCATCTGGCTGAGCGAGGCTGGGGTCACGTTGTAAGGATTATTCACGCCGTCGGAGCTATCGTCAGTGACCGCGGTACCGAGAAATTGGTTGGTTTTCACCGACGTGGAACAGTCTGACTTCCATAATCCCAGTGGTGGGTCAGTCCCAGGTTGCCCGACAATTCGGCAGCGATTTCGCTAGAGGTCCATTCTGCCCGTTGCTGGAATTGGTGATCTCGATGGACAGGAGACGCCCTACGGTGCAGAATTCCTCATGCTTCGCCTACTCCTTATATCGCTGCTCGTTTTCGGTGCAAACCTGCTGGCTGCTCAAGAGGGAGCCATAACGTCGCCAAAATCAGAAACAACCGCGCCTTCGGCTGGAACTCTTGCATACGATCCTGCAAAGCTGGCCGCTGCCATCCGTGACAGTTACTATCACCCGGACGCGTTGTCTGGCCTTGATTGCTCCATCTCTGTCGATTGGCCGGCCTTCTTCGGCGCACTAAAGCTGAACCTCGCAGCAGATCGCTTAAAGGCGATTCAAGGCCTTAAGATCCGATCTCAGGCTGCTCGCGACACAAAGCCCGAAGTCACGTTCGAGTGGACTGGTGGATCATTGGATAATAAAGAGCAATTTGAGGATGGTCTCAGGCAAACGCTGGGCGGTTTCTACCAAGTCTACTGGTCTATGGTTGCCTCGTCCCCAATTAGCAATGCTGCTGAACTTTCCAAGATCGAGCCTCTGCCAAGCGGAGAAGTTAAAGTTTACATTTCTAGCCAGAACGTCAAGGTTGTCATTACCGCTGATAAGGAACGCACTCCAACGCATTACACGCTCGATAGTCCAGCGATGAATGGCGCGATCGATCTTCAGTACGCCGCTTCCCCCCATCCGGTTCCTGGAGATCTTCGCCGCATTTCCAGAATGGATATGTCCGAACAGATCGGAAATTCGACAATGAACGTAAAACTCAGCCTCGATTACCAAACGGTTGAGAGTTTTTATGTCCCCAGACATGTCTCCTATGACATCGTGGGGGCCTACTCGCTATCGATGGATTTCTCTGGCTGCTCCGTTTCTAAAGGAGCGATTGTGCACTAAACTACCTTGAAGCTAGTGGTTGGTAAACACCGGCCGCCGATAGCTGCTAGACAGCACCTACTCGAAAGCCCACCAACTCCCGCAATCACGCCCCCGGAATGACGCTACTCCACTCATGGGATAATGCAGATAGCGTTGGTGAAACCGTCGAGTCGTTTGTAAAACCAGAGGCATCCAAGTATGGTGACTGCCAATCAGGAACGTTTTTTCTTCCAGCACTACGGCTTGTCGAATCAAGATCTTGAACGGTATCTTGCCGCTGCGCTTTCGGCGGGCGGAGACTACGCCGATCTTTATTTCGAATACCTGACCTCTACCTCGCTCATGGTGGATGAGTCGCTGGTGAAATCCGCTTCGCAGGGAATTTCGGCAGGTTGTGGTGTGCGGGTCGTCTCGGGGGAGCGCACCGGATATGCGTACACCGATGATCTCTCGCCGCAGCGTATTTTGCATGCTGCCCGCACCGCGGCCTTGATCGCCAGCGCACCCGCGAAGACGACGGTGACCGGATTCCAGCAGAAGCCGGCCCGCAGCTTGTATCCCGTCGCGCTGCCATCGGTCGATGCGGACATTACCGCCAAAGTTGAGTTGCTGATGCGGGGCGATCAAACGGCGCGCGGATACGATCCGCGAATCAAGGAAGTGCGCGCGAACTATTCCGATGAACTCAGGAACATTCTGGTGGTCGGCTCCGACGGCACGTTTGCGGAAGACTCGCAGCCGTTGGCGCGGATGAACGTCTCTTGCATCGCGAAGACCGAGGCCAGTTCGGGGCGCGGCACGTCGGGGGGCGGCGGGCGAGTGGCGCTCGACTTCTTCTTTGGCGATAAGACTCCCGAGTTCTTTGCCAAAGAGGCGGCGCGCCAGGCGATTCTGCAACTGGACGCGCGCGAGGCTCCGGCCGGAGACATGGAAGTCGTGCTTGGTCCGGGATGGCCCGGCGTTCTGCTGCACGAGGCTGTGGGCCACGGGTTAGAGGCCGACTTCAATCGCAAGAAGACGTCGGCATTCGCCGGGTTGATCGGCAAACGAGTGGCCAGCGAGAAGTGCACCGTGGTCGATAACGGCACCATGCCGTGGCGTCGCGGGTCTCTGAACGTGGATGACGAGGGCCAACCGACGCAGGAAACCGTGCTGATCGAGAACGGGATTCTCAAGGGATACCTCAGCGACAAACTTTCTTCAAAATTGATGGGCCTTGCCGATACCGGCAACGGACGTCGCGAGAGCTACGAACATATTCCGATGCCGCGCATGACGAATACTTACATGCTGGCGGGACAAGACGATCCCGGGGACATTATTCGTTCGGTGAAGAATGGCGTGTACGCGGTGAACTTCGGCGGCGGGCAGGTTGACATCACGAATGGCAAGTTTGTTTTCTCGGCGTCGGAAGCGTATCTCATCGAAAACGGACAGATCACGGCTCCAATCAAGGGTGCAACCCTGATCGGCAACGGACCGGATGTGCTGACGCGGGTTTCGATGGTCGGCAATGATTTGAAACTGGATGAGGGTGTCGGCACTTGCGGCAAAGATGGGCAAGCGGTTCCGGTCGGTGTCGGTATCCCGACAATTAAAATCGATCGCCTTACCGTCGGCGGAACTGCGAAGCGGGAGACTGGCGGATTCATGCAGTAGATAGGAAGTCAAAAGTAAGAAGTCAAATTGAAGAAGTGAACTCTGCGTGATTTTGATTGGTTTTACTTCTTCAATCTGACTTCTTACTTTTGACTTTATTTCAATGGCAATCACTCTAGACACCAGCAGCCCGCAAACAGCAACCGATCTCAACTCTCTTGCCACCGACGTCGTTCGCCGCGCGATGGAAGGCGGTGCGACCGCAGCCGAGTGTGTCGTGCGCGAAGGCGACGAATTTTCTACCGTGGTGCGACTGGGCCAGGTTGAAACGCTGAAAGAGTCGGGCTCACGCGCCATCGGTGTGCGTGTCTTCTTCGGACAGCGCGCGGCCAGCACTTACTCCAGCGATTTCTCCGCCGCCGGCATCGAGCGCATGCTGAAGTCGGCGCTCGAACTGGCGAAGATTACCTCCGAAGACCCATATGCGGGAATTCCCGATGCTGGCAAATTCGGGTCGCTACCCGGCGACCTCCATCTTTATCACGAAGACGTTTACTCGTTGCCCGGCGCCGAGCGCATCGAGTACGCGCGCCGCGCCGAAAAGGCCGCGCTTGACGCCGATCCCCGCATCAAGAACTCCGAGGGCGGGTCGTTCGACGCCGCAACCGGCAGAAAGGTGCTGGCGAATTCTCACGGCTTTGTCGGCGAATACCGGCGGTCGTACTGTTCGGTCGCGGTAGTGCCCATTGCGCAGGACGAGAGCGGCGGCATGCAGCGCGACTACTGGTATTCGGTGGCGCGCAGCCTGGCCAAGCTCGACTCGGCCGAGCAAGTTGGAAAAGAAGCAGCTCGCCGCACGCTGCGCCGCTTGGGCGCGCGCAAAGTGAAGACGGCTCATGTGCCGGTGGTGCTCGATCCCATGGTCGCGACCTCCATGCTGGAACATATTTTCGAAGGCGTGAACGGCGACTCGGTCTATCGTGGAGCATCGTTCCTGGCGGGCAAGCTCGGACAGAAAATTGCCGGAGCCAACGTCACTGTTGTTGATGATGGCACCATGCCTGGCGGCTTTGGAACCACACCCTTCGATGGCGAAGGCATTCCCACGCGGCGGACCGTCGTGATTGAGAATGGAATTCTGAAGTCGTATCTGCTGAATACTTACACGGCCAAAAAGCTAGGACTGGAGACTACCGCGAATGCGTCTCGCGGGCTCGCTGGGACGCCTGGGATTGGGCCGGGGAATTACTTCCTTCAACCCGGGCCCAAAACGCCGCAGCAAATTATTGCGGACATCAAAGACGGGCTCTATGTCACCGAGTTTCTCGGTCACGGCGCTAACTTGGTAACCGGCGATTACTCCCGCGGCGCCTCCGGCATGTGGATCGTCAACGGCGAACTGGCCTATCCGGTGGAAGAGATCACGGTGGCTGGCAATCTCAAAGACATGTTCTGCAATATCTCCGAAATCGGCAGCGACCTGGAATTCCGCGGCAGCGTGGCCTCGCCGACGATTCGCATCGACGGCCTTACGGTGGGCGGCGAATAAGGCGCGAGGCTCGAAATGAAATTCGCCAAGATTGTTTTCTGGGCTGCAGGCATCTGGGGAGTGCTGGTACTGACTCCGCTGTATTTCATGTTTGACCTGATTGGCCGGCAGGACCCGCCGCCGATCACCCATCCCGCTTTCTACTATGGCTTCGTTGGAGTCGGCCTCGCCTGGCAGATCGCATTCCTGATCATTGCCGCCAACCCTGTTCGCTTCCGCCCGCTCATGATTGCCTGCATGGTGGAAAAGTTCAGCTATGGGGCGGCGCTTACTGTGCTCTTTCTGCAGCACCGGCTGCACGCGTCCGATCTCACTTTTGGAGTAGTCGATCTGCTGTTTGGGGTTTTGTTTATCGTCGCTTTCTTCAGAACAAAAGGCAAGGAATAGAAGCTGGAAGCGGCATGCGTCACGGCAGGTTGAATCCCACTTATCGCAGAGGGCGCGATGAGTAGGACACCCGCTCGTTTCAGGCTAATCCCGGGCGGGGTGAGCCAGACTCACGTGGTGACGGTGCAGCCCGGCCCTTCGTCGCAGCTCGTGATCACGACCCAGCCGTCCGGTTCGCCGCAGGCGGGGAAGC
>JAIQFA010000083.1 GCA_020073525.1 Terriglobia bacterium
GGCTGTGGAGTCATACCTCCTCAGAATACGCCGGCCAGAAGACGGTGGACCGCCTCCAGATTTTATGACCCAGTAGTACTAGCAGCCCGTGTCTAAAGTCAAAAAAAACATATGGCACTGGAAATGGTTTGATCTTAAGATCGGACCATGGCGATGGGGACGCGGAAGAAGCGAGAGAGGCAAGAGGACTTGTGGTACGGCGGCGAGTTGGCGACGGCGCCAGGCCACCCTTTCTATAAGCGGCTGACCGAGATTCTCGACAACGCCAGGTTCGACGCCTTTTGCGAAGCCAACTGCGCCAGTTTCTATCACGACAGGCTCGGACGTCCATCGCTTCCTCCGGGCCAGTATTTCCGCGTAATGATGATCGGCTTTTTCGAAGGGCTGGACAGTGAGCGTGGCATCGCATGGCGTCTCGCCGATTCGCTCACGCTGCGGCAGTTCTTGTCCATCGGGCTCGACGAGGAGACGCCGGATCACGTCACGATCTCACGCACCCGACGTCTGCTCGACGGCGAGACCCATCAGCGAACCTTCACCTGGGTGCTGGAGCGGCTGGCGCAAGCTGGCCTCATCAAAGGTAAGACCATTGGCGTGGATTCGACGACGCTGGAGGCCAACGCGGCGATGAAGTCGATCATGCGCCGCGACACCGGCGAGAGCTACATGGCGTACTTGAAGCGGCTTGCCGAAGCGGAAGGAATCGAGACCCAAGACGCGGCGTCATTGCTTCGCATGGATCGCAGGCGCAAGAAGAAAACGTCCAATGAAGACTGGCAAAGCCCGAGCGATGGTGATGCGGAGATCACGAAACTGAAAGATGGACGCACGGCGCTGGCCTATAAAGCCGAGAACGCGGTGGACATGGAAAGCGGAGCCATTGTTGCGGTCACCACGCACGGCGGAGCCGCGGCGGACACCGAGACAGTCCAGGAGACCGTGATTGACGCAGCGATTGCAGTGGCCGAATTGATTGTCGAAAAGACGCCGGAAGGCAAGTATGAAGTGCATCCCGACGGAGTTCAAGAAGTGGTGGCGGACAAGGGCTATCACAGCAATGACGTCGTGCTTGGCCTGGCTGGGATGGAAGTGCGGACCTATATCGCCGAGCCCGATCGTGGCACGCGCAACTGGAATGGCAAGGCGGCGGAGAAGGCTGCGGTGTACGGTAATCGGCGACGGATTCAAGGGGATCGTGGCAGGGGTTTGCAGCGGCAGCGTGGAGAACGGATCGAGAGGAACTTCGCGCATCAATTTGACACCGGTGGACTGGATCGGCTGTATGTACGAGGCAAGGAAAACGTGCACAAGAAGTTTCTAATTCAAGCCGCCGCATGCAACCTCGCGCTCCTGATGCGATCGACGTATGGCTCGGGTAAGCCCAGAGCGGCTCACGACGCCGTTACCGAAGCTGTTTTGACGATTTTGGCTGTCATGAGGGCTCTGGAAGGCCATTTTTCGGTCTGGTCGGTAGACGCTGACGAAGGGGTTCGAGTTTTTCGCCGATCAGAGCGCTGTAGTCAGCTTTTCTGTCGGCCCACAAAATGGCCAGCTTAGACACGGGCTGCTAGACGTGTCAAGCTTGACTTGAAGCCTTCGCTGAACAGATCGCGCCGCACAGCGCCTCCGGCCTTCTCGTAAGCCTTGAGCGTTACGAATTTCACGCGCTTGTCGTCGGCGGTGATTTCATCGCCGATGAGGGCGTCGCGGATGACATCGGGGTCGTCCTTCTGCCAGTCCGAAAGTTCGTTCCAGACGCGCTCCTGCGCGGCGTGATCATCGGTGACTGCGAAGGCCATGACGTGTTGCAGGGTCATTTCGTCGTTGCGGTACGCCGCGATGAGGACAGGGCTGACGTTGGCCAACTTGAGCCGCTTCCGCACCACGGTTTCGGTGACGCCGAACCGGGCGGCGACATCGGCGACCGGAACCCCCTTGTCGATCAGGGCCTTGAAGGCGTCGAACTCGTCGGCGGGGTGCATCTGTTCGCGCTGGACGTTCTCGGCGAGGCTGATTTCAGTGGCGTCGGCTTCGTCGTTGAGAACGTGACACGGTATTGCTGCGCCGCTTTCGACGGTTCCGGCATCGGCGAGGGATTTCAATGCTAGAAGCCTGCGCCGTCCTGCGACCACGGCGTATTTGCCGCGTTTGTCTTTGCGGACGACAAGCGATTGCAGCAAGCCATGCGCTGCAATCGATGCGGCCAGCTCATCGATGCCTTTATCGGCATCGGTTTTGCGGACATTGCCTTCCCAAGCGAGAAGTTTGGTGAGGGGGATAGCGGTGTTCGGGGTCATGGTCGGTCTCCTGTGGCTAGTTGTTTAAGGGGTGCAGGCAGCACGCGCTGCCTTCGGGGGACACCCAAAACCGGCCAATGAGGGACGGCTGAAAACCGGCCAACGAAAGTAGCAGGACATTGACTACGGTGGATCGATACGCTCCACCGATGTGAGCAATGTCTTGAGCGAAGATAAACGACAGCAAGTCATCGCACTAGGGGCTTTGGGGTGGCCCCTGAGGCGCATTCAAAAGGAGACTGGGGTCCGGCGCGAGACCGCCAGCGGGTATCTGAAGACCGCCGGAATCGCCGTGCGGCCGTCCGGCAGTTGGGGGCGTCGGTCGGCAAAGCCGGCCAACGAGGCGTCCCCCGACTTTGGCGCGGGTTCTGGTAGCGCAGAGCAGCCAACTGTCCCCGCGGCCAATCCAAAACCGGCCAACGAGACGTCCCCCGACTCTAAGCCTGTCTCGGTGCCCGGTCGAAGCCCCACCGCCAGCGCCTGCGAGCCTTACGTTGACTTCATCGAGCTCTCACTGAGCAAGGGCCGCAACGCGAAAGCCATCTATCAAGACCTCGTTGATTTCCACGGCTTTCAAGGTCGCTACCAGAGTGTCAAACGTTTCGTCCGTCACCTGCTCAAACGCCCGAGCGCCCAGCCCGCAGGTGTGATCGTCACTCCGCCCGGGGAAGAGATTCAAGTTGATTACGGCACTGGTCCGATGGTGCGCGATCCGCTCACCGACCGCTACCGCCGTACGCGCCTCTTCGTGCTCACTCTCGGCTACAGCCGAAAGGCCGTCCGGCTGCTGACGTTTCAGTCAAGTACGCGAACCTGGGCTGAGCTGCACGAACAGGCGTTTCGCCGACTTGGCGGGGTCACCAGCACAATCGTGCTTGACAACCTGAGTGAGGGCGTTCTCAAAGCCGACATTTACGATCCGGCGATCAATCCGCTCTATCGCGACATGCTCGCTCACTACGGTGTCGTCGCCCTGCCGTGCCGCGCCGGCGATCCAGATCGCAAAGGAAAAGTCGAACGCGGTGTCGGCCATGCCAAGAATACGCCGCTGAAAGGGTTGCGTTTTGAAAGCCTTGCTGAAGCGCAAGCCTATCTTGATCGATGGGAGCAGAACTGGGCCGATACACGCATCCACGGCACGACCAAGCGACAGGTGGCTGCGATGTTCGCTGAAGAAAAGCCATCATTGAAGGCGCTTCCGCTCGAGCCGTTCCGCATGTATCAGTTCGGTGAGCGCCGCGTGAATCTCGATGGTTGCGTGGAGGTCGAGGCTGCTTACTACAGCACTCCGCCAGGATGGATCAGCCGACAAGTCAAGGTCCAGTGGGATGAACGCCAGGTGCGTATCATCAATCCGCGCACGGGAGAGTTGTTGCGTGAACACGCCCGGCAGCAGCGTGGCCGTCATCGCATTGCCGACCAGGATCGCCCGGCCCGGACACCTCCAACGACGCACGCTCTAATGATGCGGTGTGGCAGGCTGGGCTCACAGATTGGCGCCGTCGCCGAACAGATGTACGGACGTGACGGTGTCGTCGCCATCCGGCGGATCATGGGCTTGATCAGCCTCGCCCGTAAGCATGGCGCAGCAATCACCAACGAAGGCTGTGCCACAGCGCTGGAATGCGGGCTGCCCGCAAATCCTTATCGCTTTGTCCAGCGCTGGCTCGAGCGGCGCCCACAACTGACGCTTCGGCAAGTCGACCCAATCATCCGACAGCTTTCGCTCTACCGCGATCTGATTGACAGCAAAACTGAGGAGACCACACAGGAATGAACATACCCGAACTGCAACGATCCCTTCGCCAGCTTCGGCTTGGCGGTATGGCCGCTGTGCTCGAAACACGCCTGCGACAAGCTCAGGCCGAACCCATGGCGCCGATTGATCTGCTCGCGACACTCGTCACCGATGAGCTCACGCGCCGAACTGACCGCCTCCTGGAACGACGGAGAAAGGGCGCCGGCTTTCGCGACGTCAATAAGACTCTCGATGCTTTTGACTTCGCCTTCAACCCCAAGATGAACCGGAGTCTGATCTTCGATCTTGCGACGGCAGTATTCGTTGACCGTCGCGAAGATGCGCTGTTTCTAGGACCGGGAGGCACCGGGAAAAGTCACTTAGCGCAAGCTATTGGACACGCTGCGATTCTGCAAGGCCACAAGGTGCTCTATCGCGAGACGCACGTTCTACTGGAAGAACTGGCGGACGCAACACTCGAAGGCACGCGGAAGCAGTACATGCAGAATGTCTCATCGGTGGCGTTGTTGATCATCGATGACTTTGGAATGCGCAAACTTCCACAGACGGCTGCTGAGGATCTACTGGAGATTATTATGCGGCGATACGAACGCGCCAGCACGCTGCTGACGTCGAACCGGCCGGTGGACGACTGGGGCAAACTGCTGGCCGATGTCGCCGCGGTCAGTGCAATGCTAGACCGACTGCTCCACCACGGTCATGTGCTGAAATGCGGCCCGAAAAGCTGGCGCACCCGAACTAGCGCCGTCTCCGGTTAGTCAGGTTGATCGCAAGCGGATTCGGAAGCGGGCTTTGATCAAGGCGAGGGCGCTGCCCTCGCGCTCCCGGAATTTAGCGCTTTGGAGCCGGAATCGTTGCCGAGCGGGGCGATGGATCGCCCCGCGATTCCAGCCGCTGGCCGGCGCTCCGGTCGCATTCCTGCGGAGCCGTACCCTCCGGACCAGGTTGGATCAGTATAAATCGTCCAGCCAATGAACGTGGTTTCTTCTTGCCGGCTCGTTGCCGGTGAGGTATAACAACTCTTGTCCTGCCAGTTTTCCGTTGGCCGGTTTTCAGGTGTCCCTCATTGGCCGGTTTTCAGGTGTCCCCCGAGGCGCTGCTGCTGCACCCCTGGCTCGCTTGCGCGCGCGAGGGGGAGACCCCTTCGTGAAGACGTTGACGGCCGCCGCGCAGGAATTCGCGGAAAACCACAAGCCGGCAAAAGCAAGTCAATGACGCCTGCGCTGGTCTTGATCACTGGCGCGCGGAGTCTGGCCGTCAGTACACGCAAGTTTCTCTGACTTGCGCCCAGGGGGCTCATGGGAGTGCCGCCACGCCGTCATCCCGAAAGGGACCCTTTTCGAAACGGCGTGCGTCCTTTCCGCCACATGCCGCTAACGGCCAATGACGGCACGGAAGAGCTCAACGATGTGAAAAATCGCAAGGATGACGCCAAAGACCAAGGCAAGACCAGCCGCCACGAAGAAATCCCATTTCCGCCGCTGCCATCTCGTCAATGGAAGCTGGATAAATGGCTCGACGTGTCCGTCCAGAAAACGAATTTCTGGTTCGACAGGATGCCTCTCACACCCCATGAACGGCTCCTGTTGGCATGAAAACCGTGGATACGAAAACCACTTCCACCATTTATCGGGTGCAAGTTCGGTATAAACGCTTGCGAAAGTAGCTGCCAAGTCGTTACAGCGGTCGCAGAACGGCATCTTTTCTGGGACAGCAGTGGGGCTGACGAGTTTCTGTCCGTTGACGATGATGTATGGCTTTTGAACTCGGTAAGGCACGACCTAAACCGCATTATCGGGCACGCCGATGACTGGTTTGATGATCTGCGGCTCTGACAGGATCAGGTCTTGGAGAGCTTTCGCAGCTTTATGAAATTCGCTGGGGTCCGATGGTTCTTCAGACGTGGGTTTGCCGTCTTCGTCCGTAGTGTGATTCCTCAAGGTAACAGTGTATTCGTCGCCAGTTTCGAGATGGCACCACACATCTCGGATGGCGTCAGAAGAAATTGTATGCAAGAGGTTGTCGATGATGCTATCGGCCTCGGTCAAATTGCGAAGGCCGAGTGTTCTCTGCGCGGCATCCGCAAGCTGCGGCATGGTGCATCGAAAGACTATTCTCAAATACTTGCTAGCCACGTGGCCATTTTACCCCCTGTCACGGAGAAAAGGGTGAAAAGGACCCTTTGTGAGGCCGTGCGGAACCCATCAAAGGCGAGCAGCCGGTGCCCCTGTAGAACATGAGGACATTGAGAATGGCCCCAAGGAAGGCGCGAGACGAACTTTTTATGAAATACCGCCCTTTTCGGCAGATAAGCCAGGACAACAGGCAACCGAGGTCCAAGCGGAACTGACTGTCGGGTGTACGGTCCTGGGAAAGTGGGGATCATGCACCCGGTTCTTCACGCTGGAAGGCCCCGGCGGGCGCCAGCCCGTAAGAGCCCGGTCCGCCGCAAGGCGGATTCGCCCGCCATCTGTGGGGACGCTATTGGCTGTCGGGCGGCTCTCTCCAGGTATCACACCGCGTCAGAGCAATGAAATCAGGTTCGGGATAACGAATGATCCGCCTGATGTTTTGGGCGGGGATGGGCTGCGTCGCGCGGTTTTCGTGGTGAACCGGTTCCGAAGTTTTTAGGCCGCGGCTTATAAGGAACTGGCGATAGAGATGTTTCTCAAGGAAGGTGTGGGGAGGAAAGCTCGCAATCGGTACATCCGCTTCGATAAGGCAAGGGGTGCCGATGCGGCGAAGGATCGGACCAATCAGGGCGTCGCGGTCATGGGAATTGTAGAGCGCCTCGCCACCCCAGAGCCGAAGCAGAGACTCGATCCCGTATTCACCCGCCAAATGGGGAGGGTAGAAGCAGAACCAGATCATGCTAGCCCTATTCAATTCATCGGCCTGATTCTTCTGTTTGAGCTGCTCGGCAAGCGCCGGCTCGATCAGGCCATTGCGTTCGAGCACGTTGATACGTCGGCACAGCATGGCTCTGTTGGGCAGCTGCATTCCTTCCGCCGTTACGTGCGCAATTTCCGCATCCGTGAGGCGCGTGCAGTGATAACCGTGAAGCGTGGCAGAATTGAGGATGGGGCGTAACCCTGTGAGGGCCTGGTCGTATTCAGCCGCCATTCTGAGCGCTTGGACAATATCTCTCGCCTGAGCACCCTGTTCCGGTAGCATCTCCCAAGCCAACAACAAATCGTAATGCTGCCCTAGGTATTCCACGACTGCGGTGGGCCAGGTTGTCTCGTCGTTTAGCTCCATTGCGGAAGGCGAAGTCATTAGTGGTCAGGTCCGCCGGCGGAATTTATCCGGGTCGACAACGGTGTCGATCCAAGCCTGAACGTCGGTGCCGCAGTATCTGCGGACCACTCCTGGTTCTGGATACTCGATCGTAATCCGTAATACTCCGGAGGCTTCGGGCTCGCGGCCGCGGTCGTTGAGATAACAACGAACGATGTATGGCGCTTCAAACCCTTCATACCTCACAACCAGCGCGCGCATCAGCTCAAGGGAGGCGTCTTCACTCAGCCGATGTTTGGGAAAGTGCGCGTGATAAAGCTCAGTATAGGGGTCGCCGTGACCATGATTGTATTTCCTCAGGTAAATGCACATCGTTTTCGGCTGAATAGAAGCGCAAAGTTGAAATCCAGAATACATACGAGGAGTCTTCCCTGAACATCGCATGGTGGGAACTCGCGGGCAAGCTCCTGCTTGAAGTGCATCCGGATAGGGTTCCAGTTTCGCCTTTTATTCGCCAGCTAGGTTAGACTGAAGAAGGGCGGCAGGAGAGATGAAGGAATGCACCGTGTCGGTCGCGGGCCCGCGACGGGCATACGCATAAGGTAGCGGTGGAAGCGCAGAGTCTCTTCGATGCGGTCAACCAGGCCTCGGAGTAATGGGCGCGGCTTTGGTGGTATCAGGGCGATGCCGTGGTCGAGGTCAGCGACGGCAAACAGCGTTGGAAAGTCCGGCTGGAACGGGCCCGGCGCTAGCGATTTGGGCACTGACGGCTTGCCGGCAAGCAGGTTTCGCGGTCGGCACCCTTGCAAGCGTTAAGAAAAAATAGTACATTTTTTCTTAATCAGCGAAACAGGTCTTTCCATGCAAACGATGCGGGATCAAATAGTTGCGAGGATTGAGCGGCTGGGCGAGGGGAAGGCCTTCTCCGCAAAGGATTTTCTCGACATTGCGAGCCGCACGACAATCGACGTGACCCTCGCGGAACTGGCGCAAGATGGAGAAATCCGCCGTGTCCGCCGCGGCCTCTATGACAGGCCGAGGATCAATCCCTCGCTCGGAGGCAAGCTGAGCCCGGACATTGACGAAGCGGCGCGCGCCATCGCCCGAAGGCAAAAATGGAAGATTGTCCCCGAAGGCGCATGGGCGGCTAATCTGCTCGGCCTCACAACCCAGGTGCCGGCCAAGATCATCTACCTGACCGACGGTCCCAATCACGAAGTGGCGATTGGCCGCCGGAGCATCTATTTCAAGCACGCGCGGCCGAAGGCGCTCGCGGGGCTTGAGGGCAAAAACGCGCTTGTGGTCCAGGCGCTGCGCCATCTCGGCAAAGAAAATGTGGGGCCCAGGGAGCTGGCGGCGCTGCGCGCCGCGTTGACGCCGGCGGAGAAACGAAAGCTTGTGAAAGACACGCGCTTCGGGGTGGACTGGATCTACGAAGTGGCAAAACAGATCGCGGAGAAGGCCGCTTGAACCGTATTGCCCGGATGGACGCCGCTGCGCGCGCCGAGATCTTCGCGGAAACTGCGGCACGCAAAGGCCTCGCGGACGCGATCGTGGAAAAAGATTTCTGGGTGTGCTGGGTCCTGATGCAGCTCTTCTCGATCGAAGCGCTGTCAGGACGCCTGCTTTTCAAGGGCGGAACATCGCTCTCCAAGATTTTTCACGCCATCAACCGTTTCTCGGAAGACATTGATCTTGCCGTGGATTATGCGGCGCTGGGTTTCACGGGCGCGCGCGATCCCCGGCAGGCGGAGATTTCAAAATCGCGCCGTAACGCCATCCTGGATGAAATGATGGCCTCCTGCCGGCAATATGTCGGCGGCGAATTCCTCAGCGCCTTTAGGACACGCTGCGAGGAGATGCTCGGGCCGGCCGGACCATGGGGCCTCGATGTCGATCCGCAGGACCCGAATGTGGTGCGGTTTCGCTATCCTGCGGCGGCGACGGCGAACCTGCCTTACGTCACGCCCCAGGTGGTGCTTGAACTCGGAACCCATGCGGAATTTGTCCCGCGCGATAATTTCGCGGTCCGCTCCTTCGTCGCCGAAGAATTTCCTAAGCTAGTCGCCGAGGCCGAGATCGGAGTGGTTGCGCTGCTGGCGAAACGGACTTTCTGGGAAAAGGCCACAATTCTCCATGCCGAATTTCACCGCCCTGAGGACAAGGCGATCCCAGGCCGCTACTCGCGCCATTATTACGACATTGCGATGCTGGCCCAAGGGCCGGTCCGGGGCGAAGCCCTCGCCGACATGGACCTCCTCGCGCAGGTTGTGAAACATAAGCAGACCTTCTATCCTTCCGCCTGGGCGCAATACAGCCGGGCCGTACCCGGCAGTCTCCGTCTCCTGCCGCCGGGAACCCGGGTTGCGGCGTTGAAACAGGACTACAGGAGCATGGGCGTGATGATCTTCGGTGAACCGCCCGCCTTCGACGACATCCTCGGCCAGTTGGAGAATCTTGAACGTGAGATCAACAAGTAGACGGCGACCAGGTCTTCACTGCTCGTCCTCGCCACGGGTAAGTGCGAGTGAGTTAGTGAGTAACAATGGATAACAATTGAAAGAATTCGGCCAATTCAATATAGTGGGTGACGCGACCCCGGTGCTATCGGCGTTAGCCGATTTCGGCACCGGGGCAGGGGGCCCGCTTATGAGCGAGCACAGATTTGGTGGCGATTGGACCGAGATTAAGCTCGCGAAGCTTGAAAAATACCTCCGGGCCTACCGAACGATCTTCAGCGGCAATCCGCGCGCCCGGCATTTCAGAACGTGGTATGTGGACGCTTTCGCCGGCACTGGCTCGCGGACGCGGACCGATACGCCGCGTGTGTCCCCGAGCGCTTTGTTCGGTAGCGACGTTTATGAAGATGTCGACACCAAGCGTTACCGGGACGGCAGCGCCAAAATTGCCGTCGCCTTGCCGGACCCGTTCGATAATTACCTCTTCATCGATAAATCGGCTGGCCGGATCAAGGAGCTTGAGCGGGCAATAGAGACGGAGCGCCCGGCGCTGCATCCGCGATGCGCGTTTGAGCATGGCGATGCCAATGACGTCCTGAAGCAGTGGTGCCGCGAGCGCGACTGGACAAAGGAACGCGCGGTCGTATTTCTCGACCCCTATGGGATGCAGGTGGAGTGGGGCATGGTGGCAACCCTCGGAGCGACAAAGGCGGTCGATTTGTGGTACTTGTTCCCGCTCGGGGTCGGCGTCGCGCGCCTTCTGACCCGCGACGGGAACATCGATGAAAGCTGGGCAAAAAGACTTGATACAACCTTCGGGACGAAAGATTGGCGCTCTCGCTTCTATGAGACGACGCAGCAGGAAGGGCTCTTTGGTCAGATGGAAACGGTTGAGCGCGACGCCTCCGAGGAGAATATCCAAGGCTTCATCAACGAGCGGCTGCGAACATGCTTTGCGGGCGTGGCGAAAGGCCGTATTTTAAGGAATTCGAAATCCAACCCGATGTATTCGCTCTGCTTTGCCGCGGCGAACGAAAAAGGTGCGCCCACGGCGATCCGCATCGCGAAGGACATACTGAGCGACTGAGGAGGGTAGGCCATGGCAACGACATCGAAGATTGAATGGACGGAGATGACGTGGAATCCCGTGACCGGCTGCGTGAAGGTCAGCCAGGGCTGCAAGCACTGCTATGCCGAGCGAATGGCCAAGCGCCTCTTCGCGATGGGCGCTGAGCGTTACGAGAACGCCTTTCGGCCGACGTTGCATGATGACCTGATCGACTTGCCGCGAAAATGGAAAAAACCGCGCGTGATCTTCGTCAACTCGATGAGCGATCTCTTTCAGGAAGCGGTTCCGGAAGAATTCATTCGGCGCGTGTTCATGACCATGCGCGAATGCCCGCAGCACACCTTTCAGATCCTGACCAAGCGCAGCGAGAGGCTCCGTGACATCGGCCAGAGGCTACAATGGCCCTTCAATGTATGGATGGGCGTCAGCGTCGAAAACGCTGGCGCGATGGGCAGGATCACGGACCTCGCCGCCGTGCCGGCGCATATCCGCTTTCTTTCCTGCGAACCCCTGATCGGCCCGCTTGACGACTTACAGCTCAAAGGCATCCACTGGGTGATCGTCGGCGGGGAGTCCGGTCCCGGCGCTCGCCCGATGGAGCCCGGATGGGTTGAGGGAATTCACCGGCAGTGCCGGCGGGAACGGGTGCCGTTCTTCTTCAAGCAGTGGGGTGGAGTCAGGAAAGACAGGACAGGCCGATCGCTGAATGGCCGAACCTATGACGAGATGCCCCAGAGGCTCTCAACGTTCAATGCGCAGTTGTGCAAGGCGGGTTGAGTTTGTGCGTTCTGTTTTGGCTCAAGATCACCCAGAAACCTTTCAGGAGTACCGGCGAATGTGCTCGGCAAACGGCTGAAAATAGCGGTCATCTCGATTGTCTCTTTAAGAGGCTGGCAAGAAAAGGTGAAGTTCGATACGTTAGGAGCTGAATTCAAATAGGGCAGGTGACTCCAGAGCCTCAATGAGCCTTTTCGAAGATACCAACCCCAGAGCCCTCAAGGACCTTCTCGCCGAGATCCACTCCCGCACGATGGTCTTGCCCGACTTCCAGCGTGATTTCGTGTGGGAGCCCAGCGCGACTCAAGAACTGATTGTCTCCATTGCGAGCAATTATCCCGCCGGCAGCCTGCTGCGCGTCCGCGATGCCAAGCGCGTCTTCGCGGCGCGCGAATTCGAGGGAGCGCCCCGTCTTGATGGCCAGAAACATACATTTCTCGTGTTGGATGGCCAGCAGCGGCTCACCTCTTTGTATCAGGCGTTCTATGGCGTCGGCGAGCACCGCTATTATCTTGATCTCAACAAGCTGCTCGACGGCAACGACTTCGAAGAGGCGATCTTTCACGTCCGCGCCAGCACGAAATGGGTCAAGGCCCATGAGGAGTTCGATCTTCAAGCCAAGGAGCTGACCCTGCCGCTGAGCGTGCTCAAGGGCGGCGCCGGGGGTTTCCTGGAGTGGCTGCTGCAGGTAACGAACCCGATGCCTTCGGCGGAGCGCACCCGCATGCTTGACGGCCTGACCAAGATCAACAACCAGTGGATCAAAATCATCGACGACTACCACTTCCCGGTCGTGACTCTGTCCGATAAGACCGAGCCCGACGCGCTTTGCACGATCTTCGAGACGTTGAATCGAACCGGGGTCAAGCTGAGCGTCTTCGAGCTGTTGACAGCCCGCTTTTGGCCTCAAAACATCAACCTCCGGGAATTGTGGGAGACGGCGCTCAAGGCTCACCCAATCATTCAGGATTTCGAGGTCGATCCATACTACTTACTCCAGTGCATTTCGTTGGCTGGCCGTAAGGCTCCGTCATGCAAACGGAGCGACGTGCTGAACCTTGCCGCAAGTGACATCAAGACTTGGTGGGAGCCTGTTGCCTCGGGCCTGGCCGCCGGTCTGACGATTCTCCGCGACGATTGCAAGGTCATGCTCCCCAAGTGGCTCCCCTACCAGACCATGCTGCCGCCGCTCGCAGCTGTCCTGGCCAAAGCCGGCATGCCGAAGACTGCGGCAGCCGGAGCGCAACGCGAGAACCTCAAGCGCTGGTTTTGGTGCGCCGTGTTTGGCCAGGCCTATGAGAGTTCGCCAAATAGTAAAGCGGCCAAGGATGTCAGCGAACTCGTGGCGTGGTTCGAAGGCGGACAGGCTCCGGAATCGGTCAGAAATTTGCGGTTCGACCCAAAGGCGTTGCGCGACGTCACGCCGCGTCAGCGCTCGATCTACCGGGGCGTAATCTTCCTAATCCTCGGAACGGGCAATGGCGCGCGCGATTTCCATACCCAGGCCGTTATCACCGGCAACCTGATGAACGAACAGGGCATCGATGATCACCACATCTTTCCAGACGACTTCCTTCTAAAAAAGAAGGGTATAACCCCAGCACGCGCCCGCGATTGCGTTCTTAACCGCACGCTCATTGACCGCACCACCAATCAGATGATCAGCAACCGCGCGCCATCCGATTACATGGCTGAAATCCGCGATACTCCCGGGTTTCCGTTGGAGGCCGTGCTCGACTCCCATTGCCTGCCGAAGGGCGAGATGTCCCCGTTCTGGACCGATGACTACGAGGCCTTCCTTGCCTGGCGCCAGAACCGTCTTTGGGATGAGATCAAATGGGTCACCGGACTTCGTGAAGCCGCCGATCTCGAAGCTGACGAGAGGGAAGTGGCATGAAGCACGAAAAGATCTTACTCTCTCGGTTGGAGGGTTCTCTACCTCGGATCACCTGCCCGGAGGATGTTTGAGGGCGATGGCAACAACGAACCAAAATGCCGAACAGCGCGCTCGCGACCAGATTGACGCCAAGCTGGTGGAGGCTGGTTGGATCGTGCAGCAACGTACGGCGATCAATTTTAATGCCGGTCCCGGTATTGCCGTGCGGGAATACCAGACGGATGTCGGCCCCGCTGACTACGTTTTGTTCCTCGACAAGCAAGCGGTAGGCGTCATCGAGGCGAAGCCTGAGGAGTGGGGCCATAAGATCACCACCGTGGAGGATCAATCGGCAGGCTACGCGACCGCCAAGCTGAAGTGGGTCAACAATAAGGAACCGCTACCATTCGTTTACGAGAGCACGGGCGTCGTAACGCGCTTTACAGATGGACGTGATCCCAAACCGCGCTCTCGTGAGGTCTTCACTTTCCATCGGCCCGAAACAATGGGCGAATGGCTATCCAAACCGAAGTCGCTACGAGCGCGCGTGCACGACATTCCGTCACTAAACCCTGCCGGACTTCGCGAGTGTCAAATCAAGGCGATTACGAAACTCGAACAGTCGTTCCGTGAAGACCGGCCGCGGGCTCTAGTCCAGATGGCGACGGGGTCCGGCAAAACGTACACGGCCATCACGTCCGTCTACCGTCTCCTGAAATTTGCTGACGCAAAGCGGGTGCTTTTTCTGGTGGACACCAAGAATCTCGGTGAGCAGGCCGAGCAGGAGTTCATGTCGTACGTCCCCAGCGATGACAACCGCAAATTCACGGAACTCTATAATGTCCAGCGCTTAAGATCCCCGTTTATTGCATCAAGCAGCCAGGTCTGCATCAGCACGATCCAGCGGATGTACTCGATCCTTAAAGACGAGCCCCTCGACGAGGCGGCTGAAGAGATTAACCCCGCGGAGACCCTCGTCCGACCCAAGGCACCTGTTCCTGTTGTCTACAACAAGAAGATCCCTCCTGAGTTCTTCGACTTCATCATCATCGATGAGTGTCACCGCTCGATCTACAACCTGTGGCGTCAGGTTCTGGAATACTTCGACGCCTACCTCATCGGTCTCACCGCAACGCCGGACAATCGCACCTACGGCTTCTTCCATAAAAACGTGGTCAGCGAATACAGGCACGACGAAGCCGTTGCCGACGGCGTGAATGTGGGCAACGAAATCTACATCATCGACACCGAAATCACCCGGAAGGGTGCCGAGCTCAAGGCTGAGCAGCAGGTGGAGAGGCGCGAGCGGCTGACGCGAAAACGCCGTTGGGAGATGCAGGATCAGGACGAAGTTTACGCCGCGAGCCAGCTCGACCGCGCCGTGGTCAATCCCGACCAGATCCGGACCGTCATCCGAGCCTTTCGGGAGAAGTTGCCCGACATCTTCCCGGCCCGCCAGGAGGTTCCGAAAACGCTCATCTTCGCCAAAACCGACAGCCACGCCGATGACATCATCCAGATTGTTCGTGAGGAGTTCGCCGAAGGCAACGACTTCTGCAAGAAGATCACGTATCAAGCGACCGATCCGAAGTCCGTTCTTGCCCAATTTCGCAACGGCTACAGCCCGCGTATCGCGGTGACGGTGGACATGATCGCGACGGGGACCGACGTGAAGCCATTGGAATGCCTGCTCTTCATGCGGGATGTGAAAAGTAAGAATTATTTCGAGCAGATGAAAGGCCGCGGCACGCGAACGCTTGATGCCGATAACCTAAAAAAGGTAACGCCGTCAGCCAAAACGGCGAAAACGCACTACGTGATTGTGGATGCTGTTGGCGTCACGAAATCCTGCAAGACTGACACCCAGCCCCTGATCACCAAGCCGACAGTGCCCCTCAAGGACCTTGCTACCGGCGTCATGATGGGCGTAAGGGACGAGGATACGGTGACTTCCCTTGCCGGCCGATTGGCTCGCCTGGAACGGCAATTGGATGAAACGGAACAGGAGAGGGTCAAGCAGGCGTCCGGCGGAGTTCCCCTCCAGACGATTGTGCATCAGCTCATGGATGCCATTGATCCGGACCGTATTGAGCAGGAGGCTGCCAGCGTTGCGAACGGGGCTGAGCCCACTCAAACGCATCGCGATCAAGCCCGCGACAAGCTGGTGGGGCAAGCTGCAAATGTTTTTACCGGACCATTGATCCAACTCCTCGACGGTATTCGCCGGGAGAAGGAACAGACGATCGATCACGAGAACCTGGACCGGCTCGTGGCAGCCGAGTGGAGCGGGGACGCAAGGCAGAACGCCGAAGACTTGACCAAAGACTTCGCAGCGTACCTCGAAGAGCACCGCGACCGGATCGATGCTCTGGCCATCTTCTATAGCCAGCCGGCCCGACGATCGCGGATTACCTACCAAATGATCAAAGCCGTATTCGATGCGCTTAAGACCGACCGTCCGAGGCTCGCCCCGCTTCGCGTCTGGCGCGCCTATGCTCTGCTTGATGAACACAAGGGCTCCGATCCGGTGAACGAGCTCACCGCGCTGGTGGCGCTCATTCGCCGCGTGTGCGGCATAGACACCAAGCTCGCGCCCTACGCCGACAGCGTCCGCCGCAATTTCCAGAGTTGGATATTGAAACGCCACAGCGGCGCCGGCGAAAAATTCACTGGCGAACAATTGGAATGGTTGCAAATGATCCGCGACCACATTGCTGCTTCGGTTCACATGGACCGTGAGGATCTGGAGACGGCTCCGTTTGACGCCAAGGGCGGTATGGGGCGGATGTATCAGCTTTTTGGAGAGAAAATGAATGCGGTGATTGATGAGCTAAATGAGGCTTTGGCCGCATGAGTGGCGACCTTCGCAGAGAAGCCTGGCACGCGAGTCTTGCGAAACTTGATGAGTGCGGGGAGTTATTTTGTGGTCAGTCTCCATCAGTTTCTGAGGTGAACGAAGCGGGGCGGGGCCATCCGTATTTCACGGGCCCTGAACAATGGGATGGCCAGAGTTTGCGTGTCGAGAAGTGGACGGAATTCCCAAGACGCCTCGTTCCGGACCGTTGCATTTTCATTACTGTGAAAGGTGCCGGTGTCGGCAAACTATTCCCTGGCGCGCCGGGAGCAATCGGAAGGGACATTTACGCTTTCCACGTTCATAAAGAAATCGACTTTCGTTACGTCCTATATGCTCTGAATTACTCGATTGCGGAAGTGATCGGCCAGGCGAAGGGCGATATCCCCGGTCTGTCGAGAGGACATATTGTCGGGCATTCCATCTACTTGCCCGGGCCGCAAGAACAGCGGAGCATTGTTGCGAAAATTGACGAGGTATTTTCCGAACTCGACAAGGGATTTGAAAATCTGGCGGCGGCGCGTGAGCAAATTAAGGCGTACCGTCATGCCTTACTCAAGTACGCTTTTGAAGGAAAGCTAACGGCGGAGTGGCGAGCAGCGAATCGAGACAAGCTAGTGCAGCCCGATCTTCTCTTAACTCATTTGCAAGAAGAGCGGCAGAGATACTACGAAACGCTCTTGATTAGCAAGAGGCAAGAAACGAGCGATCGGAATGAAGGTGGAGGATTGAGGCGGATGATCCGTTCAAGGCCTAAGCGGTCGGAAGCACCAGTGAAACGATTCCATGAAGAAGCTTCGCCTTCCTGTTGGACATATGTAACACTCCGAGACCTTGCACTCGATGCTTCCCTTGGCAAAATGCTTGATCGGGAGAAGAATAGGGGCCACGAGCGTGTTTACCTCGGGAACATCAATGTGCGATGGGGAAGCTTCGATCTCGACTATTCCACGACCATGAAGATCGAGGACCGTGAAGTTAGCAGATATGCTCTCAGGAAAGGAGACCTAGTGATCTGCGAGGGTGGCGAGCCTGGCAGATGTGCGGTATGGCAGGGTGCAGACGATGAAGTATTCATTCAAAAGGCACTTCATCGAGTACGTTTCCCAGCAATGTATGAACCGCGTTTCGGGTATCTGTATGTGCTCTACGCCAATTCCACGGGAAAACTAGAAGAGCTTTTCACCGGTTCAACGATAAAACATTTGACTGGAGAAGGGCTAAGACAGGTAACCTTCCCACTGTGCTCTGGAGCCGAACAAGCCGAGATCATTCGCATCGTCGAACAGAAACTATCCCTCGCCGATGAATTAGAAAATGAACTCGAGTCAGCTATCAACAGAGCCAGTGCCTTTCGCCAATCCGTCCTAAGAAGGGCGTTTTCCGGCCGGCTCGTTCCCCATGATCCAAACGACGTGCCTGCGTCCACGCTCCTGGAGTGCATCCGCGCGGAGAGGGAAGCGAAATCCAGCAAGCCCAAGAAGACTACGAGACACACCAAGGGAGAAGCCGCATGAGCACCGCCAGTGCACCGATCGTCAGCAAGGTCTGGAGCTTCTGCAACACCCTTCGCGATGATGGCGTGAGCTATGGTGACTACCTGGAGCAGCTGACCTATCTGATCTTCCTCAAGATGGCCGATGAGTACACGCGCCCGCCGTACAAACGGGATGTCGGCCTTCCCGTCAAGTATACCTGGCCGGTACTGAAGAATAAGCGCGGAGCAGAGCTCGAAGGCCATTACATCGAGTTGCTACGCGAGCTTGGTAAACGCAAGGATGTTCTCGGACAGATCTTCACCAAGGCACAGAATAAGATTCAGGACCCGGCCAAGCTCAACCGCCTCATCGACATGATCGACGATGTGGAGTGGGTGACTTTGGGGGCGGACATCAAGGGCGACATTTATGAGGGGCTGCTCGAAAAGAATGCCGAAGATACGAAATCAGGCGCAGGACAATATTTCACCCCGCGAGCTTTGATCAAAGCCATGGTGGAATGCGTCCGGCCGGAGCCGGGCAAGACGATTGCCGACCCGGCTTGCGGCACCGGCGGCTTTTTCCTCGCGGCTTATGATTTCCTCACGAACCCAGCTCACTATAGCCTCGATAAAGCTCAGAAGGCCCAACTGAAACACAAAACGTTTCACGGGAACGAGATCGTCGCCAATACCCGTCGTCTTTGTCTGATGAACATGTTCCTGCATAACATCGGCGAAATCGATGACGACGTGCTGATCTCCCCGAACGACGCGCTGGTGGCACCGCCCTCTAAGACCTTCGACTACGTGCTTGCAAATCCGCCGTTCGGGAAGAAAAGTTCTATGAGCTTTACCAACGAGGAGGGCGAGGAGGAAAAGGACGACCTCACGTATAATCGGCAGGATTTCTGGGCCACGACCTCAAATAAACAGCTGAACTTCGTGCAGCATATCCGCACGATGCTGAAGACAACGGGCAGGGCGGCGGTAGTAGTGCCGGACAATGTACTTTTCGAAGGTGGCGCCGGCGAGACCGTTAGGCAGAACCTTCTAAAAACCACCGATCTGCACACGATTCTGCGCCTGCCAACAGGCGTTTTCTATGCACAAGGGGTCAAGGCCAACGTCATCTTCTTCGACAATCGCGAAGCCAGTAAGAAGCCGTGGACAAAGGAGGTCTGGTACTTCGATTACCGGACCAATATTCACCACACGCTGAAGAAAAAGCCGCTGCGCTTCGATGATCTTTCGGAATTCATTGCATGCTACAAGCCCGCTAATCGGCACAAGCGCAAAGCCACCTGGGATGCAGAGAAGAACACGGAAGGGCGTTGGCGCAAGTTCAGCTATGAAGAGCTGGCCACGCGCGACAAGACCAGCCTCGACATATTTTGGCTCAAGGACAAGAGTCTGACCGATCTCGATAATTTGCCCGAACCGGACGAATTGGCCGAAGAGATCATCGAAAATCTGGAAGCCGGGTTGAGCAGCTTCCGGGCCGTCGTGAGGAGCCTGTCGGCGACCCCGGTGTCTTCAGAGTAAGTTGAGCTCGGGGCGTCTCACTCATCACGATCGCGCCAGTCATCGGATCGACGAGCGTCTTTTCGTTCTTCATACTCGTCGAGATCGATTAGCATGTTCTCCCGTTTCCACCAGAGCAGCGAAAGGACATGACCGGCATAACCCCGAAGTGAGTGTTCGTGGAGGAAGTAACGGTCGGCGATTGGGTGATCAAACCAAGCGTCCGCCTGCACGTCGCCCGAATTCTCCTCGGCGTCATTCCGCAGAATATCGTAGGCGTATGTGTCAGGCGAGGGCGGTCGGGGCCAGAGTCGCTGTGTACCTTCACCGCGCACAAACCAGACGATGCTGTCGCCATGCGAGCAAATGAGCATCGACGGGAGGGGCCCATGCTCGACGAGGCGGATAGCCGTTGCCGTAAGGCTGGTTCCGAAAATGCCGCACAAGGCCTTGACCGTGGTGAAGTCCATGGCCTTGAACGTGGCAGCGTGCGGCTTGAACATGCTCACGGGCATCAAAAGATCGCTGGCGTATCGGTTTGCGCGGGTCTCCGGATTGAACTTCGACCATTGCTGGACAAAAACGGATTCTTCGCAGGAAAGGTACGACACTTGCCCGCGGTCGAACATCCAGTGACCCAATTCATGCGCGGCCGAAAAGCGCTGGCGTTCCCGCCGCGATTGGCTGTCGATGGTGATGATCGCACGATCCTCATTTCCGGTGATCCGGGCGGCGCAACCTTTGAGGGGTTTGTAAACGACGGTGAGCTCCGGCGATGCGTGAGGCAAATGCGCCCGCCAAATTGGCAAGATTCTGATGGACGTCTGAAATGTGCCAGTCGCACCCCGCTCATTTAGGCCGTCGGTGGTGTGGTCAAACCTTGATCCTGTTTGCGCGATTGACCGATCGGCGTTGCTCAAAGGAGTTAACTGTGAACGCCACGTTCCGATAACGTGACTCTTGAAGCTGGAGTCTTTCGGAAGCAAATTTCGCCTGCGCTAGCCACTGCATGCATAGGTGAGGGCAAAACCCAGAACTTCTTTTTCCGCCGCTATCCCTCAGCGTTCCGCGATCCTACTGCCTACATGTTCCCGAGTTCAGGGTGCGTTCGACCTTGTCCTGGGCGCGAAAAAAGCCAGATATTGGCGCACAAACCCTTTCTCCGCAATGTCTTGTCGCAATAACCACGGGTAATCCAAACCAGGAAGAGTGCCGGATTATTCTAGTGGCTTGCCACTTGTCGTAACGTTTGGCCGTTTTGGACTCCTAATCTTGTGAGAGGCCATAACGCTCTCGACCTCTGACCTCGAACAGCCGGGGTCACAAAACAAGGAGAAAACGATGTTAGAGCAGCATAACGAGAATGTCCCGGAAGCGGATGTTCAGACCCCTTTAGATATCCAGACCACAGGATGGGGCGAAGAAGCCCCCCGAGGTGGTAAGGCTGTCCTGAACCGCATCATCAAAGAAAAAGCAACGGTCCCGCTCTTTTTCGGGCAAACCCTTATCAGCTCTCTGCGCGATGTGGGCTACAACAGCACCACTTCGGCCCTGTGTGAGCACGTGGATAACGCCATACAGTGGGGAGCGACCGAGGTGCGCGTCTACTTCCGCCAGACAGGCAAAAAGGGCGCGTACGAAACCGACGTGCTGGTGCTCGATAACGGCGGCGGCATGGCGCCCAATATCCTCCGCTTTGCGACGTCGTTCGGCGGTTCCATGGTGTATGACAACCGATCCGGAATCGGGCGGTACGGCATGGGCATGAAGACAGCAGCGCTGAGCATGTGTCCGGTGATGGACCTGTATTCCTGGCAGGAACAGGGAGCCTATTACAACATGACGCTGGACGTCGAAGCGATCGGGAAGGAGCGGGCGAACCTGATTGAACTGCCGGACCCGACTCTCATGGACCAACTGCCAAGCGAGGTTTCGGAGATGCTCACGAAGCCGATGTCTTTCCCGGACAAACATGAGCAAATGCTTTTTGCCGAAAAAACAGATGACCTGAGGGACCGGCTCGGCAAATCAGGCACCATCGTTTTCCTGCCGTCCTGCGATCGGCTGACTTTCGCAAAGGCGCGTACGCTATGCGAGCACGCGGTTAAGGAGATGTCCCGCGTGTATCGCCGGTTCCTCGCGAAAGGGATTAAGCTCTTCGTTAACAATCGTCTGGTAGAACCCTTCGACCCGACCTACTCCATGGCTTCGGCCCGGCACGCCAAAATTCCGGACATCAAGGAGAAGGAAAGTCGGTTAGTGTTTTCCAAAGTGATCGAAATCAAGAGGCGGGAGAACAACCACCAGGACCCCGAAAACGCCGAAACGGCCCCGGCAACCGTCCGGCTCTACGCGCTGCCAATTCAGGATTGGGGATCGCTGCCGTTGAAAGTCCGCAAGAACGACCTCCATCTGTACGATGACAACACGATCTCCGTCTTGCGCAACGACCGCGAGGTTTTCGTGGGCACCATCCCTCAGATCATGAAGCGCCACAGCGATGCGAACTGGCTGCGCATCCAGATCGACTTCGCCGGGCAACTGGACGAGGCCTTTGGAGTCGCAGCGAACAAACAGGGCATCCGTCCGAAGGACTATGTTCTGAATGATCTCTCCACAGCCTTGGATGCTGAAATCTCGGCGCTTCGCGAGCAGATCAAGAAATTCCAGAGCGAGCAGACTGTCGGCCGCCATGGCAGCAAGCCGAGTGAAAGCGAGATGAAAGCGGACGAGGCAGAGAACCGGCAGGCAAAGCCGGTGCCGACGCCGGCGCCGACCACGGAGGAAGAACGTCGCCAGCTTGATGAGAACCTGCGTACGCTCGCGATGATGCTTAAGCGTGAGAAGGAGACCGACGACGAGGCATTCGAGCGCGTCAAGAACTCGAAGCACATTATCCACTACAAGCACGATGTGTACTGGCCCTTTTATCACGTCGATCAACGCTTCGGGAAAATTATCCTGACGATCAACACCGCTCACCCGTTTTACGAGCGGCTGTACGCGCCGCTCAGCAGCGCCGCCCTTACGCTGGATACGCGCGCCGCGGAGGGCGCACCCGCGGATGCGGACGAGAATGCATCCGAGCCACAGACGTTCAAGGGCGCAAAGGAAGCTCTCGTCGCGCTGCAGCTCATGCTGCTGTCGCTGGCGCGAGCGCAAAGCTCCATGGCGCTGCAGGACCCGGACCGCTCGCATACGTTCGATCTATTCAGAAAGGAGTGGTCCGACACTTACGCTACGCAGTTGGGCACGGCGACGGTGTAATTTTTGCAGGCCCCGGTGCCGTCTGCCCGGGCCCGTTCACGTAACGTAACAATCAGCAGGTTTAGGCTACAATATAGAGGAGGCTGGTTTCAGTTCTCCATCGGCTGTCGGCAAAGGCTTCGACCCGGGCACAGCGTTCCGGTTCGGGGTTCGGCAGCAAGTGGGAAGTTGATCTGGACCTTGACCATCGCGGGGTCAATAGCGATCCCGACAGAAGGAGATGAGTATGGCGGATTTGCCATTTCCCTGGTGCGTCTATGCTGAGCACCAATCGAAGGCCGCGGCGTGCGGCCGGATCACTGACCGGTCCTGGGGTATCGAGAACGGTCTAACCAAGTTCCTGACAGCTGTCGAATCCGGCAGCATTCCCAACCAAGACGAATTTCAGCGCGACGTGAACAGGGCGGTGGACACCGGATCCTGGGTCGAGCGGAACCATGCCCGCTTGCGGCGCAAGTACCTCCGGCCGCAAAACCATCATCCCGAACAGAGAGTG
>JAIQFA010000084.1 GCA_020073525.1 Terriglobia bacterium
AATGCGAGGTACTCGCCCTCATGGAGCAGTTTGAGGACGGCGTCGACGACCACAACGTATTAGCCAAATTGCCCGATGAGACCGTCGACCTCACAAACGAAGTTCAAGGAGTTCTCACTGATTTCGTCTTAAATGTTTTTCGACACATTGACGGAAAGCAGATAGCGGTCGGTCGGTTTTGGGGCGTGAAAGATGCAGAGGCACACGTGATGGCACACTTGGAGCGCGCCTGAACGGGCCGCATAACAAGGCGCTGCAGACCGACGATCGGCTCGTGGCAGTGGCAGCCCAACCAACGCAGGCTCTCGCGCCGCTCCCGGCTGAGCGCCTGAGCCATTAGGCCGCTTCGAACAGAGCACTTATGACCGACACAAAATCGTTGGAGCTTCCGAAAAACATTCAGTGGCAGCAGTGGGTGGAGCGTTGGGACAGGATGCAAGAGCGCTACCTCGTCCAGCGCGACGAGCGCATCAAGTTGCTTGTTCGTTTAGTCTGTGAGGCTGTAAGTCCGGTGAGCCGAGTTTTGGATTTGGGCTGCGGCACTGGCAGTCTGATGCAGCCATTTTTGGATGCCTTCCCCGAAGCCGAGATTTATGGGATTGATTTTGACCCGGTGTTGTTGCCCTTGGCGCAGCAGCGTTTGCGTTCATACGGCACACGATCACAACTTATCCTGGCGGATATGCGATCCGAGGATTGGCAGGCAAAGTTGCCAAAGATTTTTGATGCCGTGATTTCGGCGACGGCCTTGCACTGGCTCACAGAGGTTCAGTAGGCAAGCTTGTATCGCCAGATCTCCGGTTTGTTGCGTCCTGGTGGTCTTTTCGTCAACGCCGACCATGTTGCCAGTCGGCAGCCGCAGGTGCAGAAGCTTTGGGAGCATCATCGAACGGAAATGCAGCGCGCGCAGACGAAGCAGGATGGCGAAGATTGGGAGGGATTTTGGGAGGCGTATGCCCAAACGCTCGGGCTTTCCGGCGGGCGTCGCATTACTGATCGCGTGCTTGGCGGATGGGAAGGCGGCGTCGAGGAGGGTTTGCCATTAGAGTGGCATTTTGCCGAATTGAAGGCGGCCGGTTTTTCCCATCCAGAGTGCTTCTGGCGTTGTGACTGCGATGCGATTTATGGAGCATAAAGGGCCGTGGCGTCCGGCGAGCGGCGTACAAAGAGGATCCATCGGATACATGTTCCAGTTTCCCGGAGACCCGACTACTCCGGGCATAGCCTCCACGCCCAATCTGCCCGATTCCAAGCGCGTCTCTCCGGTCGAATCCGAGCAATTGCCGAAGATTCCCGTCACCCCTATTTCCTATGCGGATGCCTCGCCGATTCTCGAGCACCTCGGTGGCCCACCCTCGCCGCGCGAATGGCAGGGAGCACTGCCGTTTACTTACCATGTCGGCCCCGGTCCCGCAAAAGTAAAGATGCACCTTAAGCAGGACTACCAGTTCCGCACCATTTGGGATGTAATTGGCAAAGTTAAGGGTACTTCTTCGCCCGACGAGTGGGTGGTCGCCGGCAATCATCGCGATGCCTGGGTGTACGGAGCCGTCGATCCAAACAGCGGCACGGCGGCGATGCTCGAGTCGGTACACGGCTTGGGCGAGTTGTTGAAATCGGGCTGGAAACCCAAGCGGACAATTGTGATTGGAAGCTGGGACGCGGAAGAGGAAGGGCTGATCGGCTCCACCGAGTGGGGCGAAGATCATGCGCAGGAACTGGGGAACGCTGCCGCCTATTTCAACATGGACGTAGCCGTATCGGGCAAGAAATTCGGGGCTTCCGGGGTGCCCAGTTTGAAAGAGTTTATCCGCGAGATCGCGAAGGCCGTGCCTTCACCGCAGGGTGGAACTGTGTACGAATCGTGGAAAAAGACGAGCGAGCCGAGTGCAGAAAGCCACCGTTCGCAGGAGACCAGCACCTTCCGCCCGCCGCCGGCCGCAACCCACAACGATGTGCCGGTGGGCGATCTTGGCAGCGGCTCCGACTACACGGTGTTTCTGCAGCATCTGGGGGTGCCCTCGACCGATGTTAGCTCAACCGGCGACTACGGCGTGTATCACTCGGTGTTCGATAACTTCGCCTGGTTCAAGAAGTTTGGTGATCCCGACTTCCGCTACGAGCAGCAGATGGCCCGCGTTTACGGGTTGGAAGTAATCCGAATGTCGAGCGCCGACGTCCTTCCGTATGATTACGAGAACTACGGACGGGAAATTCTGGTGTATCTCGATGCGGCCAAGAGTAAGAGCAAAGAGCGCTTCGGAGACAAGGTGCCGGACTTCTCGGCCGCGCTCGAAGGTGCGCGCCACTTACAGGAGGCCGGGACAAAGATTTTACAAAAGCAGAGGAAAATGCCTACGGCGCCGGATCGCTTGAATGCTAAACTCCGGGAAGCGGAGAGGGCGCTGCTGATTCCAGAGGGTCTGCCCAACCGTCCGTGGTTTCACCATGCGATTTACGCTCCGGGACAGTACACCGGGTACGCGGCCGTTGTTATTCCTGGGGTGAACGAGGCGATTGATCGTGGCGATCTTCGCCGGACCGAACAACAGATCGCAGCGCTGGCGGCTGCCCTGAACCGGACAGCTCTGGTTCTGGAGCAATACCGCTAAAGTGGCTCAAAGGCTGCGCCTCAACAGTGCGGCAACGTAACGCCGAGGCGACACGAGTTATGGCACTGGCACGAATCATTACGCGTTCGCATGCCTGCTCGCGAGAACTGGCGCTGGACCTGCTTGCCCGCGGCTACGCCGTCGAGATCGTTTCTCCCGACGCCATCCCCGACAACATCGCCGATCTGGAGTTGCGGGTCGATACCGGCCCTGGAGATCAGTTGATTGCCAGCGTCGAAGCCCATGATGGCGGGCGTTCGGCCTCGCTTGAATTCCTGCATCACCTGAAAGCGCCGATGGGCGATTTCCTGCGCCGGCCTCCGGAGCCACGCGGCGTGGCCCATCTTTCGGCGCCGCCTGCGAACTTCAACGCAGAGCCCAGATTCGGTGTTGTAACTTCTGAAGTTTTGTCCGAGCCCGCGCGGAGTTCCGAACCCGTGGTGAGTGTGGGGACGGGTGCCTCGCCCGTCCGGGGCGAGTCGAAGACTCGCCAGCAGCCTGCGGCGAGCCGAATTACGCCGTCGCAGCAAAAGCCCCCGCTACAGCAAGCGCCGCGACCGTCCATAGAAGTGCCGAAATATTTTGCGGTCGAAGAACCGGCGATTCCCCGACTGATGGACCAAGACCAACCTGCCAAGGCGCGGAAGGCCGTGCGGCGTGATCCTGCCGCCCGATGGCGCTGGTGGACGGCTCTGACCTTTGCCAGCTTGGCGATGCTGGCCTTGGGTTTCGGGTTCGGCCTCCGTCGGACAGAGAATGCCTCTGCGCAGCTCGCGGCAGCGTCTATCGATACGAATTTGATGAGCCCCTCGGATTCGGAAAAGAATTCGGAACCAGTATCGTCCGCGATCGTCCCGGCTCGGAAGGTATCGCCCGTTGCGCCGGCGGAAATTGCCGTCGCCGCTCCTTCAACCGCTCGCCCTCGGGCGAAGGTCTCACGCCGTCACGAAAGCGAGATGATCGCCCCCAACACCGTCACCTATCTCGACAAGCACTTCGAGCCACGTGCTTCCGCCACGTCAGCCGGCAAAGGCAAACCGGTGAAGCATGTTGCCCGCCGACATGCGAGTCGGCACCCGCATCGCGGCGAAGTGGTGATAGCGAACAAGGTCACCGATCTCGACAAGCCAACCCGGAAAGCGGCGAAGTAGCATCCGCCATCGAGCATTCCCTCGCATCTGAATTAGCGGTTTCCTTGGTTGGCCCTCATAGACGAGACGAGCGGCGGCTTCGCCACGATTGGTATACTCGAACTTTCCTAACCATGAACGCGCAGATGGCCATTCAGCACGTGGTACACGACTTGCCCCTGGCAGCGACGGCGACCTTCCTCGCGCTCTTCCCGATCGTGAATCCGCTGGGTGGGGTCCCGATGTTCTTCAGTCTTACTGCCGACTATGCGCCGGAAGAGCGGCGTCGCACGGCCTTGAAAATCGCCGTCTACGTAATCGCGATTCTCGTCGTCTTCATGCTCTTTGGCCGGTTCGTCCTGAACTTCTTCGGAATTTCATTGCCCGTATTGAAAATTGCGGGCGGTTTGATCGTAGCGAATACGGCGTGGGGCATGGTGACCGGCTCCAGCCGTATGACGACGGCAGAAAGCAGCGAGGCCCTGACCAAGGAGGACATTTCGCTCACGCCGATGGCCATGCCGATGCTGTCGGGTCCGGGCTCGATCGGGGTTGTCATGGGACTCGCCGCGCACGCGGACCGCTTTGTTTCCTACGTCGGCATGGTGATCGGAATCGTCGCGCTCGGATTGACGTGTTATCTATTTCTGTGTTTGGGAGGCCCGTTCGTCAAGCGTCTCGGTCCCGGGGCGGTGGGAGCGATCAACCGCATTTTCGGATTCCTGATTTTGGCGATCGCGGTGCAGTTAGTGTGGAACGGGGTGGCGGACTTTAAAGGGTGAATTACCCCTCCTGTTCCATGTACCGGCCGACCAGGGCAGCGCAGGACTCGAGGAATTTCTGCTCTGGTGGAGGGAAGGTGTTCCCAAAGTAGCTCTCGATGCACAGTTCGGCCACCACCTTTTTCTTTACCTCGCTTTTCTTAACAAAGATCGGCACCACCAGATTCGATTTCACCAGATCTGACCCGAGGTAGCGCGGATCGGCTTTCACGTCGTTGACCACGACGGTTTTCCCGGAGGTGGCTGCGGCTCCGCATAATCCTCGGTCGAGCGGGATCCGCAGGGTAGGCATGAAGCTTCCGGCGTAGGGTCCCAAAACCAGCGCTTCGAACTTGGGAGCCTCCATGAAATAAAAGCCAACCCAGTTGTAGCGGGTCATCTCGTCGTGGAGACGGTCGGAGATGTGCTGCATCAGAGGCTTGACGCCATCGGCAGAGCGACCGTAGGACTCAAACTCCACCAGCAGGTCTTCATACTTGGCCATCGAACCGGAATCTCCTTTTTGGCTGCGGACAACCCATCATTCTATGCTCATCTCAGGATGGACTGGCCAGTTACTGTTTAGGGTAATAAATCACTTGACTCATCCACGAGTCGAGTGGATTATGACCCTAGCAGGGGTGCGTTTTGAATAGCCCCCGCTGGATGGAAGTAATGATCTTTTCAGTATTTGGCGATGAGAGCGCGGACGAACAAAAACAGCGGGTATTCGCGGTGTCTGGCGTCATTGGAACCGCTGATGAGTGGCAGTCCGCAATCGAGCCATGGGTTGAGCGGAATGGGGGTAAAGAGTTCCACGCAACAGATTGCGAGCACGAAAAGAAACACGATTTGTATCGAGACTTAGCGCAAATTCTGGCGCATAGCAATGTGGCAGGAATCGGCATATCTCTCGACCTGATTTCGTTTAAAGAACTGCTCCCGTATGCTTTGCCTGATGTTGGTTACTACCAGTGCCTCAGTAGGGTGATGGGGACCCACATACGCATGGCGAAACAATGGAATGAGCGCGTCGATGCTAATCCCGGTTGCGGAAACCCCAAGATCGAGCTTGAATTCACTTTCGATCACAGAATTGAGAGCGAATCCAATGCGGGTGCGCTTTACTCGTCGTTCATGAATCAACCGGAATGGGAAGGCGTGATTCTGAATAGTAAGATTTCATTCGAATCTAGGAAGAATCCACGTATTCAAATTGCCGATATGATCGCCCGAGAATCCATGAAAGACCTCGACCGGAAAATTGGGCCAGAGAAGTTTCCTGAACGTAAATCTAAGATAGCCCTTGCGGCTGAAGATCACTTTAAGTTTCAGGAGTTGGACCGAGACTATTGCCTTCGATTGCGTGATGAGGTGAAGGCACAGAAGCCGGAACCCGGATACCTAGAATGGCTACAAAGAACAAAGCGGATACAGAATGGGCGGCCTCACGACAATTGGGCAAACCGCTTTGCATATTTCGCATGGAAGGAAAATCAAGACATATTTACCAAGCAGTCGAAATGAGGTGTGATTACATGGATGAAGCCACAAGATTTGATGCAACGGTACGGAAGGTGCTCACTGTGTCGCATGAGGAACTGGTGCGACGTGAGAAAGCATGGAAGCGGAAGCGGGCAGCAAAAAAGCGGGCTAAGACTTCGCCCGCTTCCCGCGCTTCCGAATCCAAGGTCTAGTTAATCGTCCCTCCCTCCTTGCCAGTCAACTGGGCGAAGGTGAGACGCTTACCGAAGATGCTAGAGACGGCCATATCTAAGCGGTCGGAATCGCTAATGCGGTTTTGTTTGGAGCCGCGATTGTTGCACCGGAATACTTGCTCATCGAGATAGCGGAACAAATGAAAAGGTTCCACAGCAACGTAAGTACCACCAAGGCCGCGTTTCAGCAGCGACCAGAAATTCTCAAGGCCATTGGTGTGTACGCGGCCATCTACGTATCGCAGCGCATGGTCAACGATCTGGTGCTCGTACTCGCTGTGCAGTCCCTTATAAGCCCCGAACTCATCGGTATAGAGCGAGGCTCCGGCTTCCACGTTGCTCTTTACCATGCTGTGCATGGTTTCCTGCTTGCGATCCGAGATAATCTGAGTACGAATCTTCCCGCCGCGCTCAAGCATTCCCATGACCATGATTTTGTCATCGGTGTTACGCCCCTGCCCGGTGATGCGGCGGGCCTTGACGTTCTTGTGCATGTTCCGCGCTTTGCCACCGATGAAAGTCTCGTCCGCTTCTACTTCGCCCCTGAGTTTCGATCCGAAGAACTCATCCTGCATTGCCAGACGAATGCGATGGAGCATGAACCATGCCGACTTCTGAGTTACTTTCACATCGCGGGCAATCTCGTAGCTACTAACACCGTTCTTACAGTTAGTGATGAGCCACATTGCGGTAAGCCACTTGTCCAAACCGATGGCCGAATCCTCCATGATAGTTCCAACCTTAATGGAGAACTGGCGCTTGGAATGATGGGAACTGCACTGCCAGAGACGGCGATTCGGATTGAATTTCACCTTGTCCGATCCGCAGGACGGGCAGACCACGCGGCCCTCGGGCCATCGCCGTATCGCCAAGTAATCAATACAGTTATCCGGGTTGGCAAAGTAGACAATAGCTTCTTGCAGGCTTTTGGGTTCGGGCATCATTTCCGACATGGCTTTGTTCTCCATGCCTTAAAATGTAGCACTTATGCGTGGATGAGTCAAGTAAATTATCACCCTGTTTAGTACTGGTACACCCCTCCCCCCCCGGTCTATTGGAATCATAGGGTTAGGAGGGAAATCTTGGAAAGGTCTTTGATTTTAAAGGACTTAAAGCAAAGTATTCCGGAATAAGGAGTTACGAGATCCTTCGGCTTCGCTCAGGATTTCGGCAGCGGGCTCCCGCTCCGCTCACGCCCGCTAAGCGCCTCAAGTTGTCAAAGAGCGCTGAAAATGGGTTTGGGGCAGCTTCGAGAGCCGTCTTGGGAGACGGGCACACCTGTCGCTGCCCCAATTCAGATCATTATTGTCGCGCAGGGCGGGTTGGAAGTCTGTGACTACGCTCACTGGCTGTTGGTGATGAAAAAGCGCGTCAATTCCGGTGCGTTGGCAGTTCTCGTCCCGGCCGCTACAATGAACGCATGGAAGTCTCGTTTGCTCCTGAACTCGAAGCCAGGCTAAACCGAATTGCCTCTCAAACCGGCAAAGGCCCGGATGAAGTCGTGCGGGAGTTGGTGGCGAACTACCTTGACCATGACGAATGGTTTAGGCAAGAGGTTGCGAAGGGTCTCGCCTCCCTTGATCGTGGCAAATTCATTTCTCACGACGAAGTTCGCCGCCAGATGGAGCGGAAGCTCGGCTTGCAATGAATATCCGGTGGTCGCCTGAGGCAGCGGCTGACTTCGCCGGGATTATCGAGTACATCCAACAGCTCTCAAACGCCGGGACTTCATCACATACAGGAAGACATAAAAACCTACTTTGAGTGAACGGACGCTTTAGGTGCGGGTGCACCACGGAGCAGTCCTTGTGTGCTCAGGTCCTCGTCAAGATCGGGCCAATGGATGCCATAACCTCCGCCGGCAATCGTCCAATTCCGGCGCTGCGCGGGGGTTGCACTCAGCAGACGTGGATACCATACCAAGGGCACCGCAATCACGCGGCCATCCCGCAGGCTTACGCTGAGTGTGTCGTCCGTGGACTGCACATCCAGCACGCGCTCATCCGCCACCGATGCCGAAAAACTCATTCCACGCCTCCAGGAATTCTTCCCTGTGCCCCTTCACCATCGATTGTATCGTGCGTAGTTCGTTGGCGCGAAACCCAAAATTGCGCGCTAGCTGGATCGGATCAAGCCAAAATTTCGCTGACAGGTCGTCTCGATCAACATGAATGTGCGGCGGTTCGTCGGGTTCGTGGCTATAGAAATAAAAGCGATAAGGGACTGACCGGAGCACAGTCGGCATGGACGGATTCTACCAACCCCGCGATTTGTATCAGGATATGCCGTCAGGCATACGGCACTTGTGGCGTTATGAACGCGCCTTCAGGCGTGGAGGGCGGCGATTGGAGTCATTGCGGGTTGCTTTGTTATAACTGACGCCGTAGTCCACTTGGGTAAGAGGCGTCGGACTTCTTCTGCAGGAACGGTTCGACCGGCTTCAGCATCCCACATGCCTTCGTCTATGGCATGCGAGGGTCTGCTCGTCTTCATCATCGACGACGGGAGCCGGATTCTCTAGATCGAACTTCTTCGACTTCGCCATGCGGCTAGGGTAGCACGGAGACCCCGCCCAAGCGGAGCTTGAGCGGGGCACCCTCGTGAGTAAGGATAGACGTGCTTGCCTGGGCCAGCCCCCTCAACTCACCGGCAAGGTGGGACAAACGGTTAACTAAACCTTGGTCTTTGAAGCGCGGTAAGCGGGCGAAGTCTTAGGCTTAGGCCCAGGCTTCGCTTTTTCCGCTCTGCTTCGCTTCCACTCTGCCTCGCGTCGTTTCAGTTCGTCATGCGAGACGGAAAGAATCTTGCGCACGCCAGCATCGAATTTGTCGGCCTCGGTCGTCATATCGTCACCCATTAACTCTTAAAATGCTGCATCTAGTAGAGTCCGGTCAATTTTCCCAATAAGTTCCACAAATTGTGAGAGATGTTCTCTGGTTACCTTCAATTCACCAGTGAAACCGTTGGTTATCAACTCGAAAATTGGGCGCTTTTCATCAGGTCTTTCCAGATTTCTGCGAACATGCCACGCCAACATATCAGCGGCCTGAAGACCAACATATTCCTCATCTTTACGAAATATTGGGGTAGCCCCAATCATCGAATCGTAAGGGGGCGGAAGCTTCTTAGTCAGTTCTGCAAACCATTGCACGGCTCTAAGTCCGCTGAATCCTTGCTCATCAAAAATGAAATCAACCGTATGGAAACCAACATCTAACCGCTTGTTTAACTCAATCTGGTGCTCGTGCGCTCCGCGCATGATCTGGTAGAAAAGAATTGCATACGGGCTATCAACTTTGGGGTGAACTTTGCCGCGTACAATTTCCCGGTAGTCCTGCCAATCAAGATGACACCACACTGCAAGTGAAAAATCCCAGAACTCCGCGATGATTTCTGCTAACTCTTTCACCTTTAATCGCCTGAATTCCTCCCGCATCCCAGTAAAAACTCCGTCGCCGGACTCAGCATCAGCCATCTTAAATAGCTTGACGCTAGGTTCTCGATGCAGTTCATTAGCCCACTTGTCGGAGAATTGTTCCCACAGCGACGATTGCATTACATATCCAGCCAAAACGAAGTGGCGAGAATCTCTACTCTCGTGACTACCGCTATCATCTACGTATCCTTGGAGCATAATGGCCAGCTTCGCTTGCCTAATTTCGTGCGAACAGCCGGATACTAGACTCCGAATGTACTCGCTGGGTTTGGGCGAGTCACGTAAATAATCACCCTAAATAGTAATCATCGGGGGAATCGCGAGGGGAGCAGATTGCTGTCTAGTGGACGGGATCGGAAGTCAAAACCTTGGAAGTCAACCCCGCCCTGTCGTAATAAACGCGACAAGGGCGGGACCTTACGAGGCGGGTTACTTGATTGTGACTAATTTCTCTACCAGTCCCGAGTAATCTTTCTTTTCCAGGCCGTGAACTTGCTTGTTATATTCGTCTACCTTGCTGGAGTAATTCATCGAGCAGAACTTCGGACCGCACATGGAGCAGAAGGCCGCCGTCTTGTATCCCTCTTCGGGGAGAGTTTCGTCGTGCATGGAGCGGGCGGTTTCGGGATCGAGGGAGAGCTCGAACTGCTTTTCCCAGTCGAATTTGTAACGAGCATAGCTCAGGGCGTCGTCTCGGTCGCGGGCTCCGGGACGCTGGCGGGCTACGTCGGCGGCGTGGGCGGCAATCTTGTAGGCGATGATTCCGTCTTTCACATCCTTTTCGTTGGGCAGGCCGAGATGTTCTTTCGGCGTGACGTAACAGAGCATGGCCGCGCCGTACCATCCAATCATTGCCGCTCCAATGGCGGACGTGATGTGGTCGTAGCCGGGAGCGATGTCGGTGACGAGCGGGCCGAGCGTGTAGAACGGCGCTTCGTCGCACCACTCGTTCTCTTTTTCCACCTGCTCCTTGATCTTGTGCATCGGAATGTGGCCGGGGCCTTCGATCATGACCTGCACGTCGTGCTTCCAGGCGATGCGGGTCAGTTCGCCCAGGGTTTTGAGTTCGGCGAATTGCGCTTCGTCGCTGGCGTCGGCTAGGCAGCCGGGACGCAGGCCGTCTCCCAGGGAGAAGCTTACGTCGTACTTCGCGAAAATCTTGCAGATGTCTTCGAAGCATTCGTAGAGGAAGTTCTGTTTGTGGTGGTGTGTCATCCATTGGGCCAGGATCGCGCCGCCCCGGCTCACGATGCCGGTGATGCGCTTCGAGACCATGGGAACATACTGAATGAGCACGCCCGCGTGGATGGTCATGTAATCCACGCCTTGCTGCGCCTGCTCTTCGATTACTTCGAGCATCACGCTGGCCGTGAGATCTTCAACGCGTTTGACGCGCGAGATGGCTTCGTAAATTGGAACCGTGCCGATGGGGACAGGCGAGTGGCGGATGATGGCTTCGCGAATGGTGTGGATGTCGCCGCCGGTGGAGAGGTCCATCACCGTGTCGGCGCCATAGTGAACGGCGGTGTGCAGCTTCTTGAGTTCTTCTTCAACGTTCGAAGTAACGGCCGAGTTGCCGATGTTGGCGTTGATCTTGCAGAGCGACTCGACGCCGATCGCCATCGGTTCCAGTTCCGGATGGTTGATGTTGGCGGGGATGATCATGCGGCCGCGGGCGACTTCATCACGCACCAACTCCGGCGTGATCTTCTCGCGGTGGGCAATGTATCGCATCTCCTCAGTGATCTCTCCGCGACGTGCATAGCGCATCTGCGAGAAGTTGCCATCTTTATTTTCGGCTTTGCGCCTGGCCAGCCACTCTGCCCGCGGTTTCAGAACTTCGTTCAAGCCATTGCCGTTCGCGCCGTTGCCTGCCGACATGTTTGTGTGTACCGTCCTTCGGGGAATCTGGCAGCCTGTGGGAGATTCGATTTCGACGCCGAGCCCCTAAAGGGGCATCTGATTTCGAAGAATCGACGGCATCGCTAAAGCGATGCCCTGATACGAATCAGCGATCTCCTGATATAAATCGCACTTCCGCCACGGCCTGCCAGTGTTGAAATTATACGCCGCTTCCGCAGTGCGGCTGTTCTCTCGGGAAGGCTGGCGAGGAGTTGCGCAGCGGAAAGAATGAATCCTTGTGCCGGGAAGGGAATCGAAGTAAACTGTTGTTATAACGACAATCGCGGACGGTCCGAGTAAGAACGGATCCGGCCAGGAGGATGCAGATGCTGAAGAAGCTGATGAGTACAAGCAACGATGTGAGCTTTACCATTCTGCGGGTGGTTCTGGGAGTGGTGTTCTTCGCGCACGGCGCGCAAAAAATGCTGGGCTGGTTCGGAGGCTATGGTTTTCACGGCACCATGGGAACCTTTACCCACATGGGAATGCCCGCTCCGGTTGCCTTTCTGATCATCTGCACCGAATTCTTTGGTGGGCTGGGGCTGATCGTCGGATTGCTCTCTCGCATCGCCTCGCTCGGAGTTGCCGGCCTGATGATCGGAGCGATCTTCATGGTTCACCTGCCGAACGGCTTCTTCATGAACTGGGCGAGCAACCAGAAGGGCGAGGGAATCGAATATCACTTGCTGGTGCTTGCCATGGCCGCGGCGTTGTTGTTGCGCGGGGCGGGGGCTTTCTCGTTGGACCGGGCGCTTTCAAAATAAATCGCGTGCTGCTGACTGCGTGCAGAGACACAAGGCTCAACGGCGGAAGCCTAACTGAAGAAGCACAGCTTTCTCTACCGCTGCAAGATCGGCAGAGGAAAGGCTTCCCACCTTGTTGCGAAGTCTTTGCTTGGATGCGGTCGCGATTTGGTCGGCTTTTGCTTTGCTCTGTGCGCCATTCAGGGTGACCATTGCTTCGCCGGGATAAAGCTTCTCCGTTTGACTGGTAAGCGGGATGACAATCACTCGGTTCAAAGCGGCATTCGCGGCGTTGTTGCTGAGAACTAGAGCAGGGCGAGTCTTTTTAATCTCTCCTCCCACGGAGGGATCAAAGGATACCCACCACACCTCACCCCTGCGCGGATGCATCGCCGATCAGCGCCTCCGACCACTCCTCCGCTTCGCGCTCGCGTTCTGCATCCTTTGCCATCGCTGTATATCCCTCGATCAATCCGCCGGGGCCACTCATCGCGAGATCATCAATCCTGCTCAAAATCACATCCTGCAACTCGTCGGGAAGGATGAACCAAGTCGCGTTGCCTCGCGACTGCGGATTTCCAATACCGGGACTATCATCGCCGCCATTCCATCGAATACCAATCCGTTCTCTATCCTCCCATGTAACTCGGGCAACGGACCACTCTCCAGGCCCTCGGTTATACAGGACTTCCACTGAACGAATCGACGCTTTCGGGGCCCACACTGTAGCGGGTTCCACATATGCCATGAGACATCACCTCGCTAGAGTTACATTACATCGTACGCGACGTAATATCAATACATATCAAATTATGTATGGAAAAAAGCACTAAATGCTTAATTTCTCAATGTCTTGCCAGTCTTGAGTGTGAACTGAATTCTTTCCTGCGTCTTCTTTTCTCCGCACAGGGACTTGAAGGCCTCACGCTCCAGGTCGAGCAGGTACTGTTCGCTGACGGGCGTGCCGGGAGTAACGTTTCCGCCACAGAGGACTTCGGCGATCTTCGTTCCTAACTTCTGCTCGTGATCGCTGATGAAGTCGCCCTGCCGCATCAGGTAAACACCCATTTTGAGAGCGGCGAGGATGCTCTCGCCCGGCGCGGGAATGTCGGTACGCATCACCGGAGGTTCGTATCCGGCGCGCACTAGTTCCAGGGCGCGCGCCTTGGCATCGGAGAGCACGCGCTCGCGGTTCATGGTGATGCGGTCGGAGTTCGAGAGGAATCCGAGGCCGCGGGCTTCGTGCGCTGACGTGGCGACTTTGGCCGTGGCGATGGTTTCGAAAGCCTTCTTCATGGCTTCCATCAGTTCGACCGATTCGCCGCGCGCGTCGGGACGAATCGACGCGGCACTGTCCACCGCGCGCAGCAACATTTCCTTGCAGCCACCGCCTCCGGGAAGCAGGCCGACTCCGACCTCGACCAGGCCCATGTAGAGTTCGGCATGTGGCTGGCGCGCAGCGGCGTGCAGCGAGATTTCGCAACCGCCGCCCAGCGCTAGTCCAAAGGGTGCGCTCACCACCGGCTTGGGTGAAAATTTGACGGCCTGCGTCATGCCCTGGAACTGGCGGATGGCGAGGTCGACGTCGTCCCATTCTTCTTCCTGGACGGACATGAGCAGCAGCATCAGGTTTGCGCCGACGGAAAAATTGGTCGCGTCGTTGGTGATGACGAAGGCGTCGAAGTTGTCGCCGGGGCCGCCGGGCTTCAGCGTCTGGAGGATCAGAGAAATAATGTCGGCGCCCAGCGCGTTCATCTTGGAGTGGAACTCGATGCAGCCCACACCATCGCCCAGGTCAACCAGCGAGGCGCCGGAATTTTTCTTGACCACGTAGTTGGACTTCTTGGCCACTGTAACCGACCAAACTCCCGCAGGCACTTCGAGCGGCTTGAAACTTCCATGATCCAGATCGAAGTAGGCTCGGCCTGATGGTGTCTTAGGGTCGTCGGCGTACCAGGACTTCGCGTCAGACGCGAGCAGCTTTTCTACATTAGCTGCTACCGGACGCCCCTCCTTTTTCATACGGGCTACGGTTGCTTCGACGCCCGCGGCATCCCAAAGTTCGAAGGGGCCGAGTTCCCACGCGAAGCCGAGGCGCATGGCTTGATCGATTTCGACCACGGAGTTGGAAATTTCGGGAATGCGGTTGGCGGAGTAGGTCCACAGATCGGAGAGAGCCGCCCACAGGAAAGTGCCTGCCTTGTCGGCCTTCTGTGCCGCGCCACCATCCATACCGAGGAGCATGCGCACGCGCGCTCCCGTGTCGTCGACATTTTTCGCCATATCGAGCGCGGCGAACTTCGGCTTCTGGCGCGGATGGTACTCCAAAGTCTTCCAGTCGAGCGCCATGCGCTCATCCTCCTTATGCTGGGCGTCTTTGCCGTGGCTTTTCACCTTCTTATAGAAGCCGCCCTTGGTCTTGTCGCCCAGCCACTTGCGCTCTAACATCTGGCGGAAGAACGCGGGAATCTGCAATTCACTGCGCTCGTCATGTACGTTCTGTGTCATGTTCGAGACCACGTGCCCGAGGATGTCGAGCCCCACCAGATCGATGGTGCGGAACGTGGCCGAGCGCGGCCAGCCCACGGCATGGCCAGTGAGCGCGTCGACTTCTTCGATGGTGAGGTCCATTTCCTGCATAAGCCGTATCACGTTGAGCACGGAAAATGTGCCAATGCGATTGCCGATGAAGTTGGGAGTATCTTTGGCCAGCACGACGCCCTTGCCCAGTTGGGTGTCGCAGAAGTGCGTGACGGCCGCGATCAGGGCGGGGTCAGCTTCTGGCGTGGGGATCAGTTCCAGCAGCCGCATATAGCGCGGCGGATTAAAAAAATGTGTGCCGAACCAGGAGCGCCGGAAGTCGGCGGAGAATCCCTCGGCAATCTTTGCCACGGGAAGACCGCTGGTGTTGGTCGTGATGATCGTGCCCGGCTTGCGGATTGCTTCCACCTTCTTTAATAAGGAGCGTTTGATTTCGAGGTTCTCGACGATGGCCTCGATGATCCAGTCCACATCGGCCAACTTTTTCAGGTCGTCGTCGAAATTCCCTACCGTGACCAGCTTCGCAAGTGACGCTTCGAAAAAGGCGGCGGGCTTTGATTTGCTGGCCCCGTCAAGTCCGGCATGTGCGATCTTGTTTCGCGCGGGACCGTCCGCGTCGGGAGGAACCATATCGAGCAGCAACGACGGCACTCCCGCATTGGCGAAATGTGCCGCGATACGAGCGCCCATCGTGCCGGCGCCGAGAATGGCAACTTTATGGATGCGTTTCATGAATGCGGACCTCGGCGGCTAAAGCCGCTATTGAAAGGACACCGTTAATCGCAGCGCTGAAGCGCTGCGCCACCCAAAATCAAATACAAGATGGAGGCAGTCTTCCTCAGCCCGAAGCTGTACCCACCCAAAGTTATGGCAAGAGTTTTCGAGCAAAGCTCTTCTAGGGAAGTTTATCCACCACCCAGTCGTTCTTGCCAGTCTCCAGCAGGATTATTTCGGAAGATCTCCGTGTGATTTTTGACCCTCGAGATGTGACGAGCACCACCGGAAAACTGTAGCGCCCGGAATGCCCGTGACCGCGCGCGATCTCGAAGCCGCGATCTTTGCCGCTGGAAAAGAAATCCTCCAGTTTGTCAGCATTCTGCGAGTGGCGAATGCCGTCACTCAGCAGAACTGTTCCGCTTTCGAGGTCGGCCGTTTGCCAGGCGTGCAGGAATCGGTTCGCGGCGGCCAAGGCAAATACGTAGCCCGGGTCTGAGGCATCCGCCAGCTTGACGGGATGGTTGTGTGAGCGAGCCCAGAGTGGGGCCGTCAACAGGAAGAGACATACTGCTAACAGAATCTTCACGCTAAGGCTGGTCCTCATTGTTTGCCAGTGACGATGTTTGCAACTTCTTACTCTACTGGAAAACAAGCAGAACGCCAGCGGCCTTTGGCTAAGGTCGTGGGTCCCGTCAATGAGTGCTATGGGGATTTTTCACCAGTTGGGAAATCGTGGAGGCGTCACCTTGGCGATTGATGACGCATGCGCCTGCGCTTCTCAGTAGGGATCACCTACAGTATCATCCTGTCCATGCGAGAGAAGGATTCTGAAAAAGAACACCGACGCGAAGGCGACGACGCCACGTGGAGAGAGCTGGTCACGGTTCGGAGCTTCTGCAATCCGTCGGAAGCCATGCTCGCCAAAGCAATGCTTGATTCGGCAGGAATCGAGTGCTTTCTGGCGGACGATAACGCCGCTCGTATTCTCGGTTCCGATATTTCGGGTATCAGGGTGCAGGTGAACGCGGTCGATGCTGATGCGGCCATGGCACTCCTAGACCAACCAATTCCCGAGGACAATGCTTAATTGAGAATTGCAGGACTGGCCGGGAGGACCAGCCCGGGTCGGTTGTTAGTGTAATGGGGATTTTTCAACAACAACTGTCCTAGAATACTCAAGCGATGGATTCGGAACGACAGAACCTCATACAGAGGGCCAGAGAACTGAACACCTCAGACCTTCCCGTGCTTGAACTTCAAGAGCGTATCCGTGAAGTGTGCTCTGAGTACTTGATTGAAGCAAAAGTCGATGTCGACCGCTTGCTCAGGCATCAGGATTGGCGCGTCCGCTCAAGCGCATTGAACATGGTGTGGTGGGGCGTCGGAGCAACAGACGGTATCGACCAATCAATCGAGATTCTGATGCACGATTCTGACGAAGATATTCGAGCGGAAGCTGCTCTCGCGCTGTATGAGGCTGCGCGGAGCACTCCAAAGGAATCTCGGGTCAGGGGAGCACTGAAGGGCGTCGCCGACAACGACGAATCCGACTACGTGAGGGACGCCGCGCTCAAGTACCTGAAAAAACTCGACCGGTCGCCGGGTTGTTAGTGCAATCGCGATATTTCGCCAGTTGACTCACGAAATCCAGGTTCCAGCGGCATCAACTACCACCCACTTGCCCGATGTTTTCCGCATGTAAACGAATTTGCCCTCGCCGCACAACCCGCACAAGTGTTCGGTGTAGAAGAATGCATCTGTCAAGTCGTGATTAAATGCCACACGCGAGAAGGTCAAGGCGCCGTAGCTGTTCGGAAAACGTCTAGAGAACGCTTCGGATGGGTAGAGATTCATCTCGCCCTCCGTGGCCAATTCGTAACGGGCAGGCAAGTGGAGTTTCGGCTCCAGCGTCACGTCCCACAGGTTTGTAGCCCAAAACTCAAGAACCAGCGACCGACTCAACTGGTGAATCGTGGCCTTAGCGTGGCCGGTACTTAAAACCAGAGACACGTATTGTCTGAATTTGTTTGAACTGACCATCGGCTGGGAGAACGTCGTTCTCGCGGCCACCACGACCATCCCTTTGCCCCTACCCAAGTCGTGCGAGTAGCCCGTCAAGCCCGGCTCAATGTATGCAGACAGCACTCTGTATTGTTCGATATTGGCGGCGTCCGGATTGGGCCGCAGAGCGAGATGAGTGACGAACACAGCAAGGACGGCGACGGCGAACACAACAGAGATCCATCGCAATACGCGAAACAGTAGTTTCATACGTCCAATTAGACACCACCGCGGTCACAGTTGGCGAAAACAGGCGATAGCGCTCATTGACCACGGTCAATCTGCGAGCCCTTAACCACAAAGGGCACGAAGTCTCACGAAGGAACTCCACGAAGGAAACCCCTTCGCTGATATCCTGAATTTCGTTGCGGCGTTCTCCGCACTCATGACTTCAGACCCTTATCTTCTTTCCGCGCGGGAAATCGCGGCGCAGATCCGCCGCAAAGCGGTTTCGCCCGTCGAGGTGGCGCGCGCTCACCTTGATCGCATCGCACGCCTGAATCCCAAGCTGAACGCGTTCGTCGATTACCAACCGGAAGCCGTGCTTACCCAGGCGCGTGAGGCGGAGAGAGCGATTCGGCTTGGAGACGACCTCGGGCCTCTGCATGGGGTGCCGGTTTCCATCAAGTCGTCGATTGACGTTGCCGGGCATCGCTGTGAAGCCGGCACGCGTCTGCGCGCCGGACACATTGCCGCTGAGGATGCGCCGCTGGTGGCGCGGCTGCGCGCGGCTGGGGCCGTGATCCTCGGCGTCACTAACGCGCCCGAACTGCTCATGGCCTGGGAGACCGACAATCTTCTTTATGGGCGCACCAACAATCCCTGGGATTTGACAAGGACCGCGGGCGGATCGAGTGGAGGAGAAGCTGCCGCCATCGCCGCTGGACTTTCCGCTGGCGGCGTGGGCAGCGACGGCGGCGGTTCGATCCGCGAACCGGCGCACTTCTGCGGCATTTGCGGATTGAAGCCCACTCCCGGACGCATTCCTTCGACCGGGCACTTTCCGAAGTCCGGCGGCCCGTTTGCCCTCATCGGCGTGGTCGGACCGATGGCGCGCACTATAGAAGATGTGCGGACCATGTTTGCAGTGATGGCGGGCTGGGACGACGGCGATCCCTGCGCGGCGCTGGTCGAGGTCCGCGAAATTCCTGAAACGGTGGTCCAGAGCCTCAACATCGGATGTTTCGAAGACGACGGGCGAACTCCAGTCACGCAGGAAACCAGGTTGGCGGTGAAACGGGCAGTGACGCTTCTGTCGAGCTGCGGGTTTCGCATCGATCCATTTCGCCCCGAAGGTCTCGAGGAAGCGCGCCAGCGCTGGTGGGAGTTCTTCGGCACCGCTGGAGGGATGATTCTTGGCCCGATGCTTCGTGGCCATGAGTCCGAACTGAGCCCGATTCTGCGCGAGTTCCAGGGTTGGACCCACGCCGCCCCGCCGCATACCGGCGAGTCCCTGCTGGCTGCCTGGCTGGGACGCGATGAGCTGCGCGAGAAGATTCTCCTCCAAATGCGGAAATATCCCGTGCTGATATGCCCAACTGCCGCCATCCCCGCTTTTCGTCATGGCGAACGCGAATGGCAAGTAGAAGGAAAGACTGTCAAGTATCTAGACGCCTGGAGCTATTGCGAGTGGTTTAACCTGCTCGGTTTTCCTGCTGCAGTTGTTCCCATGGGTTTTTCGGAGGAGGGCTTGCCGATCGGCGTTCAGATCGTCGGGCGTCCGTGGGAAGACGAAGTGGTGCTGGCAGTGGCCGCGAGGCTCGAAGCAGAGTGCGGGCCCTGGAAAGGGCCGCCAGCGCTGGGCTGATGGCGGGCGTTTCTCTTCTGTCACGAATTGTCACTTCGTAGACGCCGAGTCCACCGCGGTGTGCAAACAAATTCAACATTGCTGCAAAGTGCGCTGCGTGTCCATCTGAGTGCGGATTTTCCTTTGCTTTTCAGGAAAAGCAAGGTATAAAACTACTCGCGCTAGTAGCCCCCCTAAGTTTCCCGCCAACGCCCCAGCGGGTTTCGAATGGCACGCAGGATTAACCCGGTGTTAAGCGAAGTCAAAACTACCAATGTGTTTCTTGAACGGCCGCAATCCCAGCAGTTGTTGAAGAACCGCGGAGAGGTTGAATCAGCGAATGTTTGATGTAAGGAAGTTCCGGCCCTGCCCCCAACTCCATCTTCTTTTATTGTTTCTCTTCGCACTTTCTATTTTCGCGGTCGCCCAAGACAAGGACGCTAAAGACAAAGACGCCGACAAAAAAGGATCTAAGAAAGCGGCCAACAATTACATCAAGCTCGAAGGCAAAGTGCGCTGCGAGAAGCCCGAGACGGCGGAGTCCATCGACGTTCCAGATCGCCCCGGGCACGCGGTGATGATTGAAAAGCGGAAATGTACCTGGACCGAGCCCATGAAGCTCCAGGGCGCCAAAATGAAAGATGGCGTAGAGGTCGGCTTCGCGGAAAAAATGGAAGGCACTCTTCATACCCACGGATTCGAAGTGAACAAATTAGACAGTGGCGAAGAACTCACCATACATATCAACGGTGAGATCGCCGGGGAAAAGGGTCCGGCGGCGAACAAGGGTCGCTGGAACTTCACGCGTGGCACGGGCAAGTTCAAAGGGATCAAAGGCGGCGGAAATTACGAAGGAAAGCTCGACGCCGATGATGTTTTGACACTGGAGTTTGAGGGCGTTTACGACCCATCTGACATGGTAGGGGAAAAGAAATGAAGGAGGAAAAAGTGACGACCAAACGCGTTGCAGTCCTGGCGTTCCTGACGATTCTCTGTCTGGCGCTGCCGACATTCGCTAAACAAGCCAAAACGGTGACAAAGGGACCCATTGTCATCCAGGAATTTAAACACGACACCGGACCGCTGCTTCGCGAAGTCGCCCCGCTGCTTCCCGAATACGGTACTCCTGGGGAGCACGAGATCCCGAACAAGGTAAATCCCAACTACCGCCGGCAGAACAATGCTGGTCAGGAGGACCCGGTGCTGCAGAAGGCGGAGAATTCTCCGAGCTTGCAGACTCCGAATTTCAGCCTGGAATTCGAAGGCATCTCGGACGCCAACTCCTTCTGTAACTGCGAACCTCCCGACAACGATGGCGCGCCTGGCCTGAACCAGTACGTGCAGTACATCAACGTTGCCTATGAAGTTTTCGACAAAAGCGGCAATCAGGTATTGGGCCCGCTGCGCGGAAACTCATTCTGGTCGGGATTTGGCGGATCGTGCCAAGCCGACAACAGCGGCGACCCCATCGTAAGATTCGACGCGATGGCGCAGCGCTGGGTGGTTTCGCAGTTCGCCATCAACAGTTCGGGCAACGACTTCGAGTGCGTGGCCGTATCCACGACGTCTGACGCGACGGGCTCCTACAACCGGTATGCCTTTTCGTTCGCCGCATTCCCAGACTATCCCAAGATGAGTGTGTGGCCGGACGCGTACTATTTCACATTCAACAATTTCAATCTTGCCGGAACCGCTTTCCTCGGCGCGAACGTTTGCGCGGCGGATCGCAGCAAGATGCTGACGGGCGCGGCGGCCACCCTGCAGTGCTTCGCGCAGACTTCCAACGACTTTGGCATGTTGCCATCCGACCTGGATGGACCGACTCCTCCGCCTGCGGGTACTCCGAACTTTGTGATGGAACTCGATCCCTCGGGAAGCGCCAACATCGACATGTTCAAGTTCCATGTGGACTTTGTCACTCCAACGAATTCCACTTTCACGGGCCCGACACTGATTCCGATAGCTTCCTATACGGACCTCTGCCCCACGCAGCAACGCGGACGTTGCGTGAAGCAGCCGACGTCGGGCAGCGACTTGCTCGAGTCTCTCGCCGGTCGTTTGATGTTCCGGTTGGTCTATCGCAATTTCCCAGATCACAGCGTGTTGCTGACCTCCCACTCGGTTCAGGCAGGCACCAGCGGTGGCGTGCGCTGGTACGAAATCCGCACTCCCGAGACCGGGCCGACCGTGTTCCAACAGGGAACCTTCGCACCGGATTCCCAGTATCGCTGGATGCCGGGCATCGCGATGGACGCTCAACAGAACATCGCCGTCGGCTTCAGCCGGTCCGGCTCAGCCTCAGGACAGTTTCCCTCATTGGTTTACGCTGGCCGCGTTCCTAGCGATGCGGCGGGAACCCTGGAGTCGGAAGTTACCCTGCTGGCCGGTACTGGCTCGCAGACTGGCGGCGGCGACCGCTGGGGCGACTATACGGGGATGGCCATCGATCCAGTGGACGATTGCACCTTCTGGTTTACGGAGCAATACCAGACGGTCAACGGTGGATTCGACTGGCACACTGCTGTGGGCACGTTCAGTTTCCCGGGTTGCTCGGGTGGCGGAACACCTGACTTCAGCTTGAGCGCCAATCCGAACACCGTCACCATAACGCAGGGCGGCAACCCCGGGACAAGCACGATCACAGTCACTCCGTTCAATGGCTTCAACGGCAGCGTGACGTTGAGCGCTTCCGGTCTGCCAACCGGCGTGACGGCCGGGTTCGCTCCGAATCCGACAACCACCACCAGCACGTTGACCCTGACGGCGAGCGCGACTGCGACCGTTGGCACATCAACGGTGACCATTAACGGTGTGTCAGGCAGTCTGAATCACTCGACCACGTTGCAGCTCACCGTCAACCAAAGCGGAGGCGGCCCAGCTGTCACCCTGACTCCGACGTCTTTGACGTGGGGTAAGGTTGTCGTGGGCACGGCTGGCGCCACGAAGACGGTTACCGTCACCAACACTGGAATCGCGACGCTGCACTTCGGCACCATCACGACCAGCGGTGACTTTGCTCTAGCGGCGAGTCCGAAACCCTGCAGCAGCACGCTGGCTGTGGGCGTGAGTTGTAAGATCAAGGTCACCTTTACTCCCACCCAACTGGGTGTGCGTACCGGGACCCTCACGATCAACGACGATGCTGCCAATAGCCCGCAGACGGTGCCACTGTCCGGTACCGGCGTGGGGCCGGCGACATTAACGCCGACCAGCGCGACCTATGCGGTGCGGAAGGTGGGGACGACCAGTGCAGCGAAGACGTTCACTCTGACCAACAAACAGAGCGCATTCCTGACTGGTATTACGGTCGCAACGACAGGGGACTTCGCGGTCTCCGCGCAGACCTGCCCTGGGAGCCTGCCCCCCACGACCAGCTGCACAATCAGCGTGACGTT
>JAIQFA010000210.1 GCA_020073525.1 Terriglobia bacterium
TCTCCCCGGTACTCTGGCGACGGAGCGGCCGACCAGCTTCCGCGCCTACTTCCCGTGCGAGACAGGCCGGGTAAGAATGAATGAGTGGGAAGTAGGGAAGATGAAGGTCCGTCCCCCGCCAGTGTAGAGCGGGCGCCCTCGCCCGCTGCCTTTGACTTTGATTTTGCCCTTGCCTTTGGTTCTTTCCGTCTCAAGAGCGTCGGAGGTGCCCCATCCTAACGTCGCGTTCCGTGCGACGTTAGAGCCTGCCCTGAGCGGAGTCGAAGGGGTGGGATTCCACGTCCGCCGACCGCATGGGATTTTGACGTTGTCTTGCAGCGTCGACGGACGAGGGGTGGCCCGAGTCTACGAAACTCCAGCCCCGAAGGGGCGAAATATGTTAGCCCAGGACGTAAGCCCTGGGTAAGGTGGGAAGCAGAACTGAGTCCCGGAGGGGACGGCACAGAGGCTGGTGGTCTCCCTGGAACTCTGGTGTTGGAACACTTTCCGCGCCCACTTCGGCGGTTGGGAAGGCCACTTCTCGAAAAGCGCGAGAAGTGGCGCACCCCCAGTTGTTTAGGTTCAATGGTAGAGACAAACTCGAGCACACTCCCTTCAAAGTCGGTCGAGCGACCTACCCGGAGCCCTCCTTCGTCCTAACTTCTGAGGAGAAAGAAAAGAGCTGCCAGGACGAACGGTAGGATGACGAAAATGATCCAGAGATGCTTAATGATTCGTCCGGCGATGTAGTGAGCGTCAGCGGAAACCTCCGTATGTCGATAGAACGGGACTTCGGGTGGCTTTTCCGCATTGTCTTGGACTTGAAATCCGGTAGCGCAAATAATCCTCTGATTACATTCTGGATCAGCAGCCCACTTTGCAAGCTGTTCTTTGGAGGCGAGATTGATCACGCGAGCCTTGTGCGCGAGGCTTAGGTTGTCCCAACCTTCGGCGATGTCGTAGTTTGCCACAATGATCCTCCGAGCGACATTGTAGCGGAGAGCCGTCCATTATTTTGAACGCTAGCTCCGCCACGAAATCCCTCTGGGGCCGGTGGGCCACATCATAGTCGGAATACAACCGCGGCTTTGTCTATTAACATGGGATGGAAATAGCTGGGGGTGCGCCACTTCTCGCGCTTTTCGAGAAGTGGCCTACCACCGAGCTTGCAGGCTAGAGTTCTTTGTCACGATCGGAAGGTGCGCGCCATCACCGCGCAGACTTTTATGCGTGACTACTCTGTGGGCATGCGGCAGAATCTGAAGCGATATTATGGTGCCGGACACTTACATTTCATCACTTGCAGTTGTTATCGCCGGCAGCCATTCCTTGGCACCCCGCGCCGCCGCGACCTGTTGCTGACTGTGCTGGAGCAGGTGCGCAAGCGGTATCAGTTTGTCGTCGCCGGGTACGTGGTCATGCCCGAGCACATTCACCTGCTCATCAGCGAACCACAGAAGAAGACTCCGTCGACCGTCATGCAAGCTCTCAAACTCGGTTTTGCGCGACGCCTTCTGGCGCAGGCAAAACGAAATCGCAATCCGGCCCAGGCCGTCCTCTTCGCCCGCTCGCCGCAGCATGTCTGGCAAAGGCGGTTCTACGACTTCAACGTATGGACCGAACACAAACGGATCGAGAAACTCCGCTACCTGCATCGGAATCCGGTCGAGCGCGGGTTGGTGGCCTCCCCGGAATTGTGGCGGTGGAGCAGTTTCCGCGCCTACTTCCTGGGCGAGGCAGGCCGGGTGCGGGTGAATGACTCGGAAGTACTTAAGATGACGATCCGGCCCCTGCCGCATTAAGGACGAGCCCTTGGTGCCAGCTGTCCGGCAGGCCACTTCTCGAAAAGCGCGAGAAGTGGCGCACCCCTGGTTATTTCGGTTCAATGCTAAAAATCAGTCCCGAGGCACGCTTCTCGCTAAAGTGGCCCACCCGCCGTACATCCACGACCTCATCCACTACACAGGTCATTCGCTATTCAGGTCGGAACCTCGTCCAGCCGACCTGCAAAGCTTCTCGCAGGAATTCCGGGACATCGCCGGCGCTTTACGGTCGCGGATGTCGGTGACCGACTTCAAGAAGCATTATGAGTGGTGAATTGGAACAGGAGCCGGACGGTGTCGGCGGTTCGGCAGGCTACCCTTCGGCTATCGCTCAGGGCAGGCTTTCTCGAAAAGCGCGAAAAGTGACGCACCCCCAGTTATTTCGGTTCAATGTTAAAAGACCAACCCGAGGTACACTTCCGGTAAAGGGGCGCACCCAAACAAATAGTTGTGAAGGAGAAAAGAGTTGCCCGTGTTCAAGTATATGTCCACCGAAGTGGCTCCTCTTTTCGTTAAAACGTTGAAGGTGCGATTTACTCAACCGTCTGACCTCAACGACCCTTTTGAGCTTCGCCCCTTGATTGACTTCAAGGGCACTGCCGAAGAATTTCGTGATGCGCTCGATGCCAAGATGACTGAGATGCTCAGCACCGTTGACGGTGTTTTCGCAGCTATGGTGACCATCCCCAATTACTCCAAAATGAGCGTCCCAATTCAAATGTTCCGCAACATCATTGCTGCTAATCCCGCTCTTGAACAAGAGTTCATGGCAAAGATGCAGGTTCACAAGGCCGAAGCGCTGGAGGAGATAACGAAGGTGGCGGTGTGGGAGATTCTGTGGAAAAAAATCCAACAATCTCTCGGGCAGTTGTTAGGCATATTCTGCCTGACTGAAGATGCGGTGCATCCGCTCATGTGGAGCCACTATGCGGGGCAGCATTACGGCATTGTCGTGGAATTTGACGAGAATCATCCTTGGTTCAATCAGAAGGTAGCTCCTCCTGATGACTTCCGGCACCTTGTTCGGGTTTCTTACGTGCAGAATCCGCATCCACGTACATGGCACCAGCTAAACGGCCCAGACGTGTTCTACACGAAGAACGCTGAGTGGGCTTACGAGCGTGAGTGGAGGATCATTAGACCATTGAAGGACGGCACGGAGGTTAGTTCCGGCACGTTCTGCTTCGATGTGCCAGCGACCGCAGTTCGTAGCATCACTTTCGGCTGTCGTACAACACCAACCCTCGAAGCGGAGATTCGTGCGGCTGTCGCAGCGAATCCGGCTCTCACTCATGTTTGTTTTAAGCGGGCAAAGCTGGGAGGCGGGGGGAAGATCGAACTGGTGGACGCCATTCCGTAGTTCAAGAGCCTGTTGGCACGCTCCGGAGATTACTGAACGTGACGGGTGGGTTACGTCAAGGTCGGGGGTAAAACGCGGATTTGTCCTTTGACATTGAACCGAAAATAGCTGGGGGTGCGCCACTTCTCGCGCTTTTCGAGAAGTGGCCTTCCACCGCGATTGCAGGCTAGAGTTTTTCCTCACTATGTTTTCATCACAAACGCCCGGTGTGCGCCATCACAGACTTCCAACTCTCCGTCGGCGACAATGGGATCGACCTGTGTGTCAGGGCCGAGGTGTGTCCGTCTCCCAGGAGACGGCGCTCGAAGCTGTCCAGCCCCATCGGCCAGTTGCTCTTTGATAATTTGAGGCGTTTAGCGGGCCGTGAGCCAGCTGCCGAAAATCCTGAGTTACATAAGGAGTTAGATAAGTCCTTATTTTTGAATACTGTGAAAGTAAGTACCTATTTTTCAATGCTTTAGCGAAAAATGGGGGGGGAGGGGGTACCGATCTCCCCTAACAGAATGTATGGGGGCAATTCGCGAACCCATCGTCTGGCGCGAGAGGATGTAGGGGTCTCTTCGACTCCGCCGAAACTTCACTTCGTGAAGTTCCGGCTCCCGCTCGGGATGACATTAATCTGTAGGCTGCGGAAACGGGACGCGAAATCCCAGAGGACGGACGTCCGTGGAATCCCACCCTAACGTCGCAAAAAACGCGACGTTAAGGAGGGGCACCCATAGAGACGTTAGGATGGAGTACCCAGTTCTTCACTGAGAACTGACAACTGAGAACTGAGAACGCCTCACCTACTCAGTTTCGCAGAGGCGGCTTCGTCCAGCATCCAGAGCAACGTTCCGTCGGAGGGCTGCACCCGTTGCGAGGGCAGTGGAG
>JAIQFA010000085.1 GCA_020073525.1 Terriglobia bacterium
GGGCGCAATCCGCCCCGCGAACGTACCTGACACACAGCCTAAAACCCGAAGCTCAGATTAAAGTAAATCTGCCGTCCGCTTCCGCGCGGGTTCCCTGCCGTAAAGTAGTTCCCCTCTGTCCCGCATAACTGGTTGCCATTTGGTGAGTTGATTGGGCCGTTAAGGCAAATGTCCCACACTGGATGGTTCAGCACGTTCGTTGAGGTAGCGGAGAATACCACGTTCATGCGTTCCCTAACCGGAAATGCCTTGAACACCCCAAAATTCATGTAAAAGCCGCCTGGACCAAGAACCGTGTTCCGGCCGCAATTTCCATACCTTCCCGCGTTGTCAGGAGGAACCGCATAGGCCGCAAGATTGATCAAGTTGTCAATCGTCCTCCAGGACGTGGGGACGGGATTGCCGACACAATCTGGTCGTCCACCGAACGTATTGGTGTTCGACGGGTCACTGCCATCAAAAAGTGGCGTCATCCCGAGCCCTGTGCGCGCTCGAAACTCAGTACTAACCGTCCAGTGTCCAACCAATTCGTCCTTCACATGAGACGCCCCGCCGCCAAACTTTTGGCCTACCCCAAAAGGGAGGTCCCACAGAAACCGTGCATACATGCGATGCATGGGCACAGAATCGTATCTGGCTCTCTCGCATTTCAGGCAATAAGGATTCTCAATCGTCGAACCGCCAACCGTAGGTAAGAACTGGTTGTTTTGACTATCCGTCCACTGCCCCGCCCAGGAGTAACCTATCTCTCCCGTAATGCCGGCAATTTTCTTTAACGTCAGGGCGCTTTCAAAACCGTGATACACCGCGGTCGCTCCGTTATCGACGTAGGGGATGCTTACGTAGTTCGGATACACGTAACGATCCGTCGTGAAAGGAACCGTGCTCGCTCGCGGTATGTTGATATCTCTCGTATAGCCGAGCTTCGTATCTTTATTTCCTATGTACGATAGACGAAGTCCCTGCCCGTGGATCTCGTGCTCGACAGTCAGATTCCATTGCTGAGTGTAAGGATAAACAAACTTCGGGTTGACCCCCGTCACCGTCGGCAAGTTCGTCAGAGTGCCGCCTTCGGGTGGAAACGCAAACGGCCATTGCAGGAGAGGTGTACCCTCCACCATCGCATTCGAGAACGCTGTGCTCAAAGCGAAGGGACCTCCGACCCCCAGATAGGACGGATTGCCGTACTCCGCGAGAACACCTCCGGTGGCAAGGTCCGCAACATTGTAGAGTCCCCAGCCACCTCGCACTACCGTCCGATCATTACGGAAGGGACGAAAGGCAAAACCGATGCGCGGAGTCAGAGGCCTTGCTGTCCCATTGACCAGGTGCTCCGGAAATCCGGCATCTTTGGCAGTGACAATCGGATTTGTAGCCAGGGGCCACGCTGGATCGATCAAGCTCAGAGAATTAGCGGAGGGAACAACTAAGTTGCCCGTCTTGGGGTCGAAATTGTAGTACATCGAATTGTTGGAATAGAGCGGAGCGATGAATTCGAATCGATTCCCCAGGCTGAGCGTAAGACGAGGCGTGATTTGCCACTGATCCTGTACGTAGAAGGCCAGGGTTCTACGCAGAAAGTTTGTAGTCGGGCGCGCGTTGGTTCTTGAAATGCTGCCGGGCAACCCTAGCAAAAAGTCTGCGAACCCGCTACCGGTGAAGCGGCCGTCGAAACCGTATGTCGGGAACATGTCAGTAGGCGCTTGGGTGTAGTCATTGTTGGACCATTTCAGGTCGACCCCTGCCTCAATGATGTGCTTCTTATGATGGATGGAAAGCGAGTCACTGAGCTGGTAAAAATAGGACGAGCTCGAATTGCTGGCTTGTCCTCTGAGACTGGTAATTCCCGAAATATTTATTCTTGGCCCCGTTACAGTGAGGTTGTCGATTCGAGGTGTCGGAATACCGGTTAGACCGATATCCTGCATTCGCGTGCCTGCTGATTCGCCCTGCCCCAGGTCAGGAACTGCGACATAATTAATGCCAAAGCGCGCTTCGTTAATGATAGTCGGCGAGAAAACATGTGTGTCGGCAAAGCTCCACACCCAACTATTGTCGGTGTAATTTCGGACACCTCGGTAGCTGCTGTACCTCCCATCCGCATCTTCATAACGTTGGTAAAACTTTGAGTAGGCGACATTAAATTGATTTGTGGACGATATTTTTTGGTCGAGTCGTCCACCCATCGTCCACCACACGTTTTGCGGAGTATTATCGTTGGCAGTGGCGGGTGTTGTTGTTGTTCCGACCGCCGAAGGAAAGAAACCACTCATTAGGTTGGAGGAGACCGTGCTGATCATGTTCGACGGAATCTGATTTCCCGAAAACGGCAGCCCTGTAAAAGGGTTGGTAATGGGGGAGGACAGGCCAGAAAAGTTCCCCGCCCTGAACGCGTCACCAGGCACGGTATAGGTAATCGGACTCGTGGTTTTGAAGTTCTTCTGGGGCGTGTATGTGAACATCCAAAAAGTACGGTTGCGGCCGTCATAGAGCTTGGGTATATAAACTGGCCCGCTGACTTCTCCACCTGCTGTCCAAGATCCAGTGCAAGGACGAGCGGAAGTGCAGTTGTCCACATGTGCGCGCGGATCTGAGAGAGCGAAAAATAGGTTCTGATACAAGGTGCCTTGCACAAAACCGTGGAGCTGGTTTTCGCCATGCTTTAAAGTCATGTTGACGGTGGCCGAGCGCTCGTACTTGGCAGGGGCCAGAAGTAAATCGGACTTCATTTCGTCCACGGCGTAGCCGAGCGGGTAGAGATCGAAATAGTCTACCTCGACACCGTTCAGACTCGTCGTGGTATTCAGCCAGCTGCCGCCGTAGAAGCCCAGGCGCCTCTCTGTGTATGCAATGTTGTGAGTCGCGTAGATGTGGGTCGGGTTATACACCAGCTCTGGATTGTCCTTGACCTGCTTTTCCAATTGAGTGTTGGAAATTCCCGGCGTGTCGGTGTCAATGGCGGCAGCCTCGCCTTCCACAGTTACCTGTTCTGTTTTCGCGCCCACTTTCAGTGCAACATCGACGCGCAACGTCTGATTTGTTTCCAGGTGAAGGCCGCGGTCCTGATATAGCTTAAAACCGCTATGTTCCACAGTGATTGTGTAGTCGCCACTCGGTAAGAGTAAGAAGTGGTAGCTACCATCAGAATCCGCAGTGACGCTTCTCTCTGATCCGTCGAGGTGATTTGTGGCAGTGATTTTTGTGCCGGGCAAGAAGGCGCCAGACGGGTCAGAGATGGTTCCCAGAATAGTCCCATTCTGCGTTTGAGCCGTGAGCCGACCAGTCAACGCGCAGATCAACAGCACAACCGACAACAATACCGAACTGCAAACAGCTTTCCCTGCTTCCACACGCGATATCACGGGCATGTTCTCCCCCTCTGTTCTTGTGGTCTGCGGCCCAACCATCCGGCTGAACTCACTTTCGGCGCGCCTGCCTAATAGCTCTGTCTGGCAGACCGCCCAGCACTTCGCGTTTCCATATCGTTTTAGCCTGTGAAACATAGAAACGTGTATCGAAACGCATGCTAACCAGAGATGGCCATTCTTGTCAAGATAAATGTTCGGAAAATATCTGCCAGGGGCAGGGGACACTCGCATGCGGATCTGTTCGGACCTCGGGCGCGTATTCCGAGGGCCTTCGCAAGCTTGCGCTTGGCCGTCTGGCCATGTGGACGACACCGCGAGGGATGGCGCGGCAAAGGATCTGTGGCCTCCGGCGCTACACACAAACTTCGTCAGGGGCGAGTCAGTCGGTCAGCCCCCGTCACATCTCTTACTCAGACAATAGAAACAAAGGCTCAGGGCTCTTACACCCGCGGTCTGGTCCGGTCGGCAAGGCCGCTAAAAATTCGATCAAATGCCCGGAGGGTTTCCTCAATGTCCTCCTCGTGGTGCACTGCCGAAACGTACATACGGCCGTCAGGGAGCACATACAAGCCCTCCGCCAAGGCTCTGAACACGTACTCTCTCAATCGATGTGGGTCGTCTTGCAGGGTGTCGCGATAGTTCCGGAGGTCTCTCTTTGCCGTGAAGTGGAGTGCAAAAGCCGCACCGAAGCCACTGACGATGAGAGGAAGCCCATGCCTGCTCGCTGCATCGCGAATTCCAGACATGAGCCTTTGTCCCATGCGATCGGTCTGTTGCAAGAGGGAGCCACCACCTAGCGACAGTTCCTCGATGGTTGCGAGAGCGCTCGCCAACGCGATCGGGTTCCCGTTGTAGGTCCCCCCAAAAACGACCCTGCCGTCCAGCACCAAATCAAAAACATCTCTTCGAGCAGCGACAGCGCTCAGCGTTGCCCCTCCAGCCAACGCCTTTCCAAAAGTTGCAATGTCGGGCTTTACCTTGAAGAATTCCTGCGCACCGCCAAGAGAGAGCCGAAACCCGGTGATCACTTCGTCGAAGATTAGCAATGCACCGCTTTGGCTGCAGAGGTCCCGGATGACTTCGAGATACCCAGGATCGGGGAGTAAGCAGCCACTGTTGCACAAGACAGGTTCGAGAATGACGGCGGCGATCTCTTGGCCTCGTTGACGAAAGAGATCCGACAACACCCCAGGGTCGTTCCAGGGCATCACTATCAAGTTGTCGCAAGCGTTGGGAACTTGTCCTAAAGACCCGAGAACAGCTTTTGGTTTGTGAGCATCACCGGCCTCTTCAGCCGTGGGGTGGTTGCTCACCAATACAGAGTCGACCCACCCATGGTAGTGGCCCTCGAATTTCACGACGAGGTTTCGTCTAGTAAACGCTCGAGCCAGACGCAAAGCCAACTGGACAGCTTCGGTGCCGCTCGAAGCAAATACAACATTCTCAGCGCAGGGGACCAAGGCCTGCACCTTTTCGGCCACCTGGATCTCAAGTTCGTGTTGTGCTCCGTAGATGTGGGCACGGCCCGCCTCGCGACGAACCGCCTCGACGATCTTGGGATGTCGATGACCCAAGATCAGCGGCCCCCAGGCGAGCGAGTAGTCGATATATTGGTTCCCATCTACGTCCTTAACGTGGCAGCCCCAGCTGTCTTCAAAATACAAAGGTAGCGGGCAGGTGGCCCGCACTCCACTGTTGACTCCCCTGGGCAGCGACTTCTCAGCCCGAGCAAGCAGGACCCGAGACTTCGTCCATCTATCTGTCAAATGTCACCTCGTCGCCGGTATTACATGGCTTAGTAACCAACCTAGCGGAGGCAACATAGCCATCTTTTCGTGACTTCCCTGAACCGTCGAATCTCCAACGCCGACTCCTGAGATCCTCTATGGTCATAGCCGCTTCTTCATGTTCGTCGTTACTCCTACGACTTAGACCAAATAGGCTGCCGCCTGCCTACCACTCCCCCACCGAGCCATCGTAGAGAAAGTGCCGCGCGTCAATGTCGGGTTGAAAAGGATATTTCTTCGCCTCGTCCTCATTGATCTCAACCCCCAGTCCAACCCGCGTAGGAGGCCCGATATGTCCGTCTTTGATGGTCAACGGCTCGTCGACTATGTCGTCCCGCCACGGCACATCACTTTGGACTGCCTCCTGGATGAGCCAGTTCGGTGTAACAAATCCAAAATGGGTCGCGACCGCTGCCCCAACCGGACCGCTAGGAGTGTGCGGAGCAACATCCACGGAGTAAGTCTCGGCGAGCGAGGCTATCTTCGCCGCCTCCCACAGTCCGCCGCAGTGGGTCAAATCCGGTTGCACGATGTGGCAAGCCCGCTTCTCTAGAAGGTCTCGAAAACTATGCAGGCCCACCAGACGTTCACCGGTTGCGATCGGTATACGGGAGGCCTGTGTAACTTGCGCCGTCGCCTCGATGTCCTTGGTAGAGCAGGGCTCCTCCAGGAACAGCAATTCATATGGTTCAAGCACCCGACACACCTGGAGGGCGGTCGCTGGCCAACACCGTCCCAGAAGATCCACCATCAAGTCCGTTTCCGACCCAACTGCCTCCCGCAACGCCCGAACGGCGCATTCAGCTTGACGGATTGTCTGCACATGGTCAGTTCGCGCCATCCGAGGCAACCCCATGAACTTGAGAGCTGTGTATCCGGCTTGCTTACATGCGAGGGCGCGGTCAACCAACTGCTCGCACCGCGCAGTCAGGCCCATCTCGGTTCCACCGGCATCAAAAACACCTCCTAGGTGCGTGTAAACACGGAGGCGGTCCCGCACTCGTCCACCAAGCAATTCATACAACGGCACGTTCAGCCATTTTGACTTGATGTCCCATAACGCGTGTTCTATGCCGCTGATTGCCGTCATACCTTCGATTCCAGCGGGCCAGAAATACTGGCGCGTCATGATCTGCCAGAGGTGTTGGATCCGGCGCGGATCCTCCCCCAGGACAAAACGACTTACGTCATCAATCGCTCCTAACACACTCCGAGTCTTCCATTCCAGCGTTGCTTCACCCCAACCATGCAGTCCTGCGACGTCAGTTTCTACTTTGACAAAAATCCAGTTCCTCACTCGCGCGTTCACGACAACTGGCGAAATTCGAGTGATCTTCATCGATGCGTCCTTTCCACCCGCCTCCAGAGCTGCGTCGACTTACAACTAACGCTGTGACCGGGGCGCCGCTTCCGGTGCGACGATGGGATAATCACTGGTCTCGTATGGAAAACCCTCGAGCTCATTCACCTTGTGTGTCTTGTCGCGCGGAGAGGCGTAGTAAGCACGAATCGCCGTCATGTGTCCTTCTTCATCGAATTCGTACCATTCCGCTCCCCGGATGCACTCGCCTATGAGAGGCTTGAAATGGCTCCATTCGATTGCAGCTGAACGCTCGTCGGCTACAAGACGATCAATCGTCCATCGGGAGCCGTTTACGCGGACGGACTCAATCCACAGATCTGCGATAGCTTTCTTACCGACATAAGGTCCGCCGACACCAGGCGGGAAATAGTGGACGACACCCTCAGCAAAGCACGAGTACAGCTTCTCCCGATCGGCCTCATTGCAGCCGTCAAAGTATCTGCGGACGCACGCGGCAAGCATACCTCGACGCGTCACGGCTTCTCTCTTTGGCATGGTGTCCTCCCTGTTCCGTTGCAGTTCCCTATTGGTTCCCTGCTGCGACCGGGGCCACGGCACCCGAGCCGCTCGACTGGAGCTCCAACAAATGACGGTATTCAATTCCCCAACCGGGTCCCGTCGGAACTTTGAGATGCCCGTCCTTCAACTGCAGCGGCGCCTTCAATAGTCGATCCCACGACTCGGACGAACCGTAGGGTAGTTCCATCATTGCGAAATTCGGTGCGCACGCACCTATCTGCGCTTCGATGGCTAACGATACGGGCCCACCCGAGTGATGAAGTGCAAAACTCATGAAGTACGTTTCGGCAAGCAACGCTACGTCTCGAACTGCGTGGACTCCGCCGACGCTGCACAGGTCGGGTAGCACGAAATCAGTCAATTGCCGCTCAATGACGTCGCGAAAACGGCCACCGGCAAATGACCGGCCGCCGGCCGCGATAGGAACTGCAACGGCCCCAGCGACCTTCTCCCACCAGTCCAAGTCGTCCGGCCCAAGTGGGTCTTCGATCCACAGCAGCGCGAATGGTTCAAACGCCCTGGCGATACGGATCGCTTCTGACGGTGTGAACCGCCCATTCGCGTCAACAATCAGATCGACAGCTGTCCCGACTTCTTTACGGACACTCCGAGTAATCTCTACAGCACGATCAAGCGCCGGCCCGATTGTGGGAAGCACACCGCCGATACGCCCGAAGGGATCGAACTTCAATGCCGTGAATCCTGAGTCCGCAACCCGGCGGGCCTTCTGTGCATAGTCTTCGGGAGAATCGTCTGGATGTTCCCACCGCGTGGCACAGAGCCGGACATACTCCCGCAGGGAACCACCGAAGAGTTGGGCCACGGACACGCCCAGTCGTTTGCCCACGATGTCCAGGCACGCGGCCTCCACCCCACTTATCACCGGAAGCAACGCCTCGAACCCGTCCGAGTTCCGGTCGGAACTCAGGGCTGCCCTGATGGAATGCACATCAAAGGGGTCACGACCAAGGATGCTTGGTTTGAGATCTCCGATCGCCGGCGATAATGTACTCGGACACCTGGTTACGGGTGCCTCGCCCACGCCGACATATCCATCGTCTGTGCGAACGAAAACAAGGTATGACGCGTCACTGTCTGCCGAGACACGACAGGTTCCGACCTCTGTGATCTTCATCTTCTCTCTCCCGCTCCTGCGCACTGGACGTAATTCAATCGCTCCATTAGGGCCCTGAGTTCATCATGGTCGGCACGCGAGATCTCGGAAAGCGGAGGACGGACTGTGCCGCCACACAAGCCTGCCAACTCCATGCTTGCCTTGGTCAAAGAAATCAAGTAGGCACGGTTTTTCTCGCGGAGACGGTACCAGGGCCTGGCCTTTGGTAAGAGCAACTCCTGCACCTTTTGGTAGTCCCGCTGGAGAGCGGCCTGGCACGCGCTGAGCGCCAGTGGCGCATCAAAGTTTCCGATGGCCGTGGCGTTGCTGGTGGCTCCGGCTACGAAGTATTGGGCCATCATCATTTCGGCTTTTCCGTTCATATAAACCAAGCGGTCCCCGACCCGCGTGACAGTCTCGTCAAACCCACGCAAATCTCCGGACTCATCCTTGTAAGCCACGACATTGGAGGACTGCGCCACCGTTTCCACTAGCTCCGGGGAAAAGTTCGTCCCCGGCATGGAATGGATCATGACAGCGATTCGAGTGGATGCGGAAATCGCATGGAAGTGCTCAACGAGACCCACTGGGGTAGGTTGCACGAGATATGGGGGAAGGACCATTATGCAATCCGCGCCGTGGTCCTGGGCCGCCCGTGCAGCTTCACAAGCCGAGTAAGTGCCGCCACCAACTCCCACGATGAGATACGACTTGCTCTTCAGCACATCCGCCGCCGTCTTCAGCAGCAGAGTGAATTCGTCCGGCCTAAGCGCGGAATACTCACCTACGAAGCCCGCCACGCAGACCCATTGGATTCCGTTCTGGGCGAGATAATCCATGTTGCGACGAAACCCGGCGAGATCGATCCCCAGGTTGTCACGCCGGAACGGAGTCGGAGCAAAGGCTACTGGGCCCCGCAGCGTTTCTTTGACTTCTTCTGGCTGAAGCATAACGTTCTCCTTTTGCGGCAGGTCTGTGCGTGGTTCATCCCAGCAACGGAAGTCCCGCGCGTGTGCGAACAATATTTAGGGAGTGGTGCAGGGCCTTGCGGAGAGGCCACTGTGGAACGAACCCAATTTCCGCTCTCAGCGTGCTGCAGTCATACTCCTCGACAATGGGGTACTCGCCAGGTTCTAACTCGAACACGGCGTCCGGCAGCCACTCGCGAATCGTTGCCACCGCTTGACGCAAACTGGCCAATTCACAACCGACATTGAAATTCCGCGTCGCAGTCTTGCTGGCGCACAATGCTTGGACCACTACAGCCGCTGCGTCGACTACGTAAAGCCAGTCGTACACTGCGTCGGCCATTGGCAAGCGGCATGGCAGGCCAAGCGCGGGCTTTTCGATTAGGTCCAAAAACATGGCCGCTCCTCGCATCCGGCCCACACCGTACACTGCCGGAAACCTTAGCCCCAAGGTGTCAAGGCCATATTTGTCGGTGTAATGCGAAGAGAGATATTCATTGAAGGATTTACAGGCGCCATACAGCGACATTGGATAGTGGGGCGCGTCATTGGATACCGGCAAGGTGGGATATTGTTGTGGTCGACCGTAGACTGCCACCGAGCTAGCCCAGACCACTTTCTTGAGGTTGGCGGCCCGCGCCACTTCCAAAATGACATGTTGCGCTTGAATCATATTGCGGATCGCCAGGTCCGGATTGTCCTCGGTTTGAGCGGACAGCGGCGAGGCGAGGTGGGCTATCGCGTCGACTCTGTGCTGACGGAGAATTTCGCCGAGCTTGGTGGCGTCGGTCACATCGCCAGCCACAAGCGTCAGGTTTGAAGACTGCGGCCCGCTCAAAACATGGTCGAGCGAGTTGTGCGTTATCTGACGATCATAGGCGGCAACATTGTGGCCCGCCTTGATCAGTTCACAGACTACATAGGAACCTATGAAACCAGCACCACCAGTTACAAGTACATTCATGACTGAGTTCCCGGTATGGTAAAAGAGGAGCTATAAAAATCTGGAATATCACAGATGAAACCGTGAGCCTTGTGCTTCTCCAGGACCGCCACATTCAGGTCGACTCCAAGGCCTGGTTTTTGGGGCAATTGAAATCTGCCGTTGACAATGGCTTCAGGTTCGGTCAACAGTTCCTGCCGCCACGGCACCCCACCCACATCGGTGGCGTACTCGAGGATCAGAAAATTGGGAGTGCGCGCAGCGAAGTGAACTCCTGCCGCCACCGCGACCGGTCCACGAGGACAGTGAGGCGCGACCCACACATCGTGCATCTTGGCCAGGGCCGCTATCTTTATCACTTCCGAGAGACCGCCGGCCTGGGTCATATCCGGCTGGATGATGTCTAGCGACTTATCCCGCAGGAAGGGCAGCACTCCCCAACGTCCGGCCATACGTTCGCCACCGGCAATCGGAATGCGGACATGATCCTTCACTTTGCGTGTTGCAGAAGGATTATGCGGCGCAACCGGTTCCTCATACCAGAAGGGACGGAATGATTCCAACGCCCGGCCTGCTCGAACCGCACTCTCCGCGTCGAGCCGCCCGTGTGTCTCGATCAAGAGATCAACCTTTGGTCCTACGGCTTCGCGTACCGCACGCATGTTCAACACCGCAGCCTCGACTTCACGATTCGTCATCGTCATGTAGGAGCCTGGAAAAGGATCCCACTTCAGCGCGTCCCAGCCTTGGGCGACTATTTCCGAAGCGCGCTTCGCGTATTCTTCCGGTGTCCTCGCGCCCAGGAACCAGGTGTTGGCATACAGCCGCACGGAGTCGCGAACGGCGCCTCCCATTAGCTTGTAGCAGGGAGTGTTTAGCCATTTGCCAACGATGTCCCACATTGCATGGTCGATCGCGGCCATGGCCGAATAAAATATGATGTGACGATAGTAGGAGTACAGAGAGCGGGACGTTTTGTACCAGAGCTCCTCAATCTTGCACGGATCTGCGCCAATAACGAATCCCCGTAGGTCTTCCAGCGCCGCTAGTGTCAATGCGTCGTTGTAGACCGTGGTCGCTTCACCTACCCCAACGAACCCGTTGTCCGTCGAGAGAATGACAAAAATCCAGTTACGCCAGCACGCATCTACGGTGTACACATTCATTCGAGTGATCTTCATCTTTTGCCCTCTCGTGCCGGTTCGCGGACCGAAGTCAGGCTAGCCGACTCCACTTGCTCTTCAGCGCTGACCACTGCTTGACAGGCCCGAATAAACTCCTCGGACGTGGCCGACCGTCCAACGTTGATCTCGGTCCAGACCACTATTCGTTCTGTAAATCCGTACGAGCCCGTCGTCTCGCCGGGCAAGGTTTCCACGTCGGATAGCGTGCAATCTCTCAAAAACAAAACTTCGTAGTTCAAACTAAGCGCATCGATCATCGTGCAATGGAGGCATACATCCATGGCATACCCGACGAAGACGATGGTCTTAGTGCCCAGGTTTCGCAGCAACGCATCAAGCCGTGTGTCCTTGAAGGCGCTGTAATACAGTTTGCGGACATAATAGTCAGTCGCTTGTGGCTCGATAATCTTTGAGTGTTTGAGAAATCGCGAAGAACCGTAGTGATACTCACGAGGATCGATTGTGTCCTCGGAACATATTTCCTCAAACGCCATGTTCGACGAGCGTTTGATCTGCTTTGCGAATTCTGACTGAGCGAGAGCGATTCGTGGAGCGCTGTTGCAGGCATAAATGATCGGCAACCTGACGGATCTCGCCGCCTCTAAGGCTGGCCTGATCTTGCCTACGGTCACATCTCTTTCTTGCTCCACAGTCCAGGAAAGAAGCGCCGGAAGAGGATCTGCCACTTCGTCTTCTGCCGAAAACCCAAGGCCATAGACATCAACCAGAACAAATGCCGCACGAGCAATGTCGATTTGGACTTCCTCACTCTCGTGCCCAAGAAAACCGTTTTGCGGATAGGCCCGGTAGTGCCGCACCTTCAGACGTAGGCTAGACACCAACGTTTCCCCCATGATGACCCGCGTGAACGAGATCGGCCTCCGAGATAGTCATACTGAAATTGCCCTCGATGTCTCTGGTATCGGTAAGGCACCGACAGCCAGCTTGCGCTTGGCATATCGGAGAGACAGGATCTGCAATGCGACGAAGGCACAAAGAAAATAGGGCGTATTCTTGAAAGGCCAAGCGGTGCCGTACCATACGGCGAACTGCGCAAAAACAAGCGGCATTACAAAACTATTGAGGTTAGAAAGTCCTTCATTGAGGGCAATTCTCTTGTGTTTGAGTAACGAATTAGCTGAGCTGTAACATTGGCTGGACATGTAGGCAAACCCGGTATAGCCGCCCATTACAGCGTGACAAGCAGCGATAACGAGCAGACTGTGGCTGCCCGCGAGCCGCCAAATGCCCACCCCCAACAACACCTGGGAAGCGACCAATATCCATAATTGGTGCTGCCATCGAGTTGTGCGACCCATCAGTAGGATGACAAGGAAATACCCCAACGAGAGAACTGTCTGCATCCAGGAATAGATAGTCGCAGCACTCACACCCCCACTGGCCCGGAAGACATGCAAAGCAAACTTGTCGGACAACAACACTAGCCGCCCTTCCCGGACTAGGTCGTCTAGTTGCCTCGCATAAACAACGCGAACTGCGCCTGTGAGTCCCCAACCGAGTATGTTCATCAGCCACCCGCAATACAGATAGATCTCATCTGGGTCGCTCCGTTTTATTTCCGCTTCGTCGTTGGACGTTGTTCCTGATTCAGTCGAACTTGGGTAACGCGCAAAGTATTCTTGCTCTCGCGGCAGCTTTGCGATGAGAACAGCAGCGGCCGCGCTCAGCACCAAAACACTAACGAAGGCCAGGCGATAGTCGACTTGATAAATTACGCCCGCAATCAAGGGCCCTGCCGTGAGACCCAACCCAATCGCGATGTTGAAGCGCGAAAAGCTCTTCATCCGGAGCTTTGAGTCAGGCTGGGCGCCCAACCACGACTGCAGCGCGGGCCAAGCTAGAGCGAAGAACGCCATCGCAATCCCAGTAAGGACGCAGAAGACTGCGGGATTGTGCGCGAACATGCCAGCTGCGTAGAAGACGCCAAACCCACAGATTCCAACCAGGCACCACGTCAAGGCGTTCCGAAAAGTACTGACGAAGGACGCCGACACCATGCAAATCGCACCGAGGCTCAACGTTTGAACTCCGTATACGATGGCGGCGGCGCGCTCCTGGCCTCCGAGGTGCTCAAAGGTAAAGAACGGGACCAGCGTCATTCCCAGCATCATTGCGCACTGCAGCAGGAATGATCCGGCGTAATGTTGTGATTCTGGTTTCACTGTCTTATTTCAGAACGAAATGTCCAGCCGACATCTCAACTGCTGGGGCGGAGGCCCGTTGCCGGGCAAGTCAAGCGATCCCGTCGTTCCTGGATCCCAAGATATGGCCCTTCTTCCCCGAAAAGCCCAGGTGCCGGGATATGTCCTGACAAATCCCCATCAGGGACTGTGCGATCTCATCACGTCTCTGCATCACTCTGTCGACAGGCCCCGAAACGCTGATCGCCGCAATGGGTTTGCCCTGGCTATTAAAAATCGGTGCACCAATGCACGCGGCACCGTCCGTGTCTTCCTGGTTGTCAAGGGCATAGCCTCTCCGGCGTACGCCGACAAGGTCCGCCTTCAGTTTCTCTGGATCGGTAATTGTTCGCTCGGTGTTCTTCGCTAGAGGTTTGGAGAAATAGCCTTTGACTTGTTCTTCCTCCAAGTACGCCGCTATGGCTTTGCCTAGCGAGCTCGAATGAATGCTGGAACGCTTGCCAACAACATTGGCCACCCGGAATGAGTGCTCACTGTCGATGTTCTCCAGGTACAAGACCTCGCCCGCATCGATCAAACCCAGGTTTACCGTCTCATTGAACTTTTGTTGGAGCTCACGCATCAGCGGGAGGGCGGCTTGTCTCAGATCTAGACGAACACCGGCTGCGCGTTCGCAGAGTTTCAAACCAAGAGAATAGGAGCCGTCATTCACATCCCGCTCAACGTATCCGTAAGCTGAAAGTGTCTGCAGCAAGCGGAACACCCGAGTCTTGTTAAGCTCGACACGCTGGCTGATTTCCGCCAATGTCAATCGCTCAGCGCCGTTGAACGCCTCAAGCACCTCGAGCGCTTTGGCGACCGCGTCAATGACGTATGTGGGTCGTTGTATCGGCTTTTCGTTTCGTTTTGTCACGTGAAATACCATTGTACCTGAAGAATCACCTTAGACTAATCGTCGGAATTCTGTCAAGACGAATTTCAAGCGCCAGCACGACAAATGATCGGAGCACTGAATGCCGCGCGAAGTGCACGCGGACTAAAGAGATCCGATCGGAACCGGTGAGTCTCACCGTTCCAGAGAACTCTCCTTACCCACCGGAAGGTTCATGCCGACAGGTTTCCCTCCCACTGTCTCGATCGTCACTCTCTCTGTTTCCTTCCGGCTGGAAAGATCTAGATAGATCCTCTGAAACACACCATCAGCACCCACGTCGAGATAACCGTCCGACGGCCCTTCAAACTGTATTGTCGTCCGTTTTTTCCCCACCCGCAGCGAGATTGACGAGGTTTTCACGAAGGCCACCCTCTTCAGGCCCTCCTTCTCGTAGTGAAGCTGCACCAACTGCCCATTCGCCGAGAGTCCGAGGGCGGGAACCTCCACTGGTTCCCTTTCCCCAGTCACTAGAAACTCGTCCCGGAAAGAACGGTCGGCTGCCTGAACGGTCAACCGCACGCCCGCGGCGGGTCCTTCGCCCAACACCGTCTCACTCACAGCGACTTTCGGCCTCTTCCCCGCCGGCGATGGATACAGGAGCGTCGCATATGAGACCGGCAAGGTTCGCGTCTCTTCATACACTACCGATGGCGCCACCTCGATCAAGTTGCTGTGCGGTACTTTGCTGATCCAGCCATCCCAAAAGGGTTCTTTCTGGCCTCGCACAATGTGCGGCGCGGGACGGTTGTCGAACGGTGCAATGTCTAACGACACTCCCTGCTCGCTCTTGGCCAACACTGATGACCCCTCCACATCAGCGGATACGTTCCAGGACAACTGCATTTTGCTCCGGATCTTGTGTGTTCCCTCGCCGCGTATCTTGTCGAACACAACAAAATAGTCCGGCTTGGCATAGTAAACCGCCCGATCCCATGCAATCCCCTTCAGCGCCGCGTTGACTCCATCGAAGGGATAACTCCCCCAGGTGTAGTCATAAGCGGAGTTTGTAATCCAGTCGTACTGCGGGTTCCCGCGCAGCGGAAATCCGCCCGCATTCTTTTCTTCGGTAAAACCGTCGATCCCCACGATGTTGTGGGACCACGGCCAGCGGGAGTAGTTCTCATAGGCTTCGCTGCCGTACGAGGCACATCCACCTTCATCCACCAGGTCGGCGCCGTAGGCGGAAAGAAGAAAGCTGCCGTAGTCCGGGTGGCCGTGCCCAGCAGTTGGCCCGAAATGAGTCACGAGGTAGCGAGCTTGCTTGGTCCAATCGCTCCGCATTACGTAGAACCCGGCATAAGATGGCGTTGCAGAGGTCGCGGGGAAAGAACTGTGTCCGGGTTCCTGCCCCTCCTTCCCTCCGCTCGCAAACCAGCGCATATCCGAACGCCCGAAATATCCAAACAGAGTCCCCGCGATCCGGCCGTACCACTCAGGTGGCCGGCTCGAGCCCGTGTCGCTCACCTGTATGTCTCGGCCATCGGGCTTGCGCATGGCCAACTCCCAGTCAAACAGTGCCTCATATCTTGCAGCGATGTCGGGCGGCACATTGATCTTCTGCGGGCTGCCGAACGCCCGGATGGCATGGGACAACGGCTCCATCCAGTGCACGTAGCCTTCGCCATAGCTGGGCGACAAGTCCTCTGTCGATCCGTCTGGATAGATCAAGTCAGTCCCATCCAGGACCTGCTTCATCTCATGTTCCCACCACTGCGGAGCTTCTTTGAACTCGAAGAACACGGCGGCAATCAGTGCGCCATCAGTGCTCATGTACTGCACCCAGTTGCTCTTTCCCCATTTGCGGCCGACGTGAAGTCTCTCGTCCTCGAGCATTTCTTTCAACACGGCCACGACGAGATCTGGGTCCATCTCCGCTTTTTGCAGGAGCGTGAAGAACCTCACATATGCTTCCAGCCGCCGCGGCAAGGTCCAGTTCTCCCATGGGTGGGTCGGGCTTCCCTCATCGCGATGAGACTCCGCTCCCCAGGGACCCGCCGCACCCCCGCCATACCAGTAGCAGTAGCTGCTCATCACCTGCTCGGCGCGTTCCAGATAAACCGGCCGCCCGGTCCGGAAATAGGCAAATCGCAAAAGGGAAAAATCGTACATCGCATACATCTGCATCGACTCATGATATTCACGGTTCTGCGGGTCGAAGTCGGCGAAGTTGAACGGCTTACTAGGATCAAACTGATAAGGCCGCCCGGTCGAGTGAAATATGACCTTACCCCCCGTAGCAAAATCGTCTGCGATCGCCAGAAGGTTTTTCTCGTCGTCTCCAAGGTGGTGAGCCTTCCTCCCCTGCTCGAGCCAGAAGTTGAGAAGGTCGTCATTGAGCCAGCTGTCGCTGGGAGAGACTTCTCCAGCGACGATTTTCGGCAGCGAATAATAGTCCGCTCTCCGAAACTTGTCCCGGACATACAGGTATAGCTGTTCTTTCGCGCCCTTCCAGTCGTGTGCATTTACTTGCGACTTGACTTTCTGCAGGCCCGGAATCTCCAGATCCAGGCTGGAGAAGAACTGTTCGTCGGTCAGCGGTGTCCCGGTTTTCATCCCCGGCCACAGAGGTCCGTCCCCGTTCTTCGACTGCTGCTCCCGCGCCCCCGCCGTCGCGAGGGACACTTGCGACAGAAGGAAGCCCACTACCAAGACGTGCCCTAATAGCCCCCGCAGCTGCCGAAATCTCATCAACTTTCTCCTGTGAACGGCAATGCACGAATCTGATGCTGCTCATCCCAGTCTGTGGAACCTCTGCTTCAGGCCGCGCCGTTCCCACTTCGGTGGAGGCGCACATACGCCGCGGTCCTCCGCAGATCGTTGAGCCAATCGCCGGCCGAAGGAGCGACCGGAAATCGCCGGCCCCGCAACCAGTCGCACTGGATGTGATACACAATTGGAACTCCACTCCGAATAGTGATGACCGCCTGGTGCTCATCAACGAGGTCCAGAAACCGCAGGAAGCGTTCCGCAGGATAGATGATCCCGAGCCCAATTGTTCCTACCGATGGAGACTGAAAACCCCAGGAGCCCATCACTCCAGCATCCGTGTCGATTAGCAACGCCTCTTGCGGGAGCTTCGTCAGGCCAATGCCGAGTTCCAGTTTGTCGGTGGGTTCGCCCCCGTCCAGCAGAATTTCAATCGACGATTCCCGGCGTCCCGCGAAGCAAGAACAATGGAAGCGCACCTTGTAGGGCCGCCCCGCTTGTCCGACTCCTCTGGCAACGTGCTCGATTGTTACCCGGTCTTTGTCCAACGACGCCAAGCGGCTTTCAAATACCGGCCCACCCTTCCCTTCCGGGCTGCGGACCGGATAAGCCTTGTCATTCACGTAGAGTGTCACGCCACCGAGGCCGGGCGAAGTCCCAACATGCAGTATGTCCATGCCCCAATCTGTCTCGGTGTGATAACCGGCCTTCTCAATCTCCGGATAGATCAGACGCGGATTATTCTCCCCGTAGAATTTCTTGCCAAAAATGTCGAATTGACCCCAGTAGCATCGATAGGCTGCTTTGTCCGACTCCCATCCGATGTTGGGCGGAATCCAATCATGCGCCCATCCGACCCTCTGTGGTTCCATCGCCTCCCGTTTCCGGGCGACCCAGTCCTAGTAACTCTCCAAGCTGCCGCCGAGGTGGAATTCCCGCTCCAAGAGACCACGCATCAGATCGTAGTCTCCCTGTGAACGGCCCTCGTTGAACGCCTCCCAGAAGCGGGGTCGGTCGTATCGCTGTTTCAACGCAATGATCAGCCAGTCCTTAATAATGTCCAGGTAGAAGCGCAGCGTGGCATCGTTGGCCATGAACTTCCTGGCAACGTCGGAAGGAATATTCGGGGATTGGAAGTTCGATCGCACTAGCCGAAAAACGGGGTCTTCTGCGGCAGCCCGATCCAGCGACCGGATCGCTTCTTCCAGCCGGTGGTCCAAAGCAAAAAGCTTCGCTGGAACTTCCCGGAGTACCGGACCCCAGTAAGCGTTCACGTCGTACCAATTCCAACCCACTTTCGCCGCTTTGGGATTCTGGCAGCGCCACGTATCTGTTCGACCGTCTTTGAGGTCGATCTTCCACGTGTCGATGATTCCGTCTCCGTCTGCATCGACCATGTCGTAACGCATTTCGGCGGCATAGTCCATGTCGGCATCAATCTCCATCCATGCCGGACCCGAGTGGTAGAGATGCAGACGGTGATCGGCGGGAAGATAGTACAAACTGGCGGGTTCGGCCGGGTGTCCAACCACCTCATAGCGCTTATTGAATGGGCCACAGCCTGGCGCACCCACTCCTGGAAAAGCGGGACTCCCTTGGTTGATTACGCCTTCCCAACGCTCTTGCCGGTCGGCAGAGTATCCGCGCTGGGCGTCGACGTTGTGGCCGTTCTCGTTCCACGTCAACTCCATCTTTTCCCAGACAACCGGGGCGAGGAAATGGGGAACCAGATCGTACTTGAGGAACGACCTGCTCGGAATGCCCCGCAACAAAAGAGACTCACTGTAGTTCTCGGGAAACCGGAGGTCCGGCACCGCAAACGCGCTGAGTGAGACGTCGTAGCTGCGCGGATCTTCAAGTGTCCCCCGGTTAGCGGCATCAAAGCTGTGGCGAACGGTTTGTATGACGCCATCTTCGACCTGAAGTCGGATGGCTTCCTCGCTGACACCGTCCCGATCGCGATCGTAGAAGGCGAAGGGGGCCTCAAAATAGGGGACCCATTCCATCTTGGACTCGTCCAAATAGAACATGCAGAATTCTTCGTCCCCGCCGAAATTGGTCCGGTACTGTGTGTACTGTTGCTCGTAGATGTAGCCTTCGTCGTACCAAAGAAGATGGTCTCCGCCAACATCCCGCGACCACAGGGCCGAGAGATGACCCGGCTTATAGCGGGCGCCAAAGTACATTGTCATTTCGTGGAGGTTTCGGTCACCGCGAAGATCCTTGTATTCGACGACCGCGTCCACCTTGCCGTCCGCGTTCCAATCCACGACATACAGGTTCCCGCGTCGATCCGGCTCCCGGCCCATTTGCAGATTGCCGCCTTCGTCGATCACTTTGAGCAGAAGCGGACGATATTGCGTGGGATGACGTGAGTCGGTGTCGACAAACCAGACTTCTTCTGGCTTGCCGTCCCCGTCTTTGTCTACATAGAAACGCTCATCCGGCTTGCCTGCCAACACTTTCGCCCGCATCCCCGGATCGAGCCGAACTGCATCGCCAAATACTTTTTCCAGCGCACGCTGCAGATCGAATTGCTGGAGCGGACCAGGGTCGCCCGCGAACAACGTAGGGCCCATGCCCGCGCGTTCCGCTTGTAAATAGGGCTGCGGAACGTCGGCCCCCTCTTGCCACATGGGCCCCGTTGTCACTTGCCTCCCACGGTTTCCGACACCGGCGGAAGTTTGAGGCAAAGCCTCGCTCGCGCTCAATCCACGGATCCTCGACAGTACCGTGGTTACTCCAACTGCCGTCAGCGTTTTGCCGAAACCTCTTCGCGTCAGTTCCTTCAAGGGGACCTCTCTTTCGACGGCATCTCCGAGAGTGCGGGTCACTGGAACGTCATTCCACGGCCACACACTCGCCGACTTGCTTCTTCGTCGCCTACTTAGTTCTCCTGCTTTCGGCAAGCACGATTTCTTTGTTCGTTCGACTAGATTCGTAAGCGGCCAACGCGGCGGCAACCGCCTGGCGGCCGTCCCAGCCATCGATCGGCAACGACCGGCGTCCTTGAACCGCGTCTATGAACGCTTGCACATTCGCCACGTACGCTTGGAGCCGGACTGGGTCGAGAAAGCCTTGGCCAGCCCAATCGATAGGTTCCTGAGTCGCCACCGTCTCCCATCCCTTCCCATCGCAGGACATCCGTGTTTCTCCATACGCGTCAATGTCGAGAAGCCCTCTCTCACATACGATCCGGGCACCGATTCCGCTCCTCGGAAAGCCGGGGTTCGGGACTTCGAAGGAACAAAATATGTAGCAGACAGTGCCGTCCGCGAGGACCAGCAGAACATCCGAAGTGCCTTCCACAGGGTAGGCCGGGCCAAGATTCCGTGATTTCGCAAAGACCCTGGTTATCTCCTGGCCCGTGAACCATCGCGCCGCATCCAGGTTATGAATACCGTGGCCGAATAACAGGCCGATGTTCTCTGGCAGCTGCTGCCACTTTGGGACGATCTCCATTCCCCCGGGAACGAGTTGATAGGACCGCAGGTGAATCACACGTCCCAATCTTCCGGAATCGATGATCTCCTTTGCCTTGGCGTTCCCCGCCCGCGCCCGGTGCGTAAACATCACCGAGCATTTCAGTTTCCTTGCTTCACACGCCTCCAAGATGGCGTCACAAGCTTCCACCGAGCACGCCATTGGCTTGTCGATCATCAAGTGCTTGCCAGCCTTCGCGCATCGCAGCGCGTCTTCGGCATGATGTGCGTGAGGCGTTGCGATGAACACAGCATCCACATCTTTAATCGCGAGGAGTTCATCGCAGGAACTGCAGGCCCGGACTCCGTATTTTTCTGCCAGGCGTTTGCGGCGTTGCTCCCCAGGGCTTGCGACCACTATCAGACGCGTTCCTTGAACGTACTTGGTGACCACCTCCGCATAGGTCTCTCCCATAAAGCCCGCACCGACAATGCCGATTCCAATAGATTTGTTTAGAGACGTAAGCCTGTCCTCCTTTGTGTATGGGCATGACTTCCAACGCTCAATACAAACCCAAGCCCCGCCATTGCTGAACCGACGACTAAAGTGACAAGCCGTCCACCGGATGGAACGAATAGCAGCACCGCCAGTACCACCAGAACTCCGAGCGAGCCCACGGCCAGGCCAATCAATCGCAGCGGGGACGACACTGCCTCTTCGTCTGTCGCAGCCCTGGCATCGTCCAAACCGTCCGGGGCCAGTCCGCTCAGAAATCCCTGGATCCTTTCTTGTTGCGAGGGAGTATTGGGGCGGAAGTGCGTGACCAGGAACATCGCACCCAGGGTTGGGATCGTTGTAATCCACGCCATGTATGTCACGTCGCGAAGGTGACTGGCTCCCAATGTAAAACTCAGGATAAAAGCGATTAGACCGGCCGCGCTTCCAGCCAGAAACCCGCTAAGCCCGCCTGCCGCGGATATCTTCCGGCTGATAAGTCCAAACATCATTGGGATTGCCATCGGCGGCATCAGAATGCCAAAAAGGCTCGCCATGTAAGTAAAAAGATCGCTGCGGCCTCCTAACAGAGTGATGCTGACAGCAACCCCCAAAGCGATGAGGCCAGCAAGCAATGTGGCGAGCCGCCCCACGTTGACCAGTGACCGCTCCGAGTAATTTGTGGCAAACAGCCGCTGATAAATGTCCTTAGTAACCACCGCGGCCACTGCGTTGAAGTCGCCAGACAGAGCAGACATTGTGGCCGAGAACATCGCGGCAATCAGCAGTCCCTTCATGCCGGACGGGAGCAACACGTTGCACAAAAGCGCATATACATTCTTGGTGTCAGTCACCGGCGGAAGAAACGCCCTAGCCGCCATGGGGGGGAGGAAAAAGATCACTGGACCAACAAAAGTGAGGAAAGCAACAAGGTAGCCGACTTTCCGGGCATCGGAGTCCGATCTCACCGAGTAGTAGCGTTGCACGTACGACCACTTCGTCGAATAAGCGCACACTTGGACGAGGACGAACGCCAGAATGTAGTACCAGGTGTAGTTGCCTCCAACTGGCCGAAAGAAACCATGTGGCAAATGGTCCACAAATCCTTGCATGCCACCTACGCGCGCTAGCGCCAGCGGCACCAGGACAATCACCGCGGTGAGCAGAATCACAAACTGGACGAAGTCGGTCACCAGTACCGCCCACAGTCCACCCATGAAGGTATAGGCGAGCAATACGCCGGCCGAAAGATAGATGGCCAACATAAGGTCGAAACCGAAGCTGACGGACACCAACGTGCCGAGTGCGAAGAGCTTGAGGCCATCGTCAATCGTGATCAAGGGCACACCGAGCCAGGCCAGACCTTGCCGTAGCGATAAGCCAAACCTGGTTTCGATGTACTCAAGTGGGCTGGTGCTGGCCGTTCGTCGCCAGCGGGCGGCAAAAAATTGGGCACTGATTAAGATGCACGGGACCATGAGCCACCAGATGGTGACAGCCAGCATTCCGTATTTGTATGCGAGTTCGGAATAGGCAACGAAGGTGAACGCACTGAAGGACGACACATACAGCGATACGCCCGAGAGCCACCAGGGCACCTGCCGCCCACCACTGAAGTAGGTTTTCAGGTCACGCATCTGCCCCGCGTAATAGATCCCAATGCACAACATCACGACAAAGAACCCAGCGATGATGATGCTGTCCGCCAGGCCGAGATTGTT
>JAIQFA010000086.1 GCA_020073525.1 Terriglobia bacterium
CCCAATCGAGGGAACCATGCCCGGGGATTCTTTTCAAAGCGGGAAGGCGATGGTCGTAAACCGGCTTGATCCGGCCACGATGCCGCCGGAAATGTACCGCAAGGCGGTCGGGGAGGGTCTGAATTCGTTTTGCGATGTGCCCCTTGTCAGCAGAAACCGGTTGCTTGGAATCTTGGCGGTCGCGAGGCGTGAGGAGAACACCTTCGACGCGGACCAGGTAACCTTCATGACCCAGGTGGCCAATCAGGTAGCGATCGGGGTCGAGAATGCGCTGGCCTATAGCGAGATTGCCGATCTAAAGGATCGGCTGGCACAAGAGAAATTGTACTTAGAAGAAGAGATCCGCGGCGAAATGGACTTTGAAGGTATCGTCGGCCAGAGTTCGGCTCTCCGCCACGTCCTGCAGTTAGTAGAAACGGTGGCTCCCAGCAGTTCGACGGTACTGTTGCTAGGTGAGACGGGCACCGGAAAAGAACTGATTGCGCGTGCAATTCATGATCGAAGCCGGCGCAAGGACCGCACTTTTGTAAAACTTAACTGCGCGGCGATTCCCACCGGGCTTCTTGAAAGTGAACTGTTCGGCCATGAACGTGGGGCATTCACTGGCGCCATCTCGCAGAAGGTCGGCCGGTTGGAGCTTGCCGACCAGGGTACGCTATTTCTCGATGAGGTGGGCGACATTCCCCTCGAGATCCAGCCGAAGCTGCTACGCGCCTTGCAAGAGCGCGAGTTCGAACGTCTAGGCAGCACACGAACCAAGAAGGTCGATGTTCGGCTTGTGGCTGCCACGAACCGCGACCTCGATAAAATGATCGAGAACCGGGAGTTTCGCAGCGATTTGTATTATCGCCTGAACGTTTTCCCGATTCGCATCCCGCCATTGCGGGAGCGTCCCGAGGACATCCCATTGTTGGTGCGCTATTTTGCACAGAAGTACGGCCGGCGGATGGAGAAACAGATCGAGTCCGTCCCGACCGCCGCTATGAAGAAACTCGCCAGTTGGCACTGGCCCGGAAACATTCGCGAGCTCGAGAATTTCATTGAGCGGTCGGTAATTCTGACTCACGGCACCGCCCTTCAGGTTGCAGTCGGAGAGTTGACCAACGGCAAGGTTGTTCCACCATTGGGAACGCGCGCCTCCGGCGAGCGCGACGAGATCATGCGGATTCTGAAAACCACCAATGGGCGTGTCGCGGGGGCGGAAGGGGCAGCGGCCCGCATGGGTCTCAAGCGCACCACCCTGATCTCACGCATGAAGAAGCTCGGCATCGATCCGCGGCAAGTGTCGTAAGTTTTCGACATCTGTCGAGATCGTCCTGACAATCGTCGCGTCGGTGAGCCCCAAACTTTCAAAACCCCTTGCGCTTGTCGCGGTTTGATCCTCGAGCAGTTTGGCAAACGCTGTGCTCTAGTTTGCAGCATGATCGCATTGCTTGCAGTGGCCAGCGTTGGAGCAGGAGCGCTCCTCTTCATGCTGGTTTTTGTTTCAGCCCTGTTTCGAGAATCGCGATTGCACCGCTCGCGTCTGAGTGATCAGCGTCGAAGAAGCCTGACGCTTGTGATGCTGGAGCGCTATCGGAAGGACCGTGCAGCTTAATCGCTCGGACTCTTGACGAACTGTTTTGTGCTCCATTCATGGGTCAATCGTTCTCACTCGATTTTCTTCCGGCTCTGCTTGCCCTGTGTTAGGCCTTCCTGACGGCGTGGTGATTGTCACTTCCATCGGCAAGTGTCGAAGCTGACCTCGACAGTTGTCGACACAATCTTCGGCAGTTCTTCTCTGCCCTTATAAACCTCAATGACTTGCGAGCGCTGGGAGCCACTTTGGCTTTGGCAGCCGTATTGCCATCTCTCGTGCGTCCCCCGAAACAGCAATGTTGAAGATTTCTACGATCGATACCAAGTCTGAGCGTCGCCTCGTGGTCGAGGGAAAACTTGTGGAGCCCTGGCTCGCGGAACTGAGGCGCACGTGGAGCAACGCGGGCGAGGGTTTGGAGGGGCGCAAGCTGGTCATCGATCTCCACAACGCGACTGTCATTAGCAGCGAGGGCGAAAGCACTCTTTTCGAACTGATGCGCGGGGGAGCGAAGTTCTCGTGCGGCGGTGTTCTGACCAGACATCTGCTTAAACGGCTGGCACACCGGTGTCAGGCGCCGGTCCGGAATTTGAAGCGAACGTGTTCGAGCGACTGAGACTCACGGAGGTGAATGTTGACGCTGGGAGGCATTGTTTCTACTGGAAGACCTACCGCGTATGCAACCGGAGCTGATTTTTGCCGGATCTTCGCGCAAGACACGAAGGGCCTGTACTTGTTGTCATTCCTTTTGACTGGTGATCGCAAGAAAGCGGAGGAGTGTTTCGCTTCGGCCTTGGAGGATTCTACGAAATCGAATCGCATTTTCAAGGATTGGGCACGTTCTTGGTCTCGGCGCGCGATTTTTCAGAATGCAACCCGAATGATCCGGCCCACGCCCGACCCGAGACGAGAGAAGTCTGCCCTTCGGACGATTGACACAGCCGTGGAAACAAAAGCCACAAGCGGCGCGTCGCTCGATGCCGTTCTCTCGCTGGGAACGTTTGAGCGCTTTGTTTTTGTTATGTCGATCTTGGAGCGCTACTCCGACCAGGACTGCTCGGTTTTGTTGGAATGCTCACGGCGGGATGTGGCTCTGGCGAAAATGCAAGCTGCGGAGCACATTGCTTCCTTTGTGAACCCAACCCTGCCAGACGCCGCGAATGCGCTGGCCGCGTTTGCGCGAAAAATCGTGTTGCCGGCAACCGCTTGACAAAGAAAAACGCGTAACCGTATGGTTACATATCAAACCGCCCGTCGCTTTTCCTGAGACGGCCCCAGCTTGGAATTCTAGTGAGGATGGCAATGAAGAAACAGTACGAGCTTGTCGGCGCGATTTCACTTACCCTGCTCCTAACCATCACGGTCGCATGCAGCCGCAGCGACGTTCAGGCGGCGATGCCTGCGATGCCGCCGCCGCTGGTGACGGTAACTAAAGCGACCGCTCAGGACGTGCCGAAATATCTCGACGAAATCGGCAGGAATGCGGCCTTCGAATCCGTCACCGTGACGCCGCAAGTCAGCGGACGAATCGTCGAGCGCCGTTTTCGTGACGGCGAGAATTTGGCGAAGGGCCAACTGCTCTTCGTCATCGACCCGCGTCCTTACCAGGCCCAGGTGGACTCCGCAAAAGCGAACCTTGCCCAGGCGAAAGCTGCATTAGACCTCGCCAAGATTCAATTCGCACGAGACGCAGAAATTATCGGGACCCGTGCCATCTCGCGGCAGGACTACGACACGAAGAAAAACACCGTTGATGTGAATCAGGCGCAGGTCGATGCTGCCGCGGCGGCCCTCGAAACGGCCAAGCTCAATCTCGAATACTGCTACGTCCATTCGCCGATCAATGGGCGTGCGGGTGCGCGTTTGGTCGACGTGGGCAACGTCGTGCAACCGAATTCGACCTCCCTGCTCTCGATTCAGCGGCTTGATCCGATCTACGCAAACTTCACCGTCACTGAGCGTGATCTCCCCGGCGTTCAAAAGCAGATGGCGCAGGGAAATCTCAAAGCGATGGTTCGGCTGCCGTCCGACCTGGCAGATGGCGCGAGGGCCGGAAAAGTTGAGTTCCTGGACAACACAGTGCAGAACAGCACTGGGACGGTCAACTTGCGCGCCACCATCTCCAACCCGGATCGACATTTCTGGCCTGGGCAGTTTGTGGACGTAAAGCTTCTGCTGACCACTCAAAAACAAGCCGTGCTCATTCCCAATCAGGCCACGCAGATTAGTCAGAAAGGTCCCTTCGTCTACGTGGTCAAGCCGGACGGCACGGCTGAGCTCCGCGTGGTCACTCTGGGTCAGCGCCAGGGCGACGACATCGTCGTCACCGATGGATTGAGGGCTGACGAACGAATTGTCGTAACCGGCCAGTTGACGATTCGGCCGGGTGGGAAGGTGCGCGTCGCCCCTGCCGCGTCAGCGGATGGTGCGGCCGCCAAGCAAGGAGGGCAGTCATGAATCTCTCTGAAGTCTTCATTCGTCGTCCTGTGATGACCGTGGCGCTAACCGTCTCGGTCATCCTCTTCGGAGTATTCGCTTATTTCCGGCTGCCCGTGAGCGATTTGCCGGCGGTGGACTATCCCGTCATCCAGGTGCAGGTGAGTTATCCCGGTGCCACTCCTGAGACGATGGCAAATAATGTGGCGACGCCACTCGAGCGCCAGTTCATGCAAATCCCGGGACTCGAACTCGTGACTTCGAGCAACGGGCAGGGACAGTCGAGCTTCGTGCTGCAGTTTGACCTTTCGAAGAGTCTCGACGCAGCCGCGACCGACGTTCAGGCAGCGATTACGCGGGCGCAAGGGCAGCTTCCGATCGATCTACCCAGCCCTCCCACATTCACCAAGACCAACCCCAACGACCAGCCGATCCAGTACATCGCGCTGGTCAGTGACACCCAGACAGAAGGCCAGCTCTACGACTACGCCAACACGCAAGTCGGCGAGCGTCTCAGCATTCTGCCCGGCGTCAGCCAGGTGGCGGTGTACGGTACGCGATCGGCGGTGCGCATCAAGGCCGACCCATCCGCGATGGCGGTCCGCAATATCACGCTTGATGATTTGACCACCGCCATTAAGAACGGAACCAGTTACACCGGCGCCGGTCAGATCGATGGACCCCAGCGTAGCTTCCTGCTCCAGCCGCAAGGACAGCTCAGCAACGCCGAACAATACGACCAGCTCATCGTGGGTCAAGGCAACGGAGCGCCGATCTATTTGAAAGATGTCGCGTCCGCGAAGCAGACCGTCCAGGACGAGCGCATCGACATGCGCTTTTGGTTGCGAGGACATCCGCAGCCTTCCGCAACCGTCGTAGTCGCGGTATTTCGGCGCGCTGGCGCGAATGCAGTTGAGGTTTCGAAAGCTGTTAGAGACCTATTACCCAACATTCAATCGCAGCTGCCCAGTTCCGTTCTCCTGGTGACAGCGTACGATCGCTCGCAGACGATCGTGCACAGCGCGAGCGACGTGCAGACCACGCTCTACCTCGCGTTCGTGCTGGTTGTAATGGTGATTTTTGTTTTTCTCGGCCGAGCCACTGACACGTTGATCCCAGCGGTAGCCCTCCCCCTTTCGCTACTGCTGACGTTCATTGCGATGAACTTGCTGGGCTACAGCCTCGACAACCTTTCGCTCATGGCCCTCACGCTGGCGATTGGCTTCCTGGTGGATGACGCGATCGTGTTCCTCGAAAACACGGTGCGGCTCATGGAGGAAGGCCGGGACGCGTTCGAAGCGTCGTTGCAGTCGGCCAAGGAAATCAGCTTCACCATTTTGGCCATGACGCTTTCGCTGGCGGCGGTGTTCATCCCGCTGGTTTTCATGAGCGGCCTGATGGGACGCATCTTCCGCGAGTTCTCGATCACGATCGTGGTCTCGATTCTTGCGAGCGGCATCGTTTCGCTGACACTGACGCCGCTGATGACCTCCAGAATGCTCAGCAACCGCGGCGCAGGCGCGAAAAAGACTTGGATGGAACGGGTCTTCGGGGCCGCTGAGCATCGGGTGCTGGATGCCTATGGCCGTTCGCTGTGGTTCTTTCTCCGCAATCGGTGGGTGTCAGCCGTGATCTGGGTCATCTGTCTGGCTGGTACCGGTTACCTCTTCTATATCGTCCCAAAGTCTTTTCTCCCGGTGGGCGATAGCTCATTTATCCGCGGCGTGATGGTGGCGCAAGAAGGAACCTCGCCGGAGCAGATGCACGCCTATCAATCCCAGGCAGAAAAGATCATGTGGGCGAATCCCGCTGTGCGCAGCACGTTCACTATGAGCGGCAATGGCCAGTTCCTGCCGTCAAACCAGGCCTTCCTGATTGCCTTGCTGAAGGACCCTTCGGAACGGCCGCCGATCGATCAAGTCGCGGGACAGTTGATGGGCGGAATCGCCATGACGATTCCCGGTGCGATCGCCTTTATGCAGCCCAATCCTGCGCTCGAGATCAGCACCGGAGCGACGGCCAATGTGCAGGGTCAGTTTGCTTATGCCATGTCGGGCATCGATCCGAACCAGGTCTCTGCAACCGCCCAGAAGATGATCGCAAAGATGCGCGAGTATCCCGGCTTCCTGTTCGTGAACTCGGATCTCTACAATCACACGCCCAGTTTGCAGATTGACATCTTGCGTGAACAAGCAAAATTGTACGGAGTTTCCGAAAGCCGGATTCTCGCGCTGTTGCATGACGCGTATTCCCAGAACTACAGCTACCTGATCAAACAGCCCACCGATCAATATCAGGTAATTCTGGAAGTCGCGGACAACCAGCGCTCGGACCCGCAAGACCTGAGCAAACTCTATATCAAGAGCGATGACGGGCAGCGCATGATTCCGCTGAACGCTGTCACCACTTGGCACCCCACCATCGGTCCGCAGACGGTCAACCACATCAATCAATTCACCAGCGTGACCATGTTCTTCAATCTCAAGCCCGGTTACGCCATCGGTCCGGCGACCAAGTTTGTCGAGGACGCCGCCAAGCAGATTCTGCCACCCGATGTTCGCGGTGGCTTGCAGGGTCAGGCACTGACCTTTCAGAACACGGTTTCCGATCTCGTCATCCTGATGTTCGTTGCGGTCTTCGTGATGTACGTGATCCTGGCGATTTTGTACGAGAGCTACCTGCACCCGGTCACCGTGCTCTCGTCGCTGCCCGTGGCGCTTCTCGGCGGGTTGCTGACATTGTGGTTGTTCGGCGCGGAGGCATCGCTCTACGCCTACATCGGAATGTTCATGCTCATGGGCATCGTCAAGAAAAACGGAATCATGATCGTCGACTTCGCGGAGCAGCGGGTTCGACAGGGGATCAAGGACGATCAGGCGATTCACGATGCCAGCATGGAGCGCTTCCGTCCCATCATGATGACGACCATGGCAGCGCTCCTGGGCGCGCTTCCCATCGCACTTGGCTACGGCGCCGACGGAAGCTCGCGGCGCCCACTGGGTCTGGTCGTGATCGGAGGCTTGATCGTCTCGCAGTTCGTGACTCTGTTTGTCACGCCCGCCATCTACCTCTACCTCGAAGAGTTCCAGGAGAAGGTGCTGGACCGCTTCTCATTCTTCCGCTCCGGGCGGAGGCAGACGCCTTCGATGAGTCCGGCATTCGCGGCACAGGAAGGACAAGGAGACTGAAATCATGAATAGGGATTTCTTGAGAAATCGTACAACGTACGTTGCGCTATTGCTGGCGCCAATGCTTGCGTTGGCTGGATGCGCCGTAGGCCCGAATTATAAAAGACCTGCGGTCGACGTCCCGGGCACCTATCGAGGGGCCGCAACTGAAGCGGCTCCCACCACCGAGCCGAAGCCTTCCGAGCTGGCGAAGACGCCTGCCGCAAGCGCTACTCCCCAGTCCTTGGGCGACGAACAATGGTGGGAGGTTTTCCAGGACAAAGAGTTGCAAGGATTGATTCGCACCGCTCTTCAGAACAACTACGACGTTCGCATCGCCGCGGCGCGAGTTCTCGAAGCGCAGGCGCAACTCGGAATCACGCGGGCCGATCAATTGCCCACACTCGGGGTTGGCGGCGGCGTTGCTAGTCAGCAAAGTCCTAAGCAGGGGCCGATTCCGTCGTATGAGATCACAGAAGGACAGTTAACGGCTTCCGCGGCCTGGAATCTGGATTTTTGGGGAAAATACCGTCGAGCCACCGAAGCCGCCCGAGCGAACCTCCTGGCCAGCGAATGGGCGCGTAAACAGGTGATCGCGACGCTCGTCACCAATGTTGCAGCCGGGTACTTCCAGCTTCGTCAACTGGACCTGCAGCTCGAAATTTCTCAGCACACACTGGCCTCGCGCCGGGACTCGCTGCAACTGACGCAAACCCTCGAGCAACATGGAATCCAGTCGTTGCTGGACGTGCGGCAGGCGGAGCAACTTGTATACACTGCGGCGACAGAAGTTCCAGATCTGGAACGACAGATTGCTCAAAGAGAAGATGCCATCAATATCCTGCTGGGCAACAATCCCGGAGACGTTCCACGCGGCCTGAAGCTGACGGAGCAGCCACATGCGCCCGAGGTTCCCGCCGGATTGCCGTCTTCTCTGCTGGCGCGCCGGCCGGATATCGCTCAAGCCGAGCAGGTCCTGATCGCGTCCAATGCTCAGATTGGCGTCGCCAGAGCAGCCTATTTTCCGCAGATTTCGCTCACCGGAGCCGCTGGCTTTGAGAGCACTGCCCTCTCGAATCTGTTCACAGGCCCGGCTGGTTTGTGGAGCCTCAGCGGATCGTTTACTCAGCCGATATTCCAGGGCGGCAGACTCAAATCAAATGTCCGTCTGGCCGAAGCGCAGCAGCAGCAGGCTGTACTTGCCTACCAACAGACGATCAAGGGCGCGTTTCGTGACGTGTCGGATGCGCTCGTTGCCTATCGCAAGACTCGCGAATTCAGAATTCAACAGGAACACCTGGTCGAATCGGCCCAGGATGCCGCGCGACTGTCGGAGGTACGCTTTAAAGCCGGAACCACGGATTACCTGGAAGTGTTGACCAACGAAACCAATTCTTTCACCGCCGAATTGGGGCTGGCGCAAGCCCAAGGGAATGAACTCACGGCCCTGGTTCAGCTCTATCAAGCACTGGGGGGAGGCTGGAAATAGCTTCAGCTGAGGCGGCCGTGGGCGCAGGATGGATGCAGGTCAGGCTCGCACAGTACCTCCACGAGCGTCTCGGAACCATCAATCAGAAACTGCGGACGCTCCAGACCGTGCGACGGCGGCTCGCGTTGTTATTGCGGCAACTCGAATCCGCTACGGTCGCAACTTGCCCGGCGTCAAAGTCCCTTGGCCACGTCGCTCCATTCTCGGTCAGCCCGTCGTTCCGGTTGACTCTTGGTCTCTTCGGGAGCAAAATACGCTGGATTCTCTTCCCCGCAATTCCTTGCTACACGTTCGCACGGGCCTGTTGTGCGTTTCTCGGGACCAATAGCCAATTGAGAAAGTGTCTCTCGCGGGCATCGCTGGCGGATGCGGAGGCTTGACCCTATATGCCGAAAAATATCGTGGTCTGCTGCGACGGAACTGGGAATCAGTATGGGTACGCAAACTCGAATGTTGTAAAACTCTATTGGACGTTGTCCGCGCAGGACAAGCAGGTCGCCTACTATCACCCGGGCGTGGGAACAATGGGCGCGAGAAATGCCCTGAGTGCAGTTGGCAAATGGTGGACTAAGGTTCGCGGCCTGGCGTTCGGCTATGGCTTCTCTGACAACATCGCGGACGTTTATTCGTTCCTGATGAGAGAGTTCAACCCCGGCGACCAGATCTACATCTTCGGCTTTAGTCGCGGCGCTTACACCGCTCGCGCACTCTGCGGACTCCTGCATATGTGCGGGCTACTCACGCCGGGGAACGAGGGGCTCATTCCGTATGCCCTGCGGCTCTACAAGAGCAACGATCCCTGCAAATTCGAGATTGCTGCCGGTTTCGCAACGACTTTTAGTATTCCCTGCAAACCCTACTTTCTGGGATTGTGGGACACGGTCAGTTCGGTGGGATGGATTCTCGATCCTATTCACACGAAAGGCGGGCACTTACCCTATACCGCAGCGCTGCCGGATGTCTCTGTGGTCCGGCACGCCGTATCGATTGATGAGCGCCGCGCATTTTTCCGTCAAAACCTGGTCCATCTGCCGCCGCAGACCAATCAGAACCTTAAGGAAGTCTGGTTCGCGGGCGTTCACTCGGATGTTGGTGGTAGTTATGCCGAGCATGAGAGTGGGCTCTCGAAGATCGCATTGCGGTGGATGCTGTGCGAAGCGCAATCCGCCGGGTTGCAGCTGGATCCGCAGAAAGTCAATGACGTGTTGGGCGGGAAGGTTCCGTACGTGGCGCCGAATCCCAAGGGAGAGCTGCATAAGTCGCTGCACGGATTCTGGTACTTAGGGGAGATCTGGCCCAAGCGTTATTACCACAACGTTGCTGCGCCGGGGCAAGCGGCTCAGTGGAAGCGCGGTATCCGACTCAACCTGGGGAGCGCGCGGTTTATTGAAGACGGCGTCCATCTTCACCAGAGCGTTCTTGAGCGGATGCGCGACGTGGCGGATTACCGGCCGAAGAATCTGCCGCAGCAATACGTTGCAGAACAGGAGAACTCCTGCGAACTGGCGCCGCGACCGCTGATCCAGCAGCCGCCGATTGCTCCAGCTAAACGACCGCTGCTTAGACGTCCGAGCATGATCACCGTGATGGCACTTCTGGCTCTATTGGGCCTGTTCGCATTAGCAGTTGCGGTTTTCACCATACACAACAGCCTCGAAGTTCCGAAGATCGACAGGCCGACGGAAGTTGCATGGCTGTGGCAGAACTGGACGGATGACCAGCGTCATAGTTATTACCACACGGCACAAGGCAGTGAGCTTCTACCCTACGCATGGTTTCTTGCGCTCGAGCAGCCGCGTCTTACCATTGGAGGCGCGCCGCCGTTTAAGGACAATTCCTACCTCCAAGGCTTCGGCTTTATCCCAGATTCCTCCTACGAGCAGAATCCGGACGGCCTGCCGGTTGGATTCGCACGCGACGATCGTTTCGTGGATCCCTACACGGGGCAGAAGAGTGTGGTGCTCGGCCTAACTTGCGCGGCTTGCCATACGGGCGAATTGTTCTATGGCAAAAAGGCGATCCGGATCGAGGCGGGACCGTCGCTGATCGATTTGCAGAAGTTCACTGAGGCGATCGGTCTTGCCGTGACCTGGACTTACTACGATCCTGCGCGCTTTCGCAGATTTGCGAACCGGGTGCTCGGGCCCAACCACTCGCACGCCGATCAAGTTCTCTTGCGTAAGGCGCTCAAGTACTATCTCGATACCAGCTTCACCGAGTTCAAATCGACGCTCCATCTCTTTCCGACTCCTGAAGGTTACGGCCGCACCGACGCGCTGGCTCGAATCGGCAACTTTGTTTTTGGAACGGAGCTGAACAACAACAAGAACCTGGTGGTTGGTGATGGTCCCGTAAACTTCCCGCCGATCTGGGACGCATCGTGGATGGACTGGGTGCAGTACAACGGCTCCATTCAGCAGCCGATGGGAAGAAATGTCGGCGAGGCGCTGGGCGTGCGATCGCGCATCAACCTCGTCGGTTACCCCGGCGAACAGTTTCAGAACACTATCCGAGTCGAGAATCTCCGCGAGATCGAACTGTTGCTCGGAGGCGACGCACCTGGAAAAGGCGTCTGGTCGCCCAAATGGCCCGCGGATGTTCTGGGGAAGATCGATCTTGACAAGGCTGCCAAGGGCGAAACACTCTACAACGAACTATGCCTGCACTGCCACCAGCCGCCCATGTATTCGGACGAGGGTCGCAAGCCTGAGCATTGGACAAACTTCACGAACAGCGCGGGAAGACAATTCTTCAAGGTAACCATGATTCCGCTGGCTGAGATTGGGACCGATCCGAAGGAAGCGGAGAATTTTGCCAGGCGGACCGCCGACAGTGGACCGCTGGGCAAGGGAACCATTGCTGCCACCGAGGGGCTCAAGTACATCACACAGCAGGTGATCGACCAGGCATACACGGAACTCAAGCTCTCACCCGAACAGCAACAAGAGTGGAACGGTTTCCGCGAAAATGCGCTTCTGGCGCCCCTGAAGTACAAGGCGCGGCCGCATAACGGAATCTGGGCTACTCCTCCTTATCTTCACAACGGCTCTGTTCCCAACCTGTTTGCGCTGCTGTCGCCGGTTTCTGAGCGGCCTAAGGTCTTCTATCTTGGGAACAAGTGGTACGACCCCGTCAAGCTTGGCCTCAATACCGATCCGCTCAAGGGTGCCTCTGAGTTCCGCACCGATCTGCCCGGCAATTCGAATGCAGGCCATGAGTTCAACGACGGTCCAAAAGGCAACGGCGTGATTGGCCGCAAGCTGTCCGATGAAGAGCGCTACCAGATTATCGAGTATCTGAAGACGTTATGATCTGCGCGTACAGGGAAGAGGCTGACTAAGTCCCGGAGTTCCCCCGTGCACCTCTGTGTGCCCCGTGGTTAAAGGGTTTGGTCGGTACCTAGTCAGACGCTACTCGGACATCAGGAATTCGGCCTCGCGCTCAATCTCAGCGATTGCAATAGGAGCGAGGTTGGCTTCACGCAGTTTCTGGTTAAGTTGCACCAGCTTCGTCTGTTTGAATTGAGCCCATTCCGCCAGCCGCGCTTTCACTTCTTTGCTTGACTCCCTGTAGACGGCAATCGCCTGCGAAGGCACAGCCCGGTCTCCGCCTTCGACTACTCGGAGGGCGGACGCCAGGCCCGTGTATGCATCCTGCAGTCCGGAACCCTCCCCGGTTGCCTGTTCCCTGGTCAGCAGAATCTTTCCGATTGCGGATTGAACATCCGCGAGCGACGACTTAACCGGCAAAGTTTGTGCCGCTGGCTGCTTCTGCAATTCTGTCAACTGCTTCTGCACGGAGCCGATCTCGGCCTGGGCGCGGCGCGCTTCGACGGTTTCTCCAAAAATCTCTCGGCCCAATTGCAGTTGCTGCGCGAGTTCTTCCGGAGTCGCGGGCGACCGCGGATCCATGATGACCTTCAGCGATTCTTCCTGCGTCTTCCCATCGACCGTCAATCGGACCTTGTAGATTCCCGGCGCAGCCTTCGGTCCGCTGGGGTTGCGGTACTCAGAGTCCTCATCCGCGCTCGGGCCGCCGGAGCTGCCCCATGTCAGGTTCCAGACAAAACGGTGCATTCCGGCAGTCTTCTCGAGAACCTCGGGCTTCGGAAACCACCGCTCGGCGACGGGAAGCGGCGCGTGTTTTCCCGAGTTTTTGTCTTCCGATGAAAACTTTCGCACGAGATTTTCCTGCGCATCGAAAACTTCGAGCCGCACGGCGCTTGCCGGAGATGGAAGGAAATAGTCGATCATCGCGCCACTCGGAGGATTTTCCGCCGTTGGTTCCTCGGGCGGAATCGGCGTGCCAGAAAAAGAATCGTTGTCGACGCGCACCGCCGCGGCCGGACGGTAAAGCCACGGACCGATCGCTCGTTTCGCAGCCAGCGCCTGCGCCTGGCGAAGCGGCGTGATGTTGTCGAGAATCCAGAAAGAACGCCCGAACGTGGCCGCGATCAGGTCGTCGCCGTGGATCGCTAGATCGCGAATCCCCGTGACCGGCAGGTTCAACTGCAAAGACTGCCAACGGTCGCCGTCGTCAAACGATACGTAAACGCCGAATTCGGTTCCGGCGAAGAGGAGTCCCTTGCTCTGCGGGTCTTCGCGAACGGCGCGCAGGAACGCTGGAGCAGCAAGGCCGTTTGTGACCAGTTGCCAGGTCGCCCCGTAGTCATGCGTGCGATAGATGTAGGGTGTCCGATCGTCGAGGCGTCCGCGATCGACGGCCGCATAGGCGACGGCGGGATCAAAATGCGAAGCTTCCACCAGCGAGATCTTGCTCCAGTCGCTCAGGCCCGGCGGGGTGACATTTTTCCAAGTCTTTCCACCGTCGCGGGTCACGTGAATTAATCCGGTGTCGCTTCCAGCCCAGATCAGATCGCGGTTGAGCGGCGATGGCGCGATCGTGAACACGACTCCATAGCCGCCGCGTTTCGCGCTCTCGGTAGTCGGCGGTTTCTTGCCTTCTGCATCATGTGTTTCTTGCACATTGGGGGTGGACCCCGTGAGATCGGGGCTGATGGTTTCCCAGTGCAAGCCGCCATCGACCGTCTTCATCACATACTGCGTTCCGAGATACAGGGAGGTCGAGTCAGCGGGGGAGAGAACCAGTGCTGGCGTCCAGGGGTCGCGGTATTTGCGCTGATTGAGCTCCGTGTCCCACGCAAATGCAGGCCATGGAGTGATGTCTTGGCTAAGGCCCGTGCGCTTATTGAAGCGGGCGATGGGACCATAAGTTCCACTCAGGTACACGATGTCGGGATTCTTCGGATCGACCACCAGGTACCCACTCTCGCTGGGGCCGGCGGTAATCCAGTCCCGCGGCGTGATCTGAGCGTGGTCGGTACGGCTCGCCACCGCGGCTGCTCCGCTATCCTGCTGCGCGCCATAAACCGTGTACGGAAACTGGTTGTCGGTAGTCACATGGTAGAACTGCCCCGTGGGCTGGTTGTACCAACTGCTCCAGGTCTGACCGCGATTGAGGCTGACCGTGGTTCCCTGGTCGGTTCCGAGGACCATGCTGGCGGAATTCTTCGGATCGATCCAGAGCTGGTGATAATCATCCCCACCCGGCGCGCCGCGCAGAACCGATATTGTTTTTCCGCCGTCCTCCGACCGATACAGTGCGATATTCGGCATGTAGATCACATCGGGATTCTGCGGATCGATGGTGACGCGATTGAAGTACCACGCCCGGCTGGTCAGACGAGAATCGGCGTTGGCGAGCACCCAGGTGTTGCCTCCATCGTCAGAGCGATAGAGTCCGGATTGTTTTGACTCGGATTTCTTGACCTCGATCAGGGCGTACACGCGCTTGCCATCCGGCGCAACGTCAACCCCCACGCGCCCCCAATCGCCTTCCGGTAGCCCGTTTCCGTCGAGACGCGACCACGTCTTGCCGGCATCTTGCGAACGGTATAGGCCGCTGCCGGGTCCATCGGTCGGAGCATACGAACTCCATGGCGGACGCTGCGTGTGCCACGCTCCAGCAAACAGGAGCTGTGGCGCAGCCGAGGCCATCGCCAGATCGGAAACTCCGATCTCCGAGCCGAGATCGAGAACCTTTGTCCAGTGCGATCCTCCGTCCACGGATTTATAGACTCCGCGCTGTTCGTTCGATGCATACGCATGTCCCAGCGCGCCAACGTAGACGATGTTTGCCTCGTGCGGATCGATCATGATCCGGCTGATCTGGCGCGTGTCCTCCAGGCCGGTGTGAATCCACGTGGCGCCACTGTCGGTGGACTTGTAGACGCCGGTGCCGGTAGAGAGATCCTCACGAATGTCACTCTCCCCGGTGCCGGCATAAATGGTTTTAGGGTCGGAGGGAGCGACCGCCAACGCGCCGATCGAGGCCACGGGCTGGCCGTCAAAAATCGGCGTCCACACCATTCCCGCATCGGTTGTTTTCCAGATTCCGCCATTCACCGCGCCGAAATAGAAAGTTGTCGGTTCGCCCGGCACTCCGGCGACAGCAGCCACTCGTCCGCCGCGGAAAGGCCCGATCAAGCGCCATTTCAGCCCATTCACGAGTTCCGGAGGAACCGGCTGAGCAATCGCGGCGATAGTGAACAACAGAAAAAGACAGACAGAGATATGGCGGTTCAAAAACGACCAGAGTTTATACAAGTGGTTAGACCCCTCGGTGGGTATCAGTTTAGCGGAAAACGATGGGGTTCTTGAAGCAAGTGGAAATTTCTCAGCTGCTTTTCATCGGTGGTACCATCATCCTGCTTTAACGACTTTCTCGACACCGGCACAAAGGAATGACTCAATCCGCCCGCTCCGTCGCCTCTCCCCGCGTGGTTTCGATCTCTGATTTTCGCGGCATCGCCAAGCGCCGCGTGCCCCGTGCCGTCTTCGACTATCTGGATGGCGGCGCGGAAGGGGAAGTCACGCTCCGTGAAAACTGCCGCGTGTATGACGATGTCACCTTCCGTCCGCGACATGCGGTCGCGTTCGCCGATTGCAATCTGTGCACCCGCGTTCTCGGCTTCGATCTCGCTCTCCCCTTCCTGCTCGCCCCGGTTGGCTACAGCCGCCTCATGCATCCCGTGGGCGAAGTGGGCGCCGCTCGTGCCGCCGGCAAGGCGGGCACCGCTTACATTCTTTCCACCATATCGGGACACAAGTTAGAAGATGTCAAAGCCGCATCGACCGGACCCGTTTTCTATCAGCTCTACCTGATGGGTGGCCGCGGCGCCGCCGAGGCTGCGATCGAACGCGCGCGTGTCGCCGGCTTTTCCGCGCTCGTCGTCACCATTGATTCCCCCGTCGCCGGAATCCGCGAGCGTGACTTCCGCAATGGCATGAAGGAACTCATCAGCGGCGGCCCCTTCGAAAAACTGCCCTTTCTTCCGCAAATTCTCTTGCGCCCGGGATGGCTCGCAAGTTTTCTGCTGGATGGCGGCGTACCAGCCCTGCCTAATGTTGTAATCCCCGGCAAGGGACCCATGCCGCTCATCGATGTCGCCGCCGCTCTTGCTGAGTCCACCGTAACCTGGAGCGACATGAAGTGGATTCGCGAATTGTGGAAAGGCCCTATCGTCGTTAAAGGCGTCCTCACCGGAGACGACGCGCGCCGCGCCGTCGATGAAGGCGCTGCGGGAATTTCCGTCTCCAACCATGGCGGGCGCCAGCTCGATTGCGTTTCCTCCTCTCTGCGGGCATTGCCCGAGGTTGTGAAAGCTGTTCATGGCCAGACCGAAATCCTTATGGATGGAGGCATTCGCCGCGGCACCGACATCGTCAAGGCCCTCTGCCTCGGCGCCCGCGCCGTGCTCTGCGGGCGCGCCTACGCCTATGGGCTCGCCGCTGCCGGAGAGGCCGGTGTGAATCGCGCCATCCAGATTCTGCGCACCGATCTCGACCGCACTCTGAGGTTGCTCGGTTGCGCATCGGTCGCTGAGCTCGATCGTTCCTATGTGAATGTCCCGCAGAGCTGGGACGCCCACTGACGGCGTTCGGGGAATCCTTCTAACTGTAGAGACGAGGCTTGCCCCGTCTTTCTTGGACGCGGCAAGCCGCGCCTCTACGGGAAGGCAGATATCGGAGTCTGGGCACTAAGTCCCCTCCATGCGCTAGAATCCCGCAGGAGCTACGCCCGTGCATCGTCGCGACTTTAATATCGGTATTCTCAAAATATCTGCCGCGGCGCTGCTGGCCCCGCGCCTGTTCGCTCGATCGCTTGCTCCGCCGGAGGACGATGCCGCTTCTGTCGCAGCCCTCTACAAGAACGCCATCGTCATCGATTCGCTCTGTGGCCCGCTGGTCGACATGGACATGCCGCCCGCACCCGATGTCCTCGCAACGGTCCGGCAATCGGGCATTACCGCCATCAACTTCACTATCTCGGAAACTACCTTCGAGGGTACGGTCGGCAATATCGCTGCCGTCGAAGCGCTCGTCGAACTGCATCCCGAAGTGTTCATGATCGTGCGCCGGCACTCCGACATCCTCTGCGCCAAGCGCGAAAGCAAGATCGGGATCATGCCCGGGTTCCAGTACACCGCGTTCTTGGAGGAAAAACCCGAACGCTTCGAGATGTTCCGGCAACTCGGCGTGCGCATCATGCAGCTCACTTACAACAATCGCAGCAACTTCGGGGATGGATGCCTCGAACCCGGCAATGCCGGTCTCAGCAAGGCGGGCGTCGCTGCCGTCAAGAAGATGAACGACCTCGGAATCGCCGTCGACCTCAGTCACAGCGGATACCGCACCACCGCCGAAGGCATCGCCGAATCGAAGAAGCCAGTTCTGATCTCGCATTCCGGATGCGCCGCCATCTATCCTCATCCCCGCAGCAAGCCCGACGACATTCTGAAGGCGCTCGCCGACCGCGGTGGCTATTTCGGCGTCTATCTCATGCCTTATGTGGTGGCTTCGCCGACAGTGCCCACGCGCGACCACGTGCTCAATCACCTCGTCCACGCCATCAACGTATGCGGAGCGGATCACGTGGGCATCGGATCCGATGGCGCGATTCAGAAAACTGTTCTGACCCCCGAGCAAAAAGCGGCTTTCGACAAAGACATTGCGCGCCGCAAGCAACTCGGTATCGGCGCCCCCGGCGAGGATCGCTATCCCTACGTGCCCGATCTCAACGGACCCGATCACATGGAAGTCATCGCCACCGAACTCGCCAAGCGCGGCCAGTCCGCGTCAACGATCGAGAAAGTCCTGGGCGCAAACTTCCAACGCGTGATTGGGGAGATCTGGGGCACAACGTAAACCTTCCATAAATTGTCATCCCGGGCGAAGCGAGGGATCTGCGGTCTCCAGCGCACCGTAAGTGCCTGTGATCACCAAACCAGTAGACCCGGAACCGGGTCGTCTACGGGCATTTCCAGACTGCTTGCCGTCCGCTCGCTATGTGATGAGGATCACTGCAAGCGGCTCAGCCGTGCGTAGATTCATAGGCATGAGCACACCAGCCAAGAGCGATCGCGCAGCCTGGTTGCAAGGACCTTCGGCAGAATGCTCAGCTGTTCCCGCGGAACGCAAGAATCCCTGGCGTCTGATTCTTTTGGGGGCGCCCGGCGTAGGCAAAGGTACTCAGGCCGAGCTTCTGACGGAGCGTCTCGGTGCATGCCATCTCTCGACCGGTGACGCCTTCCGGGCGGCGGGGATGCAGAGTAGCTGTAGTCAGTCCCCGGCGATGCGGGCGGCACTGGAATATATGCGCCGCGGCGAACTGGTGCCGGATTCTACTGTGTGGGAAATGGTGCGCGAGCGCAGCGACTGTATCGTCAATTGCGGCGGCTTCATCCTCGACGGATTTCCGCGCACGCTCGGCCAAGCCGAGTCCCTGAAAGAGTTGATGGAGAAGGAAGAGCTCTCGCTCAGCGCCGTGGTGGACTACGAACTGCCGCTGGACGACATTATCCAGCGCCTGAGTGGCCGCCGCACCTGCGAGAAGTGCAAGTCGGTTTTCCATGTCACGGAAAGGCCGCCAAAGGTGGGAGGCGTGTGCGATCGCTGCGGCGGTCACCTCTTTCAGCGCGAAGACGACCGTCCCGAAGCCATCACCGTGCGTCTGGAAGCCTACGAACGAAGCACCGCACCTCTGATCCAGTTCTACAAAGAACTCGGCTTGCTGCTGCCGATCGTTGCCAAGGGATCCCCCGACGAGATCATGGCGCGAACGATGGAAAAGCTGGAGGCACTCTCCATGCGATTGTTGGCGTAAAGGCGATGTTTCGACAGTTAGCCTACGCCGTCGCGTTAGAATCAAGTCCGTGGCCAATTCAACTGTTAGCCTTTCTTTCCGCTACCTGAAGAGTGACATCGTGCGAGCGATGCGTTCTCACTATGCATCACGCCTCCGTCCTCGGCTCGACATCGTCATGGCCGTTGGGCTCGCGGTCCTCGGCGCATACTTTTGGCGCTCACCGAGTTCGCATTGGTTCGGCGTGCTGCTTGTTGGAGCTTCAGCTGTCTTCGGCGTCATTCTCGTTGTCGCTTTTCTCATCATCCCGCCTTTGGCTTTTCGCCATCAGCCGAAGTTCCGCGACGAATATTCACTCACGTTTTCGCCGGAGGGCATCCACTTCCAGACGGCGCACATCGACTCCCATCTGGAGTGGAGTATCTATTCGCGAGTGCTGGTAGATGCTTATTCTTATGTACTCTACTGGGGCTCCCAAACGTTCACCATAATTCCAAAGCGAGTCTTTCAGAATACCGAGCAGCGGGGAGCATTCGAACAATTGCTGGCGGAGCACGTTCCAGAGATTGTCAAGAAAGCATGATTCTGGGTAGTAATGCAGTTCAAACTGCCCCACTGCCTGATTCTGCGTCGTTTCCGAACTTCGGAGCGCCGGCGCACTATCGTTGGCGCAACAGGCGATTTCACCAACTATCCTGTATGGCTATTGATGCGATAGCTTGATAACGTGGCTCTATGAAAGGGCTACGGCCTCCGAGGGACAGTCGATCGTGAATTCGGTTTCCAGCAAAGCATCCGCACACTCCAGCGCCGAAGCCCAGCGTCGCCTCTCCTATTTCAGCGAGCGCCGCGACGAGATCGTTTCGACCATCCGCGAACTGGTCGAAATTGAATCTCCCAGCGACAACAAAACTGCCGTGGACCGCGTTGCAGAGTCGGTCGCGGAGAAATTTTCCCAGCTCGGCGGCGAAGTGCGCCTCCACCTCGCGAAGGACTTTGGCAACCACTTGCAGGTGAACTTCGCCGGCAAGTCGGCCAAGCCCGTGTTGCTGCTCGGCCACTACGACACCGTCTATCCGCTGGGCACGCTCGCCACCATGCCCTGCCGGATCATGGACGACAAACTGACTGGCCCCGGCGTCCTCGATATGAAATCCGGCATTGCCCTGATGTTGCACGCGCTCGCCGCGCTGCAAGCGTGGCATGGCAAAGAACGGGATGGCGCACTGCCGCGTCCCGTGACCGTGCTCCTGGTCTCCGACGAAGAGGTAGGCAGCGATTCGTCACGGGCGATCACCGAGTCGCTGGCGAAAAAAGCGGCGGCCGTGCTCGTGCTCGAGCCTTCCTACGGACGGCAGGGCGCCGTGAAAACTGCGCGCAAAGGAGTTGGCGAGTACCAGATCAAAGTAACCGGTAAGGCTTCTCATGCTGGCCTCGATTTCGAGAAAGGCGTAAACGCAATTCTCGAACTGGCCCGGCAAATTGAGAAAGTCTCCAGCTTCACCGATCTGAAGAAGGGCTTGACAATAAATGTCGGGATCGTGAGCGGGGGCTCGCGAACCAACGTGGTTCCGGCCGAGGCGTCGGCGCAGGTCGATGTCCGCATCGCGCGCCTGAAAGACGCATCCGGAATCGATAAGAAAATCCGCAGCCTGCGTCCCTTCAATCGCAAATGCAAAGTCGAGATCACCGGCGGCATCAATCGTCCTCCGATGGAGCGCACCGCCGGAGTGGCAGCGCTGTACGCCCAGGCCTCCGCCCTCGCGCGCGACTTGGGATGGAAGCTCGGCGAGGCCGCCGTGGGCGGCGGCTCGGATGGCAATTTCACCGCGGGATTGGGAATCCCAACCTTGGACGGTCTCGGCGCCGTAGGCGACGGAGCGCATGCCACACATGAGCACATCCTGATCTCGGAGCTGCCGCGCCGTGCCGCCCTGATTGCCGGGCTAATTGAGCTGGCCTGACCGTTTGCTGGAAGGGTCTAGTTTCGTATCAGGGCATCGCTTTAGCTTTAGCGATGCCGGAATTCTCCGCGTCAGAATGCCCTTTAGGGGCTGGATGCCCAAGGCGGAAGGCCCCCTACGTGATAGTTCTCACACTCTTCTGTGACAGTTATCACTGGCACCTTTGACCTCAGGGTCCACACTAACCTAGAATTCAATTTGGGGTCCGTAGAGCGAAGAGTGATGCTGCGCCCGTCAGGGGCGCCGGGCAACCCCGCTGGAGGTTTTTATGCCGGGAAAACTGGGATTGCCTGAGATTCTCTTGCTTCTTGCGGTTGCGCTACTGATCTTCGGACCGAGCAAACTCGCCAGTCTGGGCAAGGGCTTGGGCGAAGGTATCAAGAACTTTAAGTCCGCCGTAAAAGAAGGCGAAGACGCCGAAGAGAAGAAACCGTAGTCCGTGTGGCGCGGACACTCCTGTCCGCGAACTGCTGGAACAATCGTAAATCTAAGCTAGATAGCCCCTGCCTGCCGCAATATCCGCCAGACCAGCGCCACTGGCAGTCCCACCACGTTGCTGTAATCCCCCTCGATGCGAGGAATCCAGCGGGATGCGATCCCCTGAATTGCATACGCGCCCGCTTTATCCATCGGTTCGCCAGTGCCAACGTACTCGGCAATTTCAGCTTCGGAGATTTCCGACATCACGACGGATGTGGTTTCACTGCCCACCGAGCACTCCCCGTTGACCACTAAGCACACTCCTGTAATCACCTGGTGTGTGCGCCCGGAAAGCCGCCGCAGCATGCGCGCGGCATCGTCGGAGTTGGACGGCTTGCCGAGAAGTTCGCCGTCAACGACAACGACTGTGTCGGCCCCGAGCACGGCCTCGTTTGGTCGTTTCTGCGCAATCGCCAGCGCTTTCTCTCGCGCCAACCGCTCGGCGCAAGCCTGTGGAGTCTCTCCCGGCAACGGATCTTCGGAAATGTGCGCAGGCTGAACGTCAAACGGTATGCCGGCGTTGCGCAGCAATTCTTGGCGACGCGGCGAGGCGGAGGCAAGGACGAACATGGGAATTATTCTAGAGCGAATGCAAGAGTCTCTGCGTCTGCGGGGAGATGCCGAGTTGCTCTGGGGGTACCCCCTCCCCCCATTTTTTTGCTAAAATATTGTTTCTAAACGAGTTATCGTAAAATATTAAAAAATAAGGAGTTACGCCTAAGGCTTCTATTAGAATCATAGAGTTAGCCGGGCAGCTTCCGCTAAAATATTCAAAAATAACAACTTATCTATAACATATTCATAAATTAACGACTTAGTCGTCAGTCGTTAGGTGTAGAACCTGGACGCTGGCAGTGATGGAGGCAGGTTCCATTTCTTACAGGAACCCCCAATAAAAAAGGGTGCGAGTGATCCGCACCCTTTTCTGTTCTATTTCTATTATATCAATTCGGACCTACCCACCCCGCCAACTTTTCGGACTTTATTTCGCCAGCCAATGCAGCGAGTTACGGGAAAAATCGTGAAAACGGGGGGTTGACAGGAATGCGCGAAAAATCTTGGGCTCGGAAAGAAGTCAAAGTCCCCACCCTCCGTCGCAAAAGGCGCGACGGAAGGATGGGGCGCCGGCCATGGCTAACATTCTAGACGGGGAGAGCCTTGTGTTTCGCAAGATACGCTTCGGCTTTGGCCTTCCATTCCAACATCTCCAGGTTTCGGGCTCCCGGAAACTCGAGGCCCTGAATCCGCACTGCAATATTGAAGCGGTCCAGACTG
>JAIQFA010000010.1 GCA_020073525.1 Terriglobia bacterium
CAGGGGGCAACGTGGAGGAGGCGGATGCAGCTTTAACGCAGCCAGTCTTCCAGTTCGATCCCGCGCTCGGTCTTCTCGTCGCGATACTTCACGATCACCGGCGTGTAGAGAGACAGGTCCCATTCCGCGCCCTTGCCCTTTTTTACCGCACGCGAGCCGGGCACGACCACTGCATTCTCCGGGACTTCCAGCGGCCGCTCACCTGATGCGCGGTAGACCTCACCGCGCACCAAATCGTAGAGCGGGGTGGATCGGGTAAGAATCGTTCCCGCTCCCAAGACCGCGTGGGCGCGAACCAGCGTGCCTTCGTAGACTCCGCAATTGCCGCCGATCAGCACATCGTCTTCAATGACGACCGGGGCGGCATTGACGGGTTCGAGAACGCCTCCAATCTGCGCAGCGGCGCTCACGTGCACGCGTTTGCCAATCTGCGCGCAAGAGCCGACCAGGGCATGCGAGTCGATCATCGAGCCTTCATCCACGTAAGCCCCGACGTTGATGAACATGGGAGGCATGCAGATGACCGACGGCGCGACGTAGGCTCCTTCGCGGATAGAAGAGCCACCCGGCACCAAGCGAATGCGGTCGGCGAGAGTGAGGCGGCGGGCAGGGAAGGTGTCCTTGTCGACGAAGGAGAGCACGTCGCCGTCCGACATTTCTTTGAGCTCGCCAAGTCGGAAGCCGAGCAGGATGCCTTGCTTGACCCAGGCATTGACGACCCAGCGGCCAGCGACTTTCTCAGCGGCGCGAATTTCGCCGCAAGTCAGGGCGGAACGAAAGTCGAGAAAGGTGCGACGGGCTTCGGCATTGTCGAACTTCTCGTTCGTCGATAGGCGTTCAATCGACGACTGCAATGTGGATAGCGAATCTGACATAGGAAGTTGATGTAAAGCACTACCCTCAAACCTGCGTTTTCCAACGCTGCCGACAAAACAGCAGGTCCTTCGCTTCGCTCAGGATGACAAGTTTCAGTTGGATTAAGCTAACAGCTAGAAGCTAGTAGCTGCTCTTACGCCACACACTTGCATTCGCTGCGGATCAGAACCCCGGGCATCTGATGAGTCGCTTCGCGTGCCTCGGGCAGATTGCCGTACGGCCCGTGCCAGCGCGAATGATTGGGGTCGTGTCCGGTAGGGCGTCCTTTGCCGGAACTGCACTGCCCACAGCTGGCGCGGTGCAGAATCGCCTTATGCGGGCCCGCGGCCCAATTTTCATAAACGTAGAATTCCGACGCTGGGGCTGGCGGAGCGGCAGACCGGGTAATCAACCCGGCGTCGGTTGCGATTTTCTGCAACTTTGATCGCGTGTCGCGGCGCATCGGAAGCAGGGGCAGGCGGTAGACCTCCTCGACCTTGCCCATCATTGCCAGGACAGCCTTCACCGGCAGCGGACTCGATTCGATGAAGTTGGCCTGCATCAGCGGAAGATATTTGCGATGGAGGGTACGTGCCGTGTGCCAGTCGTTGTTCAGGGCGGCGCGCGTCATCTCCGCCATTTCGCGCGGAATTTCGTTGGACGCTACCGAGATGACGCCCACACCGCCGAGCGCGATCACCGGCAAAGTGACGGCGTCGTCGCCGGAGAGCACCACGAAACTTTCGGGCACCAAGTTCAGCACCTCTGCGATTTGCGTCATGTTGCCGCTGGCTTCCTTCACTCCAGCGATATTCGGGACCTCGGTCAGCCGCGCCAAGGTTGCGGGTTCAAGATTGGCCGAGGTGCGCCCCGGCACGTTGTAGAGGATCACGGGCTTGTCAACCGCTTCGGCGATCGCACGGAAGTGCCGATATTGGCCTTCCTGCGTCGGCTTGTTGTAGTACGGCGATGCGGTCAGGATGGCGTTGACGCCGGGGCGCGCTGCCACTTCTTTCGCTTTGGCGACTGCCTCCTGCGTCGAGTTGGAAGTCGCGCCGGCTACGATCGGTACGCGTCCGGCGACGACTTCGATGGTCACGTCGATGACGCGCAGCCACTCATCGTGGGTGAGCGTGGGCGTTTCTCCCGTGGTGCCGCAGGGAACCAGGAAGTCGATGCCTGACTCCACCTGCCAGGCAACCAGATTGCGCAGTGCATTTTCGTCGACCGCGCCGTCCTGGGAGAACGGAGTGACGAGAGCGGTGCCACATCCTCGTAGTTGCATGGCTAAAGCATAACTCTTCTCGCACACGCTTGCATGAGCAGGGTTTGTTGGTGTGGATGTTGGTGTGGAGACGGGCGCCTCGCCCGTCCAGCCGAGCGAAGCTCGGCAGTTATCGGTGGCCAAAGCAGCTCTGGACTTTCGCTACAGCTCGCGCCAGACCTCGCGGAACTCGTAGAACCCTGTTTTCCCCGCTAGCCACTCGGAGGCGCGGACGGCGCCCTCCGCAAACCCCTGTCGCGACTTGGCATCGTGGCAGAGATAGATTCGGTCGGCAGATGAATTGAAGACCAACTCGTGCATGCCAACCGCGTCACCTTCGCGAAAGGAGACGATCTCAACTTCCTGGCCGCCAGACTCGCGCACAATCTTCTGGATGGTGATGGCAGTGCCCGAAGGCGCGTCCTTCTTGTGCTCATGGTGACGCTCAAAGATCTGCCCCGAGTAGTCGAACTTGAGCGCAGCGCCCGCCGTCGCGGCAATTTCGAAGAACAGGTTTACGCCGATGGAGAAATTTGATCCGTAGAGAAATCCCGTTTGTGCGGAAAGCACCATTTCGCGCAAGCGCGGCACCTGGTCGTACCAGCCGGTGGTTCCGACCACGATGTGTTTCTTCGCGCGGATGCAGGCCTCGGCATTAGCCACGGCCGCCGTCGGTGTGGTGAAGTCGATTACTACATCTGCAGTAGCGAGCCCATCCGGCGTCAGAGCGCTCGATCCAGCGTTCTCGGCGGCGGAAAGAACGCGCACATGATGCCGCCGCGCCCGCGCCACTTCCGCAACTAGATACCCTGTCTTCCCTCGGCCGAGAATTAGAAGATTCATGCTAAAACCTTAAGGGCAACCACAGGGGGCACAGAGGAGCACAGGGGAAGGCGAACGGACCATGGTTTCCCCTGTGATCCTCTGTTTCCCCTGTGGTGGATGTTCTTTGCATGGTCAGGCAATTCCTCATGCAAATACTTCCGGATCAGCTTCGGCGAAAAATGCGTGATGTAAGCGTCGGACTACTTCCGCCGCGTCGTCTTCTTCAATCACGAAGGTAAGATTAATTTCGGACGCACCCTGCGAGATCATGCGAATCTTCACGTCCTCTAAGATGCCGAAGACTTTGGCGGCGATTCCGGGAGTTTCGCGCAGATTCTCGCCCACCAGACAGACGATCGCCTTCCGCCCCTCGTACTTCACATCCGCCAGTTTCGCCAGGTCGGCGGCCAGTGCCGGGATGGCTTCGTTAGTCTCGGCCGTCACCGAGACGCTGACCTCGGATGTCGAAACCACGTCCACCGCGACTTCGTGCTTATCGAAGGCCTCAAAGATGGACTTCAAGTATCCGCGCACCAGCAGACGGCGCGGCGCGGCGACTTCTACGAGCGTGATTTTTTTCTTGAGCGCGATGGCTTTGAAAATATTCGTGCAGCGCGGCGCGCGGGCCGTGACTTTCGTCCCTTCGCAGGTTGGGTTCAGCGAGTTGAGAACGTAAACCGGAATGTTCTGCTGGATCGCGGGCAGCACGGTTGCAGGATGCAGAACCTTGGCGCCGAAGTAGGCCAGTTCTGCAGCTTCGTCAAAGCTGATGACCTTGATGCGGCGCGCCTCCGGGCAAAGGCGCGGGTCGGTGGTCATCATGCCGTCGACGTCAGTCCAGATTTCGATGCGCTCAGCATTGAGGCCGGCGCCAAAAATCGCCGCCGAAAAATCCGAGCCGCCGCGGCCGATGGTAGTGGTGATGCCGGCTCGATTCGAACCAATGAACCCGCCCATTACCGGAACCTTAAGGGCGTCGATCAGGGGCTGGACTTTTTTCCGCAGGCGCTCGTTGGTTTCTTCGAATTGAGGAACCGCGCGGGTATAGGCGCTGTCCGTGAGCAGACACTGGCGCGAATCGATGTGCGCACCGGGCAATCCGCGGGCGACGAAAGCGGCGGCGACGATCTTGCTCGAAAGCACCTCGCCGAACGAGGCAACGTAGTCGTAGGTGCGCGGAGTGATTTCTCCCACCGCCCCGATGCCACGCAACAATTCATCCAGATCTTCGAAGTCGGCGCCCAGATCGCCGTGAAATTCAGTGAACAGGGCCGTGCCGAGCAGTTCTCCGGCAGTGTCGTAGTGGCGCTCACGCAAGGCGCGCGCCATCTTGAGGGCCGCCTTGCGATCGCCGCCTCCGGCCGCCTTTCCCATGGCAAGCAGGGAATCGGTGACCTTGGCCATGGCACTGACCACCACCACCGGACGGTCCGCCAACCGGCCTTGGACGATGTGCGCCACTCGGTCAATCGCTTTTGCGTCTTGTACGGAGGTCCCGCCGAACTTCATGACAATCATGGGCGGGGGGGCTCCTTGCGGCTCGCAGACCCGGTTTCCCGTAGAGACGCGGCTTGCCGCGTCTCCCACGACGAAGACCGGGCAAGCCCCGTCTCTACACTGGAACCGAGACCTGCCTCTGCGGTGGATTTCCCTATCACCCTAGATACCCCTTCGCCTTGAGCAGTTCGGCATTCAGCAGAGCAGCTCCAGCCGCACCACGAATGGTGTTGTGCGATAGAACCGTAAACTTCCAGTCGAGGACATTGCATTTGCGCAAGCGGCCGACCGCCGTGGTCATGCCGGCGCCCAAGTCGCAATCGAAACGAGGCTGGGGACGGTCCGGGGCAGTCATGTACACCACCGGTTGCTCGGGCGCGCTTGGTAAACGCAGTCGCTGCGGTTCGTCGCGAAAATCGTTCCAAGCGGCGATGATTTCCTCGGCTGTGGCCTTTTTCTTCAGCTTGATAGCGATCGACTCGGTATGGCCATCTTCGACTGCGACACGATTGCATTGCGCGCTCATGGCAAACGGCGCCGGGTCGATGCGCGCGCCATTCAGCGTTCCCAGCAACTTTTGGGTCTCCTCTTCCATCTTTTCTTCTTCGTTCGCGATGTAGGGAATCACGTTGCCCAGGATGTCGAGTGAAGCTACGCCGGGATATCCTGCGCCGCTCACCGCCTGCATGGTGACCGCCATGACGGTCTCCAGCGTGAACGCACGATGCAACGGAGCGAGCGCCAGCACCAGTCCGATCGCGGAGCAGTTCGGATTGGTGACAACATATCCTCCCGATTTGCTGCGCCAGGATTGTTTTTCGATCAGACGAATGTGGTCGCCATTGACCTCGGGAATCACCAGCGGGACGTCGGACTGCATGCGCAGGGCGCTGGAGTTGGAAACAACGGCGCAGCCGGCGTCGGCAAATTGAGGCTCCAGTTCGCGGGCGATGCCGGAATCGAGGGCTGCAAAAACAATTCTTGGCGCGCCTTCGGACTTGGCCGGAGCAACTTTCATGCTGGCGACGTTCGCGGGGATCGCGGTTTTCAAACGCCAGCGCGCAGCTTCGGCATAAGGTCGCCCTTCCGAACGGTCGGAAGCGGCCAGCCATGCGACTTCAAACCACGGATGACGCTCCAGCATCTGGATAAATCGCTGGCCGACGATGCCCGTGGCACCGAGGATTCCTACAGGAAGCTTGTTCGACATAATGAATTTCAATTTTATACTAGCGATTTTTCTTAGGAGATGCCGCCGCTGATTCGCGGGCGAATTCGACGCACGTGACCGCTTCTTGCGGACGAGACGCTGGCATACGGCCCTCGGTGCCTGTTCGAGTCTCGATGGCTAATGTACGCTGTGTCTAGGAGCAACTATGTCAGAGCTACGCCAGAATTTTTCTACCAAGGAGTGGGTTGTGATCGCTACCGATCGAGCCCGCCGTCCGGAAGAAATGGTGCGCCACCGTGAGCGGAAGCCGTTGGCATCGTTTGTCGCCAATTGTCCTTTTTGCCCGGGAAACGAGAAGCTGACTCCACCGGAAGTTCTGCGGGTGCCCGCATCCATGGACGTGCCCTGGCATGCGCGAGTGATACCGAACAAGTTTGCGGCCCTTTCCCGCGACGCGCAGCCGACGCGCACGGTGCACCGTACGCGCCGGGCGATCAACGGCTTCGGGGTTCACGATGTCATCATTGAGACGCCCGATCACTCGCAGGTTCTGGCCCTGATGCCCGATTCCTATGTGGCGGAAATTCTCCGCATCTACAAGATTCGCTACGATGAACTCAGCCTCGACCCGCGTATCGCTCACGTTACGATCTTCAAGAATCATGGGATCGACGCCGGCACCAGCCTGGAACACCCGCACTCCCAGATGATTGCGACTCCCGTGATTTCGCTGCAGGTGCGGGAGCGCTTTCAACACGCCCTGCGGCACTACGACGACTTTGGCGAGTGCATGTTCTGCCAGATGATCGAAGAAGAATTAGAAGAACAGACCCGCATCGTCATGGCTTCCGAGCACTTTGTCGCGCTCGAGCCGTATGCCTCGCCGGCTCCGTTCTCTACCCATATTTATCCGCGGCGGCACATGGCCAGTTTCGGAGATGTGGGCGGCGCGGAGATGAGCGATCTGGCGCGCGTGCTGCGCTCGACGCTGGCCAGGCTCTATCACGGACTGGCGGATCCGGATTTCAACTTCACGATCCGAAGCGCTCCCGCCGAGAGCGTCGGCGTCAAACACTTTCACTGGTATCTGAGCGTGATCCCCCGGCTCACACGAGTGGCCGGATTTGAACTGGGCTCGGGAATGTTTATCAACACGGTTCTGCCGGAAGCAGCGGCCGAGTTTCTTCGCAAAGTCGATGTCGAAACAGTGAAGGACGCGGTTTCGGCGGCCACGTTGTAGAAGTTCTGGAGTCCTGCCCATTTCCCGTAGAGACGCGGCTTGGCGCGTCTCTTTCCGCGGCGTGTGACAGGTCGCAACGTGAGACGGGGCAAGCCCCGTCTCTACAGAAGTTTTCTAGCTTCTCCCGCGTCCCAGTTCTGGCGGGAACGAGTACTCGTTGAGCGGTCCGAACTTGCGCTTTTCGGCGTAGATTCGCCACCGGCGCCACACGATGCGCAAGCTGGCCATCACCGGGATGGAGAGGTAGACGCCGAGAATTCCGGCGATTTCGCCGCCCGCGAGAATGCCGAACAAAGCCCCCAGCGGGTGCAGTTCTACGCTGCCTCCCATGACGCGGGGAGAGATTACGTAATCCTGCACCATCCGCCAAAGAACCAAAAACAGCAGCAGGAACGCCCAGTGCTGGTATCCGGCAAGAATGGCGACCACCATCATGGCGGCACCTGCCATCAGCGGCCCGGCTACGGGGACGAACTCCATCGCGCCTCCCGCGGTGCCGAGCATGAGCGCATAGGGAACGCGCATCGCTCCCAAAACCGAGGCGTAGACCACGAAGGAGAACGCTGCCAGGGTGAGTTGCGCGCGAATGAATTGGGCGAGCATCTGGTTCAGATCCTGAAGCACATCCTGTAGAAACTCACGCTGCGAGCGCGACTGCACCAGCGAAACCAGCACTTCATGGAAGCTGCCACCGTCGCGCAAAAAGAAAATCGCAAGGATCGGCACCAGAAACAGCACCCACACTTCCTGCGCCGCTTCGGCAACGCGAATGCCGATGCGTTGTGCCAGTTGGGACAGGTCTCCCCACCGGCTCGTCAAGAAGCTCTGAATCCGCGTCTGCGTGGTATCGCTCCATCCATGCTGGGTTCCGATTCGTTCGGCAAGTTGGTGGATCTGGCCGGAGAGTTGGCCGGAACTGGCCTTATCCATAAGTCCGGGCAGCGATTCCTCCAAGCGGGAACTCTGGCGGGCAATTCTCGGTCCGACGAGAAAACCGAACACACTCAAGGCCACGAGCAGCAGGAGGTAAATAATAGTGATTGCCCAGGCGCGGCTGCGGACCAGTTTCTCCAGGCGCGCTACGGCGGGATTGATGAGGTAAGCAAAAAAAATGGCGAAAAGGAAGAGAATCAGGGTGCGCCGCGCCGCATAAAGAAAACCCAGTCCCACGGCGAACAGCAATGCCGTGACCAGAATGCGCGAGGTACGTGAATCAAGAATCGTCAAGGTTTGTCCGAGCCGCCCCGCTCCTGCAATCTTGTTAGACGCCTCTATGGTAGCGCTCGAAAGCGAGTGCGATCCAATTCCGAAAGGGGCTGACCCTCAGCCGGCGGATGTCGTGCTGCTCATGGCTAATCGCGCTCCACTTCCGTATTTTCTCCCACAATCGAGATCCGCATCACCTTGAATCGATCGTGATCATCGAGCCAGACTTCCCACGTCCCGGCATCGCTCTTGAGTTCCAACTTGAGTAGGTCTTGTGGAACGCCTTTGCGGGTGATCGTTTCCCGGCCAAGGACCTCCGCCGTGAGCGACGCCGAAATACGCTGACGCGGGTTGATGGTTCCGAATTGAGTCCGGCGCTTGGGTGTGCAAAGCAATTGCCCCTTGTCCTGCTTGCAGGCCGTGCCTAGAAATTTCCACGCCAGCACTTCGCGGTGGATAAAAAAATAATCGTCCAGGATGCTGGTCGATGGCGGCAGGAGATAGGGCTGCTCGTGCTCCTTTTCTCCGGGCCCGGCGCTCCACTTCTGAGTGAGAAACTCGCCATTCGGGAGCAGTACCGATTCCCCTTTCTCCGGGCTCACTTCCTTCCACTCGTAACGCCGGATATCGCCGGTAGCGGTCAGTTGCATTTCGGAGGTTTGCACATCCTGGGTGGGTTCATTCTCCGTCTTGAACTCGGAAGTGATGACGCTGCCATTGCTGGTCTGGTAGATCGAAAACGTCTCGGTTCCCACACGATGGCCCTTCTGGTACACCCCGAAGGTGCCGGAGTCGACGTTCGTTCCCTCGTGCTCCTTTTCTTTCTCTTTGGGCATGGGAGCGGCCAGCGCTGCCATGCACCAAACAAGCACCATCATGAATGCGAGCAGCTGATAAGACAACTTCACTGTGATTCTCCTGTTCCTGAACGTAAGCGATTCTGCCGGGATGCCGCGTCTTCCGGAGTTCCTCTCAGTTGCAATGCACCCTCGATCTCAATGCAAATGGACGCTAACGACTTGCCCGTGGTCTCCACCACCATGCTCGCCTGGCGATAAAAGGGAAGGCGTTCCGCATACAGTTGAGCAAATTGCTCAGGATCTCCCCGCAACGGTCGTTCCACGCCATCCGTCAGGCTCCGTTGCCACAGTTCGGCGGCAGGCGCGTCCAGGAAAACCGATGGCCATTGCCGAAGCAATTCGCGGTTCTTTTCTTGCGCGAACGCCCCGCCGCCGAGCGCAACCACATAGTGGTGTCGCCGTAACTCCGCCAGCAGATCGCGAAGCGCGTTGGTTTCAGCAAGCCGAAACCCGGGCTCCCCTCTTTCCCGAAAAATCTCCGGGACGGTTCGCCCCTCGCGGGACTCAATTTGGACGTCCAGATCCACGAAATCCCAGCCCAGACGCCGGGCAAGTTCCTGCCCTATGCTGCTCTTGCCGGAGGCCATGAAGCCCACAAGAAACACTGCGCGCACTTCCATGGCGCTCCCTGGCGCGTCGACAGGCGATTCTACCGCCCAAGGTCCGCGCCGCTCTGCTCCCATTGATTTTCTGTGGTTCAGCGTTGCTTGAGGCGGATTCTACCACTGAAAGACCGCAGCACGACCTCCGATGCTGCCTTGCCGGCCGTGCCAAAGAAGGAACGTCCTGCATCTACGGCAGAGCGTGAGTGCTGGGCTAAGAGAGGGAAGTCGTGTTGGACACGACCCAGCACCGAGTGCGCCTTGAAATCGGCCGAGACATCTGGAGGCACCAGGGCCTCGATATCGCCAGTGTGAGTGGCGAATTTATAGTCGCCGCCGGAGCCGAAATCGCCATCATAGAAAATCTTTCCGCTGCTCGACGTGGCCTGCACCAGCGGCCCAGTGACCGCCTTCAAGTGTACGTCGCCGCTGATCGACTCGACCTCGACGTGGCCATTGCTGACATCCGTTAGCGTGATCGGCCCGCGCATGGTTCGGACGTGCACATGACCATTCTCGACATCGCGAACACTCACCATCGCATCCGGACCTTCCAAGGTGAGGTCTCCTCGCAAATGTTCCGCGGACAGCGGGCCAGTTGAAGAGTGGAGGCTGAGAGTAGCGTCGGGAGGAATCAGCAATTCGTAGTCAACTTGGCCTGCATCCTGGCTCGCACCCGGCAAAAGGTGGGATTCGATTTCGATCCGATTGCCATTTTGCTGCTGGTCAACTTCCACCTTGTCCGACTTTAGCGTGGCGGTCACCACAACTTCGTTGCTGTTGCCGGGTCTTGCCGAAATCGCCCCATACTGGGTATCCACGGAGACATTAGCGTTGTGACCGACTGTATAGCGGTATTCTTTCTTGGATTCGGCGAAAGCCGCCGACGCCAGACAGGTTGCCAGAACAACAGCTACGACCGCGGTTTGTGGAAGACTCGCCATAAAACTCCGCCCCTGCGGCCGGGATCGCCGGTCCGCCTTTCCCCTATTGGATACGATCTAACGCGATTTGGTAAAGAAGCGCCTTTTGCTGATAAGCATCGATCAAATGTTGCCGGGCGAATACATCTCCCGGATTCCGATTCACATAAGCTTGCGTTTCCCGGATGTCGGCATTGACCGCCTGCAACTGATTTTCATAGGTGGTCCGCATCGAAGGAGAAAGCGTGGAAACTACGCTGAGAAACTGTTGATCTTCTGTGCTCGGCGCGGATTCCATGGGTTGTTGTGCCATCGGCTCATGCCTGGCCGACTTCTGTGCCAGTTGTTGAGGACCCGGGGCAGGTGCTGGAGCAGGAGTAGCCACTGGGGTTTCCGCTAACGAAGGAGTCACAGCAGGCGTGGGAGCTGCCGGAGCCGTCGGAACTTGCTTCGCTGCTTGCGGTGCCGGCTTATGACTCACCACGTAAGAGCTAGCCGCGAGCAAAGCTGCCGCGACCGGTGCGAGCCACCACGCGCTCCATCGCCGGCGAGAGGCTGGAACGAGTACGGGCCGAATCTGAGCGGATTCCGGTTCGCGGATCAGCCCTTCGGCCCGTAATTCCACTGCAATTCTCACCCACACTCTGGGCGCCGGTTCTTCGGTTGCTGCCAGTTGCCGGGCTTCGCTCGCGATCAGCTTCAAGTCCGAAACCAGATCCGAGCAAGCTGGACACGACTTCACATGAGTTTCAAAGGCAGCCTGAAACTCACTATCCGGAGTGCCGTCAAGGACCTCCGGCAGGACTCTCTCTACATCGGAACACGTCATAGCCAACCCTCTCCCCAATACCGCAACTTCGCTAGCCAGTCTTGGCCTTTTCGGCTCTCATGAACTTCAGAAAATCTCGCAGCTTCAATCGTGCCTTGTGGAGCTGCGACTTGCTGTTGCCAATCGAGCATCCCACGATTTCGGCAATCTCGTTGTGCTCGAATCCTTCAACATCGTGCAATACAAAAACCGTTCTGTAGCCCGGCGGCAGCCGGTCAATGGCCCGCTGCAACTGCAGGCGATCGATCGAGCCCGTCAGTTTCACGTCCCGGGTTCCAAATTCCTTCCTCGGAGCCTCGTCGTCGGCCTCCAAAGTTTCTTCGAGCGATACCACCGGCAGGCCCTTCTTGCGCAGTTGCATCAGGACGACGTTGACCGTCATACGGTGCAACCAGGTGGAGAAGGCGGATTCGCCGCGAAAGGTGCTGATCTTGCGAAAAAGCTGGAGAAACGCTTCCTGGGCCAGATCTTCGGCCTGCGCGGGATTGGAGACCATGCGCAAACATAGCGAGTAAACTCGGCGTTTGTGCAGGTTATACAGGGTCTCGAAGGCTGCTTCGTTGCCCTGCTTCGCCTGCTCAATTGCTTCTGCTTCGGTGCTGCGTTGTTTCTGGTCGGTCAAGTCGCCTTTTCCGGCCGCTACTGCTTCAGATGCGGCTTCGAACTCTTTTCGTTGTACAAATTTGCCGAGGGAGTTGCGGAAGCACTCTCGACCATTTCCAAGTCGTCAGAATACCAAAAACCGTAGCTTGCGGGATGAGGTATCCGGCCAAAATGTCCGGGAAAGCATCCCCCGTCGATCACTTTCGTAACTGCCGGAAGCGCGGCTGGCAGCCGATCCGTTCGTAGAGGGTCTGGCTAACTCTTGGTTCCCCCCGTGCGCCCCCGTGTACCCCGTGGTTAACGCTTTTTGCAATTCATAGTCAGAGTTATCCAAAGGCTGGAGCCCCTCCTATCCTCTGGCCGTGATCGTCTCCAGCCCATGCCCGTGCGGGCCGGTTTCGCGAATCCTTAACAGGATGGCGAAGGTCAGGCCTACGAACCCGAGAACGGAGAAAATCCACATCCCCAGCCCGTATCCTCCCGGGTTATCCAGTCCCGCGTGCGAGTAGTCATTGGCCTTGCCAATCAGCAGGTTCAGGATGAAGAAGCCGATCTGCTGGATCAGCGTCATCAAGGCGTAAGCGGTGCCCAGCCGGTTCTGGTCCACAATATAGGCCACCGACGGCCACATGACCGCCGGGATCAACGAGAAAGCGATTCCCATCATCGACATGGTAACCAGCAAAAGTAGAGGAAAAGTTAGGTGCAGCAAAGTGAAATGCCAAGAGGTGATCCACGGGATTGCGAGCGTCACAGTTCTCGACGCCGAAAGATACGCTGTCATCAGATAAACCGGCATGAGCAGCACGGATCCAAGCATCATTAACAACGCCCGCTTTGCGACCTTGTCTACCATCAACCCAAACAGGGGCGTAGCAATCATTGCCGTGATTGGCAGCAGGCTATTGCAGAACCCCGCCTGCTGGGTGGCTACTGCCAATGTCATTCCGGGGTGGGCAGCGAGAATTTTGTTTGTAAAGAAATCGATTGCAAAGGTGCGGAACGGAAAGATCGCGGAATAAAAGGTAAAACAGAGCCCGACCACGAACCAATATGACGGGTTGAATCGAAAGAAGTCTTTAAGAGCGGTCCAAACCTTCGCAACCGCTGAGCGGAACGGTAATCCATGGATCTGGAAACTCTGCCCGAACTCCAGCTTGTCAATAGAACCAGCCTTACCCAGTTCGTAGCGTCCCTCGGCCCGGTTTTCGAGCGCCCAGTAGATGGCCGAACAAACTAGAGCCATTAGCCCGGCGCCCACCGCAATCAATAGGGGCCCCTGCCAACTGGGTTCGCCCGCGGGGCCATTGGGATAAAACACCTTGTGGGCCCAAGTCGGCGAGTTGTCGGCTGCGACCGAGGCCAGACGGGCAATCGTGAGGTTGATCCCGAAGGCGAAGCTCAATTCCTTGCCCTTAAACCACTTGGCGAGCACAGTGGTGACCGCGACGATCATGGATTCGGCGCCCAGACCGAGCACCGTGCGTCCGGCGATCATCACTCCGGGACGGCCGCGTGCGGCGGTCAGAGCGGCTCCCAGAAAGCAGAGGGCGGCAAAGAACGTGATCGCCTTCTTGGTGCCGATTCGGTCGATCACGATGCCGCCGATAAGCAAGGTCGCAACCGCGGCCACGCTATAGGACGAATTCAACCATCCAAACGCAGTAGCAGAAAAGCCGAGCTTGTCGATGAAGATGCGTTCCAGTGGGTTGATGCTGTCGTAAATGTAATAGTTGCCGCCCATCGCCACGCTGACGAACAGCAGCACGGTCCAGCGGTATAGGGGAGACGGTTCCGGTCGAGCAGTATCAACCATCGAGGCACTCATCCCAGGCGCCGAACTGGCGCCGGCGTTCATTTGTGAAGAAGAGCAACGGCAAAAGATAACAGATTGGTGTGGTTTGGTGTTGGCCGGCACGCGGAGTAGAATCTCGTTGGGAGTCTAGGAACGTCAGCGATGTCTACCGCGAACCAAGTCATTGCGAGAGATCCAGATGTGCTCGGCGGGACCCCCGTCTTCCGTGGCACACGCGTCCCATTTCAGGCGCTATTGGACTATCTTGAAGGTGGACAGACGCTGGTCGAGTTTCTGGATGACTTTCCCACCGTTACCCGCGACGCCGCCATCTCTGCCCTCGAACAGGCAAAGCTGCTTCTCGTCAGCCAACTAGGATGAGAATCCTTCTAGATACCCCTCATCGGCTTCCCACCATTCCGCGCACCGATTCGATCAGCTTGGACGAATCGTAGCCGATGCCGTCTTTGAACACGGTCTCAACGTTCTCGATGTCTTCGATCCGCTTCGACGGGTCGCCCTTGATCAACACCAGATCCGCCTGCTTGCCGGGAGCGATGGTGCCGATGTGGTCCAGCTCTCCCAGAAACTGCGCGCCGTTTGCCGTTGCGATGTGAATGGCCTCCAGCGGGGTGAATCCCGCCTCCACCAGCAACTCGACTTCCCGCTGATCCCCGAAGCCCGCGATTACTCCTCCCATGCCTGTGGGATCCAACCCGGCCAACAGCAACCCTCCGGCTTGTGCAAAGGCGTGTTCGAATTCCATTTCTTTTTTGAAGGCGGCAGGCCAGGGGGACGAGTCGGAGTGGTATCGCTGCCGGATCGCGTTCGCATCGCCGGCGCGTACCTTGTTGGCGAGCACGGCGCTGCGGGCGTCGGGCGAAAGGGCATCGAGAATGCGCGGCTGGATCGTGGGACGTCCGGGAACGATCATTTCGAACACCGGCAGCGTCGAAGTAATCGCAACGTGGTGTTGAACCAGGTCCATGATCGTGTCGTGCAGCGGCCCGCTTTGCACATCGAGCTTGGAGATGAGCTCGTAATCATTTTTTTCGGGACACTCGCCGGACTTTTTCCAGGGAAAGAATTCCGTGTCGACGAGCAACCCGTGTTCCAGGTCGTCAATACCAATCGAAGCCGCTTCGCGAAAGCCAATCGAGCAAAGATGCCCGGTAACTTTGGCGCCGCGCTTGTGGGCCGCAGCCACGGCAGCGGAAAGTTCGGCCGGAGTGATGAACATGTACGCCTTGAAGTTGTCGACGCCCTGATCCAACCAGAAATTGACAGTCTTGGTGGCATCCTCAGGCCCGGCAAGCTGGTGCATCTGCAGTGCCCAACTGCCCGCGCCTTCCAGATAAGGCCCAGTAACGTGAATCTTCGGGCCCGGCGTCTCACCCTTGTCAATTTGCTTCTTCAACTCGAGATCGGTGTAGGGCTCGAGGGAACCGGTCGTGCGAATGGTCGTCACGCCGCCAGCTAGGTACAACCGCGGAAAGGTGAATGCCATCTCGCCGAAAATCCCGTTGCCCACCGGATAAAACATGTGATCGTGCATGCCGACGAGACCAGGAATGACACTGTAGCCGTGCAGATCGATCACCTGGGCATCTTTGGGGACGGTCGCCGAAGCGGCGTCGGAAACCGATTCGATCTTTCCTTTGGAGAGCACGAGAGTCTGGTCTTCCCGCGCGGCCGCACCCGTGCCATCAATCACGCGCACATGGGTAAGCGCGATCACGGGCGCGTCCACCTTCACGAAGCCGTGCACCTGTGGCGATAGAGTTTGGGCCACAAGAGCAACAGGGCAAGCGAGCATCACGAGAAAAGCAACGATCCGTTTACACATGGCGAAACCCTCCGTCACTACAGGGCAGGATTCTACCGAAGAAAACAAGAAGGAGTGCGGAAAGCTTGAAGAGTTCTAGTTTTGCTTGTGTGGGGACGGGCGCCCCGCCCGTCCAAGCCGAGTGAAGCTCGGCAGCTGCCACAGTCACATCAAATCTGGCTGCGGGACAAAAACGAAAGCTCCCAGCCGCAACGCAAAGGTCGCGACCGAGAGCTAATAACTGAGAGCTGACAGCTGAGAGCTGAGAGCAGCTTCTTACATCTTTTCCGTCTTACCGCCGTACTTCACAGTTCCGTTCTTGTCATTCTGGCGGGTGACGTCGTCGTTGGTATAAACGTGACCGGCCTTCTTGAAGCCCTTGGCCGCACTCGCGGCTCCGGCTGCATCGTCGGTATGTTCCCGTCCAGTGAAGTACGTCCAGCCAGCGTGCGCTTCTTCGCGGGCGCCACGTTCTTCACGCATATGTTCTTCGTGCATCGGGTGCCGTTCGCGTCCAATGGGTTCGGGCCACAGGTGGACTTGGGGACTCGTCATCGGTGCGTCGCCGCCCTGGTACCAGACGGGCACGGTGTACTCCGAACTCGTTGATCCCTGGATCTGCGAAAGCGTCGAGTTGGTCGCGCCAGCAATGAGCCCCGTCGTGGCGTTCGTGGCGCCTACCGGGTTCGGGGAAAATGTCTGGAAGGAAATCTCCGGCGTGGTCACCAGCGGGATATACGGGCCGTAGAAGGGGTGAGGGAAAGGCTGTTGCCCAAAAGCCGCTACAGCCATCAGAACCACTATGGTCAGAGTCAAACAGGGTCGCATACTGCCTCCACTAGGGACTTACACCTTCCCCTATAAGTGCAGTTTGCTGGCCAGTTCCCGGTCTGCCGAATACCACCCGGATGTCCGGAGATTCGCGGCACTCTCGGCTAAACCCCTGCAATCCCGGCGATGCCAAGGCGCGAGGCGGGTGAAATTTGGTGCGCACAACCTGCAATCGATTGGCGCAGTCGCGATCTCAACTGCCAACGTAGCGGGCGTAGAGACTGCGCGCAATAGCAGTGTCGGTGGTTCCCTTAATGATGGCCCGGCCATCCGGAAATAGCGTCATCTCGTACGGCTCGCGCCAGAACTTCAACACAAACTCGTTGTGCCGAACCTTGCCAAGGGACTGAAGGCGGGTACTCATTTCTGCAAAATCCACCGGTCGCTGCTGCTCGTGGATCTGCACAGAATTCCGTCCGCACATCGTAATGTGGGGCCGCCCTTCACCCGCCAAATGGACGAACTCCCGTTCGCCGCAGACACGGCACGCAGCGCGGGGACTAGCCGCCGCCAATTCCGCCCGTTCGTTACTCCAGACATCCCAGGAAAGCAGCGTCCGTCGCATCTTCGAACGCGCGCCGACCAGAAACTTCAACGCCTCGGTTGCCGCAATCGACGACACCAGGTTTACGGCCGAATTCAAAATGCCGGCGGTCTCGCAGGTTTCCACGGTCCCGCGCGGGGATTCCGGAAAGATGCAGGCCAGGCATGCCGTTTCGCCGGGCAGGATGTTCATGGTCACGGCATAGCTGCCGACCGCGGCTGCGTAGATCCAGGCCACGGAATTTTTCACGGCGTAGTCGTTGATCAGGTAGCGGGTTTCGAAATTGTCGGTGCCATCCAGGATCAGATCGCAGCCGCCCAGCAGGGAATCGACGTTCGCCGGAATCAAGTCGACCACCTGCGGCTCGACCACGATGTGCGAGTTGAAGCGCGCGATTTGGCGAGCCGCGGCGATTGCCTTGGGCACAGATTCGCGCGCATCGTTCTCATCGAACAGCGATTGCCGCTGCAAATTGCTCGGCTCGACATAGTCGCGATCGACAATCCGCAGTGTTCCCACGCCCGATCGCGCCAGCAATGACGCGAGAACCGAACCGGTGGCGCCGCATCCCACGATGATCACGCGCGCCTGCGCCAGCTTCTTCTGTCCTTCCGCTCCGATCTCCTTGAACAGCACTTGGCGCGAGTACCGGTCGTTGATTTCCAAAGCCGTTTCCAAAGCGCTTACCTTAGAGATTACCTTTCCCGAGCTTTCTAACCAGTATTATAGGTTCCGGTCGTCAAACTCGATCCTTGCGAGCAAACTTTGCCGTCCCGCGCTTCATCGAACCCGAAAGGCTTCATGGTTAACCGGCTAGATTTTCGGGGGATAGTATTCGGCAGCGCCGTTCAGCTTGTGATGGTATCCCTGCTCGCTCCGATGGTCGTGCACCGGACAGGTTGGGCACAGGACTCTCCTCCTGCGCGGCAAACGGCAGATTCCTCCTCGCAGTTCGGAACCATCACGCCCTACTTGGGCCTGACGATTGACAAGATGGAATTGCCGGGTGTTCCGCCGGAAGAAGCGGCAGCCTTGCTGGCGGCCACCCCGCTCAAAATCGGCGAACCGCTCACGCGAGAGAAACTGCACGACGCGATGCAGGCGCTTTTTGCCACGGGACGCTTCTCCGATATCCAAGCCGAAGCGGATCGTTCCGAGACGACCGGCGTCAGGCTGCGCTTCCTGACGGCTGCCAATTTTTTTGTGGGCATAGTAACGATGGAAGGCGTGTCCCAGAATCCGTCCGCGAACCAGTTGGTAAGCGCCACCCGCCTGCAACTCGGCGAACTCTACTCCCGGGACAAAATCGACCGCGCCCTGGCGGGCATCCAGCGGGTCATGGAAGAGAATGGGTTCCACCAGTCGATCGTGACGTTCACCGAACAGCGTGACGAGAAGCAACACCAGGTCAACCTAACTTTCCATGTTATTTCCGGAGTTCGCGCCGTCGTGGGAGAGATCACGTTGGAAGGCGATGCCGGATATTCCATCGAACAGATCAAAGAGATCGCCAAGTTGCACGCTGGTGACGGGGTCCTCTCCAGCCGCATTACCCGTGCCCTGCAAAGAATTCGCGCCCGTTACCAGAAGCAGGACCGGCTGCTCGCCCAGGTCTCGATTGCCAGCCGCACCTATCTTCCCAAACGCAACACGGTGGACTATGTCTTGAAAATCGATCGTGGTCCGGTCGTACAGATCGCCGCCGAGGGTTTTAAACTCAGCCAGCGCATACTACGGAAGCTGGTGCCAATTTACGAAGAAGGCGCGGTCGACGATGATCTGCTCAACGAAGGCCGGCGCAACATCCAGAACCATCTGCAGACGCTGGGGTACTTCGAAGCCACCGTCAGTGTGAGCCAAAACAGCGCGCAGAACGGCAAGAATGTGCAGGTGGTTTACGCCGTCAATCCCGGCGACCGGCACAAGCTCGCCGCCATTCGCATTTCCGGGAGTCGTTTTTTCTCCGAAGAAATGATTCGCTCGCGCATGCAGGACCAAGCTGCTGGACGCCTGTTCAGTCACGGGCGCTACAGCGAGGTGCTGCTGGAAGAGGATGTGCGGAGCATCCAGAGCCTTTACCGGGCGAGCGGTTACCGGCAAGCCGAAGTTACCAGCAAACTCCTGACTAGCTACCAGCATGATCCGTCGCTGCTCGCGATTCAGATCACGATCAAGGAAGGTCCCCAGACACGCGTGGCCTGGGTCCGGATCGAGGGTGGATACACGCTTCCGCAGGAACAACTCCCCGAGATCTCCACGGCGGAAGGACAAGGTTTTGATGAGTCGAGCCTGGCGGAGGACCGCGACACGATCCTGGGAAAGTATTACGACAACGGCTTTCCCAATGCCACCGTTGACGTCGCCTATGTCTCGGCGCCCTCATCGGGCAATTTGCCGCGGGTGGGTGTGACTTTCACGATTCACGAAGGCGAACAATTTTTTGTCAATCACGTGTTTCTCGATGGGCTCCATTACACCCGGCCCGGAGTCGCCCGCCGGGAAATGCGGGTGCAATCGGGCGCGCCTCTGAGCCAGCAGGAGATGCTGGAGAGCCAGCGCCGCCTGTACGATCTCGGCCTTTTCCGGCAGGTGGACACAGCGATCCAGAATCCGGACGGGACCGAGTCGCGCAAGAACGTGCTGGTCACAGCGCGTGAGGCGGATCGATATACATTCGACTACGGCGTCGGTTTCGAATTCCAGACCGGACAGCCCTCAGTCGGGACCAACCAACCCCTTGGCACTACCGGAGTCAGCCCGAGAGTTTCGTTCGGCGTCAGCCGCATCAACGTGGGCGGGCGTCATCAAACCCTCACCATGAAGACCAACGTCAGCCGCCTGCAGCAAAGGGGACTCGTCAACTTCGACGTCCCAAAGCTGCTGAACCGCGACCGGCGCTGTTCGGCCACGGGGTTTTACGACAACACCGTAGACGTTTCCACGTTCACTTCGGAACGGCTGGAGGGCACGCTGCAGGTTTTGCAGGTGCTCTACAAGGTGCCTGACCGCGACCTCACCACGCTCACGTATCGTTTCAGTTATCGCCGCGTGAAGGCCAGCAACATCGAGGTCACGGACAACCTCATCCCGCTCCTTTCGAAGCCAACCCGGGTAGGAACTCCCAATTTTCTCTACATACGCAACCGCCGCGATAACGACCTGGAAAGCACGCGCGGCAGCTACACCACCGTCGAAGGCGGGGTTGCCGCCAGCTATTTTGGCTCCGAGGCGGACTTTAGCCGCCTGCTGATCAAGAACTCGACCTATCACAGCTTTTTTCGAAATCGCAGTACGGGGCGAGGGTTTGTGTTCGCCCGTTCCACCAGCGTCGGGGTGGAGAATCCGTTCGGGAACACTGTCGTATTGGATCCAGCGGGATCAGCCTCGACCGGACAGGCTCTGATACCCTTGCCCGAACGTTTTTACAGTGGTGGCGGCAACTCTCATCGGGGATTCGGGTTAAATCAGGCAGGGCCGCGCGACCCGTTCACCGGGTTTCCCGTGGGCGGCAGTGCCGTGTTCCTCAACAATCTGGAGATGCGTTTTCCCAACGTTACCGTGCCTTACCTTCTGGATAACATCGGCTTTACGATTTTTCACGATATGGGGAATGTCTTTGCCCGGCCCCAGGAAATGCTCCCGAGCCTGGGCCGTTTCCACCAACCCAATCAGGAGGCCTGTCTCCATGAAAACACGCATTCAAACTGCAATTACAACTATGTCTCCCACGCCATTGGCATGGGGGTGCGCTATCAGACACCCATCGGACCGTTACGCTTTGACTTCGGATACAATCTAAATCCGCCGGTCTTCCCAAGCTACACGAACATCACGAGCCAACCGCCACCTGGACAGACGGTCGGGCAGTTTGGGTATCAACGCGCCGGACATTTCAACTTTTCGTTTAGCGTTGGGCAGTCTTTCTGATGAAACTGCAATGGATCCAACTCGGAAAACCTTGCGCGATCGCCCTTGGGTTGAGTCTGGCGCTGGTCAACTCTGCGGTGGCCGGCCAAGTCATCGACCGCGTGGTCGCCAACGTCAACGGCCACGTGGTTTTGCAAAGCGACTGGGAACAGGAGGTGGCTTTCGAAGCCATTTCGAATGCCCGGGACCCCGACTCGTTCACTTCCACCGAACGCAATGCGGCCCTCGATCGCCTGGTCGATCAGGAACTCCTGCGCGAGCAGGTTCGCCCGTCGCAACCACTTCCCGGCGAGCAGATCACTACCGGCGTTGCTCAAGTCCGCAAGCTTTATACAGATTGCGCCACCGATGAAGGATGGCGCGCGAAGCTACAACGGTATGGACTAAGCCAAAGCTCGATGGAGAAGCACCTGGGCGACCAGATCCAACTGATGAAGCTCGTGGAAGATCGACTGCGCCCATCGATTCAGATCGACCAGCGCGCGGTGGAAAGCTACTACCAGGATCAGTTGTTGCCGGAAATGAAACGCGCCGGCAGTCGCATGACACCGCTAACCGAAGTCTTTGGCCGAATCAAGGATTTGCTGGCCGAACGGAAGATGAACGAACTGCTCTCGGGATGGCTGGCAAATCTTCGCTCCGAGAGCCATATTTTGACCCCTGAGGCCAGCGCCGGAGAGCGCAACCCTTGAGCGAGGAATCGCGCGAGCAACCGGCCGAGCGATGGACCGAGCCGCCACCTCCTGAGCGCCGGCGCATCCTGTGGAAACTGTTTCTGGGGTTTTGCGTCTTCAGCTTGATTGGATTTGCCCTGCTCGGCTGGTATGTCACCACAGATTCTTTCCAGCAGATGGTCCGGCGCCGGGTGATTGCATCGGCGGAAAGACTCACGGGCGGCCGCGTCGAAATCGGACAACTGCACACCATCCCGTTCCGCTTGCGGGTGGACGTTCGCAACTTGACGATCCACGGCCGCGAAGCTTCCGACCAGATCCCGTTTCTGCATGTCGACCGCGTGCAGGCGGAAATGAAAATCATTTCGCTCCTCAGCACCACGGTCAACTTGCATTCCCTGGTGCTCGAGCATCCGGTCGTCCACCTTATTGACTATCCCGACGGCACCACCAACGCCCCCGTGCCCGAGGAGAGCCGTTCTACTGGCCGGGGGCCGGTCGAGCACCTCATCTCACTTGCGGTTTCGCACATCGAGGCGCAGCGCGGCGAGTTGCTTTGGGAAGACAAGCGAATCCCTTTCGATTTTGCCGTGCGCGACCTGGCCGCGCTTTTGAACTACTCTCTATTGCGGCGGCAATATGAGGCTCAGGTATCGGCGGGTAGCGTCAACACGCGCGTCCAAGACTTCCCGTCATTCGTGTGGCGGGCGGACGCTTCGTTGATTCTCGCCCGCGGACGCGCCGATATCAGCAGTCTGACGGTGACCTCCGGAAAGTCCGAAATTCATTTCGCGGGGCGCCTGCTGGACTTTCACAACCCCCAGTTGAGTGGTGACTATCATGGCGTCGCCGATCTCAGCGAATTCGCGGCCTTAACGCGCCAACCGCAAGTTCGCAAGGGTGCGGCCCAGTTCCAGGGCAAAGGTTCCTGGAGCCTGCAGGATTTTTCGACCGAGGGAACCGTGCAGGCCAAAGACATCGAATGGTCGAACGGAAAATTGTCGATGCGGAATGGCCGCATCAGCGCCGGCTTCGCCGTTACCCCGAACCGCTTCCGAGTCTCTTCCATCAAGGCGAACCTGCTGGGCGGCGACCTGCTGGGCGATGCCGATGTGACAAACTGGCAGAATTCGCTCGAACCCAGTCTAGTTCACGGACGAAGTCACGTGGTCGGACGGTTAGCTCCGGCCGGTTTGCAGCGCGGCTCGGTGCGCCTGCAATTGGTGGGTTTTCCTTTGACACCGGCGTTGGTCATGCTGAGTTCAAAAAAACTTCCCCTGGATCGCCTCAATTTTTCTGGAAGCACGAGCGGGAATGTGGAGATGCTTTGGGTGGGCTCGATTCGCGATGCCGAGACTCGCCTGAACCTCAGCGTTGCGCCGCCGCTGAAACCAACACCAAACGAAATCCCAGTGCGCGGGAGGATTGATGGCATCTACCGCGGATCGCGCGACGAACTGGAAGTGAACCAACTGCAGTTGACCACGCCCGCCTCCGAGATCACCGCCACCGGCAATCTGGCAGCGACCTCGTCGCTGCGTTTCACATTCACCAGCCACAACCTGAAAGAGTGGACACCGCTGCTCGAAGCAGCCTACGGATCCCGCGAGTTGCCCTTTGCGGTTCACGGCTGGGCAAGCCTCAACGGCAACGCCAGTGGCAGACTGTCAGCGTTGTCCGTGAACGGAAATCTCGAAGCTTATGACTTTGATACTACGTTGCCGGCGACCGAGCGGCGCTCCTCGCGATCCGTTCACTGGGACGCGCTCTCTGCTGCCGTTCAGTACTCCAGCAATCATTTCGCCGCGCACAATGGCTCTCTGATTCATGGTCACGCCATCACGCACTTCGACGCCAGTGCCGCCCTCGCTGCGGGTGCGTTTCCCGAGAGTGCGCCTTTCACTCTGCACTTTGACATCCGCAACGCCGACGTGGCCGAACTTGCGCAACTAGCCGGAGTCACTCACCCCCTGGCTGGCACCCTGGATGTTTCGGCCACCGTTTCGGGGACGCGTGCGAACCCCCACGGCGATGGACACCTCGATCTGCACAATGGAATGGCCTACGGAGTGAGCGTTCCGGTGCTGAAGAGCGATCTCCGCCTCGCGGATGGCGAACTTAAGTTCAATAACATCGAAACCACGGCCTACGACGCCGCCCTTTCCGGCAATGCCGCTGTCAGTACTTCGACCCGGGAATTCTCGAAAAGCGCATTTCGTCTGAATCTTTCTGGACGCAACCTCGATCTAGCCCGTTTGCCGCGCTTCCAGACCAGCCGCTTCACCGCGGATGGCATCGCCGATTTTACGGTGCGAGCCAGCGGAACTCCCCAGGAGCCCACAATCGAGGCACATGTTCATCTTAAGGATCTCGCCCTGAACAAGGAGCGTGCTGGAGATTTCTACGTAGACGCGGTCACCCGAGGACGGCAGCTTGATCTCAAGGCGCACTCCGACTTCGATAAAGCGGACTTGACCATTGCGGGGAACATCACACTCGAAAATGACTTTCCGGCGGATCTTACCCTGGCCTTTCATCATCTCGACGCCGATTCGCTTCTTCGCATTTACCTGCCGGGAAAAATCACGGGGCATTCACAGCTGGACGGAACGTTTCACGTTCGCGGTCCGCTGCGCACTCCGCGCGACTTGAAAGCGTCCGCCGAGATCCAGTCACTGAGCGCTGAGATTGAGCACGTGCGCATCCAAAGTGTCGAGCCCATTCGTTTTGAAGTCGCGGATCAGGTCCTGCTACTGGAAAGCCTTCACCTTAATGGAAGCGGGACAGATTTCACGGCACACGGCCGGGCGCATTTAAGCGGGGCGCAAGAGCTCGATCTCCGCCTCGATGGCACCGTCAATATGACGCTCTTGCAGTCGCTGAACCCCAAGATCCTGGCGCGCGGCACTCTGGGCGTAAACCTCAACGCTGGCGGTACGCTTTCGCAGCCCGTGCTCCAAGGACGCCTGGAAGTGAAGAACACCTTCGTCAGTCACAACGACTTTCCCAGCGGCCTGAGCGACCTGAACGGCGTCCTGCAGTTCGATCGCAACCGCATTCAGATCGAAAGCCTGACCGGCACCACCGGCGGCGGCACGATCGGACTGACCGGCTCGGCAACCTACCAGGGCGGTGCGCTTCTCCTCGATTTGGGCGCGACCGCACATGATGTTCGCCTCCGCTATCCTCCGGGCGTAAGTTCCACCGCGAACGCCGATCTCCGCCTGACCGGCAGCACAAACTCCGCGCTGCTGAGCGGAAATGTAGTGGTCACCAAACTGGCCGTCACTCCGGGATTTGATTTTGGCGCCTATATCGAGAAGAGCAAGCAAGGAGGCGTCCTGACGCAGACCGATAGTCTGCAGAGTCGTCTCAAGCTCGACGTTCATGTCGTCACAACTCCTGAATTACAGATGCAAACCGCCATCGCACGGCTTTCTGGTGATGCCGACCTGCGAGTGCGAGGCACCGCCGACCGTCCGGCGATCCTGGGAAGAGTGGAAGTGCTGGAAGGAGAAATTTCTTTCAATGGGACTAAGTACAAGCTGGAGCGCGGCGATGTTACATTCGCGAATCCGGCGAAGACGCAGCCGATCATCGACATGACGGCAACCACGCGCGTGCGCGACTACGACATCACGGTGCAATTCCGCGGTGACGCCAGCGTCACCAACGGCTTGAAAATCACGTGGCAGTCCGAACCACAACTGCCGGAAGCTGACGTCATCGCCCTGTTGGCTCTCGGACGCACGCAGGAAGAATCCGCCGCCGCGGGCTCGAGTGGATCCTTCGGGTTTGGCGGCGAGGCCTCCAACCTGCTTATCAACCAGGCGCTCAATAGCACGGTCAACAGCCGCCTGCAGCGTTTGTTCGGAGCCAGCCGCGTCAAGATCGATCCCCAGGGTTTGGCCAGTGAAACCAGCGTGGTTCGGGGACCTCAGGTCACGGTCGAGCAGCAAGTGGCCAGCAATCTCACACTGACTTACAGCACCAACGTCTCGGTTTCGACGCAGCAGATTATTCAGGTCGAGTACAACGTGTCGCGGAATGTTTCGATCGTCGCGCTGCGCGACCAGAACGGAGTAGTCAGTTTCGACTTCAGAATACGGCGCCGGAAGAAATGATAGCGGGTTGATCTTTCCAGAGAGTTTTCCTTCGTGTACCTTAGTGTCCTTGGTGGCTGAAGATCTTGCCCTTGACATAACTCGCCAAACCAGCAACTCTATCTGTTTTCACTCCACGCCCGCTGAAGCGGGTAAAGGAAAGCCAATTTGCGAGTGCGGGTGTTTTATCACGACAAGTGTTTTGACGGGGCCTGCTCGGCGGCCCTGTTCTCCCGTTTCTACCGGGAACGAATCCGCAGCGATGTGGACTTCGTATACTCCGGCCTGCTGCATCGCGCCGGCTCTCTCTTCGACGAGAAGCAGTTTGACGGCGACGAAAATGCCATCGTCGATTTCAAGTATTCCAGTTCTCCCGCCATCACCTGGTGGTTCGATCACCACGAGAGCGCCTTTCTATCGCCCGCCGATGCCGCCCATTTCGAGCAGGATCAGAGCAACCGCAAGTTTTACGATCCGGCCTTCAAGTCCTGCACAAGCTTTATTGCGATGATCGCGAAAGAACACTTCGGTTTCGATGCGCGCCCGGTCGCAGAACTGGTGCAATGGGCCGACATCGTGGACGGCGCCATGTACGAAAATGCGAAGTCCGCAGTCGAAATGAAAGCTCCGGCGATGAAGCTGACCATGGCCATTGAAGCCGCCAGCGAGCGCGACTTCGTCAGGAACCTGATCCCGCTGCTCGCCTACCACCCGCTCGCCCAGATTCTGGAAGAGCCCATCGTCGCCGCCGTCCTGCCGCCATTGCTCGACCGCCACGAGCGCTCGGTCGACATTTTGCGGCAGCGCACGGAAGAAATAGAAGGCACGATTTTCTTCTACATCTCCGACCTCGACCTCGAGGGCTACAACAAATTCATTCCCTACTACCTGCATCCGGATTCCATCTACAGCATTGGCCTGAGCAAGAGCTCGTTCCGGGTAAAGGTTTCGGTCGGATCGAACCCCTGGTCGAAACGCGAACCGACCGTCAATCTAGCCAGAGTCTGCGAACGCTACGGCGGCGGAGGCCATGCCCGCGTCGGCGCCATCTCGTTCGATGTAACTCAGAATGACGCCGCCCACAAAGCCGCGCAGGAAATCGTTGAGGAGTTGCGAGCCAGCGTCCGCCAGGAGACTTAAGAAACGGGACCTTCGTATCAGGGTATTGCTTTAGCGATACCGCACGTTCTTCGAAATCGAATGCCCCTTTAGGGGCCACGCTTTAGAATGAATCCGCGATCAGACTCCGGATACCGGAAATCAATTTTCACCCAATGCATCCCAGAATCCCACATCCCCACGTCCACGATCCCGCCCACATCAAAGGCGTGCGCACCGTCGCCACCGTGGAATTTACGAAAGGGATCGTTGTGGTTCTTGCGGGCTTGGGCGCATTCTCCATGCGCCACAAAGACATCTGGGGAGTGGCGGAAAGTTTCCTCGAATTTTTTCATGTGAACCCGAATCACCGCTACGTGGGGTTCTTCATTGATCTGGTCTACCGAATCAGCGACGTACGCCTGTGGAAGATTGCCGTGGTGGCAACGGTCTACGCGATTCTTCGCTTCGTCGAGGCCTACGGCTTGTGGTACGTCTGCACCTGGGCGGAATGGCTCGCAATTGCTTCGGGGACGATCTACATCCCATTCGAGGTCGCCGACCTGTTGCGCCATCCCACTCCGTTTGGAGTCCTGATCATCGTGGTCAACGTCGGGATCGTTCTTTACATGCTGATGCTGCGCATGGAGGCCGCCAAGAAGCGCCACGCCGCAAGACACCATTCGGAATCTAGCTAGGGAAGCGCTGCGCTCGCTGCCGGTGTTTACTGATGACGCCATTGGGGCTCGTCGGTCTTCAGGGTGGTTGGGATCGAGGCTTGCAGCGATTTCACCAAATTGCCATTCGATTTGGAATTCGCTTCGGCATGGGCGTTGGCATTGTCTATTTCCATGGTCAGATCGTCGTATTCGCGGTCTTCGACGCTGGACCATGCGGAGGCTCCGATTGGGCGACGCGCCACCGACTGGCGGTCGATGACGACTTGCGTCGGCAGCTTCGGTTCGAGCGAGGTGCGCTTGAGGTTCATCGAAGCCGTCTGCAAGGCATAGAGCATGAGGGCGGCTTTCTTGTAGTCAATTTCGTTCATTACCAGTTGCTCCATCACCTTGGCCAATGCGACCTGGATGGAGTTGGCGTCCTCAAGCGTCGGAAACGCTAGCTGCCACTCGGTGTGGTCTTTGAGCGCCTCGAGTTCGGGCCAGTGGTAGCGGATGTGGTAGTAGCAGTAAGTAGCTTCGCGGAGGGCGGGCGATCCGCACTGGGTTCCGTTCACCTTAATGTGCTGACAGCGGGAAATGTTAAGCGGATATAAGGCCATTTTGTTTGTGCTCCATTTATGAAATGTATGAAGTATGAAAAGAAATGGGAAGCCCGGGAGCGGATGATTACTAGTTGGTACCTATACCCCCCTCCCCCCTGGTCTAGTGGAATCATGGGGTTGGCGGGAATTTTTGGACTTGGTCTTTGAATCGAAAGGAGTTATATCAAAGTATTCCGGAATAAGGAGTTACGGGCTATCGGGGGACCGGGTCATCGGATCATCGGGTCATTGAAGAGCAAGATCTTCTAAGTTGCCGTCGCCTTAAGTTGTCAAAGAACGCAGGAGATATTCTTGGGGCAGGGCGTGATGCGTCTCTGGAGACGGGCACACTTCTGCCTGGGCGAAACAGGGTTCAGTTTCGGGGATTGTGAGTTGGATGTCTGTGATGGCGCACACAGGCTGTTTGTGATGAAAAAATCGGGGGCGACTCAAGAACTCGCTGCATGCTGCCGGAGTACCCACCCTTTGCAGAGAACGCAAAGGGCCACCCGCCATCAAGCCGATCTAAGATTTCAACTCTCCGCGGGCGTTCTGCATCGCTCGCAACTTCAACTGTTCAGTCGCCTTGTGAACGTTGCTATTAAAATATTCGACTGTATCCTGGCAGAACTTGTTGCGCTTAGCTTTTCCTACCTTACGAATCATGGGCGATCTCTGCTCGGTAAATTCCGCGATCGCCTCTCCCAACAGTTTGTCTAGATGCTTGCCTTGCTGGGCGAGTCGTCGCAGATGCGGACCTTTCTTCTTTCGGAGTTTTGCCGAGGGCATCGCGAGCACCATGTGCCACGGAAAATTCCGGTCGAACTCCTCGGCCATGCGCGCCAATTTGACGGTCTGGATGTCCAACTCGCGCTGATGAGAGTTATCGGAAAGAAGTTCGATCATGCTTCGCATCGCGAGCGCCTTCGCGTGATAGATAAGTGAATCCTGTGCCATCGTCTTCCTTTCTTCGAGGCTCAGATTACCACGAACGAGTCACCCCTTTGGTTGCGGGACTTGTACTTGCGATTCGATCACAACCGGAGTACAACGTTCACAAATGATTTGGTTCTTCAACGCCGCACCTTACGTAGTTGCTGTGGGTGCGATCTTACTCAGTCTTTTCGAGATCATCAAGGACTGGGGTGATTACAAGAAGAAGTGGTTGAGGATCGCGGTTGCTTTTGTTTTCATCATCGTCTCGGTCGTTTCGGTAATAAGTCTTCACCACGACGAGACGGAGAAAACGAAGATTGCTCATGACAGCAAAGTTGAGAATGACAAGTTACGCGACGATCTAGGTAGCACTCGTGACGAACTCCAGAAGACACGAGATGCACTCGGCGAGATGCGCAACAGCTTATCTCAACTCTCGAAGCCGCATGGTCCAAAAGCAGAACTCAGTTTCACGTTTGTTCCGTTTCCGAATCCACCGATGGGTCAACCGATGATTCCGGTTACACGGACGACACTCCCGCGCAATCCGGACGGGAGTGTTCACGTTGAGTTTACCCTCGTGAATCTCACGAAGGTCGATGCTATCGCCGTCAACATCAACGTCCGAATCTGTGCCGAGTGTAAGTTTGCAAAAGAACCAGCAGGGCTGTTGAAAGACCCTCAGTTGGGTGAGACGGGTCGTTTTCTATTCTTGCCGCGCGTCCACGCAATGGAAACGTACTTGACTATTAGCCTCGATATTGCTGTTCCGCCAAACGTCGGGGATTTTCCAGTCGGATTTGAATATCGTTGCAACAATTGCGTGCTCCCAACCCAAGTCGCACAAGGAACAGTTGTGATCGCGAGGTAGGGCGAGATCATGCTTGAGAAGAGGGAATGAATGCTTTTCCTGTTGTTGGGGCTGGCCCACCCTTCGTACTTAACAACTGCGGTCGGCGCTTGTCTATCTCCTGCATGACTTGTTCCGCCCTCCCGGCCTCTTAAGGCACCGACCCGAGCACCTTTTCCTTGCTCAGATGAACCAAGTGCCCATGAATTCGCAGCACATAAGTGCGATCACCTTCAAAAATCACCTCAACAAGATCCGATAATCGCGCCGACTTCTCTCCAAGTTGCGAACCAGGAAACACCAAACCCATCTCCTGCGCACCCTGAACTACATCGCCAGCGATCAGCAGATGCGTCTCCTGCATCCCCTTACCTGCGAGCGCGGACCGGCTCTGGACCATGCCAAAGCCCACCGCGTAGTTATAAAGGAAAATCAGAAACAAGAAAAACGCAAACGCCTGTTGCGACAACCTAGATCGGTGCAAAGGGTTCGAAAAGAAGACCAAGCCAGCAGCGAGTCCGAACGCAGGCCACGACGCCATCAGCGCATCTCGAATCCAACATTCGTAAACCCAACAAGCCAACGAAAATACACTTACGAAAGCAATTACCCCGGACAGGAAAGCGCAAAGCAGAATGCGCTTTCCCTTAGTGGCGTCCCGCAAGTGCAGCACCATGATTCCGAACAATCCCGGCACCACACACAGACAGACCAAAAGTGTACCCACGAGAAAGTGACGAGGGCTCAAAACGACAAGGTCCCCAGGAACACCTAGGCGCAGTAAGAACTCGAGCTGCTCACACAGACTCACGCCATAACAAAGGGCCCCAGCCGCGGCGGTGTACTTGATTGCTAGGTCAACAGCGTTCGAAGCAGAAGGGGTGCTGTCCATGTTCCGAAATTCTAAACCCACCAGGCGGGCAGGTGGCCCATCCTTTGCGTTTTGTGCAAAGGGTGGGGATTCCCAAAGTGGAATCCATGAGAGGTTGACTTTCGCTTTTCTCCGCCACAAAGTCAGCACCAACTTTAGGAGTAAGAGTATGCCGACGGGCCTGAAGCGCTACTATGGGCACGATCATCTGCACTTTCTGACCTGCAGTTGTTGTCATCGGCAGCCTTGGCTCGCCTCCTCCCGCCGCCGCGATTTGTTCTTGCGGGTTGTGGAAGCGGCGCGCCAGCGCTATCATTTCGTCGTGGTCGGATACGTGGCCATGCCCGATCACATTCACTTGCTAATCAGCGAACCCGAGCGCGGCACGCCTTCGACGGTCATGCAGGTGGTGAAGCAGCGTTTCGTCCGCCGTGTGTAGCGCAGGAAACGACTCCACGCGGAGCAGGCCGAGTTGTGGTCCGACGAGCCGCACGTGTGGCAACGCCGTTTCTATGACTTCAATGTCTGGAGCGAGCGCAAGCGCATCGAGAAACTGCGCTACATGCATCGCAATCCGGTGAAGCGCGGGCTGGTGCTGGAGCCGGAGCAGTGGGAATGGAGCAGTTACCGCAGCTATGTGGGGCAGGAAGAGGGAAAGGTGAAGATCAATCAATGGCCGGAAGTTGTGATGAAGATTCGGACAGTGGCATAGCTGGATGCCGTTCGCTTCGGCGGTCCGGAGTGCCCACCCTTTGCAAAAGGCGCAAAGGATGGGCCACCCGCCCTTTGCAAAAGGCGCAAAGGATGGGCCACCCGCCCGCCGATCCTCACTGAGAACTGAGAACCGGGGAACTGAGAACTTCACTCGTTACAGCGAGCAGCTGCAATCTGCTGGCGGAACGTGCGCCTTCAAGAAATCGGCTACGCGCTTGTAGGCGTCGATCTGGTTCTCCACCTTGGCGAAGCCGTGGCCTTCGTTCTCATAGACCTTGTATTCGACCACGCCGCCGCGCTTCTTAATCGCATCGACCACCTGCTGCGCTTCAGTTTTGGGGCAACGCGGATCGTGGCCTCCCGCTAGCAGATAGAGCGGGGCTTTGATCCGGTCCACAAAGTTGATTGGCGAACGATCTTCGTAGAGCGCCTTGTTCTTCTCGGGATCGCCCATGGTCGCGAGATCCGACTGCTGCAGCACCGGGTCTTCGTTCTGGATCTCGGTAAACCAGTTCACAAAAGGTACGATCGGAACGCCCGCCGCCCACAGCTCCGGAGCTTTGGTGACTCCCATCATCGTCATGTAGCCACCGTAGCTGCCGCCCATCAGGATGAGTTTCTTGGGATCGACATAGCCGGTCTGCTTGAGAAAGTCGGCGGCTGCGAGCACATCCTGCAAGTCGCCGCCGCCCATGTCGAAAAGATTGGCGTGCTGAAATTCTTTGCCGTAGCCAGTCGATCCGCGATAGTTCGGAGCGATCACAATGTATCCCTGGTTGGCCATGTACTGGACGAAGCGATTGAAGTTGTTCATCGTTTGCGCTGTCGGCCCGCCGTGAACATAAACAATCGCAGGATGCTGGCCGTTGCGAGGCAGGTTGTAGGGAACATAGACGAATGCGGAGATCGTCCACTTTCCGTCTTTGCTCGGATAGTGGACGAGGTGAGGCTCGACCATGTCCTCGGCGCGCACGCCGCCCACGAGTGAGTGCGTGAGCTGATGCGACTTGCCATCGGCCAGCGTGTAGACCCACAAATCGCCGGGAGCCGTTGGGCCCGTGTGTGCGTAAAGCATCCGCGAGTTGTCGCGAGTAAAAGGCGAATCGTTGCCCGACGGCCAGTTCAACCCTTTGGAAAGCGGCAACGCGCGCGCCTTTCCAGCCGCAATGTCGTAGACGTAGATGTCCATGTTGCCGTCCACGTTCGCCGTGTAGGTCAGAGACTTGCCGTCGGGAGAGAAGGTTCCACTCTGGATCTCCCATTTATCGCGGGTCAGCCAATGGATCTTCCTGGTTGCAATTTCCAGCAGCCCAACGTTGTCGTATCCGTTGGCGGCGTTGGAGGTGAGCAGAACATGTTTTCCGTCGGGCGAGATGTCGTTGGCTTCAAACGTTTGTTCGCCATCATGCGGCGTGAGCAGCGTACTCTGGGCGCTCGCGACATCGACCATGAATACATTGGAGTCTGTGCCCTTTGCCTGCGTCTGGTTGTAGACAATAAACTTTCCGTCTGCCGACCAGTTGGGAGCAACGTTCATGCGGTCTTTGGCGGTGCCCGTGGTCATGTGCTTCACTTCGCGCATGAGCGTGTCGTAGAGATCGATTTCGAACACCGACGATGTCTTCGGCTTGACCATGTAAGCGAGGTAGCGTCCATCGTGCGACCACGCGGGACTCTCTTCCGCGATCTCGCGCGTGTTGGTCAGGTTCACGACCTGTCCAGTTTTCGGCGACACGAGAAAGATGTCCCACTGCTCGTCGCCGTCGTAATCGGAGATGTAGGCGATCCACTTGCCGTCCGGCGACCAAGTTGGGCTGGCTTGGCGCTGATCGCTCACCGTGAGCTGCATCGGCCAACCTCCTTCGGAGGGTACGAGCCAAATGTTATTGCGGCCGCTCAGGTTGCTGACGAAGGCGACGGTCTTTCCGTCCGGCGACCAGGTCGAACCTCCGATCTGGCGGGTCATGTAGAGCTTCTCGATCGTGAGACTCTTTTCGACTCGGGCGTCGGGCTTCGACGTGACCTGCTTGGGATCGGTGATCGCTTGCGGGGCGGGCAGAGTCTGGGATGCGATGACGGTGCTCATGAGTACGACCATAACAAACAGGCTGAGAATGCGGATGCTTCCTCGAAAAAGTAGCATCAAACGGCGCCTCGGAATTCAATTTGCGAACAGGGAATTCTAACAGCCTCACCCCGGTTGAATCTTTCGCGCACTTTGGGCCGCGTTCCATTTGCTGCCCAAGGCGTACAAGAAAGACCACAGCCTCTGATGTCGACTGGGGTTTGTCGTTACTCCGAAAATTGCGCTCGAATTCGTGCCGTGTCCACCCCCGCCCAATCGGTGTTTGGACGAGCAATCCGGGGATTCTAGGATGGATGTGAATGGCGGAAATCAACTCTGCCCGCGGAAGGATGCAGGCCGTGAACAAACCAGATTTCTTTATCGTGGGAGCACCAAAATCCGGCACCACGGCACTCTATTCGTACCTGGCCGGCCACCCTGACATCGGCATGGCGAAGGAAAAGGAGCCGCATTTCTTTGCCTCCGATGTCGTGGGCCACCAGAGAGGTTCGTCAACGCTGGCGCAGTATCTGCGCAATTTTGATCACGCCACGGGGAAGCGCCGAATCGGCGAGGCATCCACGTCGTATTTAGCGTCTCGAAGAGCCTGTCAGGAAATTCGTGACTTCAATCCAAACGCTCAAATGATCGTGATGGTGCGGAACCCAATCGATGTCATTCACGCATTGCATAGTCAAAGGGTGCTCGCCGGCAGGGAGCACATCACCCGATTCGAGTCGGCGGTTGACTCTCTGGAAACGCGTTATTGGCAGTCAGGCCGTTATCGGGGTGAAGCCGTTCTCCAGTTGAGCTATCGCGAGGCAACCCGATTGTCGGGGCAGATTCAACGATATTTCGATGCGTTCGGCAGGCAGCGGGTTCACGTCATCCTGTTCGATGATTTCGCGCGTGCTCCCGGAATTGAGTATGAGGAAGTTCTGAGATTCCTGGGAGTGCGCTCGGACGGACGGCGCGACTTTGAGATCATTAATGGTAATAGGCGGATGCGCTCTGAAGCCCTACAGAAGACGTTGCGGCAGCTATCCGGAAAGTTTTGGCGCATCGAGCGCGCATTTCCGACCTGGTGTCGAGAAGCGAGAGCGATTGCGGCGCGACTCAACTATGTTCATGAGCCACGCCCCGCCATGGATGCTGGGTTTCGACGGCGATTGGAGGTGGAGTACGCCCCTGAGATACGCAATTTGGAGAAGTTGCTTGGCAGAACTCTCGAACATTGGCTCGCCGGGTCCAGCCGAGTCGTTCAAAATCCGGAGCCTTCCGGGTCCCATTTGGATGACTGCCCGGTGGCGCAACTTGGCCGGTAGGCTGAGCGCTTACTCAACGGTTACCTGGTAGTCTCGTCCTTCCCAGCGTGCAGCATTTTTCCAGAAGAACGTGAAAACGATCGTGCGGCCTACCGGAAGATTGTCCGTTGGCAGATCCAGGTGTTGCAGGTTCCAGCCACTTTCTTTGGAGCTGCTGTCGTGGGAAGTCTGCCACCCGTCGACGCTCCAGTGTACGAGCGCCGGTTCCATCACGAGAAGCCGCAGCTTCTTTCCACACGGCATGGTGCGTGGCTTGTTATTGAAGCGCCAATTGAAGCACTCCGCGGATTTCTTTCTTTTTAAGTAGCGTTCCACTGTCTGTGGTGGTTGGTCAAATATCCGTCCGTCGAGCAGCGACCGGCGCAGCTTGATGTATTCCGAGTGAGCCCAGACCAGCGGGCACGCCGAGCCCGACGCTTTTCCGGCGAAAAGCTCGCGCTCCGGAATGTCGGTTGCGTCCCATACCTGTTCTGGAATCAGGCGGCTCGTCCCGGTGGAATTTTCCATCACTCCCAGCAAGGCCTCGGCGGAAGCGGTGCGACCCGCGGCGAGTTCGTAGTGGGCGCGCTCACCCGCCAGCAGCGGCCAGGGCCGGCCAACCCCTGTACCATCGAACGGAGATCCATCTTCGTGCTCGCCATAGCCGTCGCAGTTGTAGCGGTACCAGCCCGGGCCTTGTGGAAGCTTCACGCGCAGCAGTTCGTCGATGACCTTGATCGTATTCAGAATTCGCGGATCGTCGGACGCGCGCAGTCCGAACCGTACCAGAGCCAGAGCGTCGGGACTTACGATCTCGATCGCCGCCGCGTTCGCGCTCAAGGCTCGATTCTTGATGGGAACAAATCCTTGTAGGGGTGAAGCGGCCCCATCTCCGTCCGGAGGCGAGATTCGGATGTAGTAACCTTCGACTCCGACTTGGCGTGCGAGGTCGCTGTTGACCGCGTAGGTCCAGCGCTCGATGTTGTCGTTCCAGGTATCGGCCATCTGGCGCAGGAATTCCGCGGGCTGGGCCTGACCCATGGACTGCGCGAGATCGGCAGCCACCAGCAGAGCAGACACTTCTGCTGCCAGCGTGAATGGGGAATAGCCACCGTCTTCTTCCCAGCGGTCCTGCTGGGTAACGGGACCGTTAGCTACGATGAAAGCAGCCGCTTTGCGCACCATCGGCCACCAGCGTTCGCTTTCTCCGAAGCAGCGCGAAGATTCGCGGCGTAGCAGATCGACAAGCAGAATCGGAAAGGCGGTTTCGTCCATCTGCAGGCCGTTCCAGTAGGGACGCCCGTCCAACCACATGTTCTGCGCCCAGTGTCCGTCAGCTTCCTGCGTGGCCTCGAGATAATGCAACACTCGCAGGGCGTCGTCGTGGGCGCCTGCTGCCAGCAATCCACCAGCGCTCTCGACCAGATCGCGCGGCCAGATCAGGTGATAGCCGCCCAGATCCTCATCGCCTTTGTTGAAGCCCCAGGGAATGGAGAGGCTGGCAATGATTCCGCCGAGGAAGTCCTTGGATTCATGAGTGCGAACAGCTGCCACGCTGGCCCGATACAAGTCTTTCTCTCGCGGCTTCTCGTCGAGCTTCTTGAGCGTCTGCTGCCAGTTCCGCCAGTGAAAGACGTAGTCCTTGCGGGTGGTCTCGTAGGCAGTCAGCAGGGAAGAGAGGGCCTGCTGACCGGCCTCGGCCCAGATTGCGCCAAATCCGAGGGCGAGGATGAACTCGCCGCTGCAGGCGGCCAGGTCAATTTCAGCGGTCAGCGCGATATTCCCGTTCTCGGCGCGGTCGTACTCCGACGTCATCTGGAAATGTTGCGAAAGATCCTGCCAGCCGTCCGACACACCTGCAAATCCGACAGAACGTTTGAGCCACGGCGCGGAACAGGCGAGGGCGAGGGCGCAGGAATCACGCTGGGCAAACAGCATCGGGTGCCCTTTGTACTGGTCCACCCAGCCGGTATTGCCGTATCCCATATTCGCCAGGTGAGACGCCAACAGTCCATAGAGGCGGTAGTCGCCGAGCTTTCCCTGAAGGGGCACAAAGCGAATTTTCTGTAACACGACGTTTCGCCACGGATCGGTCAGCACTTCCTTCTCGATCCGGTACCGGCCTTGCATGTCGGTATTGGTTAGTTCATAGGCTGGCACTCCTGGTTCGATCGGAAGGTTGCGGAAGGTACAATGGCGTTTCTCTTCGGAGAAGAAGCCGCGGCCGTCGGTGACAATCAGGCCGAAGTCGCGGGTGCAGGCTTGATCGACCCGAGGAAAGTAGATTTCGTTGAGAATGCCATGACTGAGCGTGAACCAAACCCGGCTGTGGAGGTTCAGGGCGGTGCCAGCGCCGGTCTTGGCGCTCGAAGTCCAGCGGGGTGCGATGCCGGGCCAGCCCGGCGCATAACGAAGGTCAGAGTTCAAAAGAAGTCGTCCTCACCGTCAAGCAGTTTGCCAGAAGATGCGAATCTATGCTCAAAGTTTCACCGAATGGGAGGAAACGTGCATCTAACTCGAAGTATGTCAGGCCGCTCAAACGTACGCTTTCAGGTTGCGATCTTTGTGGCCAGCGCGCTCGCATTGCTACTGATGGTTCCGCGCGCCCTTGTCGGCCTACCCTCGGCGGGGCTTGACCGCGGGTTCGGACGGCTTTACGACCTGGATTTTACCGGAGCGCAGAAGGAATTCGAGTCGTGGGAGAAGGTGAATCCCGAGAATCCCATGGGTCCAGTGAGCGAAGCGGCTGGCATCCTGTTTTCTGAATTTGATCGGTTGGGGGTGCTGGAAGCACAGTTTTACGAAGACGATTCGGTGTTCGCCGCCAGGAAAAAATACGATGCTGATCCGCTGAAGCGGGTGCTGTTTGAGCAGCAGCTCGACCGCGCGGAAAACCTGGCAAAAGCGAGGTTAAGCCGGGACGCTCACGATCGCGATGCGCTTCTGGCGATGACGCTCAGCAATGGGTTGCACTCCGACTATGCTGCGCTCATCGAGAAACGCAACATGGCATCATTGCACTACACAAAGGAAGCAACAGGCTGGTCGCAACAACTGATCGCGGTCGATCCCACCTGCTACGACGCTCATCTGGCGAGCGGCGTCAGCCGTTACATTGTCGGATCGATGGCCGCACCGGTGCGATGGGTGTTGCGGCTGGGAGGCGTCTCGGGCGACAAGGCTGCGGGAATTGCCGAATTAAAGTTGACGGCGGAGCAAGGCCATCTACTCGCCCCGTTTGCGCGGATCCTGTTGTCGATCGCCTATGTGCGCGAGAAGGATTTGCCGCGCGCCCGAGAGATCCTAATGGCCCTGCAAAAGGAATATCCAAACAACACGCTTTTCGGCCGCGAATTGTCGCGAATTGACCAACGCGCGAGCCGCTAAGTACTTGGAAACCCAAGTACGTTCATGAGAAATTCACCGCGTTGTAACCTCCCTTTAATACTTCGCCCATAAAACAAACTTGCATACCTAAATCAAGCATGAGGAGGACTCGTCTAGTGATACGCCTGAAACATCGCATCTCGCTGCTGCTGTTGGCAGGTCTCGCATTGGTGCTGCCGGTTATGGGGCAGACCACGTTGAATGGAGCGGGCGCCACCTTCCCGTATCCCATCTATTCCAAGTGGTTCAGCGAATACAACAAGCTGCACCCGGAGGTGCAGATCAACTACCAGTCGATCGGTAGCGGGGGCGGCATCAACCAACTGAAAGCAGGCACCGTGGATTTCGGCGCCAGTGATATGCCTCTCAAGGACGATAAGGTAAAAGAAATACCCGTGCCCTTCGTGCAACTGCCGACCGTGCTTGGCTCCGTGGTGCCCTCGTATAACATCAGCGGGGTCACGGCTGAATTGAAGTTCACCCCGCAGGTGCTCGCAGGGATCTATCTTGGCAAGATCTCCAAGTGGAACGACCCGGCCATCGCAAAAGCCAATCCCGGGGTCAAGCTTCCCGACACGGGAATCGTGGTGATCCATCGGTCGGACGGTAGCGGTACCACGTTCGTGTGGACCGATTACCTTTCCAAGGTGAGCCCCGACTGGAAGTCGAGCGTTGGCAGCAACACTTCCGTCAGTTGGCCGATTGGTCTCGGTGGCAAGGGCAATGAAGGAGTGACGGGCATGGTCCGCCAGACGGACGGATCAATCGGCTATGTGGAGCTTATCTACGCTCTGCAAAACAAAGTTCCGTTTGGTGTTGTGCAGAACGCCGCGGGGAACTTCGTCAAGGCGAGCCTGGAATCTACCACTGCGGCTGCCTCGGCGGCCAAGTTCACCCCGGGCGATTTCCGCATCTCCATCACCAATGCTCCCGGCAAGGACGCCTACCCCATCGCCAGTTTCACCTATTTGCTGGTTCCAACGCATTGGAAGGATGCGGGCAAGGGAAAGATCATGGCGGATTTTCTCCGCTGGATGCTCAGAGACGGCCAGCAAATGGTCGAGAACCTGAACTACGCCAAACTGCCCCAGGGCCTGGTTGAGATGGAGCAGGCGACGGTTCAAAAGATCCAGTAACGGTGAAGCAGGTCCACTAAAGCACCGGAACGGGGCCGTCGTAATTTGTCTCCCCGGGGACAAGTGTGCACGAAGCGAAGGAAAAGCTTTGCGCACGCCTGTCCCCGGGGACATCCCTCTCGCAGGCCCTAATCGCTAAAAATCCCCGTTTTCCGGCTAGTTCTCGCGCGAAGAGAACTGGCAGCGGAATTGCTCACCAATCTCCAGTTAGTCTAGTATGGTTATAGGGATTGTGGTATGTATATCCCGACAGCCACAGATTTTGGCTACCAGGAGAGAGAGAAATGAAAGCGGGTATCAAACTAACCATCGTTCTGCTGTTGGCGGCGTCGGTGCTGCTGCAGGCGCAAACGGCTCCGCCAAAGAAGAAGGGAAGCAAGGCCGTGAATCCGGACGTGCAAGCTTTGAAAGATGCGGTGGCGGCGCAACAGGAACAGATTATCGCCCTTTCGCAACAACTGCAGCAAACGAACCAGCAATTGCAGCAGACCAACCAGCAGTTCCAGCAAACTCAGCAGCAACTGCAACAAGCGCAGCAGGCTGCCGCGGACGACGCCCAACAGAAAGCGAACGAAGTTGCCGCCGCATCGGCCCCGAAGGATTCCGTCGACAAGCTCAATTCGGAATATGCCGATGTGCGAACCGCACTGACCAGTCATGCGCTTACCGAGCAGGAGCAGCAGAAGCGTTTCTCCGGCCTCGAGGACGCTCTCGGCCGCTTCCGCTGGACGGGTGACGTACGGGTGCGCGGTGAGAGCTACTTCCAGAAGTACAGCGGATGCGCACTCTGCAACGACCGCTCGCGCGCCCGCATCCGGGTTCGCTTTGGCTTTGAAGGCAAGTTGAATGATGATTTCATCGCGGGCGTTGCGCTGGCTTCAGGAACGCTGGGTGATCCCACCACGACCAACGAAAGCCTGACCAACAACTTTGACCGCAAGACGATTGCATTGGATCGCGGCTACATCACCTATAACCCAATCGCGGCCAGGTGGTTCTCGGCGACGGCCGGCAAGTTTGCTTTTACCTGGGCCCGCACGTCTGTCACCTTTGATCCCGATATCAACCCCGAGGGCTTCGTGGAAAAGTTCAACCACGATTTCGAGAGCGTACCTTTGGTAAAGAACGTCAATGTGCAATTCATGCAGTTGCTCTACAACGAAGTCGCGGGTACCAGTTCCAGGTCTCTGGGATTGTTCGGTGCCGGCCATGATTCGTTTGCGGTGGGCGGGCAGATCGGCGGACGCCTGCAGCCTTTGAGTTTCTGGACGTTGTCGCCGTCGTTTACCCTCTTGAATTTCCACGGCGCAGATGCGCTCCTCAATTCAAGCGCGTTTGCGACGGCAGCCACCAGCGTTGCTGGCACGGTCACCATCAGCGGGACGACCTATCCGGTCACCGTTGTAGGAGGAGGCGAAGGCCCGGGTTGCGCCACCATTAAGGGCGGCTCGAACTCCGCGCAAGCGCCTAGCACAACGCTAGTGGGCGGATGCCCGTTCGCTGCCAACGGCATGACCAACTCCACCTACATTGATGCGAACGGCAACGCGCATTTCCTCTCCAGCTTCCTTTATGCCGACCTGATCCTGAACAACCAGTTCAGGACGGGGAACCCTCGTCTGCCGATCAACTTGTTGCTGGAATACGAAAATAATCTGAACGCTGCCAGCCATCCGTACGACTACACGGCCACCGGCTTGCAGTCCTCGTCCACGCCGAATACGTCTCTCGGCAAGCAATCGCACGCTTACCTGGCTGACATCAGCGTCGGCCAGCAAAGGAAGAAGGGCGACATCCAGATTGGATATGCGTTCCTGCGCGACGAGCAGGACGCGACGATTGCGTCCTGGGGTGAAAGCGATCAGCGGGCGCCGACGAACGTGCTGCAGCATCGCATCTACGCTCTGTGGCGCGTTGCTCCAAACACCACCGCGTCGTTCACCTGGTGGCACGGCCGCACCTTGGACCCGTACCTCGAGAACGCGGTTCTGGCTCCGGGAATGAAAGTTTCGACCACTCCTGGAACGGGCGTGCTGGTGCCAGGTTCCGGCGCGCAGGAACCTTGGCTCAATCGTTTTCAGTTCGACTTGATCTACACCTTCTAGTCGCACTCCAGTGCGATTTGGGGTCTCAATCGCAGGGCGCCGGTGGTAAAGTGGCGCCTTTTTTGATAGCTCTTGAGCTCTCGAGCCACGACCCGCCAGCAAACGCCGGCGTTTTTTGCTCGAAACCGGCAACCCCGTAGCTAGCAGCTCAACTTGGTATACTATGTCGAGTCGGATGCCTTACAGGGTCTTGATTGCGCTGTTGTTGTTCCTGAGTTCCTCCTCCGAATAGCAATAGAGGAAGTACCTTTTTACCGATATGGTCCGAGCAACACCGAGCAGTCGCGCCCCTCTCCTGAACCGCGAAGCCTCGTGGCTGAAATTCAACTGGCGGGTGCTGGAAGAAGCCGGGGATCTCCGCAATCCCGTGCTCGAACGCGTGAAGTTTCTGGCCATCTCCGCCAGCAATCTGGACGAATTCTTCGAAGTGCGGGTCGGCGGCCTGTTGCAGCAACTAGAAGACGGCCACAACTCCATGACTTCCGACGGCCTCACCATGGTGGAGGAGCGGGATTTGATCAAGGAGGCGACCCACGAGTTCGTCGAAGAACAATATTCCTGCTGGAACGAGCGTTTGCGGCCGGAGCTGGCGGAGCAGGGAATTCGCGTTCTCGGCATCGACGAACTGGATGAGGCAGCACTGGCGTTCGCGGAGGAGTACTGCGAACGCGAACTCGATCCATTGCTCACCCCGGTTACAGTAGATCCGGCACATCCATTTCCTCGCGTGATCAACAAGGCGCTGTGCGTAGCGCTGTTGCTGCGCCGCCGCCGCCGTTCCTCGCTCACCTACACCGGAGTCGTAACCGTTCCGCGGGCGCTTCCGCGCCTGGTCCGTTTGCCATCCCAGGGAACGATCGATTTCATCTTTCTGGCCGACCTCGTCCTGCACCATGCCACGCGGATGTACAAGGGCTACGACATCGTTTCGTCGGCGGCATTTCGCGTCACGCGCAACAGCAATCTGTACCTGCAGGAAGAAGAATCGCGCAATCTGCTGGAATCCGTGCGCACCGAACTCCATAATCGCCGCAAGGGCGACGCGGTGCGGATGGAAATCGATTCCGAGGCCGACCCGGAAATTATCGAGCGACTGGGCACGGTGTTCGAATTGGACCGCTGGCAGATTTTTCCGGTCAACGGGCCGGTGAATCTTTCGCGGCTGTTCAACATTTACGACGAAGCCGCGCGGCCCGACCTGAAGTTTCACACTTACGTTCCGCGCGAATTGCGGCTAACCGCAAAGTCTCACGATCTGTTCGAAGAGCTGCGACGCCATGACGTTCTGTTGCACCATCCCTACGATTCCTACGATGCGGTTCTGTCCTTTATTCAGTCGGCCGCCGAAGACGAGCGCGTGCTCTCCATCAAGCAGACGCTTTACCGGACTGGCGAACATTCGCTGATTGTTTCTTCGCTGATGGCCGCGGCGGCCCACAAGGAGGTCACCGCTGTCGTGGAACTGAAGGCGCGGTTCGACGAAGCGTCGAACATCCGCTGGGCGCGCGATCTGGAAGATGCCGGCGTGCAAGTCTTCCACGGGCTGGTGGGTCTGAAGACGCACTGCAAGCTTTCGCTGCTGGTGCGGCGCGATCCCGATGGCGTAACCCGGCAGTATGCCCACCTCGGCACAGGAAATTACAACGCGACCACGGCGCGAATCTATACCGATCTCAGCCTGCTCACGGCGGACCCGGAAATTACCAGTGCAGTGCACAATGTTTTCAGCTTTCTTACGGCCTATGCTGAACATCCCAACTACGATCCGATGCTAGTCGCGCCTCTGGATCTGGCCGAAAAGTGCATGAGCCTGATTGAGCGAGAAGCCGAGCATGCGCGGTTGGGGCGTCCGGCGCGAATGATTGTCAAAATCAACTCGCTGGTGGATAAAGATATTGTCCAAGCCCTGTACCGCGCTTCGCAGGCCGGAGTGGATATTGAGCTGCTGGTTCGCGGCATTTGCTCGTTGAGGCCGGGAATTCGCGGCCTCAGCGACCGCATCCGCGTGCGCAGCATCGTCGGCCGTTTCCTCGAGCACAGCCGCATCTTTTACTTTGAGAATGGCGGCGAACCGGAAGTCTACCTGGGCAGCGCCGATTGGATGCCGCGCAACCTGCACGAGCGCGTGGAAGTCCTGTTTCCGCTCAAGAGCCCGCTACTGCGCGATCGCGTAGTGCATGAAATTCTGGGCGCCTACCTCGCGGACAATGTGAAAGCGAGGTTTCTGCAAAAGGACGGCCGCTACCTGCGTCCATGGCAATCGCCAAAAGGGCGCAGCAAGAGACCGCCTCGAGGCCCTGCTGCCTTCAGCGCCCAGGATTTTCTCATTGGTGTGGCGGAAGGCACCAGAAGTCCGGAAGAGATTCCCACATCCGTGCCGCGGCGCGCTTCTCGATCGTCGATCAGTCGCGCTTTGATTGGAAAGGAATAGTCACTCCAAATGTTTCTCTATTTCTTGCGCCATGCCAGTGCCGGAACTCAGTTCAGCAGCGCGAAGAAGGACGAAAAGCGCGGCCTCGATAAAGACGGCATCGAGCAATGCGGATATATTGGCCGCGCCCTCGCCGCGCTCGGCGTGCAGGTGGAAGTTATCATCTCCAGCCCGCTCAAGCGATCGACACAAACCGCCGCTTTGGTAGGAAATGAAATGGGCCACGAAGGCAAACTGGTCACGGACAACGCGCTGCGTCCGCAAGCAAACTTCACTGATTTTCAAAAGATGCTGGAAAAGTACGCGCAGCAGGATGCCGTTCTGCTGGTGGGCCACAATCCAAACTTACGGGAATTTCTCGGACGGGTGATCAGCGACAGTGGATGCGAGGCGGTGGTGGAGCTGAAGAAAGGGGCAATAGCCAAGGTTGAAATGAGGCGCAATTCCGGGTCGCTGAGCTGGTGCATTACGCCCCGCATCCTGCGCGCGCTTCACGCGGCGGCTACCGAGAGTTCGCGACCGAAGACTTCGCGGAAGTAGGCCCCGTCCTTCTCAATCGCCCACACTTCCAGGTCCACACTTGCCTTTCCGCGCGGCGACAGCTTCATGGAGACTCTGCCGTTGCGCGACGAAACGGCAACTTTCTCGACCGACTGAATTCTCCCCATATTCAAAGCGCGCGCGATACGAAGCAGCACCGACGCCTTCGTTACATTCTCCCGCTCCTCGGGATTCAAGGTACTCATCGGACCTTCGCCCGGCGTGGGGCGCGACTTGCCGAGGTAGCGCGCGATCGAGCCAATGATCCGCCGTTGTTGTGGCGTGTACCCCAGGATTTCCGAGTGCGCGATGATGTAATAGGTGTGACGGTGGTGTCCGTTGCGGTTGACGTAGTCACCCACCTCGAACAGCATGGCCGCAGCCGAGAGCCATTCGCGATAGTCTGCCGGAAGCTGATGTACTGATTTCAACGAAGAAAATAGAAGCAACGCAGAATCGCGCACCTGCAAAGCGTGATGCAGGTCAACCCGGTAATGTTCGACGGCGCGCTTAATCGACTCCCACCGCTCCGATTCAATGGCGCGGCCTGATCTCGTGCTGCGATCGTATTCCGCGGCCATCTGGGCCAGGATGCCGTCGCGCAACCCGAGCGCCGAGTAGCGAAAGCCGGGGAGATGGCATCGCTCCAGCAATTCCGCGTACACCACCGCGCCCGCACAAATGATTTCTGCGCGGCGCGGACCGATTCCGGGGACTTTCCGTCGCTGCTCCAAAGTGAGGCGCGTAATCTGGCCGGCAATGCGGCGCATCGTTTCGCGGGTAGCGTACTTGGCTGGCTGGCGTTTCCTTGGGCCCGCCAGATGACTCGCAACGCCTACCAGTGCGGCGGCTGTGCCCGAGGTGGCGATGACGGCGCCCACGCGTGCGGACTTAATCCGATCTTGAATGCGTGTAATTTCGCGGGCCACGAATCCCTGGAGCCGCTTCAGTTCGCTTTTGCGTGGCGGATCGTGCCGCAGGAATTCGCCGGTCAGGCGCACGGCCCCGAGCGGCAAGCTCACCGTGTCCTGGAGGTGTCCCTCGCGAGTAAGCGTGAGTTCGCAGCTGCCTCCGCCGAGGTCCACCAGCAGAACATTGCGGGCGCCCAGGCGGCTGGCGGAGACAATGCCGAGGTGGATGAGGCGGGCTTCTTCGAGCCCGGAAATGATTTCGATGGTCCAGCCGGTGGTGGAACGCACCCACTCCAGAAAAGTGCGCGAGTTGCGGGCATCGCGGAGAGCCGCCGTGGCCACGACCTTTACCGAGTCTGTTCCGCACTCCTGCGTGGCACGATGAAAGCGCCGCAAAACGCGCACGGTTTCCGACATCGATTCGGGTGAGAGCAGTCCGCCGCTGAATACCCCTTCGCCCAATCGCGTGACTTCGCGATCTTCGTGGATCTCCTTGAGCCGGCCGGCTTGCAGGCGCGAAACCTTGAGGCGAACGGAGTTCGACCCGATGTCGATGGCGGCAAAGGTGGGCATTGGAGTGACGATCAGTATTCTCACATCCGGGCCGCATGACGCAAGCTGTGGGCGCTTGTCACCCACGGGGAGAACTTCATCTCCGGCCGCAGCGCCTTAAGGCGCGCTTGTAGCGCAACACTTACGGCATGCCTGAAGCTGAAGGCATGCCCTGATACGGACCGCACCTGCAACACATTCTGATGAGCAATGGGGTCGGTATAGAAGGCCCGAAACCTCCAAAAATGGAGAAGGGCTGCATTTTAATCGATTTGTAACAACGCTTTGGTAGCCTCAAGACGGAATGTCTAACCAAGCCCTGCCCCGGCCGCGTTTCAACGCTCCCGACCCGGAGCGGGATGCGAAGGCCGCCCTGAAAATTGAAGCCAGAACGACGCCGCTTTTGCAGGGGAAGGTCAGCGAAATCCCCGACGCTTTGTTTGGCTGGGCAATGCGCTTTTGCGGCGTGGCCGTGGTGGCGCTGCTGGGTTTGATCGTTTACCAGTTGGTGGTGGGCTCCCAGCTCTCCTGGCATGCGTTTGGCTGGAAGTTTTTTTGGCAATCGGAGTGGAATCCGGTATCCGATCAGTACGGCGCGCTGCCGTTCGTCTACGGCACGATGGTTTCCTCGCTGCTTTCGCTCGTCATCGCAGTGCCGCTGTCTCTGGGCGTGGCCGTGTTTATTACCGAGATGTGCCCGGTCGGACTGCGTGGGATTCTTTCTTTCACTACCGAACTCCTGGCTGCCATTCCTAGCGTGGTTTACGGACTTTGGGCAATCTTCGTTCTGGTGCCGATTATTCGCACATATGCGGAGCCGTTTCTCGCCAAAACGCTCGGGTGGACAGGACTGTTCAGTGGACCTCCGTACGGCATCGGCATGCTGGCCGCCGGCGTGATTCTGGCGATCATGATCATTCCCATCATCTCGTCGATCACCCGCGAGGTCCTCACCGTCGTACCGCAACACCAGCGTGAGGCAGTTCTAGCGCTCGGAGCAACGCGCTGGGAGATGATCCGTATGGGCGTGTTGCGCAATGCCCGGGCTGGAATCGTGGGCGCTATCATTTTGGGTCTTGGCCGCGCCCTTGGCGAAACCATGGCGGTCACCATGGTGATCGGGAACCGCCCGGAGATCGCCAAGTCGTTGTTTGCTCCTGGATACACGATGGCCAGCGTGCTCGCCAATGAATTCACCGAAGCGACCGGCGACCTGTATCTTTCCGCCCTGATTGAGATTGGTTTGGCGCTATTTTTTGTGACGATTGTAGTCAACGCGCTCGCACGGCTCATGGTGTGGAGCGTAACTCGAGGCCAACCGGCAAGAAGCGTTGCCTGATATGAACTCCAATTCGGCAGCGGTGAGTATTCCGCAAGTGAGCATCCCGCCGTTCAGTTGGCGGCGGCGTGTGACTGATCACGTGATGACGGGAGTTGCTGTGCTCACCGTCCTCCTCGTGCTCTTGCCGCTCTTCGCTATTTTTGCCTATCTGGTTTTCAAGGGCATCGGTTCGATTAACCTCGCTTTCTTGACGCAAACCCCGAAACCGGTCGGTGAGCCGGGCGGCGGAATGGCCAACGCCATCGTCGGCTCGATGGTCATCCTGGCCATTGCCAGTCTGCTCGGCGTGCCGCTTGGAATCGGCGCGGGAGTGTTTCTTTCGGAGTATGGCCGGAATCGCTATGGCGATATCGTGCGGTTTGTCTCCGACGTGTTGAATGGCGTGCCTTCGATCGTGATCGGCATTGTGGCTTACGGGCTGGTCGTGATGAGGCAGAAGCACTTTTCGGCGCTGGCCGGTGGGGTGGCGCTGGCGATCATGATGATTCCGACCATCGCCCGTACCACCGAGCAGATGCTGCTGCTGGTTCCGCAGGCGATCCGCGAAGCTGCATTCGGCTTGGGCGTTTCGCGCTGGCGCACGACGCTTTCGATTACGCTGCGCACGGCTACCTCCGGCGTCATCACCGGCGTCATGCTGGCCTTTGCTCGCGTGGCGGGAGAAACCGCGCCGCTGCTCTTTACCGCCTTCGGAAACCAGTTCTGGAATTGGAAGACGGATCAGCCGACCGCAGCCTTGTCGCTGCAGATCTTCACCTACGCGATCTCGCCATTTGATGAATGGCACAAGCAGGCGTGGGCGGGCGCGCTGGTTTTGATTGTTCTTATTGTTGGTGCGGTCGCCGCAGTTCGGATTGCAGTGCGCCACGGAACTTTGTCAGGAGCTTAACCAGTTATGGGCGTCGGAATTAGAGTCGAACAGCTGAATGCGTTTTACGGCAAGACGCAGGCTTTGTTCGACATCAACATCACCGTGCAAGCCAACCACGCGACCGCGCTGATCGGGCCGTCGGGCTGCGGGAAATCCACGTTCATTCGCTGCCTGAACCGCATGCACGAAACCATTCCCGAGGCTCGGGTCGAAGGCGCGGTTCACATCGGCGATCTTAGCGTTTACAACGGAACGTCCGCTACCCAGTTGCGCCGCCGCGTCGGCATGGTGTTCCAGAAGCCGAATCCGTTCCCGACCATGTCCATCTACGACAACGTGGCCGCCGGGCTCAAGCTAAACGGTTTTGGCAACCGGAAACAACTGGATGAGATCGTCCAGAAATCCCTGCACAGTTCAGCGTTGTGGGATGAAGTCAAAGATTCTCTCCACAAGAAGTCTGGCGCCAGCCTTTCCGGCGGCCAGCAGCAACGGCTGTGCATCGCACGCGCTCTCGCCGTTCAGCCGGAAGTCCTGCTCATGGATGAACCTTGCTCGGCGCTCGATCCCATCTCCACCGGCAAGATCGAGGAGCTGATTTTTCAGCTAAAAGAGCAATACACGATCGTAATTGTGACGCATAATATGCAACAGGCAGCCCGGGTGGCCGAATTCACTGGGTTTTTCTTGCTCGGCAAGATGATTGAATTCGATAAGACGGAAAAGATATTTACTAACCCCTCCGACAAACGGACGGAAGACTACGTCACAGGCAGGTTCGGATAATGCGTACGCGCTTTCAGCAACAGATGGAGGACCTCCGGGAAAAACTGCTCCGCATGGGCGGCCTCGCGGAGCTGGCGGTAGATCGCGCCACCCAGGCGTATACCGAGCGCGATCTCACGCGCTGCCAGCTGGTCCTCGAAAACGAGAGCCTCATCAACGCCGCGGAGCGCGAGATTGATGAGCTCGCCTTCGACATTCTCGCCACGCAGCAACCGGCGGCGGTGGACCTGCGCTTCATCCTCGCGGTCACCAAGATCAACGCCGATCTGGAGCGCGTAGGCGATCAGGCAGTGAACATTGCTGAGCGCGTCATGGACCTGATTGAACTGCCAGCCGTCGAGTTGCCAGTCGATATTGGACGCATGGCTACCGCCGTCAGCGCCATGGTGCGACGCGCCCTGGAGTCGTTTGTGGAAGGCAAAGCCGAACTCGCGCAGGCCGTGCTGGAGATGGATCACGTCGTCGATCGCATGCGTGACGAAGCTTTTATTGTGCTCGTGCGAAAGATGAATGAAGAGCCGCAAGTCACTCAGCAGGCGCTGGATGCGCTCTTAGTGGCACGCAATCTCGAGCGCGTCGCGGACCACGCCACCAACATTTCCGAGGATGTCATTTTCTGGGTGCTGGGAGCTGACGTCCGCCATCACGCGCAGGCAGCGTCGGCTGCTCCAAGACCGGATACGCGCGAACAATAGACGCGAAAAGATCCCTACTGCGGATCATGTTCATAGCGTAACTCATCACCACCAAGGACACGAAGTTACACGAAGGTTTTTGCTCATTAGGGTTCGCTTCGTGCTACTTCGTGTCCTTGGTGGTTAAGAACTTTCTTCGTCCCGCATCAGACCCTGCGATACACTGTTCCAGCCCATGAGCCAGAGAATCCGCGTTTTTGCCACCTGTGACATCGGAGACGCCCTCAGCATTCTTCGCCACAAGGGATACGACATCGAGGTCTATCCCAAGCCCGAAGCTCCACCGAAAAGCCTGATCATCGAAAAAGTGAAGTCTGGCGTAAATGGCCTGATCACCACCCTGCGCGATGCGATCGACGCCGAGGTTTTCGCTGCCGGAGAAGGCACGCTCAAGGTGGTCGCACAGATCGCCGTCGGATTCGACAACATCAACCGCGCCGATGCCAACAAATACAAAGTGCCGTTCACGCATACCGCCGACGTGCTGACCGAAGCGACCGCGGAGTTTGCCTTCTTCCTGATGGGCGCGCTCGCCCGCAAACTATGGTCCGCCGAACATCTGACGCGCGAAGATCGTTGGGGATATTGGCATCCGTACTTGCCGTTTCTGGGCGACGAAGTCACCGGAAAAACCGTTGCGGTCATCGGTACGGGGCGCATCGGCCTCGCTATGATCAAGAAGTGCGCCGGATTCGACATGAACATCCTGTGCTTTGATCCGGCCTATGAAAACCACGACTACATCCGGGCCATCCAAGAGGTGAAGGATCTGCGCTTCCAGCGCGGCATCAGCCGTGAGAGAGCCTCCATTCGTTACACCACGTTGAACGAAGCATTGAGTGGCTCGGATTTCATCAGCCTGCACGTTCCGCTGCTGCGCGAGGGCGAGAGCGCCACGCCGACCTATCACCTGATCAACGAAGCCACGTTGCGCATGATGAAGCCCACTGCCATGATCGTAAACACATCGCGTGGACCGGTGGTAGACGAGGCAGCGCTGGCCCACGCGTTGCGCGAGAACTGGATTGCCGGCGCCGCTCTCGATGTTTACGAGACCGAGCCACTGCCCGCCGATTCGCCGCTGCGCGATCCTGCGATCGCCGACCGTTGCCGGCTCCTGCCGCATTTCGCCAGCGCCGCGCGCATTACGCGCTTGTCGTCTGACCCGAATAAGGGCATGGCCGGACGCTGTGTGCAGGGACTGATCGACGTTCTGGAAGGGAACTACGGCGGGGATGTTACCAAGATGCCGTACGTAGTGAACAAAGAAGCGTTCGCGAAGTAGATGGCGTTGGCGGTGCTGGCATCCAGCTTCTCGAAAGACCGCGAGACGCGGGGCACCCGGCCCGATTCCAGTTCGTGGCTTGTACCCTTTACACAGAAAACCCCAACCGGTGCTCTGACCGGACGCTTCGAAACCAGAGACAGACGGGTTTCCATTACTCCTTCATTGGCATTCAAGCCACCCAACTTGTCCTTTCTTGTTTTTGATTTTTGCTGAGTTTCCTTTTTGCTCTAAGACTTGTACGGGGTCGTCTTCTACTACACTACCGGTGATGACTAAGCCATCCGGAACACTGTGAAGGTTGCCGCTGCATGCAGCGTCTTCTCCGTCGGATTCGGTGTGAGCCGCTCTATCGGTACCTGCGACCGGCGCTTCGCTGTTCGCGCCTGATCTTCGTGCAGAGGGATCGCATCTTTCAGTTGAATGCAAGAGGCCCGTGGTGACAGCCTCCTTCGCGGCCAGATAACAAGGATCGGATAGGAGTTCTTCCGTTGCGACTGTTGCCTTATCGGTCGCCCTCTTGCTGGCATCAGCAACAGAGGTAGCCGGCCTGCGATATACCGGTGAAATTCCAAGAGCCTGCATTTCGAGTTCGTGGGAATTTTCTTGCAAAACCGCTATCTGAGTGTCTGTGTCGATCGTATTGTGATTCGCCGTAATGAAAAAAACCGTATTGCTCACGATTTGGGCAACGCGCTTTTCACCGGGACTTTCCGCGAAAGCTTGAAGATCATCAGACGCCTTTTCCGCTGCTACTGCGCGTAGAGTCCATGACTCCTTGTCGTCTGACAGTTCCATCATGTTGCCAGCAGACGTTAGTGTCTTGGTATCTAGTAGATGTTCATTCAGGCGATCTATGGCTGCAAAAGCCTTTCGCCCTAGTGCCATGAACTCCTTGGAGAATTCTCCGGGTTTCGCAGTTGTCAGCTTGGGCGCACTTTGCAATGGTGCGGGTGTGGGTTTGTGTTTAGGCGCGTTCTGTGCCAGCACATGGCAGCAGAGCAGGGTTGCGGCGAACAATAGCGTAGCAACGTTTCTCATTGTTGCCTCGTAACGCATCGCGAGTCCATTGGTGTAGCCGCCAACAAACGTGATCTGTAACTGGACATCCTCTGACCGCTTCGCCTTGGACAAAGTGGTACGTTGGGGACACGTCCAAAAGCGTACCCTATCCCGATTCTCCTTTCCGTGACCGTCGTCACCCTTTGCTCAAGGCGGCGTGTGCATCCTGCTCCAGCCAATATTTGTGGATTCGGTCGCCTGCGCTGCCGCGAACCGTCTCATGCTTGACTATCGGATTAATGTTCGCTTTCTTGGCAGCTTTGCTAATGCCAGCCAATATCCCGGCTAACTTTTTGTTGCCGGAGAGTTTATTGCCGGGAAGGTGCATCTCATCGCGGAATTGTGCGTCCGTCGTGAACTCAGGAAATGCCTTATTCAGTAAATTCACCGCAAACTGCTGTTCCGCCGGCAGGGACTCTAGCACAGATCGAATCGTCTTCTGTCCGCCCCTCGCGTGCTCGCACCCGGACGCGCCAACGGCGGATTCTAGATTGACAAGAGCCGCAACCTCTCCAGGCGAATCACAAGTGACTTCTTGACCTCGGAACCACATTTTGTATGGCATCACGTGCCCCCTGCAGGATTCAATACATGATATGACAGACATATGTCAATGATATCTGGTAATGCATCACTGGATAGTGTGACATCTGTTGCGGGACTGGTTGTGGGCTCAATCGAGAGCCCTCGGCTGTTATCCTTGGAGTTCGCCCTCCTGTGTTTCGTGGCATGTCCCACGCATCTGAAGGCCCGCAAACTTGTCGCCGCTCGATCCGACCTGCTACTCTCGCCATTCACCCACGCTATGAATACTATTAAATGGATTTTCGCCTGCCTAGCCTGTCTGTCGCTCGCTGCTCAGGCCCAGGTCAACGACGTTGCCCGAGCACTCAAGGTTCTGCCAGCGCCGAAAGAAGTACACATGGCCGAGGGCAGGATCGTAATCAAACCTTCGACCACCATCCTTATTAGCAGCAGTGAAGACCGAATTGCGGCCGAGACTCTACAAAAGGAGATCCACGACCGCACCGGGATGAGGCTGTCGATTGAACCCGTAACCGCAGCGCCGAAAGGCACGGGATACATCTCACTCGGACGACTGACTGATCGCGGCCTGCGCTCCTATCTTGAATCGCAGGGAATCAAAACTGGTGACGACCTTGGCAACCAGGGTTATGTAATCCGCGTGACCAACTCCGGCGTGATCGTCGCCGGACGCAGCGCGCAAGGACTCTTCTATGGAGTGCAAACCCTGCGCCAGTTGCTTCGAGAACAAGGAAGAACGGGCGCAAATACCGCCGTCCTCGCTTCGCGGGCAGGAGTGCCCGCGCCACACGAGCAACTTGCCATCCCGGCGCTCACCATCCGTGACTGGCCCAGCATGGAATGGCGGGGCGTGTCGGACGACATCAGCCGCGGCCCGATCCCTACGCTTGACTACCTGAAGATGCAGATCCGTACTTTGGCTGAATACAAGATCAACCTGCTCGGGTTCAACATGGAGCACGTCTTCGACTTCCAGACGCAGCCTCTTGTCTCTCCTGGAAAAGCGGCATTAACTCCGGCCGAGATCAAGGAACTGGGAGACTACGCCAGCAAGTACTACATCACGCTCCTGCCCGAGCAGCAGGCCTTCGGGCATCTTCATCAATTGCTGAAATACGAAATCTATTCCGACATCGCCGAGATGCCCCATGGGCACGTGCTCACGCCCACCAATCCCAAAACCTACGATTTCATTCGCCAGGTTTATGACGAGGTCGTTCCCTTGTTTCCTGGGCCGTTCTTCCACATCGGCTCGGATGAGACTTTCGAACTGGGCCTCGGACGGACGAAAGATCTCGCTGCCCAGGAGGGACTCGGCCGCGTTTATCTCGAACATCTCCAGAAAGTTTTCGAGATCATGCAGCCGTATCACAAGCAGCTCATGTTCTGGGGGGACATCGCGGTCAAATATCCCGAACTGCTAACCATCCTTCCGAAGGACATGATCGCCGTCCCCTGGGACTACGACCCGAAGCCCAGCTACGAAAACATCATTACCCCTTACACCAATGCCGGATTGCGCGTGGTGGTTGCGCCCGGAGTTGGAAACTGGCGCGTCATTTGGCCTGATCTGGACAGTGCATTCGTGAACATCCGGAACTTCGTTCGCGATGGACAGAAACATCAGGCGCTTGGCGCCCTCAACACGAACTGGAATGATGATGGGGAGTCACTCGTCGACATGACCTGGCCTGCGCTGGTCTTTGGTGCCGCCGCCAGTTGGCAACCGGGCGAGTCGAGTATCGAAGAGTTCAAGAGCAGCTATGACTGGGCGTTCTACCGGAATGACGACAGCACTTTTGCCGGTGTGCTGGAGAATCTCGATCGCCCGCACACACTCCTTGCGGGAGTGAAACTGGGCAGCGCGAGCCACGAGCTTTTCTGGTCTGATCCATTCAGCGAGGCGGGCGCTGACACGGCTGCCAAGGCGCTCCCCGTCACTCACGATTTACGCCTCAGCGCGGAACACGCCGCCGAAACGCTCATGCTCAACCGAGGGAAGGCGCACCTCCATTCTGAGACTCTTGACGACATGCTCCTGGCGGCGTGGCATCTGGACACGCTCGGCCTGAAGATTCAGTTCACGTCCGAAATCAGTCGCTACTACTGGGACGCCTATCAAAATCAGAAGGATGCGACGCGTGCGCAACAGGATCTCGACGAAATTGTGGACATCAATGGGCGCCTGGAAAGTCTGCGGGATGCGATCACGCAGATGCGCCAGAAGTACGCCGACGGCTGGGCCCGCGAAGACCAACCTTATTGGCTGGACAACGTTCTGGTCCGCTACGACAATCTGGCGTTGGAGGTACAGACAAAGATCGTTGCGGTCCAGGCGGCGCAACGGCAGTTTTGGACCAGCAAGACGCTGCCTGCGCCGGAGCAATTAGGATTCTTTCTGAAGTAGCGATCTTCAGCTGGACTGAGAGCACAGGACCTCGGGGGCTAAAGCCCTTATCATTATTGTCTTGATCGGCACGGCTGAAGCAGTGCCCCTCCCAAAACGAATCATTGGACAGTCCTTAGTCCTTCGAATTTATGTTTTCGCACCGTACGAACTGGCGGCTTAATCCGAACGCTCTCACGCGAGCGATCGAAGAAGCGCGAGCCTCGGAACAGGAACTTCTCGATCTCACAGTTTCCAACCCGACCGAAGCCGGCGTACGCCCCGATCCTGAAACCGTGCTCGCCGCGCTGGTGAATCCGGAAGCGATGCACTATGACCCGCAACCCCGCGGCCTGCTCGCCGCGCGCCAAGCGGTGTGCCGTTACTATCATGAGTCCCATGAAGTGTTCGATCTCGATCCCGAGCGCCTGATTCTGACCACCAGCACCAGCGAGGCCTATTCGTATGTATTCCGGCTGCTCTGCAATCCAGGCGACGAGATCCTTGTACCCAAGCCAAGTTATCCGCTGTTCGAGTTTCTCGCCGATCTTGCCGACGTGAAGCTTGTGCCGTATCCGCTGCTCTACGATCACGGTTGGCAAATCGACTTCGATTCGCTCTACAAAGCGGCCACGGCGCAGTCGCGGGCGGTGATTCTCGTCCATCCCAACAACCCCACGGGGTCGTATGTCTCGGCTGCGGAAACCTCGGCGCTTAACGCATTCTGCCGCGACTACAGTCTGTCTCTGATTGTGGACGAAGTGTTTCTCGACTACTCGCACGACGGCACGCTGCGCAGCAGCTTTGTCACCAACACAGATTCGCTGACGTTCACTCTCAGCGGAGTTTCCAAGATTTCTGCTCTCCCGCAAATGAAACTTGCATGGGTGGCCACCAGCGGGCCGGAGGAAACGGTCGCGGAAGCGGGGGCGCGACTGGAAATCATCGCCGATACCTATCTCTCCATGAACGCTCCGGTCCAGCTTGCCGCCCCGGTGCTACTCGAACAGCGTAAACAGATCCAGCCTATTCTTCTTGATCGCTTGCGCGTGAATCTGGCGGAACTGGATAGCCAGCTTTCAAACCGCCCCTCGTGTAGGCGGCTGCAGGTCGAAGGCGGATGGTACGTTGTGTTGCGCGTCCCGGTACTTGGAACGGACGAAGACCTTGCCATCGATCTGCTGCGCAAGATGGGTGTGATCGTGCATCCTGGACATTTTTACGATTTTCCAGACGAGGGCCACCTCGTGCTGAGCCTGATCTCGGAACCAGTTGATTTTCGCGAAGGCGTCGCGCGGCTGCTGCAGGTGCTGGGCGACTGACTGCATGCACACACTCGCGGTGGACATGAGAACTGGGTTGTTCTCTCTGGAGTCGGCGTCGTAGGCAAGGTGCCGTCCCTTGCGGGACCCAGAATTTCCCCTATATCTACCCGGCACTGACGTGCCGGGCTTTCCTGTTTCGCCGCTGCCCGGCTGGAGTATCGTGGCTCCGCGCCGATCAGATGGCGCTCGTGTTATTCTTCTCGCCGTTTCCCGAGCACGGAGAATTCATGTCCATAAGCCGTCGTGGATTTATTGGTTCTGCAATCGCTGCATCAGTGGCCAGTGGCCTGAATGAGCGAGGCCTCAACGCGCAAGACAAAGCTAACAGCGATGCTCCCGCGTCCGGCCAACCATTCGGTACCGGCAAGCGGCCGATCATCATCTGCGCCAACAATGGCGTCAACTATCTCGACGGCGCTTTCTCTTTTCTCAAGAACGGCGGCGACACGCTCGATGCTGCTATCCGCGTTGTGAAAGGCCCGGAAGACGATCCGAACGACGATTCGGTTGGACTCGGCGGCCTTCCCAACGAAGAAGGCGTGGTTGAACTCGACGCCTGCTGCATGCACGGACCCACTCGGCGCGCCGGATCCGTCGGCGGGGTGCGGAACATCAAGAATGTTTCGCTTGTGTCAAAAGCCGTCATGGAGCACACGGGGCACGTGATGCTGGTCGGCGAAGGCGCGGAACGATTCGCGGTCGCCATGGGGTTCCCGCGGGAGAATCTGCTTACCGAACGCTCACGCAAGATCTGGCTTCTGTGGAAAGAAACCAATTCGACCCACGACTGGTGGGGGCCGGGATTGGCCGACCCTCATTGGACTCCGCCTTCGACACCGCCGCAAGCGGCACTCTGGAAAGAACGCATCCATCGCCTCGAGGAGCACGCTGCCCGACTCGGCATCGAACCGGAATGGCGCATGGTCGCCATCCGGCGCGTCTTGTCTCCACCGACGGGCACCATCCATTGCTCGGCACTTAACGACAAGGGTGAAATGTCAGGTGTCACGACCACCAGCGGCCTCGCGTTCAAACTCCCCGGACGCTGCGGCGATTCGCCGATCATCGGCGCCGGCTGCTATACCGATCAGGACGTGGGCTCCGCCGGCGCAACCGGGAGCGGGGAAGAGAACATCAAGATCGCTGGCGCCCACACCATCATCGAGAACATGCGGCATGGCATGTCGCCCCTCGAAGCCGGAATGGACGCGCTTAAACGCATCGCCCGCAACTACAACAACGACATGAACAAGCTCAAGTTCCTCGATATGACCTACTACATCCTGCGCAAAGACGGCGCCTATGCCGGTGTGTCGCTCTGGGAGGGCTACTCCGACAAACCACATAAGATCGCGGTACACGACGGTACCCGACGCTCCGAGGTTACTGTGGCGTTGTTCAAAGGCGCCTCGCATGAATTTCCCCCGTTTCCAGTCAACATGCCAAAGGAGTTGACGCAGGATTCCGTGTATGTGAAGTAGGTTCGCAAAGAAGACGCGTGAAATAAGAAAGGCACATCGCCGCAAAGCCACTTCCGCCCCCTCCATACGGGTGTACAATAATTTTGTTAGGACCGCAGCTTCACGGGGACCTTCCCCCGCGTTCGAGGCGCGAAAATGAACGTTCACGTCAGTTACAGGGTCCACAAAACTCCCGACATCGAAAAAGAAATCAGCCACCAGATCGAGAAAATCCAGAAGCGCCTTCACGTCTTCCGGCCCGAACTGGTTCATCTGAAAGCCGTTGTCGAGCAGAATACGGCGCGCGAGGGAACCCTCGTCTCTCTGAATCTACGCATACCATCCGTTCAACTGGCCGTGCAGGAGAAAGCCCCGAGCGCGACCGCGGCCATCAAGTCGGCGTTTGACGAACTCATCCAGCAGATTGGGCGGCATAAAGAACTGCTGCGCTCCAGCCACAAATGGCGGCGCTGGCGCGGAGGGCCACAGGAATCGCCCGAGCCCGGCGTTCCATTCGAGCAGACGCTGGCAGCGGTACTGCCGCCGACCATTTCCGCCGATGACATTGGTTCGTATGTGAATGCGAATCTTTCGCGGCTCGAGCGTTTTGTGGACCGCGAACTCTACTTCCGCCGCTCCGACGAAGAACTTCCAGAAGACGGCCTTTCCACCTCCGAGGTCGTAAACGAAGTGATCGCCCGGGCTCTTGGCGACAGCGACCGCCCGGAGAAAATGTCGCTGGAACCGTGGTTGTATCACCTTGCCCTGCAGGCCATGAACGAGATGACGACGCGCCTTCAGGAGCTGGAGTCTTCCGTCCATTTGGAAGACAGTCGCCGCCGGCAAAATGTGGAAGCCTCGGACGAAGCTGGGCTGCAGTTTCATCAGCCCGACGAGGGTTGGACGCGCGAAAGCGCGATCCCCGATCGGCGCGTCTCCACTCCTGAACAAGCCGCCTACTCCGACGAAGTCATTGCTCTGGTGCAAGCCGCACTTCACGGCGCCGACCGCACCGACCGCGAAGCCTTTCTCCTCTACGGCATAGAAGGTTTCTCCCTCACTGAAATTGCCGCCATTACCGGACGGCATCCGGAGGCCGTGCGCGAGTCCGTGCAGCGGGCACGCGACTGTGTGCGCAGCGCGCCTTCGATCGCGAGCGAATTTCACAGCGAACTCTTAGTCAAAACTCGAATCTAATAACCAGTACCAGCATCTCAGCATTGAAGGAGCGTCGAGATGATGACCCGGGACGAAATCCGTGAATTGGCAGCTTTTCAAGCGGACGAAACCAAAGGGGCGTGTGCCCTGAGTTTTTACTTTCAACCTGATCCTCCCCAGGATCGTTCCCATCGCCACGAAGCAATTGTCGCCAAGGATGTCGTCAAGCAGGCGCTGAAAAGCGCTGCGGCTGTCGGCAAGAATGGTTTTCTTCACGCGGACCTGGATCGGGTTCTCGATCTGGCCACGAACCTCCGCGGCCACGCCCGGGGGAGGGCAGTTTTCGCCTGCGCGGCTCAGAATTTCTGGAAAGAGTACGAATTGCCTCCGCAACTCGGAGGCACGCACATTTATCTGCAGTCCCAGTTTCAGTTGAAGCCATTGGCCGCCTTGCTGGGAGCGCAACCCGCACTTTGCGTTGCCATGGTTGACCGGCAGCGAGCCCGTCTCTTCGATCTTCGCCTGGACGACTTGCGCGAACGCGGAGCGATTGTCCACATGCTCTCACGCAATGGATCGAGCTATGGTTACAACGGCTACGAAGGCGGCCATGCTGAGCGCCGCGTGTCGGAAGAAGCGCTGCAACACTTCAAGGCTGTCTCAGAACGGCTGCGGAACGATTTCGAGAGAGGCATTTGGGAGCGGCTCATTGTGGGGTGCCAGGATGCGAACTGGTCCGAGTTCGAGTCCCACCTTCACCCTGATGTCAAAAAGCGCCTGATTGGCCGCTTCTCCGCCGATGTGGCCAGCGTTTCGAATGAAGAAATTCGCGATCACGCTGCTGCCGAACTCAACCGCTGGATCGCAGAACGAGGTTCCAAGAAGGCAAGCGAAGCGCTGGATTTCGCTAAGTCCAACGGGCGCGGTGTCAGCGGCCTCCGCCGCGTGCTGCAAGCCCTGGAAACTGGGGAAGTGCAGAGTATCTTCCTCAGCGAAAACTTTGCTGCTCGGGTTGTGCAGTGCCCCAACTGCGGCCACCTTGACGCCCATCTGGTCACGTCCTGCGTCGCCTGCGGACACGCCACTCGTGAACTGAACGACGTCTGCGATGCCATTATCCCCATCGCCATCCGGCGCGATATTGAATTGTTCTATCTGAAGGACCACGCCGACCTGGATCGCGCCGGGAACATCGCGGCGCTTCTGCGCTTCCGCTCCGATCAGACCACTGGACAGATCGCAGCCGCGTCATAGCCAGATCAGTCGAAGACGGGGCCGCCGGAAACTCCAGCAGCCCCGTCTCACGACACCGGTTGGCCTGAGCGGCTATTGTTTGACGCTGTCGAGTAGTTTCTGTTCCGCGTCGCTCGGCGGTTCGTGCCTTCCTCCGAGATACTTTGCCAGGAATTCTTCCGCCGCCGCATTGAAAGCCATACGGTTTTCAGGACGGGCAAAACCATGTCCCTCGTCCGGAAAGACGAAGTACACGACGGGCTTGTTGTTCTTGCGCATGGCGGCAACAATCTGGTCGCTTTCCGCCTTGTTGACGCGCGGATCGTTGGCACCCTGGCCGATCATCAACGGCACCTTGATTTGGTCGGCTTTAAATAATGGCGATTGCGATTTAAGGAATTCCTCGTTGTCTCCCATGCGTTTGTGGAAGACGGCGAGCAGCGTAGACCAGTAGGGAGGAATTGTTTTCAACAACGTGTTCAGGTTCGAGGGACCAACTATATCAACGCCGCATGCGAAGGCGTCGGGCGCGAAGGCGACGCCCGCAAGGGTAGCGTAGCCGCCGTAGCTGCCTCCCATAATGCAAACTTTGGCGGAAGCGGCGATACCTTCCTTCACCGCCCAGTCTTTACCGTCGAGGAGGTCGGTATGCATAGTACCGGCCCACTGCCGATCACCAGCGTTCAGGTACTGTTTGCCGTAGCCGGTCGAGGCACGGAAGTTTGGCTGAAGGACCGCGTATCCACGATTGGCGAGCCACTGCGCATAGGGATCGTATCCCCAGAGATCGCGTCCCCAAGGACCGCCGTGCGGGAAAATGACCATGGACAAGTTCTTCGGGTCGATTCCCGCGGGAGTTGTTAGATATCCATAGATCGTCATCCCGTCGCGTGCCTTGTACTGGATCGGCTTCACTTTGGCAAGTTTGAAGTTCTCGAGTGCTGGACGGTTGCTGAAAAGGGCCGTCGCTTTCTTGCTGGCGCGGTCGTAGAGGTAGTAGTAGATCGGAGCGTCGTCCCCTTCAAAGGCCACGACCCACTTGTCGTCAGCCAAGTCGCGGCTGATGTCACTGATGTCAGCATCGCGGACCTTCTTGAGGGCATCGAAATCAGGCTGCAGGGCAGGGTCAAGAATCTGGAAGTCACGGCGCTCGCGCAAGAAGACCACGGCCTGAAGCTTGCTGGTTTGGGGTTGGGTGACCACAAACGAAACATCAAATTGCGGATCTTCGGAAATGACTGTGCGCTTGGCGGTCGCGATGTCGACTGCAACGAGGCGGGCGGCATTCGCATCCAGGGAGGTGATGACCCACAACGCACGATTGTCCGGAGAAAACCCCGAGATGTTGCCCAAGGTTTCTTCCGGTCCCCACTTCATCAATTCGCGCCAGGGAGATTTGGCGCCGTCGCGCACGCGAATGATCGTGCCGCCGTCAGGCGTCGTCACCTGTGCGGCGCGGACCTGCAAGTCGTGATCGGGCTGAAAACCGGCGACATCGCCAGGATTTTCTGTGTCGAGGGTAAGTTCGCCAGTCCCGAGATTCACCCGGTAGATGTCGAACACCTTGGGATCGCGCTTGTTCAACTGGATGAGGGCGGTCTCTGGATGAGCAGGCTCCAGAGCGACGATGTCGGCGCGAACCTTATCGAAGGGCGTCAAGTCGCGCGTTTGCTTGGTAGCAATGGTGGTTTGAAAGACGCGCCAGTTCTCATCGCCGTTCTGATCCTGGGCATAGAGGATGCTCTTCGAGTCGTACTGCCAAAATAAATTGCGGATTCCGCGCTTACGGTCGTTCGTGATGGCGCGATCGTCAGTCTTGCCCAGCGTGCGTACCCAGATGTTGAGCACACCTTGGTCGGGCGCAAGATAGGCGAGCAGCGTTCCATCGGGCGAAATTTGGGGTGAGGAGCGTTCAGGATTGCCGAATAAGACACTGCGTGGAATCAATTGGGTCTGAGCTAGTGTGAGTGCGCTGAGGGCAAGGAGAAGAAACAGAGCCAGGTAGGCAGAACGGGAACGGATCATCGAATGATCTCCGAGGTCGGCTGAATTGTACGCGAATCTAGATACGGCGGGGAACCGAGGCTTGTTCCGTGAAATGTTCAGTGTGGTTGCCGGGTATGGTGGAATCCGACGGCCTGAGCGAAAATGAATTCATGATTCACAAGATCCTTCCAGTTGGCCCGTTGCAATGTAACTGCTCGATCATAGGCGACGAGACCACGCACGAAGCCATGGTCATCGATCCTGGTGACGACATTGAAGATGTTCTCGCCATCGTCCGCCAGCACAAACTGGAAGTGAAGCAGATCATCATCACCCACGCCCACATCGATCACGTGGGCGGAGCGATGAAACTGCGCGCGCAGACGGGCGCCCCAATTCTGCTCAATCAGAATGACTACGCGCTGCTGAAAATGCTCGACGTGCAAGCGTCCTGGCTCGGCATGGCCGCGCCGGGCGCGGTTGCCATCGAAGCGAGTATCGGGGATGGGGAATCGTTGCAGACGGGAAATCTGAAGGCCAACGTGCTTCACACTCCCGGGCACACCGAGGGCAGCGTCTGCCTCTATTTTCCCACGGAGAAATTACTGATTGCCGGCGACACTCTGTTCGCCCGCAGCATCGGCCGCACCGATCTCCCGGGAGGCTCGTTCGAGAAAATCATGCGGTCGCTGCACGACCGCGTATTAACTTTGCCAGATGAAACTCTGGTGATCCCTGGGCACGGCCCGAAGACAAGCATCGGAGAGGAAAGGGAAGAGAACCCATTCTTGAAAGGCTAGGTCTCAGGTGGTAGGTCTCAGGAAAGACTCTGTGAAGCCGGACTTAGGACATCAGCAAGGACCAGGTTTTGCCTTTCCTGAGACCTAAAGACCTGAGACCTTTAGTTTTGTGGCGCCTGGTTCTGAGGAACGGTCGGCGGCGCGGATGGAGCGGGAGTCGCTGGCTGCGATTTCGTCTGCGATGGCTTTACGCCGGAAAGCACGGACGTAGGTCCAGTCTTCCGCGCCGCAAAGATCGAAAGCGTGATTGACGTGAGCATGAAAACGATTGCGGACCAAGTCGTCGCCCGGGAAAGAACCGAAGCCGCGCCCCGCGGGCCAAACGCCGTCTGACTGCCCTGACCGCCGAAAGCGGCCGCCAAGTCGCCGCTCTTGCCGCTCTGCAGCAACACCACCCCAATCAGAAACAGGCAAACGATCACGTGAATCACTACGATCAAAATGGTCATGACAAAAAGACTCCGTCCGGGCTACAGGCCCGATTCAAATTCCAATCTTCGGTTCAGCAATCCCTGAAACAATTCGCGGGAATCAGTGCGATGGTGCGGAAGGGGGGATTTGAACCCCCACGCCTTTCGGCGCCACCCCCTCAAGATGGTGTGTCTGCCAGTTCCACCACTTCCGCTTTAAAATCAATCGCTTGCAGACTGTTTGAGGGAAGATCGAAGTCTGCGGGGCAGACGCCGGGACTCGTAGTTCAGACGACTTCAACAGCGGCGCACCACTGTGCCTGGCATCATGCTTCCTCAATGTTTATACACGGTCAAACGAGGCTGTTCAAGTTCGCACGCGCTCAGGTGGTTCCCAAAAACCCTTTACACAAGGGACACGAAGTTACACGAAGGCTAAATCTGCTTCGGGCTTCCTTCGTGATCCTTCGTGCCCTTTGTGGTTGAGGAAGTCCGGGAGCTGGCACCCTCACATTTGCGTGCCGTCGTGGTTACGTTTATGTTGAGATGCGCTCCTCGACTCCATCCCTTTATGAATGGTCGCGTCTTCTTCTGGTCGCTCACTTCCGCACTTGCCGGGTTCCTTTTCGGTTTTGACACGGTCGTCATCTCCGGTGCGGAAAAAACAATTCAGTCGCTGTGGGGTTTGAGTAACGGACTCCACGGGATCGCCATGGCTTCCGCACTCTACGGCACGGTAGTGGGTTCGCTGATCGGCGGTTGGCCTACGGACCGATTCGGACGCAAAGCCACGCTGCTCTGGATCGGTGTTCTTTACTTTGTCGGCGCGGTCGGGTCGGGATTGGCAACCAACGTCTGGTTGTTCATCGGCGCGCGCGTCATTGGCGGTCTGGGCATCGGCATTTCGACCGTGGCTGCGCCGCTGTACATCTCGGAGATCGCTCCGCCCAAACAACGGGGGCGGCTGGCCGGTATGTTTCAGTTCAACATTGTCTTTGGCATCCTGATCGCGTTTGTATCCAATGCGCTGCTCGCAGGCATCGGCGCGAATGCCTGGCGCTGGATGCTGGGCGTGGCCGCGTTTCCCTCTCTGCTCTACGCTCTGCTTTGTTTCGGCCTGCCCGAAAGCCCCCGCTGGCTTCTGGGCAGAAAGGGTGATCGCAAGGCGGGATTGGACGTCCTGCAACGCATCGAACCGCAAGCCTCCAAGGCCGAGATCGAAGCCGAGGCGAACGAGATTGCCGCTGCTTCCACGGAAAAAGCGTCTTCGGGACATTTCTGGACGAATCGTCTGCGTAGACCGATCCTGCTGGCGATCTTGATTGCCTTCTTCAACCAACTCTCCGGCATCAATGCGATTCTCTATTTCGCGCCACGCATCTTCGAACTCACCGGTCTGGGCGCGAAGGCGGCGCTGCTTCAGTCCATCGGGATCGGCGTCACCAATCTGGTCTTCACCTTTGTCGGCCTCTGGCTGATTGACCGGCTGGGCCGCCGCACGCTTCTCTTTATTGGCTCGTTCGGCTATATCGCTTCACTCGGCATGGTTGCCTGGGCCTTCTTTACCGGGCATTTCACAATCGTGCCGGTTTGCATCTTCGCCTTTATCGCGGCGCATGCCATCGGGCAGGGAGCGGTGATCTGGGTGTTTATCTCCGAGATATTTCCGAACCGACACCGTGCGGAAGGCCAAGCGCTCGGCAGCTTCACGCACTGGATCTTCGCCGCGTTGCTCACCACTTTCTTCCCCAAGATGGTGTCGGCCTTTCCGCCCGGATACGTGTTCTCATTTTTCGCCGGCATGATGGTGCTGCAACTGATTTGGGTGAAGACGATGGTCCCGGAGACGAAGGGAGTGCCGCTGGAACAAATCCAGAAACAACTGGGCATGGGATAAGTCGCGATGGACGTTCACGTAGTCGGCATCGGCGAAGTGCTGTGGGACTTGCTGCTCACCGGACCGCAGTTGGGTGGAGCTCCGGCAAACTTCGCGTATCATGCGCACGCGCTCGGTGCGCAGACCCATGTCATCACGAGCGTCGGGAACGACGACTACGGGCGCGAAATCATTCGCCGCTTTCAGGCCATGGGCTTGTCGGACGCCGCCGTGCAGGTGGATGAAACGGCGCCTACCGGAACGGCGACGGTCACGCTCTCCGGCGATGGACTGGCCCATTTCACCATCCAAGAAAACGTGGCTTGGGACCACATCGCTTTGACCAGCGAGGCGGCCGCAGTTGTGAGCCAGGCGGACGCAATCTGTTTCGGCAGCCTGGCCCAGCGCAGCGAACTGTCGCGCCACACGATTCAGCGATTGATCGCGGCGACCCCGGCAAACGCGCTTCGCGTTTTTGACATCAATCTGCGGCAACAATTTTATTCGCGCGACGTAATCGAGCGATCGTTGCAGTTGGCAAACGTGTTGAAGTTGAATGACGACGAGCTGCCATCTTTGGCCGCAATGTTTAACCTCACGCGCTCGACCGAGAATCAGATGGAACAACTGGCTCGAGCATTCAGCCTTCGAGTGGTTGCACTAACGCGTGGGGCGAATGGCAGCCTGCTTTATCGGAAGGATGAGGAGGAAGTGTGGTGGTCCGAGTGCTTATCCCGTCCGGTGCAGGTCGTCGATACTGTGGGCGCGGGAGATTCGTTCACTGCGGCGCTGGTTCTGGGGCTGCTCCGAAAGATGGACCTGGACGAAATCAATATGCTGGCGGACGAAGTGGCGCGATATGTCTGTTCCCAAGCGGGAGCGACTCCACCGATGCCGGCAGAATTTGCCAGAAAGTTTTCGATGGCGCCAGAGTGACAACTGCCGATCACTTTCGAATCACGACCTCCGCTCTCGGGCGCTGGGCCGTCGCTCAACTGCAGGACTCGCTCGCGGTCGGCATCCTGTGGCTGGTGGGATTGTGGATCATTCGCGTCCCATGGGCTCCGCTGTGGGCGCTGCTGGCCTCAGTGTTGCAGATCATTCCCCACTTCGGGCCCATCCTTGGATTGCTCGGCCCGGTCCTGGCTGCCGCCCTCCGTTGGCAAGACTGGCAACATCCGTTCTACGTGCTCATTCTGTATGCGGTGATCGTCGTCGTGGATGGTTTCCTGCTCCAGCCCTACATCATGCGACGGGTTGCGCGAGTACCCATGTGGGCGTCGATTCTGGTCCCACTCGTCCTTGGATTCGTGATCCCGTTCTGGGGATTCCTGCTGGCGCCTCCGCTGCTGGCGGTGGTGTATGCATATAAATCACGACGAACCACTTGATCTGCTGGTTGGTTAATCGATGTGCCGATGCTCAGACTGTTATCCTAGGGACGTTTCACCCGGTACCTGACGGGAAGCCAAGTCAGACTCTAGTGGGATCTTCCGCTTTGGGTGCTGTCTCTGAGGAAATCATGGCCGCACTGATCGACGCCATCGACGTAAAGCGCAAAATGTTTTTCGAGTTTGAAAATACGCCCTTCGTGTGCCTGGAAGCAGAGGTCTCGACCCCTACCGCCCGGGGCGGACAGACGCTGGTCCGCCTGAAGATGCGCAACCTTCTCACGCGCGCGGTTTTTGACAAGACATTCAAGGCCGGTGACAGGTTCAAGGAGCCGGACCTCCTGATGGTCCCGGCATCCTACCTATACAGCGATGCCAATGGTTTCTATTTCATGGACCAGGAGAACTTCGAGACCCTCACCCTTTCCGCCGAGATGGTTGGGGACGCCGTCGACTTTATCGTGGAAGGGGTCATCATCCAGATGCATAAGTACAATGGCAACCCCATCGGGTTGCAGCTACCACCCCATGTGGAGCTGCATGTCACTTACACCGAACCCGGCGTCCGAGGCGACACATCCAGCGGCAGCGTGACCAAGCCAGCGAAGCTGGAGACTGGCATCGAGATCCGCGTCCCCCTCTTCATCAAAGAAGGTGAAACCATCAAGGTGTCCACAGAGACGCGGGAGTTCGCGGGGCGGGCTTGAACCCAAGCTAATTTCCGAGAGAACGTAGGGCCACTTTTCGTCGTATTCAGTTACACGTTCGGGCCATAGTCTTTCATTCGACAGTGGGCTACTTATCCAGGGAGGAGGTTCTGGATGAAAACCGCAATTGCGGGACTAATTCTGGCGTGCGTCGCTTCTGCCTCAGCACAAAAGATCATAGTAAAGATACTCAACCGCCAAGACAATGAAACGGACTATACATACATCGTGCCCGGACATTTCAATTCACAATCCAACTTAAATGTGAGCTGCAACGGTGGCGACAACAATGTGAACTGCAATGGTTCGGGTACAACAACCGGTTCAAGCATGCCCGCCCAGCAGGTGCCATTTCACGTGCGAGGTGCGACGTTCACCCTGCTGTTGCCCGACGGCCGAGCGGCCGTTGTCAATTGCGAAAGCAAGTTTAAAGAACGCATGGCGGGACCTCGCGGAAATCGGAGGAGTTGCCGCATACCGCTCGTGGATGAAATTCAAGCTGATTTTCGTGGTGACAATGCGAAGTTGGAATGGGTCGTAAGCCTCGACGGAAAAAAGACGCAGTCGGAAACGTACAAGATTCTGGCCATTCTGGACAAGCCTAAGACCGGCCAAAAGTGATTCTCACGTGGCGCTTTCTACGGAGGATTGCCTGTGCGGCAGGCCCCTTCTCGGAAAGCGCGAGAAGGGGACGCACCCCACTTGTTTCGGTCGCCGTTTAAATGCCAACCCGCGTTATACTTCCCGCGTGGTGGGGCCCACCCGCCAGCGGTGACACCGTATGATGCAGCCTATCAACTGGGATATCGTCGCAAGTTACTCGAAAGGGCTTTGGGCGGTTGGTGGCCCGCTTCTTGGCGTCTTAGTTGGCGCATATGTCGCCAACCGGAATCAAAAGAAGCACTGGGTCGCGGATAACAAGAAGGAAGAGTACCGGGAGTTGCTGTCGGTGATGACGAAAGCGAAAACGCTGTATTCATCCGTTAATGCAGGATTGATTGAGGCTGGCCCTGAACGCGAGAACGCTCTCAATTCTGCGATGCTAAATGTTAACGAGACCATTAATAGTCGGCTTTTCATAGCACCCATAGTTGAAAGGCTGGCGATTCAAGAACGTTGGAACGAGGCTGCGATTGCTTTTGATGATGGAAGCGAGCGTACCCGTTTTCCAGCAACGGTCAATGAACTACTACGCCAATTAAGAGAATCAGCGAGGCTGGACATGGGGGCCTGAAGTTACGACTGGGTGGGTGGGGCGGGTGGCCCAGCCTTCCGTTGGCACAAGCTTGCAGTGGGTGCCTCATCCTTCGTGGCTTTTCGCGAAGGGCGGGTAGCAGTCTGATCGCACAATGGGATCCGCGACTTCACGCCGCGCGAACTGGAAACGAACCGCGTCGGTATCATCGCCGCCCACCCTTGCAAAAAACGCAAGGATGGGGCACCCACAGTTGTGCTGGTGGAGAGAAAATCATTCGGCCGATTGACTACGATCCAAGCCTCAGCAGTGCATCCCTTAGCCGCTCATGCCGCTGCGTAAGATGCAGGTAGAGCATTTCATCCGGCTTGGCTTTGGCACGGATGATTCGGACGAGGTCTTTTTTTTCTTCTCGTGTCCACGCGCGCAATCCAGGCACGTCCGCCAGAACGAGCGCAAAATTCTCGAAGGCTGCCTTCTCCAGTGGAGTCCACGAAGATGTACGGACGCCCAGCATTCGCTCCAATGCGCGCATGGATTGCTCGCGCATGCGGACGGCATCTCCGCCAAAATCGCGGGCCATCCGCCGGTTGACTCGCAATCCGATGTTGCGGGTTGAGAATCGGTCCCATGCTCCGACTTTGGTGCCGGTTCCCAGGTTAGCGCCCAAAAGCGGGGCGCGAACCTGGGGCACCTCGTAGAAGACGTGGCCGGCGGCCAGGCGCTTCAAAGTGCCCGCCGGAGTTCGGTATTTGGGATCGGCGGCGATTTTCTTTTCCTCGCGTGCAACTAGTTCGCGCAGGTCTGCCCGTCCCGGCCGGAATCCCAGTTTGCGGTAGAACCAGAACGCTCCCGATTCGATCGCCTCCTCGTTGTCATGGCCCAGTTGATACGGATAGACCGAGACGCACGTCGTCCCCATGAGGTGACACAGGCAGCGCAGCACTTGCGCGTAGATCCATCCCGCTTCGCCGCCCCGGAAAGTGTAGAAGGTGTTGAAGCCGACCTCCATCCACTCGCAGAGCCCGATGGCTTCGATATAGTTGATGGGGACACCGTTCTTCAACGTCAGTCCTGCTACATACGCACGCAGGGGCAGGCGGCGATCGGGCGGCAGGTTCCAGAGATAGATGGTCACTCCGCGGCCCACGTCTGCCCGTACCACCGACCGCGGATCGCCCAGGGTCGTGCCGTATAGTTCGCGATAGCGCACCAGCATGACCTCGCGGATCATATCAATGACGTACTCGCCCTGCTGGCGCGAAAGCCGCGTCAATTGCGGTGGACGCCGTGCCAACTCGCTGGCCAGAGAGACTTGGCTGCGGCTGATGAGCGGTTCGCTGTGGTAAAACACTTTGCGCACCGGCTTCCAGTTTCGCGTGCGCGTGACAACGGAGTTCTCGAGATTCCAACGCAAGGGCACGCGCAATGATTCGTAAAGCTCAGCTTTTTGTTGCGCTGGCAGAGGGAAGCGCTCGAAGCATTCGACCAGCCATGCCGCCGTCACAGATGTGGAGATTCTGCTTTCGCCCCGTTGGGGCTGCATCGTCTTTTGCTCGTACCCACGGCTCACGCCGTGGGCTGCATTCTTCCGCCGCTTCGCGGCTACGAATCCTGGCATCCCGCTCTTTACCCCCGCAGCCGCCTCGAGCCATCGCCGCCATGGCGTGTCCGCCTCCACGAACGCATCGTCTTCCAGCAAGGGGATGAAGCGTGGGCCGGTGGTACCCAACTCCCGGCTTGGCTCGTAATTCTCCCAGGCAATCTCGACTTTCCCGGGCATGTGGTTGTTGAGCCAGCGCGCGACATCGAAGCTGAGCGTGTCTTCCATCTGCGTTCCGGCAATGCCGGAGACTTCGATGGGTTCGAAGTCATCCATGTCGGCGCCGCCTTTACGTAACACTTCCACTTTCTTGTGGAACCGATTCAGAATGCGCTCGGTGGTGCGAACAACTGCTGGCCCCTGGGGGAAGGCGCGCAGGAAGAGGAGCGCTTCATGGAAGCGGATCAGCGAAGCCGGATCAGCAAAGCGCGCGGCGTCGAGACGATGGAGCAAGCCGACTACGTGGGCGGCTTCGCGGGGGCCAAAGCGATAACGGCAGGCTTCCAGTTGGGTGAGTAGGCGATCGAGGGCTTTCGCGGCCATGGCAGATTCCCCTCAAGCCTACTCCACGCCCTGTCGGTCCAGCGTTAACTTACTGATGACGCATGCAGTTGCCTGTCCCGCTGCGAGAAGCAAGGGTGCGTCATTATCATGCTATAATTTCTCTTCGCCTGAACGTGTTTACGTCGAGGCTGATCCTGTGATTTCCTCCGCGGGCGGATCCATAATTCCGAGAATCTGCGCTATTTACGTTCTCTAGAGGTGAGGTAGAACCATGTCCGGCCATTCCAAGTGGGCAACCATTAAGCACAAGAAGGGCGCGCTCGACGCCAAGCGCGGCAAGATTTTCACCCGCCTCATCAAGGAAATTGCGATGGCGGCCAAGTCGGGCGGCGATCCTGACATGAACCCTCGTCTGCGGACGGCGATCCTGGCAGCGAAGTCCGAGAACATGCCTGCCGACAACATCAAGCGCGCGATCCAGCGCGGCACCGGCGAGCTGCCGGGCGCGACCTACGAGGAATTTGTGCTGGAGGGCTACGGTCCGGGCGGCGTCGCTTTGCTGGCGGAGATTTCGACCGACAACCGCAATCGTACGGTGAGCGAGATCCGGCACGTCTTTGGCAAGAACAATGGCAACATGGCCGAAGCGGGAGCGGTCTCCTGGATGTTCCACAAAAAGGGCGACATTGTCGTTCCCAAGTCGGCGGCCAAGGAAGACGATCTGATGAACATCATCCTCGAAGCGGGCGGCGAGGATTTGAAGGATGAAGGCGAGAACTGGGAAATCCTGACCGAGCCTTCCGCCTACGAAACCGTACTAGAGGCGGTGAAGAAGGCTGGCATCACGCCTGCTTCGTCGAGTGTGGCTATGGTGCCCGACACCTATATCAAACTGGAAGGGCAGCAAGCGGCGCAAATGATTCGGCTGCTGGAAGCGCTGGAAGATAGTGACGATGTGCAGAACGTGCACGCCAACTTCGATATCGACCAGAAGACTCTGGAAGAGGTCGCCGGCTAAGGTTGATCGCAACGATTGTCGATTCGACGGTAGGGCCGCCCTTCTGGGCGGCTTTTTGTATGCACACAAATTTGCGGCCTGACACTTTAACACAACCACCCGTCGACACCACGGTCAAACTTTTCAACACCATAGAGGAAAACTTTGTGGAAAAATGGGGCCTTACTCTTGTAACCTCCTGTTAACGAATCGCTTCAACATTCTGCACTGCATCGGGTGCTTGCTGTATTGATTCTGCGCCGAGTCTCAATCTTCCGTGAAGACACGTCTCGACAAGTTGCTCGTGGAACGAGGGCTCACACCGTCACGCGAGCGCGCGCAGGCGCTCATACTGGCGGGCAAAGTTCTCGTCAACGAGCAGAAGATCGAGAAAGCCGGGGCATCGATCGACTCTGGAGCTAGTTTGCGCCTGCTCGGTGAGGATCTCCGCTATGTCAGTCGGGGTGGGCTCAAGCTGGAGAAGGCTCTCGAGCACTGGCGCATCGATCTTCACGGCAAAGTCTGTCTCGACGTTGGCGCTTCCACCGGAGGCTTCAGCGACTGCATGCTGCAGCACGGCGCCGCCAAGGTGATTGCCGTCGATACCGGTTATGGCCAGATGGATTTCGGTTTGCGCAACGATCCGCGCATGCGGCTTCTGGAAAAGACCAATGCTCGCTATCTCGAGCCCGGCCACATTGGCGAGGCGGTGGACTTCATCGCCACTGATGTTTCCTTCATCTCCGCTACCTTGGTGCTGCCGGCGGTGATTCGCGCGGCTTCGGCTGGCGTCAGCCCGACTCATGAGGATGTTCGCCATATTGTGGTGCTGGTGAAGCCGCAATTTGAAGCGGGGAGGGAACAGGTCGGTAAAGGCGGAATAGTGCGCGACGAGTCGGCACAGCGAGCGGCTGTCGCCAAGGTAGAGGTGGCGCTTGCCGAGATCGGATGCGTGCACGCGGAATGGATCGAGTCGCCTATCCTGGGCGGCGAGGGCAATCGCGAATTCCTGCTCCACGCTGAGTTTTCGCCGCCTGCTATCCGCTGATTCTGTACAATCGGAAGTCCGATGCGCGAAGAACAGTCCGAGAAGATGACCAAGACCCCCCAAAGTTCGGCCCGCCAGAAGACCGTAGCCATCATTTCCAAGCCGGACCGACCCGAACTGCGCGAAGTGCTGCCGCCACTCGAAAAATGGCTCAAGGAGCGCAATTACCTCGTGGTCATGGACGAGGAGAGCGCAGCCTATTTTCATGGGAGTAATGTGGTGCCACGCACCGAATTGGCTACACGGTCGCCGGATCTGGCGCTGGTGCTCGGCGGCGACGGCACTCTCCTATCAGCGGCGCGCGCGGTAGCAAGGGTTGGAACGCTGATTCTCGGCGTGAACCTGGGCACTCTCGGATTCATGACCGAACTTGCTTTGGCCGATCTCTATCCGGCCCTCGAAGCGATTGAAAAAGAGCGCTACATTGTTGATAGCCGATCGATGCTGAGCTGCTCCCTGGTGCGGGGTGGCGCAACCGTCGCCGTTCACTCTGCTTTGAATGAACTGGTCGTGAGCAAGAGCGCCATCGCACGTTTGAATCACTTTGAGCTTTTCGTGGATGCCGAGTTCGTTTCCAGTTACAAAGCCGACGGTCTGATCATCGCTACGCCCACCGGCTCTACCGCATATTCTCTCGGAGCGGGCGGGCCGATCCTGAAGCCGGATGTCGATGCCTTTGTCATCACCCCGGTGTCGCCGCACGGATTGACGCACCGCCCTGTGGTGGTACGCGATTCGGTCGAAATCGAAATCCAGGTTAAGACTGGGCAGGAGGAAGCGTACTTGAGTCTCGATGGACAAGTCGGCATGCCGGTGCGCGATGGCGACGTGGTGCGTTGCGTTAAGGCCGAGCATCCGGCCAGGCTGTTGCGCTTTCAGAAAACATTTTTCGAAGTACTCGCCACCAAGCTCAAGTGGGGAGAACGCTGACAACGCGGCTTTTGCTTTTAACCACGCAACTCCAGTCGAGACGCGGGGCTTGCCACGTCTCAGACCTCAGCCGCAATGAGACGCGGCAAGCCGCGTCTCGACAGCAAGGAACGGGAAGGAATCCATGAAGCGTTGCATCCCACAAATCGTCATCGTTCTTGCCTGCGTGCTGTGCGTCCCCGCGCAAACCAAACCGGCTGCGGACCTCATCATCCAAAACGCACGCATCTGGACCGTCAATCCTTCGCTCCCAGAGGCGGATGCCGTCGCTATTCTCGGCGACCGCATCGTTTCGGTGGGCTCCAACCAGCAGGTGGATGCGTGGCGCGGTCCCAACACTCATGTGGTCAATGCCGGCGGTAAACGTCTGCTGCCGGGTTTCAACGACGCGCACGTGCACTTCGTGGATGGCGGCTCACAACTCGACAATGTAGAACTCAACGATGCCACCAGCGCGCAGGAATTTGCCCGCCGTATTCGCGAGCGCGCCGCGAAAACCGCCAAGGGCGCATGGGTGCTGGGCGGCGACTGGGATGAGACCAAGTGGACTCCGGCGGAACTGCCGACAAAGGAACTGATCGACGCCGCCACGCCTGAAACACCGGTGGCCGTGAACCGCTATGACGGGCACATGGTTCTGGCGAACTCACTTGCACTGAAGCTGGCCGGGATTACTGCGCAAACTCCTGATCCCCCGGGCGGAGTGATCGTCCGGGACCGGCAGGGAAATCCCACCGGCGCGCTGAAAGACGCGGCGCAGGACATGCTGTTTAAAGCCGTGCCGCCTTTCACCCATCAGCAGCGGCGCTACGCCGTAGAACGCGCACTCCAGCACGCGGCCTCGCTTGGCGTGACCAGCGTGCAGAACATGAACCCCGAATCCGCCGACATCGCGATCTACTCGGAGTTGCTCGATGAAGGCAAACTGACGACGCGCATCTATGCCGCACCGCTGATCACGCAAGTCGACGACCAGTTGAAGATCGGTATCCGGCGGGCGTTTGGCGGGTCGTATCTGCGGATCGGCGGGGTGAAGGCTTACGCAGATGGCTCGCTCGGCTCGGCCACAGCGTATTTTTTCGAGCCGTTCTCAGACCAGCAGGGCAATCGCGGATTACTCTCGGACGAAATGCATCCCATCTCGTTGATGCAGGATCGCATGATGCGGGCTGACGCCGCTGGACTGCAACTTTGCACCCACGCCATTGGGGACGCTGGAATTTCGGCGATCCTCGACATCTACGTAGAGATTGAGAAGGCGCATGGCAGCCACGACCGCCGTTGGCGTATCGAGCACGCGCAGCACATGGCGGCCAAAGACTTCGACCGCTTCGCGCAGCTCCACGTGATTGCATCCGTGCAGCCCTACCACGCGATCGACGACGGCCGCTGGGCTGAGGGCCGCATTGGGCACGATCGCGCCAGCCGTACCTACGCTTTCCGCACCTTCCTTAACCATGGTGTTCGCCTCGCATTAGGCACGGATTGGAACGTCGCCCCACTCAATCCGATGCTCACGCTCTACGCGGCCACAACCCGCGCGACCCTCGACGGCAAGAATCCGAAGGGCTGGTTTCCTGAACAGAAGTTGACTATCCAAGAAGCGATCGAGGCCTACACCATGGGTTCGGCATACGCCGAATTTCAGGAGAACGAAAAGGGCTCGATTGCCGCGGGAAAACTGGCCGATATGGTATTGCTGAGCGACGACGTACTTAGCATCGATCCTGTGAAAATCCGCGATGTCAAAGTACTCAATACCTGGGTCGGCGGGAAGTTGACCTATGATGCCGAAACTGCAAGCCGATGAGGGAGTTTCGGAATCACTGTATCTGCGCTGATGACCTCGGCGGCTGAAGCCGCACTCAACGCAATAGAGTTAACCGCAGCGCTGAAGCGCTGCGCCACCCAAAATCGGAATATTGTAAGAGTGTAAGAATGAAGGTGGCCTAGCGATCCTGTCTTTGAGCCAACTGTCGTGAGCGAAAATCATCCAGGTCTGATCGAGCGCACCTTTGACACCGGCGAAGTTCAACTGAACTATGCCGAAGGCCCCGCCAATGGGCCGCCGCTGGTGCTGGTGCATGGACTCGGCCGGCGCTGGCAAGTATTTCTGCCGGTGATTCCCGCCCTGAGCCTGCGCTGGCATATCTTCGCGCCGGACCTTCGCGGTCATGGCAAATCCTCCCGCGTGGCCCGTGGATATCACGGCCCGAAGTATTCGGAAGACGTCGCTCATCTTCTGCGCGAGCGCGTTTCGGCGCCCGCCGTGCTCTTCGGACATTCGCTCGGCGGCATGCTTGGGATGTGGGTCGCCTCTCATCATCCGGAGTTGGTGCGCGCCCTGATTCTTGGCGACAACATGATCGTGGTGCGGCATCTTCGCAATCCAATGTACACAGCGCTGTTTTCGGGACTGCGCGATCTGGCGCGTAAGGGCGGCTCCGTCGAACGGATTGCGGAGGGCATCGGCAGAATCGTGCTGCCCGTTCCGGGGGCCGAGGAATCCGTCAGCATCCGCGAACTCCCCGGCAACGATGAGGCCTACCTGCTCTCCTGGGCGCGCTGCGTGCACGAGGCCGATCCTGATACCTACGAAATGACGCTTGACGGATCATCACTGGAAGGATGGGATGGAGAGGCCGTGTTGCGGGGAGTTGCTTGTCCAACCTTGCTTCTACAAGCAACGCAGGAATTGGGCGGCCTGATGTCCGACGCGGATGTAGCGCTAGCCACGCGCGTATTGCCCCATCACACGCATGTGAAGTTCCGCAACCTGGGGCACGCACTGTTTATCCAGCAGCCGGAGCCAGTGTTGCGGGCAGTGACCAATTTCTTGGAGTCGCTGTAGCGGCCGGTTATTGCCGTGCAACCGCCAAGGTCAGAAGGCCCTGAACCTTTCCCCAATCGTCGGTTGCGCGATTGAACTCGACGTCCCTTCGCTGGTCAGAAAATCGTGGGTCCATCAGCAAAAGTTTCTTAACTGCATATTGCCGCCGTCCGTCGTCATAACGAGTTTCATCGAAGATCACTCCGTACAAGACGTACATGTGCGACTTCCACTCGATGAGTGGAGCGTGCTGGTCCACAAGGGCGCTAATCATGAGGTCAGGGGAAATCGAACTTTGCGGGACGTAGTCTGCGCTCACCATGACTGTCCGGCCGTCGCCCAAGACATGCCTCCCCTGCAGCTTACTACTGAGTTCCCGCAAGGACGGCGGAGCTGAGAGCACCACGTCTTCAAGAGCAGAATCCTTGCCGCAGCAGATGGCTTTATCGCGGAGGACCGTCTCCAGCGCCGTTGCGAGCACTGCGGACGGGTTCGCCGACGACGCCGTTAGCGATGGCAGATTGGTGACGCGGACCTCTTGGTTGGGGTGAAACACAGAGCCCGATCCTTCTTGAGCAAAAGCTGATCCTGTGGCCATACAGACCAGCACGAAACACGTAAAGAGGGCTTTCGGAATCAGGAACGAGCGATTCTTCCAAAATAAGCGCAGTCCTTCCAAGGTTGCCTCCCTATCAACAGTCTCACCTAGCTAAGACTCTTCCATCCTCAACTGGTCCCGCAAGCTCTCACGTCGCCGAATCACTTTCGCTCGCGCGCCGTTCACAATGACTTCTGCTGCCCGTCCCCGCGTGTTGTAGTTCGATCCCAGCACCGAGCCGTAGGCACCCACATCGAGAATGGCCAGCAGATCCCCCTCTCTGACCAGGGGGAGCTTTCTGTCGCGCGCAAAAAAGTCGCCCGTCTCGCAGATAGGGCCGACCACATCGATAATCTCTGTTTCACGCGTCCCGCGGTTTACCGGGACAATCTCGTGATACGCGCCGTACAGCGAAGGCCGCAACAAATCGTTCATCGCCGCATCGACAATCAGAAACCGCTTGCCATTATTTGTTTTCCGGTAGAGGACGCGGGTCAGCAACACGCCTGCTGACCCTACGATAGAGCGTCCCGGTTCAAGCAGCAAATGGAGGCTCAAGCCGCGCAGCGGACCAAGTACAGCTTTGGCATACGCCGCAATCTGCTTCTCAAAATCTCCCTGTGCTCCTTCATACGAAATCCCCAAACCGCCGCCAGCATCGATGTAGCGAATGTCGTGACCTTGGTCGCGCAGTGCGCGAACCAAATCGGCCACGCGTTCGAGCGCCTCCTGAAAAGAACCGACATCGGTAATCTGCGACCCGATGTGGACGCTCACTCCCGCCACTTCCAGATAAGGCTGGTTCGCAGCCAGTGCGTAGAGTTTCTGCGCCTCGGGAATCGGCACGCCGAACTTGTGCTGATGCAAGCCGGTCGAAATGTACGGGTGCGTCTTCGCCGAGACGTCAGGATTGACGCGCACCGCTACCGCCGCCCGTTTCTTCAGTCGGGTCGCGGTCGCGGACAGCAACTGCAATTCCGAAGCGCTTTCAATGTTGAACAGCAATATTCCCGAACGCAACGCCAGTTCCATCTCCGCCGCGGTCTTGCCCACGCCCGAGAACACGACCTTGCTTGCGGCCTTCCGGCTTACGCGTAGAACTCGATGCAGTTCTCCGCCAGAAACCACGTCGAACCCCACACCCGCGCTGGCCACGAGTCGCAGAATCCCCAGAGTTGAATTCGCCTTGACCGAGTAACACAGTGTGTACGGAATGGACCGAAATGCCTGAGCGAAGGCATTCAGCCGCGCCCGGATCATCGCGGTGGAGTAAACGTAGAGGGGAGTGCCATGGCGGGCGGCTATGCCTTCAAGCGCCACAGCCTCGCAGTAGAGTTCGGCGGGGTGCGCTTCGGAAGCCGCGCCCTGATATTCAAACGCGGGTGGACGTAACGCCTGCGATTCGCGCGCCCGCTTCACTTGCGTTTGCCCGGATCGGCTTTCACCTTGATGGCGACGACTGTTTGGTCGTCGAACGTGTCCACACCAGCAGCGTGCTCGGTGACGGCCTTGAAGATCTCGTTCACCACGCAGTCTGCCGACTTGGCAGCGCAGCCCGCCACGATCGCTTCCACGCGCTCCGCCCCAAAAGAGTGGCCGTGCCGGTTGCGCGCGTCAAGAATGCCGTCGCTGAAGAACACGAACATGTCGCCGGGCTTCGCTTTGAAGCTCACTTCGTCGTAATCCGCTTCGTCGAATAATCCCAAAGGGAGGCCGGTGACGTCGATTGTCTCAATCTTCCCGTCATGACAATAGACGGGCCGGGGCAAGCCTGAATTCGCCACCAGCAGCGACCGCTTCTCGTCGTCCCAGACCGCGTAGATGATCGACACAAACTGCGCCGCGATCCGGCGTTCCGCCAGCGACAGATTGACCGCCGAAAGCATTTCTGCCGGCCCCGGTTCGATCGGTGCATGGGAACGGAGAATGCCGCTGACCAGCGCGGCATAAATGGCAGCCGGTGCGCCTTTGCCGCTGACGTCTCCAATCGCGATTCCAAGGCGCGACAGCGAATAGGGAACAAAGTCGTAGAGATCGCCGCCGATGGCACGGGCGGGAACAAACTTCGCTCCGACTTCTAGGTTCTTCATCTTCGGACGCGAATGCGGCAGCAAGCGAAACTGCAGTTCGCGAGCCAAGGCCAAATCGTGTTCCAGTCGCCGCTCTTGCCGCGCAATCTCCTCGTACAAGCGGGCGTTTTCGATGGCGATGGCAAGTTGCGCCGCAAGAGTGGTCAGGGTGCGTTTGTGATCCTCGGTAAAATACCCGCGCTTCGTGTGCTCCAGGTCGAGGACTCCGATCACTTTTTCCTGGTAGATCAGCGGCACCGCCAGTTCCGAGCGTGTCTCCGGGTTTACCGGGATGTAACGATCACTCTTGGCAACGTCAGGCACAAGTATCGCTTCCTTCATTTGCGCTGCGTACCCCACGACTCCGCGGCCCAGCGGGATGTCGTGCTTCAGGTGCAGTCTTTCCTCGAAGCGCTGCGAGAAGCGGTGCTGCAGTTTCTCTCCCGTCGCGTCAACGAGGAGAATGCTGAACATCTGATAATCGATCAGCCGGCTGAGCAACTCGGCGATGCGCTTGAGCAGTTGGTCGAGGTTCAGAATCGAGGTGAGTTCGCGCGCAATCTCGTTCAGCAGAAGCAATGTACGAGCCTGGCGCGTGATGCGGGTGTGCAGCCGCGCATTTTCGATGCCCACGCCCATGCGCGAGGCGATCAACGTCAGCAGGCGTTTGTGCTCCTCGGTGAAGTAACCTTTTTCGCGCGCTTCAATGTCGATGACGCCAATCACCCGGTTTTTCACGATCAGCGGGATGGCCAGTTCCGAGTGGACGTTGGGCAGAGCTTCAATGTACGAATCTTCGTGGGTTGCGTCGGCGACCAGCACGGCTTGACGAGTCTCGGCGGCTCGTCCCGTAATGCCCTGGCCGACCTTCACGCGCAGGCGGTCAGCGATCCCCGGCGGATATCCCACGTTGAAACGGACGTACAACTCCTGCCGCTGCTCATTAAGGAGCAGGATTGCGAAAATTTCGTAGTCAATGACCTTGCGCACGATTTCCGCCACCCGCCGCAACGTGGTTTCCAGGTCGAGCGTGGTGTTGACCACGTCGGCCACTTCCAGCAGGAGGGGTTCCACCTCGGAAGCGCGTTCAGTTGGCGAGGCGGTCGTTTTCACAGGCTTCATCATAGCAGCCGATCTGAACGGCTCTTCCACAGGCCAGCGGGGTCAGTGCCGACGAGGTTACGCCCCGACTGGGTTCTCCGGCGGATTTTCCAACACGCAGATATCCGGAAGATTGCGGTAGCGTTCCGCGTAGTCCAGGCCGTAGCCAACCACATAGGCGTCGGGAATGGTGAAGCCGATGTATTGCGCCTCGATCGGTTGCTTGCGGCGCGAGGGCTTGTCGAGCAAGGCCGCAATGCGCAGCGACTTAGGCTGATGCGCCCGCACCAGCTTCGAAATGTAATTCAGCGTCAGCCCGGTATCGAGGATGTCTTCGACCAGGATCACGTTGCGATCCGCCATCGAACTATCCATGTCTTTGGTCAAGCGAACTTCGCCCAGCGAGTCCCAAGCCGCGTGGCCCGCCGGGTCTTCTTTGACCGTGGGGCGGTTGCCGTAACTCGAAACCCCGATAAAGTCGAAGGTGGCGTCCAGCGGAATGTGCCGCGCAAGGTCGCTCAGAAAAATGGCTGCGCCTTTGAGAACGCCGACCAGGATGATCGATTGGCCGTCGAAATCGCGCGCAATCTCTTTTCCCATTTCAGCGACTCGCTTGGCAATGGTTTCGCGTGAGAGCAACACTTTGAGATCAGGCATTGAGCACCATCTTATACACGAGTTTGGACGCAACCGGAATGGTTTAGATTAAACCAGCAACGCCGCGAACGTCGTGCGCTCGTTGCGCGCTTTTTCTGACGTCACTAAAATGCTACTTCACACCTTTCTCAGGAGTGCGTCGTGAATCTTAATGGAATCCAACTCACATGGCTCGGCCATTCCACGTTTCGCATCCAGACGCCGGAAGGAAAGACCCTGTACGTCGATCCCTGGATCGCCGGCAATCCCATGTGTCCGGAGAGCGAGAAGAACGTCAAGAAAGCTGACGTTTTGCTGTGCACCCACGGGCACGGCGATCACATCGGCGATGCGGTTGAGGTGGGCAAGAAACTCAATCCCATCGCGGTGGGCATTTTCGAGCTCTGCTTATGGCTACAGAAGAAAGGCGTCAAGCAGATCTCACCTATGAACAAGGGCGGCACGCAAACCGTGGCGGGGGTGAAGGTTACGATGGTGCACGCGGTACATTCCTGCGGCATCCAAGATGGCGACCAGATTATTTACGGCGGCGAGGCGTGCGGCTACGTGCTCGAATTCTCGAATGGAGTCAAGCTCTATCACGCGGGCGACACCAACGTCTTCAGCGATATGGCCATCATTCGCGACCTCTACGCGCCGAAAATTGTTATGTTGCCGATCGGCGACCATTTCACCATGTCGCCGCGCGAGGCTGCCTACGCCTGTAAACTGCTGCAGCCGGAAACGGTCATCCCCATGCACTTCGGAACGTTTCCCGTGCTTACGGGAACCCCCGGAGCGCTGCAAAAATTGGTGCCGGACGTGAAAGTGCTGGATTTGAAGCCGGGACAAACGATTTCGTAAATATAGGGTCCATATTGTGGAGGGACGGCCTTTACGCCCGGCGCTCCACCAGCAAAGTGTGGAGAGGAGAACGATGGCCGATCAATCCGCGAACGCTTACTGGCGCATGGGTGGAATTACCGTTCCCGAGGTGGAAGACTACCTTTACGACATGCTGCCGCCGCGCGACGAGGTTCTCGCCGAGATGGAGGCGGATGCCACCAAAAACAATGTGGCCATCGTCGGTCCTGCGGTCGCCCGCGTACTTCAGCAACTCGCCACGATCAGCGGTGCGAAGAAAATTTTCGAAATGGGTTCGGCTATCGGCTACTCCACCATCTGGTGGGCGCGCGCGGTGGGCGAGGATGGACGTGTCATCTACACTGACGGCGACCCGAAGCGCGCTGAAAAGGCTCGCCGCTACTTCGAGCGCGCTGGGGTCAGCCAGCGCATTACGATTCGCGTGGGCGATGCGCTGGAGTTTCTTTCCGAAGAGAAGGAACAGTACGACATCATCTTCAACGATGTCGATAAGACCGACTATCCGCGCGTGTTCCGTTTGGCACTCCCGCGGCTGAAAAGCGGCGGGCTGTTTGTCACGGATAACGTTCTCTGGAGTGGCACACTCCGCAAGCCCAACCCGGACGCGGAAATCAAGGCCATCCTCGAATTCAACAAGCTGATTTACGAGTCTCCAGAACTGTTTACGACCATCTTGCCGATCCGCGATGGCGTTTCAGTTTGCGTAAAGAAGTAGAGAAACCCGGCGCACCGACTCGCCGCGGGCAGTGCTAGAATTGTCGTTCCCCATCCCACGCGATGAAGACCCCGACACTCTCGCCGGTTGAGCAGATTCCGGAAACTCTCCCCCGCACGCAGACCCAGTCGCGCCCCGAAACCTCGGCTGACGTGCTGGTCGTAGGCGCTGGCCCGACCGGCATGGCCTGCGCCATCGAGGCCCAGAAGGCCGGCTTTAAGGCTCTCATCGTTGACAAGGGATGTCTGGTCAATTCCATCTATCACTATCCGAACAACATGGTGTTCTTTACCACGCCCGAGTTGCTGGAGATTGGCGATGTTCCTTTTACCACGTCCCTGGCGAAACCGACACGGCTCGAGGCGCTCGAATATTATCGCCGCGTCGCCGAGCACTATCACTTGCACATCCGGCAGTACGAATGGGTGAAGACCATTACGGGCGAGGACCGTAATTTTCGCGTTACCACGACCGACCGCCACGGCGCGATCCATGATTATCGGGCGCGCAAGATTGTGGTCGCGACCGGCTACTACGATCTCGCCAACCAAATCGGGATTCCGGGCGAAGACTTCGAAAAGGTTTTCCACTACTATCGCGAGCCGCATCCTTACTTCGACACCGACGTCGTGGTGATTGGCGGCAAGAATTCCGCGGCGGAAGCGGCGCTCGATTTGTGGCGGCACGGCGCACGGGTCACGCTCGTCCATCGCGGATCGCAAATGCACCAGCACGTTAAATACTGGGTGCGTCCCGACATCGAGAACCGCATCAAGGCTGCCGAAATTACTGCCCATTTCAGCAGCACTGTGCAGGAGATCGGCGCCGACTTCGTTGTGCTGCGAACTCCGGGAGGCCCGATTCGCATCGCAAACGACTTTGTGTTCGCCCTCACCGGCTACCATCCCGACTACGACTTCCTGCGCAGCGTGGGCATCGAGCTGTCCTCGGAACAACTCCGTCCCGTCTGCGATCCTGAGAATCTCGAATCGAACGTTCCAGGAATTTATGTGGCCGGAGTGATTGTCGCCGGCTCGCGCACTAACGAAATCTTCATTGAGAACGGCCGTTTCCACGGCAAGTTGATCGCCGCTCACCTCAGCCAGACGATAGGTGGCGGGAACCCGAATTTTCCTCTTGACGCGACCTGACGTGTAACCGTATAGTTACGCATTATGCGGAACCGTTCGGTTACATATGTACCCGAGGCCACCTTCCAGGCGCTGGCTGACCCCACCCGCCGTGCCGTGCTCGACCTGCTGCGCCATGGATCGCGGCCGGCCGGTCAAATCGCCGAAGCCTTCCCCATCTCCCGTCCCGCAATTTCCAAGCACCTGCGCCAGTTGCGGAAAGCGCGGCTGGTGGTGGAATCCCGCCGCGGACGCCACCGCCTCTATCAACTCAACGCCGAACCGCTCAAGGCGGTCGATTCATGGCTCGAACAATACCGCCAGTTCTGGCAGATGAATCTCAGCAGTCTGAAATCGTTCGTAGAGCAGGAATATGCCCGTGAGTTGGGCGAAGTCGAAGCCAAGGGCCCCAGGAAACCAAAATAAATCTCAGGAGGAACCTATGAAACTTCGCAAGATGCTGGTTGCCGCCGCCGCGCTGATCGTTCTCCTTTCCGCCAGTGTCGTTCTGGCCGACTCGGACGCCCGCAAATCATTCGACCTACTGAAAAGCATGGAAGGGAACTGGGCAGGGAAGAACTCGCAGGGCCAGCCTCTTCAAGTCACCTTCCGCCTAACCGCCGGTGGTTCGGCGCTGATGAGCGAGATTCACGGACACGGTCCGGAAAACATGATCACCATGTTTCACATGGATGGCGATCGCCTGATGATGACCCACTACTGCGGAGCAGGGAACCAGCCGCGCATGAAGGTCATTTCGGCCAATGCCAAATCCGTCAGCTTTGAATTCATGGACGGCACCAACATCGGGCCGGGCGACGGACACATGCAGCACGTGACTTTCACTCAGCCAGACGCCGATCATCACACCGAAGAATGGGTGTTCCTCGATCACGGCAAGGAACTGCGGGAAGTGTTCTCGCTGGAGAGAGTGAAGTAGAGAACCGTCGTAGAGACGCGGCTTGCCGCGTCTCCCGCCGCAGAGTGAGACGGGGCAAGCCCCGTCTCTACAGCCGGATTTACACGAAGGGAACGCTATGCCGAAAGCCAGTTCCGTTGTCACTCTCGACCAGGACGCCATCATCTCGGGGATCGAGATTGCGGCCCCCATCGAACGTGTCTTCCGTGCGCTGACTGACTCGGATCAACTGATGCGCTGGTTTACTGACGCGAGTTGCCCGGTGAAGTTCTGGCAAATGGATGTGCGGCTGGGCGGGCGCTACAGCTACGCGACCGAGAAGAGCAGCATTGTCGTGAATGGCGTCAGCGAGTTCAAGTGTCATGGCGAGATCATTGAGATCGATCCGCCGCGGCTGCTGGTCTACACCTGGATCGGCAACTGGCATCTCGATCCGGAAAAGAAGACAGTTGTGCGCTGGGAACTTGCGCCGATCGCATCCGGTACGCACGTGAAAGTAACGCATAGCGGTCTCGCTCAGGATCCGGAAGCTCGCAAGGATTACAGCGGCGGCTGGCCTGGCGTTGTGGAAAAGCTCCAACAATTCGCGGAAACGGGAAGGGCTTAGGCTCTCTGGCAGAGCGCCGGAAGGCGCTTTCCTTATGCAGTTATGCAGCGTTTTCTTCATGCCTGAAGGCATGCCCTGATACGAACCTATACCAAAAGGAGTGATCGATCATCATGGCGACCATGGCTATTTCTCACGATCAGGACGCGATTCAAGCCGAGATTCACATTGCCGCGCCACCGGAGCGCGTGTTTCAGGCGCTTACCGATCCGCGGCAGCTCATGCAGTGGTGGGGACAGAAGGGGATGTATCACCACACCGACTGGAAGGGCGACGTGCGTCCCGGAGGCCAGTGGCGATCGGAGGGCGTGAGCGATACCGATGGCTCGCCCTATCATGTCAGCGGCGAGTATGTGGATGTCGATCCGCCACGCGCCGTTTCTTACACCTGGGTTGCGAGCTGGTCGGGCCCGCTTAAGACTCTCGTCCGTTGGGACCTGGAAGCCGCTTCCGGAGGAACTGTGGTCCGCCTACGACACAGCGGATTTGCGGGGGCTCCAGCGGCGGCGAAGGGGCACTATGAAGGCTGGCAGCGCGTCATTGGATGGATGCAGGCGTTCGTGGAGAAGGGCGAAACCGTCGCAACGCGCCCGGTGATACCGGCGGCTCCGCGCAGATAAGAGCGCCAATGCAATTCAGGAGACGAGAAGACGGGATTGGCGCCTCTTGGCTCTTAAGGCACCAGCCAAACTAGTAGCGGAGGCCGCAAACTCGCGGCCTCCGTGATCTCATTGCTGATCCGTATCTTTGCGAGACTGTTTTACTGCTCCCCATTATTGCCGCCGTAGAGCCCACCCTTTCGCTGGTTTATACTGGCTCAATGTCGGAGACCGTCGCCAAGACGTTTTACCTGGAAACCTTTGGGTGCCAGATGAATGCGCACGACTCCGAGAAGGTGGTCGGAACGCTCCGGCAGCAGGGGTATCGGCAGGTTCCCACGGTGGAAGAGGCGGGGCTGGTGCTGTATAACACCTGCTCGATTCGCGACAAGGCCGAGCAGAAGGTCTTCAACCGGCTGGCGGATTATAAGAAGTATCGGGCGCAGGGAAAACAGTTTGGCGTCCTGGGGTGCGTGGCGCAGCAGGAGGGCGAAAAGATTTTCGAGCGGGCGCCTTATGTATCGCTGGTGTGCGGGTCGGCTTCGTATCAGAATCTTCCGCAGATGCTGGTGCAGCTCGAGACTGGCGGACAGCGGGTTACCGGGCTTGACGATCGCGAGACCGACAAGTGCTTCGAGACTGAGTACACAGCTCGCACGAATCCGCATCGCGGATACATCACGATCATCGAGGGATGCGACAAGTTCTGCGCTTATTGCGTGGTGCCTTATACGCGCGGCAAGGAGCGCAGCCGGACTTCGGTGTCGGTGCTGGAAGAAGCGCGGCAGCTGGTCGACCTTGGGTATAGCGAGATTCAGCTGCTCGGGCAAAACGTGAACTCTTACCGCGATCCTGATGGAAAGAAGACATTTGCTGAGTTGCTGGCGGCGATTGCTTCGGTTGCCGGAATTCGGCGAGTGCGGTTTACTACCTCCCATCCGCGCGATTTTGGGCGCGATATTGTCGATGTCATCGACTCCGTGCCTGCCCTTTGCGATCATGTGCATCTGCCGGTGCAGAGCGGATCGACTCGCGTGCTGGATGCGATGCAAAGGCTCTACACCCGGGAGCAGTACCTGGAGCGCATTTCCTGGATTCAGGCGGCTCGGCGGGATATTTCTCTTACCAGCGATCTCATTGTTGGATTTCCGGGGGAGACGGAACGGGAGTTTGAAGAGACGCTGACGTTGATGGACGTGGTTGGGTATGACTCGGTGTTTACGTTTAAGTATTCTCCGCGGCCGAACACTCCGGCTCTGGGGCTGGAGGATGCAATTTCTGAGGCGGAGAAGGCGCGGAGGCTGGCTGTATTGAATGACAGGCAGAAGCAGATTGGGGCGGAGCGCAATCGACGGCATGTTGGGCAGGTGCTCGAAGTCATGGTGGAAGGGAAGAATCCGGCGCGTGGACAGTGGATTGGGCGAACTTCGCAGATCAAGGTAATGAACTTTACGGTGCCGAATGGCATCGAACTCACGACCGGGAGCTACGTTCGCGTGCGGGTTACGGGGAGCTTCCCGAACAGTTTGGTGGGGGAGATGGCAGGCGCTTGATTTATCGTAGAGACGCGGCTTGCCGCGTCTCCCACCGCGAGTGAGACGGTGCACGCAAGACGGGGCGCAAGCCCCGTCTCTACAGGCGGCTTGCTGGTTGAGGGTCTTATGGAAGTGGAAATGAAAATTCGGGGGCTGATGATGGATCCGGTGTCGAACATGCCGATTGTGCTGCTCAAGGACGTGGGCAGCGACACGGTGTTGCCGATATGGGTCGGGGCTTACGAAGCGAATGCCATCGCGCTGGAAATCGAAAAAGTCAGCACGCCGCGTCCTATGACCCACGACTTGATCAAGAATGTTCTTACCGGGCTCGACGCGCTGGTTCACAAAGTGGTGGTCACGGAACTCAAGGACGATACTTTCTATGCGGTGATCTGGCTGGAGAAGGAAGGGCACGTCATCAGCATCGACTCCCGTCCGTCCGACGCCTTGGCGCTGGCGCTGCGCGTGGATTGCCCGATTTTCGTGGAGGACGAGGTTTTGAAGACCTCCAAGCAGGCCGCCGCCAATCCGATCCCCGCCGTCAACAGCGAGGAGCTCCGCAAGTATCTGGAAGATCTCGATGATGATGATCTGGGCAAGTACAAGATGTAGGAAGGCAGCTCTCGGCTCTCAGCTGTCGGCTCTCAGGTTGGCCGCGTTTCTTTTGTTCGCCGGATTATCTGCGCGAATGTCGCCCGCGCAAAACTATCCTTCGGCGCCTAATGCGCCTTCAAAGATTCCTTCTTCAGGATCGACTCTTGCGCTGCGTGCTTCCTCTACCATGAACGTCGCCTCCGAAATGGGCGGAGCGTTCATGAGCCCTTCGAAGTGCGACGCGGAGGGGAATCTCTATATCCGCAAGTACGCTGTGGACCGGCCGCTGCTGGGTCCGGTGGTCAAGATCGATGCGGATGGCAAGCGCACCGCGCTTTTTGATGCGGCCGCATTTTCTCAGTTGGCGCTTGATCGCGCCGACGCTTTTTCGCCCGCGCCCGACGGCGGCATGTATCAGATTGCGCAGAGCGGAGTTCTTAAGCCACGCATCTACGTGCTGCATTTTTCTTCGGACGGGTCGGCCGCATCGCCGACGCGTCTTGAGGCCGACTTGGAGGTTTATACTTTCGCGGCGTTTGCCGACGGAAATTTCCTGGTCTCGGGGGTGCAGCGCGATGTGCAGAACAAGAACGATCGCGGCCGCAACTTCACCGCAGTGTTTTCCGCCGACGGCAGGGAACTGGCGCAACTTTCATTCGAGGAGCCACGTAACTCTGCGAAAACGGGGACGAAGCCGGTCAAGGGCGCGGGGCAGCAGGATACTACGAAGGCCGCTGAGAAAGCCGCGCCCATGCTCGATCTGGCCGATGCCGAGGTCGGGGACGATGGCAACCTTTATGTCATGCGTGGATCGTCGCCGGCACTGGTCTATGTGATCGCGTCGAGCGGCAAGATTGTGAAGACGCTCAAGGTGGCCGCTCCGGTGAAAGGCGCCGCACCCAGTGCATTTCATGTTTCTGGAAACCGGCTGGCGATTTCCTTCTGGAATGACGAAACGCAGGGCCAGACGGTCGTCGTCGCTGACGCGCAGACGGGACGGGAGATTGCGCGCTATGCCGACAGCGGCGACCTAGGCCCGTCGTTCGCATGCTATTCAGCCAACGAGGGAGCGTTCACCTTTCTGAAGCTGGGAGAGGGAAATGCCCTGCAAGTTGTCCGCGCGGAGGCGCAGTAGCCAGCCCCTAAAGGGCGTTCATTTTCGAAGGGCTTGCGGTATCGCTAAAGCGATACCCTGATACGAACCCGAGTCTTTCAGTAGACAGTACAGATGTGCCCTTCCCCAAAAACGCTGTTGAGAGGGCCTCTGGTTACAGATTACAGGTGACTGATTCTGCACATGCCCGATTCTGCTGAACAGCTCCAGCGCCTTTACGTTGCCGGGTTCGAACTTCAGACCTTTGAACGCTATCCCAAGTGCATCGGCGTGGTGCGGGACAACTGCGTCGCTATGTTGGTTCCGGGCATGGACGGCTTACAAGTTCTGGGAACGCCAGGCTGGCGCATAGGCGAAGTAATGGGCGTACTGACCGAATTTGAGGGGCGTAAAGTCTTTCAGGCCAAGAGCGAAATGGTTGAGGCCACGCCGGAGCGGCTCGCGACGCTACAGAAGTTCCGCCAGGACCTCGCAGAATTGATGAGCGCGGTGTGATGCCAGACGTTTCGAAGTAGCATCACATACTTAGAATGATGCGTATATCAGAATATTGACATCACTCTGTTTATTGTGACATCATTGTCCACATGCGGACAACCCTCAGTCTCGATGATGATGTTTTTCAGGTCGTCAAGACCTATGCCGAAAGCCGGTCGCTAGCACTGGGGAAGGCGCTCTCGGAACTGGTGCGTCGCGGCCTCAGCGCGCCTGCGAAGACGCGGGTCGTGAACGGCCTCGTGGTCTTTGATATTCCGGAGGACAGCGAGACGGCTACATCCGAGCTAGTGAAGCGGCTGGAAGCCGACGAGCCGTGAGCTGCCTGCTGGATGTCAACGTGCTGATTGCGCTCCTCTGGCCTCCGCACGAGGCCCATGCTCGAGCGCAGCGCTGGTTCGCGCAGAATGCCCGCCATGGGTGGGCGACCTGCGCCATGACACAGGCCGGCTTTGTTCGGGTTGTCTCGAATCCAGTCTTTTCGCGGCGTGCTGTCTCTCCTCGAGATGCGCTGGAGGTGCTGAGTGGCAGCCTGCAGCATCCGGCGCATCACTTCTGGACCGAAGATCTCGGAGTCACCGAGGCCCTTACTCACTTTGGACGGCGACTGTTCGGCCACCAGCAAATCACGGACGCCTACTTGCTCGGACTCGCGATTCACAAGAAGGGAAGACTGGCTACTCTCGACGCCAGTCTTTCTGAGCTGCTTCCCGAACAGAGTGCCGCAAGGGCCCGGATCGTGCTTCTCTGAATCCGCAGGCGGTTTCAGAGATACTTGATGTTAGTCAGAAGCCCTAGTTGATGATCGGTTGGGGATAGGCACGCAATAGACTTTTGGAAATACTTCACATAATACCTGTTATCGGACGTTGCTGAAATAACTGATATTCTACGCAACGCCGAGCGCATATACAGCCCAAGGCGCAATCTGCACCTCACTCAACCAACGGTACGGCTCGTCTTCCCTTGCCAAGGGCTCGTGCTTCTTCAGCAGCTGTAGTTGGGCTTCGTCGAAAACTTTCCGGTACGCCTCGTCAGTCCACAGGATGTCCTCTACGGGGCGCGAATCAGCGTGATCGGTCACAATGATTCGCACTTTATCTCCCGATTTCGCCAGTCGGTTTTCGGGAAAGTCTTTTGTCGAAAAACGACGCCCACTCGTGGATGTAAATGTCCGGTCTGGAGACAATCAGCACAAGCTTACCCTCTCGATTAAGGAGGCGACCCAGATCCCGCAGAAGGCGCACTTTGTCCTGGCCGGCGATGTTGTCGAAAGTAAAGGCAGCGAGCACCAGATCATAGGTTCCGGGTGGAAACGAGCGCAGGTCATCTCCGGGAACCAGGCGGTAGTCGCCGGAGGAATCCAACTCTCGTGCTTTCCGGATCATATCCTCGGCAATATCAACTCCAGTGACCTCGAAGCCGAGTTGGCACAGGAACCGTGTGGAGCGTCCCGTGCCGCAACCGAAGTCCATAGCTCTACGACCGCGAACATGCGCGTGGAGAATGGCCTGGATGTCGCGATACGCCAAATGGTAAGTGTTCTTGAACTCCAGGGTGGCATAGGCTTCGGCTCGGGTGCCGTCTTCATAACAGTTGGCGAAGGTCAATGAATTCTCCTTCCGGCTAGAACTCGGCTGGCGCTTCCGCGCCTGGGTATACGGCCCGTTGCACTCTGCGTCGTGAGTACCGTGGACGGGCGAGGCGCCCGTCGCTCCACCGTATCATGTGGGGAACACGATCTTCGGATGGAAAAGCGTACCCGCGATGCGGGTGGCGATAGCTATCAACTCTCCTTGGCCGTAGAAGACCTTGACCTGCGGTGCGCGGGACATTTCCGGGAGGTTCACGGCACGGCCGCTGCGGATGAGAGCCGCGCTTTCTTCGGTAGCGGTCACACTCGGCAGATCCGGCACCAACTTTCGGGGATGGACAAACAACGACTCAACGATTCCCTGCTGCATCGCGGCTTCCAGCGCCGGGAGCGTGTGGGCATCTGCGATGGCGAACTCGGCGACAGCGGTGCGTCGCAGGCTGGCCAAGTGCGCGCCGCAGCCCAGTCTTTTTCCCATTTCGTGCGCCACCGAGCGTATGTACGTGCCGGAGGCCACGCGGGCGCGGAAGGTGGCTTGGTCGTCGGTCGTGTCCAGAATCTCGAATTCCTTGATTTCCACTTGTACGGGTTGGAGTGTCACTTCCTTGTTTTTGCGGGCGAGTTTGTAGGCGGGGACTCCGGCAATTTTCTTGGCGGAAAACGGCGGCGGCATCTGCTCGATGATGCCGTGAAACTGCGCCGCCAGGGCGCGCACTTCCTCAGGCTTCAGGTGTACGTCCTGAACCGGCGTGGTGAGTGCGCCGTCGGCATCGTAGGTGTCGGTGGCGAAGCCGAAGCGGATTACGCCTTCATAGGTCTTCTCGGAATGGGCGTAGAACTGCGCCAGACGCGTGAGATTGCCAACCACAATCGGCAGGACTCCGGTGGCCGAGGGGTCCAAAGTTCCGAGATGGCCGACCGAGCGCTGGCCGAGAATGCGGCGGACGCGGTTGACCACATCGTGCGAGGTAAGCCCGGGCGGTTTATCGAGGACGATGACACCGTTCATAGAATTTCGTAATTTGGTAATTTGTAATCTGGCAATTTGCGGACGGCTGCTGTGGACGGTGGTCACGATACTCTCTCAAATTACCAGATTCCAGATTACACAATTACCAATTCCTTATGATTCCTCTTCGTGACGATCAGCCGACCTTTTCGACGCCCTTCGTCAACTATTTCCTGATCGTCCTGAACGTTGTCGTCTTTCTATGGGAGCTTTCGGTTAGCCACCGCGCGCTGGGTCTATTCATGCTCGAATTCGGCGTGGTTCCTCATCACACGCTGGCCGTGCTGACCGGGCAATCCTATGACGGGCTGGCGACCGCGTTTTTGCCTCTCTTCACATCCATGTTCCTGCACGCTTCATTCTTGCACGTCGCCGGAAACATGCTGTTTCTGTGGATTTTCGGCGACAATGTCGAGGACTACCTGGGACACTTCGCATACCTTTTCTTCTATCTGGCCAGCGGCGTGGCCGCCGGCATGACGCACATTCTGCTGAACCAGGCCTCGCGCGTACCCAGCGTGGGCGCGAGTGGCGCGATTGCGGGGGTGATGGGAGCGTACTTCATCCTGTATCCGAAGGCGCGGGTGCTGATCTGGTTTCCGCCGATATTTCTGTTTCATGTTCCGGCCTGGCTGATGCTGGGCTACTGGTTCGTGGGAAACTTCCTGAGCGGCACGGCCACTGCTATCGCCGAGACCAGCCAGACGTCGGGTGGGATTGCCTTCTGGGCGCATGTCGGAGGCTTCGTCGCAGGAGTGGTTATGGTGAATGTGTTTCGGGAACGACCGCACCGATACCGGTATGGGACGTGGTAGTGCAACTGCCAGCTCTCGGCTCTCAGCGGCGCGGTTCCGGCGCAGGGCCCGGCGGCAGAACTTCCTGCTCCCCGGGATGCACCTTCTGGCGGGTGACGAACCATACGGCTGCGGTCCAGGTAGGAAAGAGATCGGCGCCGGGAATGAGTTCGGCGGCGATCGTCGGCAAGAAAGCCCAGTGCCATCCTAACAGGCGAATCAGAACGAAACCGACCATCAAGTCGAGCAACGAGTCTGCGGGAGAGACGCCTCCTTCAGCGAAGAATGGAAAGGCAGCGATCTGGAGGGTGTCGGCGGCGATAGCGACGGCCCAGGCCAGGCGGTGCTTCGGTTCTTTCAGGGATTTGAAGTAGTCCAGGAAGGACATACTGTTCCTCGGCCGTTGCTCATTTAGATGCTAAATCAACGGCCGACGCCGCTGTAGGGACCAGGCTTGCCCCGTCTCAGTCCGCGGCAGGAGACGCGGCAAGCCGCGTCTCTACGGATACGGATAATGAGAGTCGACCGTCGGTCTCTACAACGCCCCACCCGAGGGCATCATCACGACTTTTTCCACGGTCGTTTTTTCGGGCAAGAGCAGCGCGTCGACTACCGTGCGGGCTACGGTTTCGGCCGACATCATTTTGCGCCTTGGTGCTTTGGGCCACATCGTGTTCCAGATCGCAGTATCGGTCGCGCCGGGCATGAGGGCGATTACTCGGATGCCCTTCGGCCTTAACTCTTCGCGCAATGTGTTAGTAAATCCGAGGGCTCCATGCTTCGACGCGTTGTAGGCTGCCGATCCCGGAAAAACGCGCTCGGCGGCGATGGAGAGATTGTTCACAATCGTGCTTCCCCGCTTCATCACGGCGAGCGCCGCCTGGGTCATGAGGAACAGACCGTTGAGGTTGGTGTCGACCACTTCCATCCATGTGGGATACGGTAACTCTGCGACGGTGCGAGGGGGATGCGCGATGCCGGCATTGTTGATGAGGATATCGAGCGGCTTGCGTAGTCCGCGGACGAGCGCGAAGAGGTAGTCGACGGAGTCGGGGCTGCGGACATCGCAGGACTGCGCCAGTACATGCAAGTTTAACTTTTTCGGCTGGAGCTTCTCGAGTTCCGCGCGCGCCTTAATCAGGGAACGCTCGTCGCGGCCGGTGATGATCAGATTGCATCCTTCACGCGCGAGTGCTCGGGCAACGGCGATACCGATGCCGCGGTTGGCTCCGGTGACCAGGGCTAGGCGGCCTGAGAGCATGGATCCGCGCAGAATGGGTTTGCCTTTTGGCATATGGCAATTTTCAGCTTAGTCCAACCGGCACTGGCTTTCGAGGTGGGAGTTCACAATTCGGCAATAGCGCCGCTGCCGAGCTGCGCTCGGCTTGGACGGGCGACGCGCCCGTCCCCACACAAGCCTACAAGTTATACGCTATTCGTGCGCTGGCGGATCAGGGACAGGAATTCGGTTCTTGTTTCCTCTTCGTTGCGGAAGCAGCCTAGCATCGACGAAGTGACTGCCGAAGAGTGCTGTTTCTCGACGCCTCGCATCATCATGCACAGATGGCGGGCCTCGATGACCACGCCGACTCCCTGGGGTTCGATGGTGTTCTGGATCGCCTCCGCAATTTGCGTGGTCAGACGCTCCTGGATCTGCAGGCGGCGTGAGAAAGCTTCGATAAGGCGCGGGATTTTGCTCAGGCCGATGACTTTTCCGTTGGGGATGTAGGCCACGTGCACTTTGCCAAAAAAGGGCAGCATGTGGTGCTCGCACAGGCTGAACATTTCGATGTCTTTTACGATCACCATTTCATCGTAGTTGACGGTGAAAAGCGCCTTGCGCAAAAGGGCTTCAGGATCGTCCTTGTAGCCCTGGACGAGAAATTGCATGGCCTTTTCGACGCGTCCGGGTGTGCGAACCAGACCCTCGCGATCGGGATCTTCGCCGAGACGTACGATCATTTCGCGCACCAGTTCTTCGTAGGTGGCGCTGGTCAGGGTGTTGGGTTCCGTGGTGGATTTCATAGGCTCTTGGGCGTTGGTCGATGGTCGTTTGTCGTTCGCAATCGGATCCGCAAACGACCAACGACCCGCGACTAACGACCGGGTTCTCCTGAATACTCAAACGAATTCATCATCGTCTCTTCAATCCGTACCTTTTCTAGATGTGCTTTGTGGAAGCCTCGCTTCACAATTTCGTAAATCGATATGCAAAGGTTTTCCGTGGTCGGAACCTCCTTCGCGAATTCCGCTAGCAGGTTCAGATTCTGGTGGTCATAGCGCTCGAGGATCTGGGCGCGCACGAAGCCGTCCAGATCGACCAGATTGCAGACCATGCCGGTCTGGTCATCGACCGGACCGCTGACGGTGACCTCGACCATGTAGTTAT
>JAIQFA010000192.1 GCA_020073525.1 Terriglobia bacterium
ATGACGTTGCACCTGACGAGCGATACCATCCACGCCCACGTCGGGACGCCCGAGGCAGGGGGCTCAACCCTGGTTGCGATACCCGTCCTGGCCGTCTGGCTGTACGGAACCCTGGTGCTCGCCGAACGGCGGTCGGGGTACATCATCATGCTCGTCGGGGCGCTCCTTGGGCTGGGCATGCCTGTCATCCACGTGATGGGAGCGGGAGGCGTTTTTCACGGCGAGATCGCCAAGTCCAGCCCAGCCTTCTTGTTCGTCTGGACGCTGCACGCGATGGGCGTGACCGCGATGTTCGCCCTCATCCTCACGGTGCGCGGACTGTGGAGCCTGCAACGCGGCCAGCCCCGGTAGTCGAGGAACAATCGAACGCCATCAAATTCTCATTTGGGGGATTTAAGGCGTTGTGGTGCTTTGCCACATAAGTTCCCCACTCAAGCCAAAGCATCGTGCCTCATCGCTCGGATCGCTGAGCCCCGACCTCTTCGAATCTCCCGGCGGACACGGTGGCGGGGCGCACAGCCGACAACAAGGTGGCTGGTTGCACGGTACCTCGCCACATCTCTGCAGTGAGCGGGCTTTGTCCAGGTATTTTTCAACGATTTCCTTGTTCAGCACGACGGCGGCATTCTTGGCTTGGTCCCGTGCATACTCCACCACCGCGTCCACAAAGATGCCGAGCCCGGCGCGCAACTTGTTGGCCGCCGCGATCGGGCTAAGGTCCCCGGGAATTCGAGTTTCGGCCGCGCGTCCGCTCGTATCCGCAACCGCTCCTTCGTCATATGAAAGCTTTGGAGACTCCATCAGCGCAGCGCGCTCGTTGTACGTCTTCACCTTCTCGTCGAAAACTCCAATGACGATTCTTTGAACCCCTTCACCCTTCAGAATCGCACCAAAGGTTGTTGTTTGCGCTCGCAGGGCAGGCACGGCCAAGAGAATGGCCGAGAACAAGACGAAGTTGCGCATGGCAGGTCTCTCCTATGGCGCGCACGGGTTCACACGCCCCAAAATAATCGCCGTAAGAAACAGCACGGCGAACAGCACCAGCGGTAAAAGGCTGTAGGTGAATGCCGTGCTTTGCAGCGAAAGAAAGCTAAGAAGACTCTCGGAGGTATCGGCAAGCTGATGCACTTCGAGGTACGTCGCTCGGCGCTGGAACAGCACCCCAACCCACACAGATCCAAAGATGAAACTGGCTGCCGGCGTGAGGATCAAATACCACCACTCGCAATAGGCGATCTTGTGCACCTTGGTCGTGGTCACCAAGGCGACCAGCCCGCCCAGCAACAACACGCCCCAATCAATCATCTGCTTGTTTTGTTCTGTCATGCGCACTCGGACTTCGGGCGATGGTTTGGCGGACTCGGCCGAAGCGTTTGCGGAATCAGGAGATGGTCTGGCAGGCTCAGGCGATGTTGTGGGAGCGGCAGTCGGAAGCGTAACAGGAACTTGATAACTGTCGCGGATGCTCTCGCTGGAGTGTATCCAGTAACAGGTCGGAAGCGCGAGTAGTAACACGAATAGGACAAGCCGGACTACCGGCCAGAATGAAAAAGTCATCGCGCGCCCTCCGAACTCGAGGTAAGTGCATTACCGAAGAAGCCGATAGCGGGGAAGTTGACCAGAGAATATTGAGCAACTCCTTCGGGAAAGTCAACTCCATTTTAGGTGATGTCCTAGTTTCAAATCATGGTGTCGGCGGGCGGGCCACTTCTGTGGGAAGCGCAAATCGGACTAGTCTTCTAACATTTAGCCGAAAATAACTGGGGGTTGTTTCGGTTCAATGTCAAGGATGAAGCTGAGTTGGTGGCTGCCGGTCCTGCTCCTAGACAGTCTTGTTTTCCTGCGGAGCAACGGCCCTGTCCTTCGCAGTTACCGTTAGGAAGAGTGCGAAACGTCCAAAAACCCTCTTCTGCCGAAGGTATGTATAGGCGAAATAGTTAAATAGGAAGAGGATGAGACAGGATATGCTCCACCTCCATCCATGATCGGATCGCAGTTGAGGGATGAAACAGCCAGCAAACGGAAGGAATGTAAAGAATAGGACCACCAAGCATAGCGACTGAGTACTTAATAATTCAGCGTCCCACCGCGATGTCATAAGGCCGAGGTTGGGATCAGTCCTCATTGTGTAATACGAGCAAAGAAAGCTTGCCTTGTTGAGCGATTTGTCCTCTACCTTTTTCTTAAATTCTCCCGCAGATTGTTCCGACAACTCACTTCCGAAATGCACACGGAACCTACGTTTAAGCTCGTCAATGTCCTTAAGTCCCAAAAAACGCCTTAGCTTTTCCGTTGACAGAGGGTCAATCCACCACTCCGTAGGCTTTTGGATGAGATGGTAGGAAATCGGTTTAAGAAAAACACCTGTGATGTTTGCGATGCCGAAGAAAAGCAAGAAAATTAGCGCGGCGCTTCCCGCGCTTGCATCCTTCGGAAAGAGACCTTGAATCGATTGAGACCAATTGGAAATATCGATGGCCTGAAGATACCAGGCCAACCCTAGGATCAGCGTGGCGCCAGGAAAGATATGGCCTATCACGTCGTAAAAGAAAAGCGGGATTGTGCCGCCAATCTTTTCTACTGACGGTGTGTCATCACCCACAATTGATCCCTCGCACGCGGTATTGTACCTTAGCCTAAGTTCTCATTTGGGGATTAACGCGTTGAATTTCTTTGCCACTGAGCTCTCTGCTCAAGCCTAGACCGGGCTCGAAGGGGCCACCCGCCTGTAGACTTTATTTAGTTGGGCTGATTAGATAACAGCATCGGCTCCTGTCCTCCGGGCCTTGGATTGCTTGAGCGCACCAAGTCTACTCGGCCGGATGGAGCCGACACGGTTATCTGATCATCCATTAGGAGTCCTCATGACCTCTGAGCTAATCGTCGGTGGAGCGCTGGCGAACTGCGGGCAAGATGCTGCGACGGACGAGTTCCTGCAACTCCTTGTTCGCGAGATACCCGACCTCGCCATATTTCGGTTTCACCCAAGGCGAACACGAGGTGTGGACATTAGGGCGGCACTCGATTGGCAAGCGATTCTGAGCACAGGCGCCAACCTCCTTACAATTGCTAGCGTCCTTTGGGCGGCATACGAGCGTTTTGTCAAACCGAAGCTCGACCGAAGCGACGGAACAACCAGACCGTTCCTGTTCATCAGCCTGCGTCGTCCCGATGGGACATTTGTTCAATTTAGCCTTGGGAACGAATACAAGAACAAGGAAATCTTCGTTGAACAATTCACGCGCCAAGTCACAGAATTACGCGCCGTGTCTGTTGCCGGAGAAGGACCCTTCTTGCTCTCTGAGCTTATTCAGAACGAAGACTGGGTCCGTGTGCATGTCCGTGACGGCAAAGACTCCTAACCTCCTTAACGCTTTCTTGACCATGGTTAGCGCCAGAGTCACGAACAATTCTCAAGTAATGGTCAGTTGTGAATTGGCGGGGGCGCCGGGCCCACTCAAGCCCGATCTCGCCTCGAGTGGGGTCAAAGCGTTCCCAGTAACTAGTTCGAATCGCACCCCAAAGAGAACCGCAGGGCGGCACACACTTCATTCATCCGTGCGGCACTAAGCTGGGCCACGCGCCTTCCTAATCGCTGTTGCGATACAGTGACCGCGTTGTGCAGGTTGACCGCGCACGGGGACTTCATGCCGTCTTCCTCATTCAGCACGACTTCCGAGGGCACTCCGCGAATGGTGGAAGTAACGGGCGCAACCGTGACCGTGGATAAATAGCCGAGGGCGCTGTTGCGGGTGAGGACGAGGGCCGGTCGTGTTTTGTCTTTCGTCTTGCCGACCGCGGCAAACTGGTAGAGCCGGACTTCGCCACGAGCTATTCTTCCGGCCACGTGGCCTCCGATTCCCAACCCCGCGCTTCCGCGTCGGCTTGCGACTGTCGCGAGTAGCCGGGTGCCCCACACATCGCGCACTTTGCGATGTGTGGGCTTTCGTCACAATCTGACTGAGAGC
>JAIQFA010000193.1 GCA_020073525.1 Terriglobia bacterium
CGGCCGTCACAGGCGGCGAAGAGGATGTTGGCCATTTCGCGCGCGGTAACGAAGTGCAGCGTTTCCTTCCTGTCGGCTGCACCGCCGACCAGCGTGGCAAGGAAGTTACGGAAGCTGTCGCCGATAACCGCGTCTTTCTGGGTCGGGTTCATACTGTGGCAGAACACTTTGACGAACAACCAGTCGGGTCGTCCGAGCACGCGGATTTGCGCCTGCTTCCAGAGAGAGAAGCGGTGCATGGTCGGGGGATTAGCTCCGGTAATGGCGCCGTTTTCTAGAACGGGCCGCGCAGAACGCAGGCTGCGCCGGACGTCGGTTAAGAGCGGACCTTGCACCATGACCGGAAAAGTCTCGGGCCTGCGTCCAACCACGAGATCGTTCCCCAGGCGATGAGGCACAGGCCGATCGAGCGGCAGGGCGCATTCATAAAGGGAGTTGGTTCTTGCAATCTGCGCGGGGTGCCAGACGCTGCTCGGCATGGTCAAGTCGACGTAGCAGCCGGTCTCGGCGAGAATCTGCAGTTCCGAATCGACGCCGCAGAAGCGTCCGGCGGCGGAGTTGGCGAGCGCGAAATTTCCGTGCACAAAAGCGTAGGCGGGCTTGGTGGAACCTTCTTCTGCGGCCAGGCAGCGATGGCGAAAGACCAGCCGGTCGCGGAATTCCGTGAGCACGCGGCGGGTGTTTTCAACCGTGTCGGGATGCGAAAATCCGTGGTGCAGGTGGATCTCAACTTCTCCCCAGCCGGCATGGCAGTGTTCGGCGAGCATATCGAGAAGGCCCTCGTCGTACTGCTCGGCGGGATAGAAGTAGGTGTGGACGAGCGGACGCCCGTCGCGGTCCCGCAGGCCGTCGACGACTTTGGGATATTCTCGCGCCCACCATTCCAGGCGGCGCTCCTGCTCGGAGCGCGGGACGCGCTTCTGGCCGTCTCTAGGATCAATGGCTGGTTCGAAATGATCGGCCAGGGCGATGATCAGATGCACTGGGCCACGGACAGGCGCAGTTAGCGCGCGCGCCGTCGCGGACGGCAAAACCTTCCCGGCGTAGGCGAATTTGTTTGAGAGACTCACAGTGAAATTTGGACGGCGTGCGCCGCCCCTAAAGGGGCATCCGATTCCGAAAAGATTGCGGTATCGCTAAAGCGGTACCCTGATACGAATCACCAATACAAAACGCTGGTTTTGCGTAAGCCGTGCCCCTTCACCTGGCTGGTTTACGGCCGCGGACGGCAATGGAGATTTCGCCCACGCGCATGTCTTCCATGCCCATCGCTGCGTACCATTTGAACACTTGTTCGTAGGTGTGCTTGGACTGGTACTTCGGAGAATACCAGTCGAAGGTGTCGAGCATGCGGGCTTCCGGGTCTTTCTGCCGGTTCACCGGAAACACATGATGAACCACGCCCGCAACCGGACGACCCACCAAGGGCACCTTCTTCAAGCCCTGTTGCAGGTTGTAGAAGAACGGGACCGCAACTTTCAGAATGCCATGCAAGGTCTCGGGCTTCATCTTGGGGGTATAGCGGCGCCAGAAATCGCTGAAGCGATACCACTTGTTGTATCCGCTGTAGAGCCATACGACGAGGAGCCCGCCCGGTTTCAGATATTTATCCAACGTCTTGACGGCGCCTTCGCAATCCGGCGTGTGGTGGAGCACCCCGACGCTATAGATGATGTCGAAGCTCTCGGGCGCAAACGGCAGCGCAAAGACGTCGGCCTGAAAAGCGGTAAAGTCGCGGTCGGCAAGGTTCTTGGCGGCAACCTCCGCGGCGGCGCTCAAGTCGACGCCCACTACGCGAGCGCCCCAGCGGGTAGCAACTTCGGCGAAACGCCCCATGCCACAACCCACGTCGAGAACCAGTTTGCCCTTGAGATCTTCGGGACGGAGAGCGGTCTTCGCCAGAAAATGGCGTTCGGATTCGCGGAGTTCGTCGTGATCGAGCTGGGTCTTCTGGTAGCGGTGCCACTGAAAGCCGAAACTGGCGGCGTAGTGTTGCGCATCCACAAAGCGGGCAATGCCCTGCACGCTGGGATAGGCACGCTTGCAGGCCGGGCAGAGGTAGCCTCCGGCCTGATCGCTATCGAGTTTCGAGCCGCAACTCAGGCAACGCAAAATTGCCTGCAAGTCAGCGGACAGGGGAGACTGCACCGGCTGTTCGGTGGTCGGCATAAACCTCCAGGAAGTGACGCGGCTTTTTCGGCGGAGGGAGCGCCGTGCCGGGTTGTTGTTCTTGCTCTTTAACGGTCTGCAACAACGTCGCCGTAAACGCCACGGCAAAATAAGGGAAGAACTGGTAGGCTTCGGGCGCAAACAGCGCTCCCACGACGAAGCCGACAAGCGAACTTTGTAATGCTCCGACGAACAAAACTATGTCGGGATCGAGATTCGTAGTTTTCCGCAGAGCTTTCAGATTCTTAAAACCGCGCCAGAAAAACATCAGGTAGAGCACCAACACGGCAATGCCGCCCTCGGCGCACACTTGCAGATAGGTCATGTGGACGTCATGCCAAATCAGCGAGTAGGTGGGGAAGTTGCGGACGCCGATGCCAAAGATGGGATAGTGTTCGATGGCGTCGACCGCGCGCGACATGAGATACATGCGATCCTGGTAGGAGCCGTACGCGGACTGATCGGTGGTGCTGTCGCCCGACAACGCGGTAAATCGATCGTAAAGTTTCCCCCCGGCGGTGGCCATCACCAGCACGCCGATGAGCCCGGTCGCAACGAGAAGGTAAGGGCGCTTCCCCTTGATCGCGAAGAAGTAGAGACAAACGCTGCCGGAGATGACGAGGTCGATGAAACCGGCGCGGGATGCGGTCATGAAGAGGGCAACCGCCATGATCAGCATTCCGAAAAGCCACAGCGCTTTGACGATAGCGTTCTTGGCCGTGACCATAAAAGCCAGGGCAAAGGGTATCGACAACACGATGGCGAATGCGAGATCGTTCGGGTTCGAATAGATGCCACCCAACACGCCTTCGAGGCGGGGTGCGCTGTGGCCCTTGATGAGGGCGGCGGCACAAATCAGGACTACCGACAATGCCTGAATAAAGATGATTCGCCGCAAGCGATCGAAAGTCGTAATCAGCAGGAAGACCAGCACCCACGCGATGTAGATCTTGGAAAAATCCATGGTGCGGGTGACCGCACCGCCCCTCCAGACCGGAGACAAGAATCCTCCAACGTAGAGAAGGAGGATCATGCCCAGGAGAAGATTTGCTTCCTTGGGCAGATTCTTGTAGGTGCGTTTGGTCTTTCCCAGGGCTTGAAACAAGCCCCACATGGCCAGGATGGCGGTGATCTTGGCGAGTGGCAAATACTTGAGGCCGGGGATCCAGTCTTCCGGGCGGGCGCAATACACCACGAAAAAACCGCTCAGCCAGAAGAACGCGCTCTTCGTCGGATCCGACATCCGGATCGCAGTCCGCGTTCCTGGGATGGCTGCCGTTGCCGCGTTGCCGTTATCACCGATGGCCACAGATTCCTCTTTTTCTCTACGCTTTCTTTTTCAACTATGCGGCCCCTAAAGGGGCGCCTAAATTTGAACAACTTACGGTATCGCTAAAGCGATACCCTGATACGAATCCGGAATCGCTATGCCCCGATGCGAACCCCACTTTCCCCACGCACCGGAAGAGATTTCTTCTCCGCCACCGACTGCAGGACTTCGCTAAAACGCTCGCCGATCGCCGGCCAGTCGTAGCGGGCAGCGGTCTCGGCAGCGGCTTGTTCGTAACGCCGGCGCAGTTCTGGATCGCGCAACAGCATGATTACTGCCTGAGCGAAGGATCCAGGATTGTCGGCCAGCATAATGTCGCGGCCGTGGTGAACATCCAGCCCTTCCGCGCCGACGGTGGTGGAGACCACGGCTTTGGCGGTTGCCATTGCCTCGTATATTTTCAAACGCGTTCCGCCACCGATGCGCAAAGGCACGATGACTACGGCGGATTCGTGCAGGTGCTTG
>JAIQFA010000194.1 GCA_020073525.1 Terriglobia bacterium
CCGAGCTTCTACCTCGGACGATGAGAGTTCAAATCTCTCTGCCGCTTCCAATGTGGGGATGTGGTCCAACGGATGAGGGCGCAAGGCTACGAACCTTGAGATCAGAGTTCAATTCTCTGCATCCCCTCCACATTAATCAGGCTCGCGTGGTCTAAAGCATGATGACGCTTCGGTCCTAACGAAGAGATCCGGGTTGGATTCCCGGCGCGAGTTCCAAGAGGGTGGGTAGTGTAACCGAACAACACGGTAGCGTCCGAAGCTGCAAATCCGGGTTTGACTCCCGGCCCGCCCACCAGGTGATATGTCCAGCGTGAATGCTTCAGGCACACTGCCAGAGACTTCCGATATCGCTGTTTCCGCATTGGCACGTAATGCGCGAGCAATCGTCATGCGTAGCAAGTGCGATCCAGCGCTACAGCGTAACTTGCCGAGCGAGTGTCTCAACGAAGCTGTTCAGTGGAATACCACTGCCTTCCCACATTGCATGACTGATCCCATAACGAATTTCTTCCACATGTTGTAGCTCAAAACCGCCGACAACCGCTCCTTGCAGCGCGCTGTCAATACCAGCACGCGAAATAGCGAGCGTATCGCCCACGTTCGGAATGAATCGAGCCAACCTCTCAATGCTCGACGGATCGGTGGGTATGGATTCCCCGGCGGCTAGCGGGACTACGCACAGCCAGAAGTGATCCCGATCACTAGTCGCTTCCTGACCCTGAGCGTAGCTCATGCTAACGGCGCTACCCCGGGTAGCCTTGATTTCGATCTTCGCCAGAAGTGTACCCGCTAAAACCTGGACGCAACCGACCTCCTCAGTTGCGTCTTGACCCTCATAATATGCGGCCAGATCATATCCAACAAAGTTCGTTTCCACCCTAATACCCCGATGCTTCAGAATGGCGCGTAACGTTGTTCCTACAAGCAGCTCCACAGCATTACCCAGCGAGCGGTTGTTTTTCCAACGCTCTGCGGCTATTCGACGCATTTCGATGTCCTGAATGAACTGTTCAACCTCGCCCGGATTCTGTGAAGCCAGTTTCGCAAGTTGAGCAAGGTTTCTCCGCAGTTCTGATCGGTTTGTCGGATCAGTTGCTAACAAGGCTTGCTCCAACACGTTGATACCCACAATTTCCAGGAACTCTTCTAGCTCTTTGCGAGTGACCGCCTCCGCTATTTCTCGATTCTCCTGCGCGAGGCGAGCAAGACTCTCTGTTGTCAGATGGTCGGCACCTGAACGACGAGGTATCCACTGCGTTCGACGAATCCACCCTAGCCAATGCGAGGGAATAATTGTGTGTGTCTTACCGCATTCACATGACACGTCCTGCCGTCGACGCCACGAGTCGTCAGCTAAAGCTGCATATTCAAGAACAAAGAGAAGAAACCTTCCTGCGCGCTCTTTGTTCTTGCGAAGGGAATCGTAAAAGAACTCAGACCCCACGAAGGCCATCTTCGTGATCGCGATTTCGGCCTTCAAAGCGTGACCCTCGCCTCCTAGCTCCAGATCGACACCGAACTGTTCAACATCGGTTATTTCAGCCTTCTCAGACCAGGTCAAGTCACCAACAACGATTCCGTGTTGAGTCGTGGCGTCCCAGTTAACTTGATCGAGCAGAGGGGCGTAGTCATCGACGAGGACGGACCCCGGAGGGAACGCATTCCAGAATGGCCGTGCCTTCTCGGGCCAAAAGGTCTTGGAAAGCAGTAGCTGCGGTGCGCGGTCCGAGGTCTTCGCAAGTATTTCCTTGCCATCCCGATCTAAGGTGATGACCGGCATGGAATCTTTGAGATCACCCCAACGCCCTCGCTCTGCAAACCATGCGAACAGTGATAAGCACGCGGTTCTAGTGCGGCCCTCCGGAATGTCAGAACTTTCTCTTAAGCGCTTTTTTAGCAACTCCTTTGTGGCGGAGACAAGCGTCTCTTCTTTTTCAACTCTTGTGATCAGCCTATCTGCGTCGCCAACTCCCCTATGAAGAAGGCGCTCCCGAATAGGTTCGTCCAGATTTTCGAGGATGTTTTTCAAGTGTTCGTCGATTCCAGTATCTCGGGCTAGCCTGTCAAATGTGCGAAAACCGCCGGCATCTGTCTGATCTGGGAACAGTCCGTCAAGGCTAATCCGCCGCTGATCCTCCGGGACAGTCAGAATGAGCTGATTCAGCCATGCCAAACTTCCTTCACCGTTTAGAGCCAGGAGAGTGGAGAGCTTAGTTAAGCTTTCCGCCTTCCGAATGGCAGAAAACAGTTGCTCCGAACTGAGGATGGAGTTTTTCCTGATCGGCTCATCAATTTCGAAAAGTGTCATCCAGTCACTGGCTATGCGCGAACATTCCTGTGCGATTGTTGCCTCGGGAAGTTTTTCTCCAAAAATATGGGAAGAGAATTCGAAGGTCTTTTCCCACGAAAGTCGGGTGTCTCCAATTGGGAACAGAGCCTGAGTGGCCGGTATCGAACCAATATCTCTCGTGCGTATGAGGGGCAGGTCTGTGAGCTTGCGAGCCAAATCTCGCTGAAACTCCCGGTACCAACTTTTATCGTTGAGCCACGAGGGACAGTTTTTTGGGAAATGCACTCGAAGTAGTCTCTGTAGTCCTCCGCATCCAGTAGCAGAACAACTTTGGGCAAGTTTTATAAGTAGACGACCTGCTGAACTGAGCGTGTGTTTGTTCGCCTCACTCTTCGTACCCGCACTGGGCTCAAGATGCAAACCGTCACGCGCCTCCACCGGTTCGAATGATCGGCTGTTAAAAGCGGCTGGCAACCCGATTTCCGAAGAACCGACGAGCGGAAGAAACACAAAAAGCTTCGGTACAGCACCTATTTCCATGACCTCGAGCTTTTCATTCGCGCCTAACGTTATTGGCACCGCAACGCTGATCTCTTGCTCACGAATCAGAGCCAAACGAATGACGTCGGCACCGTTATTTATGACGGTTACCGGCGTCCCGTCGGATAGTTGCTCGCTGGGCTGGCGTTTGAAGACAGAATGCAATTGCGGAACGTCAATATCGATTGTGTTGATGTTCTCGTCGAAAGCCAAAACGTAGGGAATGGCATCCAACTGAAAACGTGTGGCGGTATGTGCCTCGTTCGTTTGGTTCGCGTCAACTATGTCGTAGATGTACTCGGTCCATTCCGATGGATCGATTACGTGATCCGAGAGCGATCGTTCAAATGCCTCAACAGATCTCTCCATCGCGTCACCAACTTCTGTTGCATCGGCCCCGGAGCGATCAAGGGAAAACTCAAAACCTAGTTTTTCGCCCGTCTCTTCAACAAGAGTGCTACGAACCCGAACCTTCCTGGAGAGTAGGTGTGTTGACAAGAAGCCAGTCCCAAACTTTCCCAGCAGTGGGCCATCCTGTTTGGTCGAACCATGATAAATAAGGCTCAATATCTCATCTTCCGAGAACGCCCGGCCGTTATGAGCAAAACGGATATGCCCAGGGGAAACTGTCACTCTGATAACCATTGGTCGAGAGGGGTCTGGGAAGTCCCTTGCGTTTTGCATCAACTCCCACAGCCAGCGGGTCGCGAATTCAGGGCGACGTTCCTCAAGATCTTTTAGAGCCTTGAGTATTTCTTGGGCATTATTTCGATTTAGGATTGTCTTGGCCTTGAAGGCACGCCGCTCTTTACCTCCGGTCACAGTATTAGGAGGTGGGATAGTAGCCACTGTGAGTTCCTCGGGGGCATTCTACCCGAGTTCGAAGCTGCTGATGCGCTACGATACCAATTCACCATAGGCGGAACACCGCCAGAATCAGCCACTTTTTGGTATTGACGAATTTCTGAAATGATGTAAGAGTGAGAACTGAGATACAAGCAATGATGCGCGAACCCCATACCGATTGCTTCCCGACACCGGCCACGTTTACGTGGCAAGGAGCGGGGGAAGGTACGTTCATGTAACGGGGGCGATCCATAGCG
>JAIQFA010000087.1 GCA_020073525.1 Terriglobia bacterium
GTCTGTGTAGCCGGACATGTAGAGCACTTTCAATCCTCTCTGGAGCTGCCCCAGGCGTTCCGCCAGCGCCCGCCCGTTCATACCGGGCATTACGACGTCCGTCAGCAGGAGATCGATTGGTGCTTTCATCTGCTCTGCGATTTGCAGCGCTTCGGCACCGTTCGCGGCCCCCACCACGCGGAAGCCGTGTTCCTCGAGCAGCGCCTTCGCCAGTTTTCTCAGTGCGTCGGCATCCTCCACCAGGAGCAAGGTCTCCGCTCCCTTAAGGGCTTCCATCGGCGGAGCCGCCGGCGTCTCCACGGCTACGGCTTCCTCGATCCGCGGTAGGTACACCTTGAAGGAACTTCCTTTGCCGAGTTCGCTGTCCACCCAGATGTACCCGCCACTTTGCTTCACCACCCCGTACACGGTCGCGAGGCCCAGCCCGGTCCCCTTGCCCCGCGCTTTCGTAGTAAAGAAGGGCTCGAACAGATGGGCGAGGGTATCCGGTGACATCCCCGTGCCGGTGTCGGTCACCGAAAGCATTACGAAGTCTCCTGCATTGGATCCCGGGTGATGGCGCGTGTATGCGTCGTCCAAGGTGACGTTTGCCGTGTCGATGGTCAGCTTGCCGCCCTGAGGCAGCGCGTCGCGCGCGTTTACCGCCAGATTCATCACGACTTGCTCCACCTGACTCCGGTCCACCTTTACCCGTCCGAGCCCGGGATCGAGTTGCAGCGCCAGCTCAATGTCTTCGCCGATCAAGCGGGGCAGCATCTTCCCCATATCTGACAGCAGCGTGTTCAGATTCAAGACTGCGGGCGCCAGCACCTGCTGGCGGCTGAACGCAAGAAGCTGGCGCGTAAGCGAGGCCGCGCTCTGCCCCGCCTTCTCGATTTCTTCCGCATGCTCGAACAAGCCGTTTCCAGCGCCGAGTTTGTGCTTCAGAACCTGGCTGTAGCCGATGATCACGCCGAGGAGATTGTTGAAGTCGTGCGCGATTCCACCGGAGAGCCTTCCAATCGCTTCCATCTTTTGAGCCACGCGCAACTGGCGCTCCAGCAGGCGTTGCTCGGTGACGTCCTCCGCAAACACCTCGAAGTAGTCTCCCTCCTCACCCTGATTCTTCACCATGCGGCCGCTACAGCGCGCCTTGGCGAGCGTGCCGTCCTTGCGTTTCCATTCGACTTCGACGTCCCTGAAACTTTCTTGGCTGGCAAGCAAATCGAGGATGTTTTGATGCTGTTGCGGGTCGCTGTAGAGATCGGCAGCCAGATTCATTCGCAGAAGCTCGTCCGGCGATTCGTACCCAAGCATCTTCTGCAGCGCGGGATTGACGCGGAGCAATTGCCCCGTGGCGTTCGCCCGAAAGATTCCGTACGGGGCGTTTTCGACCACTGACCGGAAGCTCGCTTCCGAAAGGCGCAGGGCTTCCGATGCACGCTTTCGGTCCGTGATGTCCCGGTTCACGATGACGAGCTTTTCCGCCTCTCCCTTGGCATCGTGAATCACGCTCGAAGTCGATTCCAGTACCCGCCACGATCCATCTTTGTGGCGCATGCGGTATTCCAGGCTGGCGCCGACCCCGGTCCGTCGCGCTTCTTCGGCCGCTGCCTTCACGCGTGCGCGGTCCTCGGGATGCACCTGTTCCAGTGCCTGCGTTCCCCTCAGTTCGTCTCCGTTCACGCGGTTCTTTCCTGGCGAGTGGGGATCTAGGGTGACCAGCATGCGCGCGACGGCGTCGGTGCGGTTCTGGCACCACACATTGGCCCATCCCAGGAAAAAGCGCTGCTCGGCGGAAAGGCCGTCGACCGGCGCCGGCTCTTTTCCGGCAAAGGTGTTGAGCATGGCCATGTAGGCGATGCGCATGCCGCCGTTGTCGGCCGTGTTCTCGCCCAGGGTTAGCTTGCCGTTCAGCTTCAGGTCGTCGACGGCAACGAAGCTTCCGTATTGATCCTTGATGCAGCCGGTACGCTCTTCGAATTGCTTCTTGTCGTTTGCGGTCCACCAGTCGCGGAGATTGCCGTCGGCATCGAACTGGCTGCCCTGATCGTCAAAGCCATGGGTGAGTTCGTGACCGATCACGGCGCCGATGCCGCCGAAGTTCATCGCATCATCCGCCCGGTTGTCATAGAACGGGGGTTGCAGAATTCCGGCGGGAAACGTGATGTTGTTCTGGTTCGGGTTGTAGCTCGCGTTCACCGTCATCGGCGGATACGGCCAGTCCCGCTTGTCGAGCGCCTTGCCAATCTTGTTCAATCGTCGCTGCACATCATGCTGATTGGCTCGTTGCGAGTTGCCCAGGGCATCGCCACGCACGATCTGGAGCGTCGAGTAGTCGCGCCATTTGTCGGGATAGCCAATGCGGTTGGTGATGGCCTGCAATTTCACGAGCGCCTGCGCTTTCGTGTCCGCGCCCATCCAGGGCAGGTTCTTGACGTCTTCCCCTAACGCCTTTTCGAGCGCCCCAACCATGGCCAGCGTGCGCTCCTTGCCTTCGGCGCCAAAGGTTTGCTGGACATAGATCTGTCCGACCAACTCACCAAGGTCATCGTTCGTGTAGCCAACACAACGCTTCCAGCGCGGACGCAACTCCTTGGTGCCCTGCAGCGTCTTGCCGAAAAAATCAAAGTTTTCGCTCACGAACGCCGTTGGCAATACCTGCACATTGGCATGCGCAGTGTGCCAGCGCAAATATGTTTTCCAATCGTCGAGAGAGTGGGCACTGACTACTTCCTGCATGTTCTTGATGAAATCCGGCTCAACCACATTGAGCGAATCGAACCGGGGCGCGCCTACACCTTCGAAGTAAGCGTTCCAGTTAAATGCCGGACTCAGAGCGGCCAATTCCTGATTGGTCAGCTTGTGGTAGATCTTCTGCGGATCGCGGCGGCTGGTCTGGTCGAGCGCGCCCTTGGCTAAGGCGGTTTCTATGGCCATGACGACCTTGGCCTCCGCTGCGGCTTTGGCTTGATCGTCGCCGAGCAGCACAAAAATCTTCGCCACATGCTCGACGTATTTCTGGCGCAACTCGACCGACTTCTCATCGTCTTTGAAATAGTAGTCGCGGTCGGGCATGCCTAGTCCGCCCTGGTCCACCTCGGCAATCATCTGGCTGGCATTCTTGAAGTCCGATCCGGAGCTGAAGCCGAACAACACATCGGCACCCTCGCGATGCAGACGCACGATCTCTTTGGGAAGGTCTTCTTTCGACTGGATCGCCGCAATACTTGCGAAGTCGGGCTTCAGCGGCGTGGCGCCCGCTTTTTCGATAGCACTCTCGTCCATGCAGGCGGAGTAGTAATCGCCGATCTTCTGCTCGCTGGCACTACGGCCGGGGCGGTCGATCGCGGCCTTTTCGAGAATGTCGCGGACAATGTATTCGCCGCGCTGCTGCAATTCGTTGAAGCGGCCCCAGGACGAGCGGTCGGAAGGCACGGGGTTCTTTGCCATCCACTTGCTGCACGCGTAGGCATAAAAGTCGTTGCAGGGATCGACGCTCTTATCGAGCAGGTCGACGGAGAAACGCACATCGGCGGAGGGCTTCGCGGCTTCAGAACTGCTTTGGGCCCAGAGCGTGGGCGCGAGAATCAGCGAGACAGCGAACAGTTGTACGAGACGGCGCATGAGTTTCCTCGAATCAAAAGTGGACGCACGGCGGTGCGAATGCGGACGCGGACCAGCACGGATACAATCCTCGAACGCACCCAGCCATTGTATTGGACGGTGCAAAGACCAAACAGTCAACCGAAGTTTCCGGTCGAAGTAAACCCATACTAGAATTATCCGATGCCGGATGCTTTGAATTATCAATCTCGTTTGCTCGAATACAGCAGCGGCCAAGATCCCATTGCCATGCAAGGCGAGATGCCGGGCCTGCTTGCCGAACTGGTCGCGGGAGTTCCCTTCGAAAAGCTCGCCGCGCGTCCCGCGCCCGCGAAGTGGGCGATCAGCGAAATCCTCGCCCACTTGGCCGAAGACGAGCTAACTACAAGTTGGCGGTACCGGCAGATGATTGAAAGCCCCGGAATCGCGCTTCCCGGGTTTGATCAGGATCTGTGGGCACGGCTTGGCGACTACAAAACCTGGGCGCCGGAAGATTCTCTTGGAATGTTTCGACTGTTGCGGGAAGCGAACCTCCGCATGCTGGCGCGGCTCACGCCTGAAGAATGGGATGCACATGGCGTTCATGGCGAGCGCGGACCGATGACCGTACGCACCCTCTGTCGCCACATGGCGGGACACGACCGAAACCACCTGGAACAGATTCGAAGAATCCTAGGGAAGACGGAGTAGAGCAGTCGGTGGTCGTTGGTCGGTGGTCGTTAGCAGCAGAATTTGCGAACGACTAACGCCTAGCGACCAACGACCGCCATCAGAACACTTTCACGTGAAAAGTCAGATATTTCTTGGGATTTTCCCGGATCGCCTTCACCAGTTGCCGCGTCTCCACCAGCATCTGGTCGCTGTTGTTGTAGAGCGCAGGATCCTTGAACAGCATTCCTGCCGTACCCTCGCCCCGTTCCAGGCGAGCAGAGAGTTCGGACAGGTTGTTCATCAGGGTCTGCAGGTGGGCGGCGAATTCCTGATCGTGCGTCATCTTGCCGATCGCGCCCTTGCCGGCATTGATGTCGTCGGTCAACTGCCGAACGTTCGCGATCGTCTTGTTCGCGTTGTCATACAGTTCGGGATCTTTGAGAAGTTTGCCGGCTGTGCCTTTGCCCTGCTGCAAGTCGTCCACCATCACGTTCAGCTTGTCGACGGTGGCAATCACTTTCTTGTAGGCCTCGTCGCTGGTGATCAACGGACCTATGGATCCTTTGCCACTCTGGATATCGTCCACCAAGCCCTTGAATTCGGCTACCGTGGCGTTGAGCTGGTTGTACAAGCCCGGATCGTAAATGACCTTGCCGATCGAACCCTGGCCGCTCTCGATAAACGACATGATGCGGTCCACGCGCTTCAGCAGGGCGTCCATGTTCTGCAGCGTGCCCTGGCTGGCACGGACCACGTCCTGGATATCGGGCTGGCTCCTGGCCGACAGCGTGTCGCCGTCGGTGGCCTCCGGACCCTTGGCCGCCGAACTGTCCACGTCAACGAAGGTCTCGCCCAATACCCCGGCCGTGGCCAGCATGGTGACGGAGTCTTTGCGCAGATTGAAGGCGTACTTGGTGTTGACCTTCATGGTGATTTCGACGGGCGTAATCGGCTTGCCGGCGACGATGCGTACAGTGGTCACGTTGCCGATATCCACTCCGGCCAAACGAACCGGCGCGCCTTCACGCAAGCCGCCGGCATTGTCGACGTACGATCGCAGGGTGATCTTGTGGGTGAACCATCCGCCGGTGCCGCTCATTAAGAAGATCAGGACCATGAGGGTGGCGCTCGCGACTACGACCGTGAGCCCGACGCGGAGTTGCGACCATTTCAGCTGCTTCTGGCTAGGCAAGGTGGTCTGTAAACAACAGAAGCATCATAGCAAACGACGTGCAATTTCAGGGCTCAAGATTGACTGAGGCGGCCCGGGACGGAGAAATGGCTGCAAAACGAAGGCTCCCGCTTCTTCGCGTACAGGGCGAAGAACGGGAGCCTTTTGTACGGATACCGACGGTCCAGGATGCTGCTTAGCGACGCTGCTCCCGGCCATTGCCTTTCGGTTCAGGTCTAGGCTGGGCCCGATTCGCTTTCTCAGATCGCTTCTGCTCGGCCTGCGCCTGCCTCTGAGGCTGCCGGTCCTGCCTCTGAGCCACCTTGTCTTGCTTCGGCGGCCTCGGGTTGTCGCGGGACGACATCTGTTGCCGGTTCCGCGACGCATTGTTGTTTCTCACGTCGCGGTTCTCGGGACGCGTCATCGCGCGGTCATTGGAATTGGAATTAGCGCGGGGGTTGCCAGCGTTTCTGGGGGACGCACTGAACCCGCGACTGCCTTCGGAAGGACTGCGCGCTTCCCGCGGTGACATCTTCGGCGCGCGGTAGGGCTCCCCAGCCGCGCGGGCTCGCTCGATGTGAGATCCGCGGAACTCACCCGGCCTGCCCGTGGCCGCAATGGCCGGTCGTCCGTGATTCTGGGAAGCAAACAGCTGCCGGTCGCGGCTGGCGGCATGTTCATGTTCCATTTGGTTCGACAACGGGGCGCGGTGCGGCTCGCGCTCATACCTTTCTTCGTCCCGAGTCGGCCGTGCCTCGATGCCGCCGGGGCCGTTGAAGCTCACGTTCCGCCTGTTGTTCACAACCACGGTCCGGGTGTAAACATTTCTCACATTAACCACGTTCACGTTTACTACTGAGCGGTTGTAGAAGAAGTCGCGGCCCCTCCACTCGCCACCGAAGAAGCCCACTCCGCCGTATCCGTAGCCGTAGTTAATGCCGCCGTAGAAGCCCACGTGCGGTCCCCAATAGCCCGGGTGCCAGCGATAGAAGCCGTCCCCAAAGCCCCAGTAGCCCGGCGTCCACAACATACCTACCGGCGCAACCACCCAGGTGCCGGGAACCCAGTAGTAGCCGTCGTCGTCACTCCACGCCCAATAACCGGGGGTCCAGAGATAGCCCGGACCGGGGCAGATGGACTGCGCGTATACAGGCAGTGCCGGCGGACCGATGCGAACGGAAATACCAAACCCGACTTGCGCCGACGATGTCGTGGACAGCGACAACACGGCAACCGATACCATCAAAATTGCCAATACCAGCCAACTGAGGGAGCGTTTCATATCAGTGCCTCTCTTTGACCTTAATTTTAATATTTTGGCCCAAAACCGGTGACGCGGCCTGGTTACGTTCCGCCTATGTAAACCCTGAACCTTTGCGCATGTTGCGCGGGTGGAGGAAGTTATGTTGAATCAGCAGCTTAGCTACCCCATAGTTCGACGGGGGAATCAGGCTGTGGAGCTTCGCTCGGCTGGCGGACGAAGGCGTCCTCCCCTACGGGGTCCGTGACAAAAAACTGAGAGCTGACAGCTGAGAGCTAATTCTCCAGAATGACGTGGGCCAAGGCCTGCTCAGACGTGTGGGTGATGGAGAGCGCGATGTTCTTGGTACCGAGTTTGGCCGCAATGGCGGCGGCCTCACCGTGAAATTGGATGGTGGGACGCTGCCCCTTTGGACGCACCACTTCGATATCCCGCCAGCGGACGCCGCGACTCCATCCTGTGCCCAGCGCCTTCATTCCGGCTTCCTTGGCGGCGAAACGCGCGGCATAGCTTTCAAACCGGCTGGCTTTTCGTTCGCAATACTGCATTTCGCCTTCGGTGAAGATGCGCTTGAGAAAGCGGTCGCCGAACCGCTCGATACTTTCGCGGATGCGAGGAACTTCGGCAATGTCCACACCGGTGCCAACAATCATGGAAACATTGTTCATGGCTGACTTGTAATTTGCAATCGCCGCGGGTCAGAAGAGATTGCCGCCGCTGTAGATCATCTGCCCGTCGATCACCCGCGCCTCGGTAAAGAGTTTGTGGGGGCGGGCCGGACCTTCCGCATCGATGTGCAGAACCTGGTGGTCATGCGCCACTAGCCAGTCCGAGACAATCATGCGATGGCAGCGGAGGTAAACGCGCTCGGCGCACATGTAGGCGGTACGCGAGGTGGACGCGATCTGGAGCAGTTCGTTGGCGGCGCGCTCGAATTCCGGCGTCAGCGTGTAGTCCGCGTAGTTGCGAAAACTGGCATTGCGCAGCGCCGTGTGGGGAGAGTCTTTGCCCGTCGGCTTGCGGTATCCGCCGAGCGCCTTCATCCAGATGTAGCGAATACCCTGCTCCGGCAGTGAACACTCCAGCGACTCGCGATTGAAGTGTGGCAGGCGTCGCGACATGGGGAAGGCGCGGATATCCACCAGCGTCTCGATGCCGTGCGCCTTGAGAGCCGACAGAAGTTCGTCGAGCGAGCGTGTGGAGTGACCGATAGTGTATAGGGTTGCCACGAGCTGTCGAATTTGTCAGCTTAAAGATGCAAGCACCGTGGCAAGGTTTGCATCTTGATCCGGAAATACCGTGCGCAAATCGAGAAGCACGCGGCCATCTTCTACGCGGGCAATGATGGGCGGGGTGGCGGCGCGGAGACGGGCGTTCAGTTCGTCGGCGCTGAGATCGGCATGGGTGAGCGCGATCAAGCGCGTGGGCAAGACGGCCGAGGGGGCAGCGCCACCGCCAATTACGGATTCGCCATCGAGGAGTTGCAGTTTGAGGCGCTGGAGTTGCCCGGACTCGACGTCGGAGATGATTTTTTCGGCGCGGCGCGCAATTTCTTCTTTCGACAGGCGCATCATGCGGAGAACGGGCACGGCGTCGTGGTCGTGTTTGACGTAGGCGAGCAGCGTGGCTTCGAGGGCCGCATAGGTAAGCTTATCCACGCGCAAGGCGCGGAACAGTGAGTTGGAGCGCATGCGCGCGACCAGATCGGGGCGGCCACTAATCAGTCCAGCCTGCGGGCCTCCGAGAAGTTTGTCGCCGCTGTAGGTGACGATGTCTACGCCCGTACGCAGGCTGTCGAGCACGCCTGGTTCGCCGTTGATCCCAACCGAACGCAAGTCGAATAGCGCGCCGCTACCCAGATCTTCCATCAGCGGCAGGCGGCGGCTCCGGGCCAGGGCGACCAGTTCGTCAAGCCCCGGTTGCTCGGTAAAGCCGGTGATTTCGAAGTTGGAGCGATGCACGCGGAGGAGGAGGCGGGTGCGCTCGTTGATGGCGCGTTCGTAGTCGGCGATGCGCGTTCGGTTGGTCGTGCCGACTTCGCGCAGCGTGGCATCCGACTTTGACATCACGTCGGGGATGCGGAAGGAGCCGCCGATTTCGACCAACTCCCCACGCGAAACGATGACTTCGCCACCTTCCGCCAGCGAGTTCAAGGCGAGTAGAACGGCAGCGGCGTTGTTGTTGACGACGATGGTGGAGACCGCTGCGGAGCTTCGCTCCACCTGGACGGGCGAGGCGCCCGTCCCCACACGTTTTCCTCCTGCTTGTTCCGGCAATACGGCTTCCGCCAGCAATTTTTGAAACAGGCGATCGACGTGGATGTCGCGCTTGCCGCGCTCGCCTGCTGCCAGATCAAATTCCAGGTTCGAATAGGTGCTCGCCGTGGCGCGAGCGTGATCGAGTGCTGCGACCGCCAGGGGCGCGCGTCCGAGATTGGTGTGGAGGATGACGCCGGTGGCATTGACGAGCGGGCGCAAGGAGTAACTCAGCGACTGGCGGAGTTGACGTTCGACTGCCGCGGACAGGCCACCCAGCGCCAAGTCCAGCGATTTCTCGTCCAGTTGGCCCTCGCTAATTTCCTGTCGCAGGCGTGCGAGGACGACGCGGATACTTTCGGCGACGGCGGAATGGCCCTCTTGCGCGATCAGCGCTTGCATATCGGACTGGCGGAGAAGTTCGTCCGTCGAAGGCAATTTCTGAAAGAGCGCCGCTTTGTTGGCCGTGGACACTGGGGGCGATTATGCCACAAGACTAGTTCCCAGTTCTCAGTTCTCAGTTCTCAGTAAAAACCCTCAGCGACAATTGGACGCAACGTTCAAACGACAACGACAATAGTGCGGGTTTTACTGAGAACTGAGAACTGAGAACCGGGAACTGAGAACTTGCTACAGCGTGTGCAGGTAGGCTAGCAAGTCTTTGATCTGCTGGTCGGTCATGACCTGGCCGAAGCCTTCCATTTTGGATCGGCCATACTTGACGATTTCTCCCACGCGTTCGTCGTTGGCGGGCAGTCCACTGATCGATAGATATTGCTGCTTGAACACGCCCTTCAGGCTTGGACCCTTCTTACCGCGGGACGAGTAGGGTTCGTGGCAGCGGTCGCAATAGTTGTCGTACAGTTGCCGGCCGGCGGCCTGTTGCGGGTTGAGGCCGAGTTCGGCGTCGGACTTGCGCCGCTCGGCGTCGCAGCCAGCTAGCGCTAGAAGCGCCAGGCTCACCACGGAGACACGGAGGCACGGAGAAAACCAGTTCAAGAAGTTCATGATGAATTGCGGCGTCGCCTGCTGGGCAGACCCAGAAGTAGGATAATACGGAAGGCATGGCCATTGTCGTCAAACGCGTTTACGAGGCTGCTTCTCCGTCGGATGGAGTGCGCGTGCTGGTGGATCGTTTGTGGCCGCGCGGGCTGAAGAAAGAAGAGGCGGCGGTCAAGTTCTGGCTGCGCGATCTGGCGCCCTCGGATGAGTTGCGGCAGTGGTTCCACGCAAATCTTGACGGATGGCGCATGTTTCGCAAACGCTATCTTAAAGAACTAGCGGGTGAGAAAGCTTCCGCGGCGGTCGAGAAGCTGCATCACCTTGCCGAAGGCAAACGACAAGTCACGCTGCTGTATGCATCGCGCAACGAAGAGTACAACAATGCAACTGTGCTGAAGGAATTACTGGAGGGAATGCCCAAGCCTCCGTCGAGCGTGGGTCGCAGTGCGATTGGGCGCGGTCGGATTCGAAAAGCGAAAAGGCTGTAGTGCAGTTCTCAGTTCCGGTTCTCAGTTCTCAGTAAAACCCAAACCGACAATTGCGGGTCCACTCTAGGGCGTGACGACAACACATGCCCGGTTCTTGTGAGAACTGAGAACCGGGAACTGAGAACTTCTCTATAATTTCCCAGTCATGTCCAGTTCCGCCATCGAGAAGAAGATCGAAGCTCTGCGCGAAAAGATTCGGCACCATGAGCACCTCTATTACGTGCTGGATGCCCCGAAGATTTCCGACGCCGACTTCGACGTGCTGATGAACGAGCTCAAGCGGCTCGAAGCGGAATATCCGAAACTCATCACGCCGGACTCGCCTACGCAGCGCGTGGGTGGCAAGCCGCGCGAAGGATTCGTCAAGGCAAAGCATTCCTCTCCGATGCTTTCGCTCGACAATGCTTATTCCGAAGAGGAGTTGCGCGACTGGGAGCGGCGGGTGCATGAACTCAGCGGGCGCACCGACCTCGAGTACATATGCGAATTGAAGCTGGATGGAATGTCGCTGGCGCTCGTCTATCGCGACGGGCGTCTGGAGCGCGGCATCACGCGCGGCGATGGCAGCGTCGGCGAAGACGTGACCTTGAATGTGCGGACGGTGCGCTCCATCCCGTTGGTGATTGCTAAAGACAAGTTGAAGAAAGCGGGAATCCCCGGGGATTTCGAAGTGCGCGGCGAAATGCTCATGCCGCTCGCGGCTTTCCGAAAGTTGAACGAAGAACGGGAGAAGCAGGGGCTGGCGGTCTTTGCCAATCCGCGCAACTTTACTGCGGGCACGGTGCGACAGCTTGAACCGTCGATTACCGCACAACGCCGCATGGACTACTTCGCCTACCTGCTATTGAAAGATGGGCAAACTTTTCTTGACCGCCAATCGAAAGCCATGGATACGCTCGACGCGGCCGGCTTCAAGGTAAATCCAAACCGCAAGCTGGCGAAAAATCTGGACGAGGTCTGGAGGTTCATTCAAAGCTGGGAAGCCAAGCGCGAATCCCTGCCTTACGAAATTGATGGAATCGTCGTCAAGGTGGACCGGACGTCGTGGCAGCGGGAACTGGGCTTTACCGGAAAGGCTCCGCGCTGGGCGATTGCTTACAAGTACGCGGCGCGCGGAGCAGTGACACAGATCGAAAATATCGTCCCTCAGGTCGGCCGCACCGGAAAGCTCACGCCGGTGGCGTGGCTGAAGCCAGTGCCGATTGGCGGAACCATGGTTTCGCGCGCCACTCTGCACAACATGGACGAGATCGAGCGGCTGGGCGTAAAGATCGGCGACTGGGTCGAGGTGGAACGCGGCGGCGATGTGATTCCGAAAGTTGTGAAGGTGGTCGAGGACAAGGAGCATCCCCGCGGCCATCAGCAGTTCGAAATGCCAGAGCATTGTCCGGTGTGCGGCGGCAATGTGGTGCGAACGCCGGGCGAGGTGGACCATCGCTGCGTGAATGCGAATTGTCCGGCCAAGTTGCAGGGGACAATTCTGCACTTTGCCTCGCGCCACGTGATGGACATCGACGGGTTGGGTGAAGCCCTGGTGAACCAGCTTACCGAACGCGGATTGGTCAAGAATGTGGCCGATCTGTACGCCCTGAAAAAGGACCACCTACTGCAGCTCGAGCGCATGGGGGAGAAGTCAGCGGAGAATGTGCTGGCGGAGATCGAGGACTCGAAGAAGCTGCCGCTCGAGCGCGTGATTTACGGCCTCGGGATACGGTTTGTCGGCGAGCGCACGGCGCAGTTCTTGGCCGAGCATTTCGGGTCGCTCGACGAGATCATGAAAGCGAGTGCGGAACAACTGGAGGAAGTAAACGAAGTCGGGCCGCGGATCGCGGAGAGCATCGTGGAGTTCTTCGCCGATGAGCATAATCGCAAACTGGCGAGCGATCTGCGCAAGGCGGGGCTGACGTTCTCCGGGCAGAAGAAAGAAAAAGGCACGAAGCTGGCGGGCAAGACTTTCGTTCTGACGGGCACACTCGAACGCCATACGCGCGACGAAGCGAAGAAGTTGATTGAAGATGCCGGCGGACGGGTTTCCGGCTCAGTGAGCAAGAAGACGGACTACGTGGTGGCGGGGAGCGATGCGGGATCGAAGCTGGACAAAGCCCGCGAGTTGGGGGTTAGCGTGATTGGGGAACAAGAGTTGGAAGGACTGCTGGCGTAGCTGGAGAAATAACGTTCCCAAATCCGTTCGACAGTCAGTCAGAGGATTGCCCTCTCTGCGCGCAGGAAGATCGGATTAGAAAGCTCCCAGCCAGCGGACCGGGAAGCGGCTTCCGAGGGCGTTTACCAGACGCTCGTCGGCAGTGAGGAGTTCCGTCTTGGCTACGACGGCCAGCGCAACATACAGGCTGTCATAAAAATTGCGGTCGTAGGCCACGGCAATGCTCCAGGCAGGAGGTAGGAGATCGGAAGCGGGAACAGTTTCAATGGCGAATTCGATGAAGCGGCGTAGAGCACTCTCCGCCTCCAGGCGCGTGGTGCGGCCTCGGCGGACGGCCTTCCAGCACACGTTGCCGAGTTCGGACACGATCAGGTCTGGGGCCAGCAGTTGGACGTCGCCCTTCACGTGCATGCTGAGCAGATGGTTGGCTTGATCGACGAAGGTCTCATTCGCAGCGGGCAGGAGCCATTTGGCCGCGACGCTCGTGTCGACCACGCACGTTTTCACCGTTCTCGATCCTCACGCACCATCTCTTCTGTTGTGGCAAACGGACCGGGTCTCGGGGGGAGGGAGGACTGCAGCGCCATGAGCTCTTCATACAGGCGCTTGCGCCGCTTGAGCTCGGCTGCTGTGGGCACGGTGTGCTGCAGCAGCGAAATGACCTCGGCAGCGATGGAACTGCGATTTTTGCGGGCGCGGGCGCGCAGGGCTTCGTAGAGGTCCCTGGGCACATTTTCCACGTATAGGGTAGGCATAGGGATAGTCTAGCATATCCATAGGAATAAATTTACCGTTTTATGAAGAGAAAGACCCGGACAGAACTGCCCGGGCCTTCTGCCGTCGGTCGGCTGGGAGCGGATTAGATGATGTGATCCTTCTTCAGCTTGTCCAGTTCCGCCTGAACGCCCGCCAGCCCCTGTCCGCTGTAAAGCATCAAGAGGTGCTCGGCAGTGCTGAAGCTGAGGACTGGGTTGCGATAGCCGTTGTTGTAGACCGAGGCGTTCGAGGGGTCGTATCCGTAGCGCGGCGCCAGAGTCGCGAGGATGATCTGGACCTCAGTGACCGCCGGGCCGGAGTAGGTAAAGTCGGCATCGGAAAGGTTATGCAGCGTGTATTCGGCGAGGACGTTGGGCTGACCTTGGTCGGCCAGATCGATGTCGCCCAACTTGCGCAGCGCGGGTAAGCGGAGCTTTCCACTCGCGTCCACCATCAAGTAGCCGGCTGCCACCGGATCGATCTGAGCCATGATGGCCGCGGCGTGTACCCAGTTCACTACTTTGTATTCATTGCCCGAGGTGGGATTGGAATGAGCGCTCGCCTGGGCGATTACGAAAGCGGGAGAGAAACCGCGCGCCATGGATTCGGCGACGCTGATGATGTGATGTCCGCCGGTCTTCGAGTTTCCGGCGGCTCCCCAGGCGTCGGTGACGCCGTTACCGCCGAAGTTCAGCTCGGGGAATTCCGATCCGTCGGCATTCCATTGGAAGACGATGCTCTTGCCCCAGTCGTGCCAGATGGGGGCGCCGATGATGATGTCCTGATCGATGAACACGGTGCTCTTTTCTTTGGGCGACTTGTTCAGGACTTTTGGGTCGAGCGCGACGAAACCACCCGCTGCGTGCCCATACATGGCGCGGTATTGATTGGCGAGGTAATTGTCGGAGGTTTCGTTATTCGCTTCGTGAACCATCAAGCCGCCGGGATAGGAGTGGTGACCGCCCACCCCAAACACACTGCCCGGCGCGGAGAAGAACGTCTGCGGAAGCTGGGGGCAGGCGGTGCCGTCGTTGACGATCGCCGGATACACGCCCGCGATCAGGCCGCCGGGAAAATTCGCGTCGTTGGGGTCGACGAGTCCCCCGGCCAGCAACTGGTTCAGGATCGTCTGCTGCAGGGCCGGACTGACATTGGCCCGGTGCAACACGCAGGTGCTGCGATTTGTAATCGCATCGAGAGTTTGGGTACGCAGGTTGGTGTCCTGGAGTTGCTGCGCTTGGCCGATCAGGTAGTTGAAGGCAGTCTGCACCGCCGGAGATTTTTGTGCCAGGGCGATCGCGTTGCCATTGCCGGCGCCGGTCTGAGCCAACGCCGGAATCAATAACGCGACGAGAAAGAGAGAGAGCGCTGCGAAGCGGGTCTTCATGTTCCATCCTCTTCTGAATGTGTGAAGGTTGGGGACTGCACACTTAAGCTAGAGAAAGTTTGTTAGGCGAGGATGAATGGAAAGTGAACGCTCCGTTACGTTTTGTGATGCGGAGGAAAATGGGGGGTTGGACTCACAATTTCGAGACACGGCCTTTGCCCTGGACGCTAGCGCCGGACGGGCGGGGCGCCCGTCTTTCCATCGCCACAAATAGTGCTAGCCGTGAAACACAGCCGACTCCACGATTTCTCTTGCGTCTTCGGCTCTGGCGTATTCCCAGAGACAGAGCTCATTGCCGTCCGGGTCGCGGAAGTAGGCCAGTTTTCCGTCTTTCTTGCTCTTAATCTCGCTGGTCGCGATGCCGCGGGCGTGCATTTGTTCCATCGTTGCCTGCAGGTTCGTGACGGAAAAACAGAGCCGGGCATTGCCACTGCCGGGGACCACCGCTCCGGGAGGGCGGGGTACGAGTTCGATGAGTACGCCATCGAGATCGAAGCGCGCGACGTAATCATGCGAAACCATCGGAAGTCCGAGCGTGTCGCGATAGAAGGCGATGGCTGCATCCATGTCGGTGACATAGTAGAAGACGGTATCGAAGGCGAGCTTCAGTTTGCTGGAAGAAGATGAGGAACGCATGGCGGGAGTGCCTCCTTTCCTCGGCTGACTGGTGGGGAAGTTGTGGGCGAGCGTACTAACGTCAGGTCAATCTTCCAACAGAAGGGGTGGGGTTGTCAGTGAGGGTTCGCACAGATCGAGGTGACGAGGGGAGAAGGCCGAGATGTGGGTCTAGCTCGATCTGGGACGAGAAATCTTTTGATACGGATGAGGATTCGGCGTTCTAACGCGCTGGCAGATACTCAGGTCGAGAATCATGCAGTAGTCGTGGTGCTCGGTTCATGCACTACAATTCTTGCATTCGCCAAACGCTGAATAGTCGCTTCCGCACCTGGAAGCAGGACTGATTACGTTTGGACGTTACTGACGTTTCGCATCTGTTGTAAACAAAGGAAAAATAACCAAACCGTGGCAGGGCGATCTGCGGTACACTGGATCTGCGGATGGGTAAATCCTGAGAGAGCCGCGACGCCTTTTAGGTATCGTAAGCGCGTTGTAAACGCGTCGGTCTTAGGGGCCATCCACTAACAATCTCAAGTCTTATCAATGGGCTCCCTGCTAGGGAGCCTTTTTCATGAGTTCCATAGTATACGTGGATGAGAGCGGCGATCTAGGATGGAGTTTCTCGGCTCCTTACCGGAGCGGAGGATCTAGTCGTTATCTAACCGTCGCTGCCCTTTGCGTACCTTCGAACCAAAAGCATATCCCTAAACGCGCCATTAAAGACCTATACGAAAAATTCAAATGGCCAACCACCGTTGAAAAAAAGTGGCAACAGATGACTCCGGCCGAAAGGCAGCCTTCGCTGGTATCGCGGAGGCAATGTGCGCCAAGCATCCGGATATTCATCTACACGTCATAACGGTGAAGAAAGAGCGCGTCGAGGCGCATATCAGAAGCGACTGCAACAAGCTATACAACTACATGATCCGCCTCTGTGTTCTGGACTGCATGGCGAAGCAAGACCAAGTATCGTTCATTCCAGACCCGCGCTCGATTAAGGTACAAAGTGGCAACAGCCTGCACGACTATTTGCAAATGGAGCTTTGGTTCACTCTTAAAGCAAAAACAAGGCTGATCACCACTCCCCTTGATAGCAAGAATTGCCTGGGTATTCAATTCGCCGACATGCTGGCAGGGCTCGTTAAGCAGAGATTCGAAGATCGATACTTCGACTACATACGGGTGTGCATTCGGCGACTCAAGCTAAAGAAGCTGTTCTTCAGTTAATGCCAAAACTCCAGATTGAGCCGTTGCCACGTCTGCACCTTCCTTGACACCCCGTTTTTACCCCTTTATCCTTACATATTGCTCCCTGAGAGACTTTCGTCTCTGTGCGCACTTCCGCAGGCCTTTGCGGTAATTTGAGTGGGGGCGGCGGAGGTTCCGATGCTCATCGAACTGAAGGATCTGGAGATTAATCCTGTCGATTTCCGGGAGGAGTTTGGCCCCGGTGTGATCGATCTCGGTGAGGAAGTCCGGCAGCGGTCACCGCTGCGCAGCGAGGGCCGGGCGGACCTGGTCGAAGAGCATCACGGCAAGCACAAGGTGGTGCAGGACATCCGGGTAAAGGGCAAGCTGGACACCAGCCTGGAAGTGCCTTGCGCGCGTTGTCTCGAACCGGTGGTGCACGCGGTGGAGCGCAGCTTCGATCTTCTCTACCGGCCGCTGGGTATCGACTCCGGCCACGAAGAGCTTTCGGTGACGGACGCCGAGGCCGAGATCGGGTATTACGAAGGCGAAGGGTTGTTGCTGGAAGACACACTGCGCGAGCAGGTGCTGCTGGCGCTGCCGTTGAAGACGATTTGCCGCGAAGATTGCAAAGGGTTATGTCCGCACTGCGGCAAGAATTTGAACGAAAATCAGTGCTCCTGCGTGGATGAGGTCGAAGACCCGCGCTGGTCAGCGCTGAAAGAAATACGCGATAAGCTGAATCAGTAATTGAAAGTTCTCAGTTCCCAGTTCTCAGTTCTCAGTCAAAACGGCTTTTACTGAGAACTGAGAACTGAGAACTGGGAACTCAAGAGGACATCATGCCTAATCCAAAACGTAGACATTCACAAAAGCGCACTGCCACACGCCGCGCGCACGACTCGCTCTCGAAGCACTCGCTCTCGGAGTGTCCGAACTGCCACGAACAGAAGATGCCGCACCGGGCGTGCCCGAAGTGTGGAACCTACAAGGGACGTGAAGTTCTAGCGGTCGAAGAGAAGTCGTAGTTTCCTTCCTCCCTCCATGCCTAGCGTAATCGCACTCGATGCGATGGGGTCCGACAAGGCGCCGAAGCCGGAGATTGAAGGCGCATTGCAGGCGGCGCGGCATCATGGCGTCCGCGTGCTACTGGTTGGGCCGGAACCGCAACTACGTGCCGAACTGGCGCGCTTTCCCGGGTCGCGGCGGTTGCAGGTTGACGTGGTGCACGCCAGCGAAGTCATCACCATGGACGACAAAGTGGACGCGATTCGCGCCAAGCGCGATTCGTCGATCCGCGTCGGATTGCGGCTGGTGCGCGAAGGGCGCGCTGCGGGCTTCGTGACGGCCGGCAACACGGGCGCTGCCATGGCTACGGCTAAAGTCGTGTTGGGAGCGCTACCTGGCGTGGATCGTCCAGCGCTGGCAGCGGCGTTTCCTACAGTTCTGAACACGGCGGCGGTCCTGCTCGACGTCGGCGCGAACGTGGATTGCACTCCCACGAATCTGGAACAGTTCGCGGTGATGGGCGATATTTATTGCCGGTCGATTTTCGGCATGAAGCATCCGCGGGTGGGTCTGCTTTCGATCGGAGAAGAAGAAGGCAAGGGCAACGACCTGACCCGAGAAGCGTTTCAACTGCTCAAGCGGCTTCCCATCAACTTCATTGGCAATGTGGAAGGCCGCGATTTATATAACGGCCATGTCGATGTGATCGTAGCCGACGGATTTGTGGGCAATGTGGCGTTGAAGACTTCCGAAGGCGTGGCGCGACTGGTGCGGACGGTGCTGAAAGAGACCTTGAAAGCGACAATCACGCGGCAGGTAGGCGCGATGCTTTCGCGCAACGCATTTTCCGATTTCAAGAAGCGGCTGGATCACACCGAATATGGCGGCGCGCCGCTCTTGGGCATTAAAGGTGTCTGCGTCATCACACATGGATCGTCGAATACGAATGCCATCAAGAACGCCGTGCGAGTGGCGGCGGAATTCGCCGAGGGCAAAGTCAATGAAGCCATCGAGCGGGAATTAGCGCAGCTGAACGCAGTCGTCGCTACTTAGGAAGGCAGAAGTAAAAAGTCAAATTGCAGAAGTGAAAATCCTACGACTACCGAATGCCGGTTGTTACTTCTTCAATTTGACTTCTGACTTTTGACTTCATTCTTAATATGACAAACTCCTCTTCTCGAATTGCTTTTCTCTTTCCCGGCCAGGGTTCGCAAGCCGTGGGCATGGGCAAAGAACTCGCCGGCAACCACGCGGTGGCGCGTCGAACCTTTGAAGAAGCTGACGAGGCGCTGGGCTACAAGCTGTCCCAGCTTTGCTTCGAAGGTCCAGAAGGAAAATTGAAGTTGACCGAGATCACACAGCCCGCCATTCTGACGGCGTCGGTGGCGGCGTGGCGTGTGCTGCAGGAAAAAGGCCTGAAGCCGGACTTTGTTGCCGGGCACAGCCTGGGCGAATATTCGGCGCACGTAGCCGCGGGCACGCTGACCTTTGCGGATGCCGTGCGCTCGGTTCGCAATCGCGGCAAGTACATGCAGGAAGCGGTGCCGGTGGGCGTGGGCGCGATGGCGGCCATTCTTGGGATGGCGCTCGACAAGGTCAGCGAAGTTGCGCGCGACGCAGCCCAGGGAGAAGTTTGCCAGGCCGCCAATATCAATTCGCCCGAGCAAGTCGTGATTTCGGGAAGCGCAGGCGCTGTGGACCGCGCTATCAAGCTAGCGCACGAACGCGGAGCGAAAAAAGCAGTCGGCCTCCCAGTCAGCGCACCTTTCCATTGTTCGCTGATGCAGCCGGCGCAGGATCGTCTGGCGGCTGACTTGGCTGCGCTGAGTTTTCAGGATCCATCGTGCCCGGTGGTCTGTAACGTGGATGCTGCGGCGATCACTTCCGCGGAGGCTTCGCGCGAAGCCCTGATTCGCCAGGTGACCGGCGCAGTCAGGTGGGAGCCCTCGGTGCGGCTGCTCATCGACAAGGGCGCCAGCCTGTTTATTGAAGTTGGTCCGGGAAAAGTTCTGTGGGGACTGATGCGGCAGATTGACCGCTCCAAGACCTGCGTGACGGTCGGCGATGACGCCTCGCTGCAGAAGACGCTGGGCCAGATCGCGGCCGTGGTGGCATAGCTGCCGAGCTGCGCTCGGCTTGGACGGGCGACACGCCCGTCCCCACACGAACCAGTCCCTACACCATCTAGTACGGGTATACCGTCAGTGTCTTATCCGACCTCTGCACGAACATGCGGGCGTGCTCTGCGCGCTCGTTGACAATCACCTCGACCACCACGCCTCCACCACCGAAGGCTTTGGTGTTGACCGACCCGTAGATGCTGTGGGACTTGACCAATCCCCATTCACCGCCTGGTCCCCAGTCGCGATAGAAGTCTGCGTAGGTGTACTGCGGATATTTCTGCTGATGTTGGCGCCAGCCGGGATCGTTGAAGTAAATGCCGTAGGCGTTTTCGTAGTCCTTATTCTGCAGCGCAGTAAAGAATCTATCCACGGCGTGCTCTTCGGGCCAGTTGCGGTACAGCCAGGCGAGCGCGGCCAAAGCGAGCACAGCCACGATCACAACGGCGATTGTGATCTTGCGTCTCCGCGCTTTCGCGAAATCGTAGATTGGGGCGTCGAGCAGGGTCATAAATCTCCACTAAGCATAACGGATTCCAGGGATGGAAAGGTAGCGCCGCGGCGTTCAGGGGCGAGACTCTGATCCCTACCTTGCGGTTCGCTGGTTACGGAAGTCCCGGCTTGCAACTATGGATGGCGGTGGCGCGCGGCGAAACACTGGGTGGCATCGCCCCCTAAAGCGTCGGCTCGATCTGCCGATGTACATCACGTCAGTCAGAAAATAGCGACACGCGATTGCGTGCCCGGATCGTGCAAACGGCAGAACGGTGCGAGCCCATGGATAAGATTCGAGCGCTCATTGTGGATGACTCCTCGGTGATGCGCAAAATCATCGAACGTTCGCTGCGTCAGGCGGGCATTGATCTCGAGAAGGTTTCGGAAGCCGGCAACGGAGCTGAAGCTCTGGTCGCGCTGCAGAGCAACGTGGTCGACCTCATTTTGTGCGATATCAATATGCCCGTCATGGACGGCCTGGAATTTGTCCGCCAGGTCGCCACCGTGGATAACGCCAAAGGCGTCCCCATCGTGATGATCACCACCGAAGGCAGCGAATCGCACGTCGTGCAAGCGCTCTCGGCCGGCGCCCGCGGATACATCCGGAAGCCGTTCACCCCCGAACAGGTGAAAGAGCACGTGCTGCCCTTGCTGGGGAAAAATCATGAACACTGACAACACATTCACTAAGCGGGCCCACGAGGAGAACTGGCTGCCCGTTCTCGAACTCGCGGTCGAAGAAGTTTTCGAGATCATGGCAGGTTGCCGGGTGAAGCCGGTAAAGGAATCCGCAGAGCAGGTGAAGGGGGAGTTCACGGCCATGGTCGGCCTGGCCGGCGCACTGTGCGGAATAGTCACCGTTTGCTGCGATGCCGAAGCCGCCCGCCAGATTGCCAGATGCATGCTCGGGAGCACAGCCGATTCCGAAGACCAGGTAGCCGACGCGCTCGGCGAGATCTGCAATATGATCGCGGGAAACTTTAAGAATAAGCTCGCGGGCACCGATGATCGATGCCTGCTGAGCGTGCCGACTGTCATCAGTGGTGGAGAATACACTTTCCATTCTCTGGTCGAAGGGGAGGCCATCGAAACTGTCCTGATGTTTGAGGGCGCACTGGTCGTCGTTCGTCTGCAACTGCAAAACTGAGCAAGGCAGGTCTCAGGTCTTAGGTGTTAGGTCTCAGGAAAAGCTTTGGGCGCGATCTTCCTGACCCCTGAGACCTAACACCTAACACCTGCATCTTCCGCCTCTTCAAGAAAACCTTGCCGGGTTCCACCCGGCAGAGTCTTCCCCATGCGCGAATTCTAAGACGCTTTTCATCCTGCTCTGCTTCGAGCTATTCCTAAGCGATTCAGGACAAAGCATTCATGAAAGTCTTCCCATCTCCGCCATGGCGATTGGCTTGCATCTTGTCTGACGACAAGGAGCCAACGTGGACAGCGGATTCTATGCAGCGTGCGCGGGATTGCGAGCGCAGAGTCAGGCGCTCGAAGTCTCCGCCCATAATCTCGCCAATCTGAACACACCCGGCTTTCGCGGTCAGCAGACCACCTTCCAGTCGCTGCTGGCAGTGTCGCGCCCCACGGTTCCGAATGTGCTCAACAATGTAGTCAGTTCTGTAGTCAGCTCGGTACTCAACTCGGCAACGAACAATTTTGGAGTGCTCGAAGGGACGCACCTCGATATGACGGCTGGCAATTTGGAGGCAACCGGAAATCCGCTGGATCTGGGCATCGAAGGCGGGGGCTTTTTCTCCATTCAGACCCCCCGCGGCACCCGTTACACGCGCGATGGAAGCTTTCAGGTATCGCGCGGAGGGCAACTGGTGACCAAGGCGGGCGATCCGGTCCTTGGAGCGAACGGCGTGATCAATGTTCC
>JAIQFA010000011.1 GCA_020073525.1 Terriglobia bacterium
GGGATTTGGCGCCAAAGAACTTGCCGCGGCTGGAACAGGAGACGGGGGAAAAGTTGGTTGGTCGGGTGGGCGGCGCGGTGACGCTGGCCGTTGGCATGGCGGACATCTTTAGCAGGTTTATGAGAGGGCTGACCGGCTACTGGTACCACTTCCACGCCATATAACCAAAAGCAAATCGCGCAAGCGGATTTGGATCTTGGCTCCTCGGGCCCACTGCTTTTGCCCGATCAACCCGGTCTCTACCCGCACGAACTGGTGGCGGGAGGAAAAGAAGGCACCCTCTACCTGGTCAACCGCGATAACGAGGGGCAGTTCAACTCCGACACCGACGATGTCATCCAAACCATCCCCCACGCCGTGGCCAGTGAAATCGCCGGTGTTCCTTCCTACTGGAACGGCAGTGTATACATGGGCGGAGACGTGGACTATCTCAAACAGTACTCTTTGGTCAACGGACTTCTCACGCCGGGGCCGGTATCTCAAACCACCGTCCTCTTTGGCGGCGCCGGTCCGGCTTCCACCTCGATTACTGCGAATGGAAACCGCAGTGGCATCCTTTGGGCGATCCGGCACACAACTGCGGCCCTTTTCGCCTTCGATCCAAACAACCTCGCCACCAAGTTCTACGACAGCACGCAAGCACTGAAGGCCCGCGACAAATTGGTTACGGTGACCCGCTTCGTCACTCCCACCATCTCCAACGGCAAGGTGTATGTCGGCGGAACGGCCGCCCTGGCGGTGTATGGACTGCTGCCGTCACTCTCGGTGGGGACGGGCAATAATCAGACCGGCGTGGTAAAAACCGTTTTGCCCGTGCCGTTGACTGTGGTGGCCACCGATGCCTATGCTTCTGGGCCGCTCGCGGGCGTGCCGGTAACCTGCAAGGACGGAGGAGTGGGAGGCGTCTTCCTTCCCAGCGCAACCCAGACCACGGACGCGAAGGGAACCGTGACGTATAGCTATCAGCTTCCTTCCAAGCCGCGCGCTCTGGCCATTACCTGCTCCAGTCTGGGTTATACCAGCGCGTTGTTCAGCGAAACGAGTACAACTGGCCCTCCGGCGCGCATGACCATCACTTCCGGAAACCGTCAAATCGCTCCGCCCAACACGCCGCTGCCAGCACCCTTGGTGGTAAAAGTGGTGGACTCCAATGGTCTTGGCGTGCCAGGAGTGACCGTGACCTTCTCAGACAACGGCGCCGGCGGGACGTTGTCTGCGTCTTCGGTAATCACCAGTGCGGTTGGAATTGCCACCACGCAATACACAACCGGCCCCAATACCGGCAAGATCTCCATCACTGCCTCGACAGCGGGAGTCGCGTCGGTAAACTTTGTTGAGACGGTGCAGTAGCGAGGATTCTCGTAGAGACGCGGCTTACCGCGTCTCCCGACCGTGTAACACTGATGAGGCCCGGCCGTTCACCTCAACAATATTCTGCGCGCTGACAGGTGGGCTCCCGTCAGCAGCAACATGCCCGACAGGAACGCCCAGAACATCAGGCTGACCGAGATCGCGAAGGGCCCATAGATTTCCGCAAAATTCAACCGGGGCAGCGCGAAGATATAAACGTACTTCAACCCCTCCGACAACAATCCCATGAAAACCGCCGCTGGCAGGACGCCTTGGGCAGGAACCTTGCCATTCGGCAACAGCCAGTAGACGAGGAAGAAAATCGCAATGCTGGCGCCGATCGAACAAACTTTCATGGTGATGAAATCCACCAGAGACACATACCAGGCGCCATACCCGTGCAACGCGCTTCTCACGATGGCAACATTTCCGGCGGTCAAACCTACCGAGAGCAGCGCGAGCGATCCGCAGGCAAACACCAGCCCGAGAGAAATGAGCTGATTTCCCAAGTAAGAGCGGTTATTGCGGAATCCCCAGACGCGATTCAGCGCCACTTCCAGTGGCAGAAAAATTCCCGTGGACGTGATCAGCAGCATGACCAGCGAAAATACTTGCGCCTGATGGTGCGCTCCCACTAAAGCGTTGAGGTTGCGAATGACGAACTCCTGTCCGGTCGGCAGCGAGTCGCGCAACAGCGCCTCGATCACCCCGTACATCAACTGCGAATGAAAGACGTACCGGGTCAAAGTCATCAGTAGCAGGAGGAATGGGAAGAACGACAAAATAGCGTTGGCAGCGACCGAGAAGGCAAATGTATGCACCTCGGTCCGGAGCAGATAACGGGCGGTCGAGCGCACCAACCCTTCGGTCGGAGACGCGTGAAACTCCCCCCGGCCCTTCTTCTGCGGAAGCTCGATAGGAGTAATGGAAGACACTGGTTTCTCAAATATTATCAAATACTTACAGTTTCTTGCCGCAGCCTGCGGGTGCCTGCTTGGCACCCGCGTCTTAAATTGAGCCTTGGAGTCATGTTCGTTTCCCCTCCATTCTCCGCAACTTCGCTCTTGCTAAGTGCAATCTTCCTGCTATTATCTGGTGCTTCGTCAAGCCGCACTGGTTTGGCGAGAGTGTGGGATTGACGTTTCTGTGTCAGCAGTGCGATATCGCGCCCTAGTCTTCGCGGCTCCACCGTCTTTCGTCGCGGGCAGCCCTCCGACGAAATACAGGGGAGCCGTTTCTATTGGTGTGGTAGCGCACGCGCACGGCGACGCCAGTTAATAAATTCTTACCGTTGCTTCGAGGGGGTGTCCTGGAGCGAGTCCCAGGGCAAACAAACAAGCGGCGGAAGAATAATTCTTAGCGGAGGCGAAAGGAGTTTCTTTGTGAGAGAGAAGGGTACTGTGAAGTGGTTCAACGGGGCGAAGGGATACGGATTCATCCAGCGCTCCACGGGCGAGGATGTCTTCGTGCATTTCTCAGCCATCCAGGAGAATGGTTACCGCTCGCTGAATGAAGGCGAGACCGTCGAGTTCGATCTGCTCAAAGGCCCCAAGGGCTTCCAGGCGGGCAACGTCGTGCGCGCGGCATAGAATTCTCCAACCAGTTCGCAAACCCTCTCAGCATGTTGAGAGGGTTTTTTATTGAATCATTGGGTCATTGAGTGATTGAATCATTGGGACGTGGGTCAATGATTCAATCACTCAATGATTCAATGACTCAATCACTCATCGTTTTCACGTCCAGGCTCTTCCACAAATACCAGCACGCAATCGATCGGTACGGAGCCCAAGGTTTTGCGATCTTCTCCATCACGGCGGGCTTAGGCCACTTGCGCTTCTTGTAGTGTTTTTTGATGGCCGCTTGCACACCATAATCGCCGGTCGGCAGAATGTCTGGTCGGCGCAACGTGAACATCAGGAACATGTGTGCCGTCCACACGCCGATACCCTTGACTTGGGTCAGATGCGCGATCACCTCCTCTTCAGGCAATTCTGGCAAGCGCTCGAACTCCAGCAAGCCCGCCGCGGTCTTCTCCGATAGGTCACGCAGATACGCGGTCTTCTGCCGCGACAGCCCGACGCCGCGCATTTCCGCATCGGTAAGTTTGAGAATTCCTTTCGGCGTCAGTGGGTCGCCCGCAGCCGCGGTAAAGCGATTGAAGATGGTCACGGCCGCTTTGCCGTTCAGTTGCTGATAGAGGATCGCCTCGGCCAAGGCATGAAACGTAGGCTCGCCAAACTGCATGCGGCACGGCCCGATCCGCTCAATAATCGCGCCCAGCACCGGGTCCGCCTTTCTGAGGTGATTGATCGCCTTGCGATGATTGCTCTTCTTCTCCAATTTTCTCTCCAGAATCTAGATGGGCCAAAAGTTTACCACAAGGGCGAATACAAAGCGAACAAAAGACTGGGCTGGGGGAGTGGCTAAGAGCTAGAAGTTGTTTCTTACGATGGAAAGTGAAAATGCACGTCGTGCCGGGAAGCGACCGGCGTGCCATCGAGCGTGGCGGGTTGGTAGTGCCAGCGGCGAAGCGTAGCCTCGATCTTTTCGTCGATCCCGTGGCCGATCGCCTGCACGATTTTCGTCTCCACCACGTTGCCCTGCGAGTCGATTGTTACCTCAATGACAACATCGCCGACCAAGTCCCGGGGAAGCTCGCGGCGGTCCACCGGAGGATCTGGATACACCACCGGGTACGCGACGTGAACTTCATGGCCGGTGACCGGCCCGTCAATCATGGTGCCCAGTGGAGATCCGGCGTGGGAATTGTGATCGCCGGCCTCCGTATCGGCGATGACCGGCTGGGGCTCTGCGGCAGGCTTTGGCGTCTGGGAGAGCAGGCGTGGGCGCTGCTTGGTCAGGCTCGTCGGGAACAGCAGCTTGGCCGCGTCTGCATGCGTGTCATCATTCCCCGGGGGTGGGTAAATCAGTTGGTAGCTGTGGGCGCCGTCTCCATAGGCAAGCCAAGCCGGGTTCAACTCGATGATCTTGGGATTATGAAACGCGATCACGGCGAGCAGCACCAGGTGCGCGGCCACCGACACTCCTACCGCGCGATACCGCCGCAATCCCGAACTCGTTGCCTGAAGACCCGTAAACACGACACTCCCTAGCTTACTGGATTGACGTGCTGAGAGAGAAAAGGTTTTTGGGTAGGAGTTCCGGCTAATGAAAGGCGTGAGGTGTGGCTCGCAAACCGTCCTCAGGACTGCGTGGAAGCCCTGAGGACTGCGCCTGCGCTCCCAAGACTGCGACAGTACCGGGCCCCAGCCGCGAAGCGGCTGAATAGGAAACCCGGGGCGTAAGCCCCGGGTAGTCGAGAGTGGAAAGCCTGAGTCCCGCAAGGGACGGCACCTAGCCGACGACAGAGACTCGGCAGGGACTGCACTATGTCACGACAAGCGGGCCAGCCTACTTGCCAGCCTGTTGCTCGGCCATGTCGCCAATCACGGGCAGCTTGAACATCTGTCCCTGATAGGCCTTGAGCACCAGAATCAGCCAGATTACAAAGAATGCCAGGCCCATCAGTGGCCCCAGCAGAAACGCCGCTGCCCAGCCCAGAAATGGGATGTGGCCGAGGAATGCCAGGGCGATCCAGAGTACGGTCCAGGCGATCGCAAAAAAGATGGACTGAAAGGAATGGAAGCGTACGAACCGCTTCTTGTTGAACGGCTCCAACACCAGAAAAATGATCGCCGGAATGATAGTCACGTAAGCCAGTGCTCCAGCCACGTTGTCGGTGAGTCCGGCGGCCGCAGGTGCGACCGTGCCCGCGCCGGGTGCGACGACGCCAGCACACTTCGGACAGGCAGCTCCCTCTGCGAGCTGCGTTCCACAAGTTGGACAAAAAGCCATTGAGGCCCTCCTTTGAGAGACGACACGCACGTTATCAGAACACCTGCTGGGGCGCAATGACGGCGTGACGGGCTGTGACGGCGTGACGGGCATCGAGGACTACCCGCCCCTCCGTTTCTTTCCCTGCGCGCAGCTCGAAAGAGGAGGGCGGTTGGCATCATTAGAAATGCTAATCAAATAACAATTAATTATCACTTCTGGTTACCAACGCTCTCTGCTATATTTCCCTGGTTCTGGGCGCGGTTTTGAACCGGATTAACTTGAAAGCTTCGCGCTCGCAGGGTGCAGGGGGAGCCGCGTCAACTTTATGGGCCGCATCACAGTTCTTTTTCTTCGCCGCTTGTGGCTGCCCGCGCTCGTCTTCAGCGCCTTCTGCCTGCTCTGCGTCGCGGTGTACATGAGGCTGGAGGGGCTGCGCGCCATCGACGCGTTCTTCTGGATCTTTCATCCCCATTCGATCGACTACCGCTCGGTCCGTACCGCCACCAAGCTGTTTTCGATTTTTGTGTACGTGGGAGTGTTCGCCTTTCAGGTGTGGATCGCGGAGCGGGTATTGGTCACAATCTTCAACCGGCAAGGTTTGGAGGCCTGGAAATCCATGGTCAACGACGCCAACATCGCGAAACTCAAAGATCATTTCATCATCTGCGGATACGGCCAAGTCGGCCGGACCGTCGTCGATCAACTCACCCGTCTGGAGATTCCGTTTGTGCTGATCGAGACCAACGAAGGACTATGCCGGGAACTGCTGAATGACCGCGTGCTGGTGATTCAGGGCGATGCCAAGCGCCACGACGTGTTACTGCAAGCGGGTATTCAGCGGGCGCGCGGCATTTGCATCGTGATCGACAGCGACGCCGACAATCTCTACATCACCGTCACCGCCCGCTCGCTGAATGCCAAGGCAAAGATCATCACGCGGGCCGGCCAGCAGCGTTATGCCAATGCGATTCGCAACTCGGGTGCCGATGAAGTCATCATCCCGGAATACGAAGGTGGCCTGATGACAGGACGAATGATCCAGAAATACTATCCGGCACAGGGAAGTCTGGAATAGAAGGAATTGGCGATCATTGTTTGCCCGCTTGTTGCTTGGCCGGTATCGGGGCAAACAAATTTGGAGCCAGGTTTACGGCAACTGTGTCCGACTGCCCAGGGTGTCGTCCCCCTCAAACAGCAGCGTCCAACCGAAAGCAATCGGACACTTCGCCGCGCGCGGCGCCATGAACGGAGATGGAAGAAATATGGCGCCGGGCAAACTTTGCTGACCTCGTCGTGCGCGATCAGGAACTCTCCGCCATTACATCGTGTGCGCTGATCGTCTCCAACACGGCGGCAATCGCGTACCCTGCCTCAGTTGGATCTGCAAATCCGCACGCGAAGATCGCACTGGCGACGAGTTCACTGAGTTCGGCTTTCGGTAGATATTCCAGTGCCCCCAGGGATTCGTCGAGCTCGTGCAGCACGATCAACAATTGCGCCACCCGCTTGTCCTCGATGCGGACCCTCGAGTTCTTGTTGAGCTCTGTGTTGGGCCGCATGGGTCCGGAGGCAAAATCGAGAAACGGGTCACCTGTTTTGTTCATCTTTACCTCTCTGCTCCGCGCTCGCAGGAATGCGCGGCGCTTGTCTCTGTCAACGTTCATGTCGATCGCCCGCCGGTCAAAATGAATTATTGGGACCCACTCTCCATAGCCGGTCAGCGTTTGTTCCGCGGCCGCCGTTACGCGATGGACTTCACAAGGTAGTCCCAGCCTATCGGTCAGGCGAAGGTTGTCAGGCAGCAGTGTGGGTTTTCAGATCAGAAACGTGCACAGGAGATTCTGGAGAGAATGCGGATCACGACTCCAAGAGGCTTCCGCCGATTTCTGCTTGGGCGATTGCGAGGTGAGGGCGCGCGCCGCTTTCCGTGCTTGCTTCGGCAGGATCAGCGCAATGATCGCAGGACGGACGAAACGGAAGCCAGAAACGACCGAAGGCGCTTGATTGATGGGGGTGTCAACTTCGTTATAGGAAGTCTCGGGTTCATCACTCGACGGAATGGCGGACACGCATAGAACCGCGCTCAGCAAGACCAGAACGAAAGCCCAAATTCCCAGCCTCAACGCCCACCTCCGTGGATGTAACGATAGCTCATAATTCCGCGTTGTCAATGTACAAAGACGATGATTACGATGACCGGTAGTAGCCGTCTGGCGGGCCATGCGGAGCAATTGCCGGCAAATCATAGCAGACAATGTCCTGTGTTGCTGGAGACGGAAGAATCCGGTGCAGCTCCGGTTTTTTGCTTGAGCCTTTGCCCGGCAGCCCCGTTCCCACTATCATTCCAAGTTCGGACTGTAAATCAGACGAAGCAGGGAATTCGCCCCCACTAATTCCCGCTCTTGAAAGGCACGGATGATCACCATTGTTTCGGGACTGCCGCGTTCGGGCACATCACTGATGATGCAGATGCTGGATGCGGGCGGGTTTCCGGTTCTCTCCGACGGCGAGCGCAAAGCCGACACCGACAATCCTAAGGGCTACCTCGAGTGGGAGCGCATCAAGCAGCTTCCGAAAGATCCGAGCCTGATTGCCGAGGCCGAAGGCAAGGTGGTCAAGGTCATCTCGCAACTGATTCTGTCGCTGCCCATGGACCACGAGTACCGTATCGTTTTCATGCAGCGCCCGCTACCCGAGGTCCTCAAGTCGCAGGACGAAATGCTGCGACGCCGCGGCACCACGGACTCAGGCGGCGATACATCGGCGATCGAAGAGGCGTTTCAGCGCCACCTGGTCGAAGTGAGCAGATGGCTTGCGGGCAAAACGAACGTGAAGGTATTGCGCGTGCATTATCACCGCGTGCTGCGCGAGCCGAAAGCAGTCGCCGAAGAAGTAGCCGCATTCTTGCAGGCGCCGCTCGACATCGCAGCCATGTCCGGACAAGTGGATGGCACCCTGTATCGCAATCGCATGAAGTAGCGCGGAGAGGGCGACCTGTTGTTCGGACCGTCCCCCTCGGCGTCGGGTCGCAGGGTAAGAGAGCCAGCTGGAATTCACCCTAGAGAATAAGCAGGGGACCTTCCAATGGCGACTACTCCATCTGGGTCATGGGGAGCACGAAATCCGATCTCGCGTCGGCGACGGGGTGGCGGGTTTATCAGCCTCTTAAGGACATTAATAATTTCCTGGATCGCTCCGTCGTGCGTCTCCAAGTGCTCTTCCAATTCTGTTAACTTGGCGGCGAGTTCTTTGTTTGCAGCCAGAGCCTCACGCAAATGAACAAAAGCACGTACGACATGAACGCTCATCCTCACGGCCTGCTCAGAGTTGAGCACCGTCGCTGCCATGATCACTCCATGTTCGGTAAAGGCATAAGGCAGAAAACGCCGGCCGCCGTGTCCCTTTCTTGAGGTTGCAAATTGCAACCTCAAGTTGGCAAACTCACGGCGTTTGAGTTGGAACATAAAATCAGGAGGAAACCGCTGCCGGTTGCGGTTCACTTGCTGGTTCAGACGCTTCACCGTAACTCCGTAGATCTCAGCGAGAGCGGCGTCGAGGATAATTTTCTGATGGCGCAGAATCGCGATTCGGGATTCGATGGGGACCACGGGAGCTCTTGGACGGGTTGGTAACGGCACTGTTGTGGGATATCGCCAACGGCCTTTCATACTGGCACCTTAATGGTGCGCCGCCTTCCGCGGCTGTGACGAATGAGCACGCGGAATGTGATGAATCCGGAGCTCGATTGTCCCGTGCCTTGCGTTGACGCAAACCCATCCTTGAGAAACTGCGTGATCCTACCTCATGTTGTCCGGCTCCGAGTTGAGGGCAATCGCTGATCGCACCGGGTGCGGTGACGGCGGAGCCCGCAACCGTCGACCGCGTTCGCTCCATCTTGAGGTTGCAATTTGCAACCTCAAGATGGCGAAGTTCCTGACTGCTGGGAACTGGAAAGTCGGAAACACATCTGGATGGAAGCGGACCAATCCTTCAACAATTACGTGACACTCACTTCCGTATACGTGCCGTAAACCTGCCGCAACGCTTCGCAAATCTCGCCCACCGTGGCATACGCGCGGACCGCATCGACAATGTACGGCATAGTGTTGACGTCAGAAATATTGCCATTGATGCCCGCAGTCGGAGCCTTGGCGGCGGCCCGCTTCAGCGCCTCCAGTCGGCGCTGGACTTCTTCATTCGAGCGGCGGGACCTCAGAGCTTTGAGTTTTTTCTCCTGAGCGCGTGCTACCGATTCGCCGATGTAGAGAATGTGCGGCGACCCTTCTTCGATGACAAAATCATTGACGCCCACGGTGATCTTTTCGTTCGCCTCAACCGCGCGCTGGTACTGGTAACTGGCCTCGGCAATCTCTTTTTGCGGATAACCGCGTTCGATGGCTTTGACCATGCCGCCCATCTGGTCAAGTTTCTCGAAGTAATCGAAGGCTCCATTTTCCATGTCGAGGGTCTGCTTCTCCACGAAGTAAGAACCCCCGAGCGGATCGACCGTCTGGGCTACCCCCGACTCGAAAGCAATGATTTGCTGCGTGCGCAGCGCAATGCGCGCGGCTTCCTCGGTGGGCAAAGCGAGGGCTTCGTCGTAGGCGTCGGTGTGCAATGACTGCGTGCCCCCAAGCACCGCAGCCAGCGCCTGCAGCGCGACGCGCGCAATGTTGTTCATCGGTTGCTGCGCCGGCAGCGAGACCCCGGCGGTCTGGGTGTGGAAGCGCATCAGGCGGGTACGGTCGTTCTTGGCGCCGAAGCGGTCCTTCATCAGCCGGTACCAGATCTTGCGGGCAGCGCGGTATTTGGCGATCTCTTCGAAGAAATCATTGTGCGCGTTGAAGAAGAAGCTGAGACGCGGCCCGAAGTCATCGACATCCAGTCCGCGGCGGCGCGCCCACTCCACGTATTCGACGCCGTCATAGATGGTGAACGCCAGTTCCTGCAGCGCCGTCGATCCGGCCTCGCGAATGTGGTAGCCCGAGATGGAAATAGTGTTGAAGCGCGGCGTAAATTTCGATCCGAATTCGAAGGTGTCAATCACCAGCCGCATCGAGGGCGCGGGCGGATAGATGTACTCCTTCTGCGCGATATATTCCTTGAGAATGTCGTTCTGGATGGTACCGGAAATCTTCTTCCAGTCGGCGCCCTGCTTTTCCGCCACCACCAAGTACATCGCCCACAGCACCGAGGCCGGTGAATTGATGGTCATCGATGTAGTGATTTTGTCGAGAGGGATACCGTCAAACAAAATCTCCATATCTTCCAGCGAGTCGATGGCCACCCCGCACTTGCCGACTTCGCCTTCGCTTGCCGGATGATCGGAGTCGTACCCCATCAGCGTGGGCAGATCGAAGGCAACCGACAGTCCGCCGCCTCCGTGTTCGAGGAGATATTTGTAGCGCTGGTTGGTTTCTTCGGGCGAGGCGAAGCCGGAGAACATGCGCATCGTCCAGAGTTTCCCGCGATATCCGGTCGAGTGAATGCCGCGCGTGTAGGGCGGTTGGCCGGGATAGCCAAGGTACTGATCGTAGTTCCAGTCGGCGGGCAGGTCGGCCTGCGTGTAGAGGCGGCGGATCGGCGCGTTCGAGATCGTGCTGAACCGGGCGTGTCCGTTCTCGTCGAGGTTCGTGCCGGTGGCAGCGCCAATCGGTTTTTCGGGAGATTTGTCGAGCGTAGGTGCCAGCGTCTTCTCGGCCCATTTCTTTTCCGACTCCGCCGGATGGCGACCGTCAAAGACGTCGGCAATCGGGCTCTCGGCTACGGATTTGTGCGCATCGGCTTTCGTTTTGTTCTCAGGCATTCAGGTCCCCACCCTAACGTCATGATAGAGGAGCAATCACCGCCTGCAAAATGGCGCGACCGACCGAGCGGTTGGCGAAGTTGAGCCTTTACCCTGTGACCTCTGTGTCCTCTGTGTGAGGATTTTCTCTCTCCCTTGACGCCGCTTTTCAAGCCCACCTATGCTTGTTGTTCCCGAGGCGGAGGGACTCTGAAAGCATTCCGGCGGTTGTTGCAGCGCACCCCGTTCTACGGCGCCTACAAAGCTGTAGGCCACTATCCCGACTACTGGTATTGGATCCTGCGCGGCCGCCCCTCGCGCTCTCCTCATCTGCTGAAGCAAAAAGTCGTGCGCGAATACGGTGAGAAATATGGGCTGAAGACCCTGGTCGAGACTGGAACGTACTACGGCGAAATGGTAGCCGCTATGAAGAACCGCTTCGACCATATCTATTCCATCGAATACGTCCCAGCGCTGGCCGAGCGGGCGACGCGCAAATTTGCGCGCGACGAGCATGTCCGAATTTTCTGCGGAGACAGCCGCGTAGTCATGCCCGAGGTGCTCGCACTACTGCAGGGCCCTGCCCTGTTCTGGCTCGACGCCGGTTACTACGGCTGGGTTGGAATTCGCACCAACGAGCAGCGTCTGTCGTCGGAGTTGGAGATGATTCTGAGCCATCCCTATCCGCACATGATCCTGCTAGACGACGCCCGCGGGCTTACCGGCCAGGACGGAATCCCCTCGGTCAACGATGTGAAGGCGTATGTGGAGTCGAAGTTTCCGCAGCGCTCCGTAGAAGTAAAGTACGACATCCTGCGCATCACGCTGCGGGGCTAGCGGCTGAGAGACTCGATGTGGAACTTGATTTTGGGTGGCGCAGTGCTTTAGCACTGCGGTAATTGCATTGTTTTTGAACCGGCTTCAGTCGATGAGACGGGTGTTACGAGTCTGTAGGCAGTGTGAGACGCGGCAAGCCGCGTCTCTACGATGATTCCATCTTGCGCGCCAGTTCCCATGCCTTCGCATATTTCCACGAGACATAGACAGCATGGTAGAGGTGCAGCAGCAGCCCTTCGCGGCCGTCGAGAAATCCGAGACGGAAAAAATAGTTGCAGATAAAAGTGGCAAGCGGCCGCACCACGATGTTGAAGAGACTGAAGCCCCGTCGGCCTTTTGCCGCCGCCATTTCCGCGCCAAGCGACGAGTAGCGGTTCATGTGGTCGATATAATCGGCGAGCGTGGGATAGGAGTGATGGATGAGAGCGCCATGCGGTACGGCGCTGCGGGTGCCCTGGATCTTCACTGTCTCATGGACGGCTTGATCCTGAAACTTTCCCGCTTCGCGTCGAAAGAAACGCAGCTTTGAATCCGGCCAGAAGCCGCCATGACGAATCCACCGTTCGAGGAAGTAGTTCTTGCGTGGGATGAAGAAGCCGTTCAGGTCGTCTTCATCGAGTCCGATTTCCAGGCCTCGGTCTCGAAGTTCCTTAGATCGCAGGTCGTTGTCAACCGGCATCCCCTCTTTCTGCCATGTAGGAATTGCATCTAGAAGCCAGGAAATCTCTTGGACCAATTGCTCATCGGCTTCCTCATCCGCATCCAAACTCAAAATCCAATCGCCCGTCGCCTTTTCTATCGCCGAGTTCTTCTGCGCCGCATAGCCCTTCCATTCTTCAACGAAGACTTTCGCGCCAAGAGATTTCGCAATCTCGACGGTGCGGTCGGTCGAGCCCGAGTCGACGACGATGATCTCGCCTTTGCCGTCGGCCACCAGCGGCCGGACACTGGCTAGCGTGCGTCCAATGTTGGCCTCTTCATTGTGGGCGATGACTACAACTGAGAGGATCACGCGGACCTCATTGGCACAGTGGAAGAGAGCCTGCGGAGCTTCGCTCCGCTTGGACGGGCGGGGGCGCCCGTCCCCACACGAGCCTTCTCCACGAAAGCCTTGCTCATCATTGAGAGCGTCACGCAGAGAGGATACGCGAGACTGGACGCTGCGCAAAAGGGAAACGCCGGGCATGGTCGCCCGGCGCTCCATCGATGCAATTACTTCCTACTGTTGCGGCTGCGCCGAAGGGTTCGCCGGCATTTGATCGGCTGGCCGCGCCACCACGTGCGGAATATTCGGTGCGTGCGTGACTTCACCCCGCTCGGCGTCAGCGATCAGTATGCCGGCGTGATCGAGCAAGAGCCCGATGGAGCGATCCAGTTCAACCTCTGCCTTTTCGTATGCGGCCTTGGCAGAGACGAGCGTGACTTCGGCCTGAGTCATGGCCGCCTGGTTCTGCAGTACCAGGGTTGAGGTGGATGCGCCCAGCGCATACTTCTTTTGTTCCGCGTCCAGAGATTGGCGCGCCAGATCCACGGCGGCTTGCGCGGAAGCAACGCTGGCGCGATTCTGTTGCACCCCAAACTGCGCGTTGCGCACTTCGATGCGTACCCTGTTCTCGGTCTGCTGCAACAGCAACTGGGCCTGCCGGTATTCCAATTCTCCGCGCACCTGCACGGATTGTGCCCCACGGTTGCGAATCGGGATGGTGAGCTGTAGTCCCACGCCTTTGTCAGGAGCGGTTGAGTCGACCAATTGATTGAGAGCACCGGAGTAAGAAGTCGCTGGATTCACCTGGCCACTACACGAAGTGGGGTCTACTGTGCACTGGTAGCCCGGGTTCAGAGCGCCGCCCAACCCGGTCCCCTGGTAATAGGCGAACAGGTCGAGACTCGGCTTCAGAGCACTCCGAATAGCTTTGTTGCTAATCGCGGTATTGGAAAGGTTGATCCGTGATTCAGCCAACTCCGGACGATGAGAGAGTGCGTCGTTCACTAGGTCCTGGATAGGCACGACTGGTTCCTGCGCAGGCAATTCCATAGTTGAAGTAGGAATGACTTCCGCGTCCGCTAGTGCCGGATCGACGAGCGTGCGGCTGATCGCATTCTTCATGAGCAACTGCTGCAGTTGAAGGTTGGTCAAAGCCACGGTCAGAGTTTGCTGGTTGGTGGCGACTGTGCTCTGCGCGCGCACCACCTCGATCGGGGCCAGCGTCCCGATCTGTACCTGCTTCTGAGTGTCGGACAGGGTCTTCTGCGCGAAAGCCAACTGCTCTTGCTGCACCCTGACGTTCTCGTAGGCAAATACCAGATCCCAGTACATGTTCTCGATCTGGTCAACTGTGGTCGTGATCTGCAGGCGAAAGGCAACGTCAGAAAGTTCGCGATCGTTTTTCGTGATCTGGATAAAACGGGTGTTCGGAGCGAATCCGAAGCCTTGCAATAAGTGCTGCGTGACTTGAGCGCGAAAGTTCGTGTTGAACTGGGTCTCGAAAGCTTGAAATTGTGAGAGGGGACTGCCGGTATTCCGAGTGTTGTTGAATCCGACTGAAAGATTTGTCCCCGAGTGAAAGCCCTGCTGATAGCCAAAATTCCAAGTGGCAGTATGACTATCAACGAAAGGCGGGTTAAATGGACTTATACTTTGAGTACGGTTCTGATCCAGTTGAAACGTTCCCGTGATTACGGGGTCGAAGCTGGTGATGAGCGGTCCGCTACCCAGACTCGATCCAACCAGGCCAGCCGAGCCAGCGCCCGCGCCACCCGCCGCCACCGAGGTTCCACCCTGGCCTGAGCCAACCTGTGTGCCGAGTCCGCCCACGCCGCCACCGGGCGTGTTCTGCACGACTCCGCTGTTCACGCCGAGAATGGTGTTGGCGCCCGATTGAGCTCGCCAGACGTCGGTATCAGCGATGTTTAAGTTGTAGCGCGCGATCGCGATATCGAGGTTGTTCTCGAGGGCCAATGCGACCGCGTCATTCATCGAAATATAAAGCTTGCCGTCGTGCATGAGTTGATCGATGCGCGGTGTGTTAGCCAGGTTCGGCGGAGCGATAAATCGAGGCTTATACGGGCCAATTGGGTTGGTAAAGGCCGACTTCGGTTTCGAGTACTCCCTCACGTCAAACGGCTGCGATTTCGAAGGCATGGCCTGTTGGCTCTGCATCTGTGCCGACGGCGCGCTGGGCACGGATGAGGTGTCTTGGGCCCACCCCGCAGGCACGATGCTGGCGGCTAGAAAAAGGGCGGCAGCCCGCTGAAACGCAGTCAATACTCTAGAACGTTGCATTCGCATCATCTCCATCCATCGGACTCAAGCGATCAGTTTCGAGGGAAACGGACGAATCTGTCCGCACTGTTGCTAACCCTTTGTTAATACGTAGAACGACAGGCAAGAGTTCCTTGCAATCTTTTCGTAACCCTTGGGAAAGGCAATCTTTTTCATCGAACTTAATTGAATGTGAGCTTAAGTGAAATAGTATAGCTGACGCGCCGCCGCGCCTTCTGTGACGGCTGCCGTAAAACTTTGTAAACACTTACGATGTCTCCGAGGCAACTCCGGACTCGAAAAAGAACGTGCGCAATCTCAAACTGATCCTTTCGTATGACGGTTCCGAGTTTGCGGGCTGGCAGGTGCAGCCCGACCGGACCACCGTGCAGGGTGCGCTGGCGTCAGCCATTGGACGCCTGAGCGGCGAAAAGGTACTGCCGCAGGGGTCGGGTCGCACCGACGCAGGAGTGCATGCCCTGGCACAGGTGGCCAGTTTTGCGACCGCGTCAACTATCCCACCCGAAAACTGGATGAAGGCATTGAACGATATTCTGCCGGCGTCGATCCGGGTGGTGGAGGTGGCCGAGGCCACCCCCGATTTCCATGCCCGAAAATCGGCGCGCGCCAAGACCTATCGCTACCGCACTTACCGCGGTGCGATCTGCCCGCCGTTTCTGGCGCGCTATGTGTGGCACTATCCCTACCCACTGGACGAATCGGCCATGGTCGCTGCCGCAAGCGTTGTAGTGGGTGAGCACGATTTCACATCATTCGCGGCAGTCGATCCAGAGCGGGTAGAACGCATGGCCGCCGCGGAAAATAGCGGGACTAATAATATCCGGACCATCTTCTCTTCCGCCTGGACGCGCGAGAGCGAGGAACTGATCTACACCGTGCGCGGCAGCGGATTTCTCCATCACATGGTGCGCAACCTGGTCGGTACGTTCCTGTTGGTAGGGAAGGGAACTCTAGCCCCGGAAGATGTGCGCCGCATTCTAGAAGCGTGTGAGCGAACAGCGGCCGGCCCAACCGCGCCCGCCAGCGGCCTGTACCTGGTCGCAGTGGAGTATTGAAGCGAAGCACCACCCAAGTTTTGTCATCCTGAGCGAAGCGAAGGACCAGCTTTCTTATCAGCGCCCGGGACAGCAGGTCTTTCGCTTTGCTCAAGATGACAAATATCGAAAGGTATTTGCCCGATCTGATCTAAATCAAAGAGCCTCTGGCGCGTCCCTTCCGTCCCGCGTAAACTTCTTCGCAGATGGCCACCAATGTCGAATTCGCCGTCTCCCGCATCGCCTCCGTGAACCCCGCGACGGGTGAAGTTTTGGGAGAACTGGACAGCGCCGGTCCCACCGAAGTGCGCGCGGCAGTGGCCCGCGCGCGCGCCGCACAACCGGAGTGGAATGCTTGGGGCATCCGCAATCGTGTCCAGCTTTTGAGCCGCTTCCAGCAGATCCTGCTAGCGCGCAAGACCGACATTGCGCGCCGCATCACCCAGGAAGCAGGGAAGCCGCAAGTCGAAGCGCTGCTCACCGAAGTTCTGGTCGTGCTCGACGCGGCGCGATTCCTGATCGACAACGCCTACGCGATCCTGCGCGAAGAGAAGCTGCCGCACGGAAATCCCGCGGTCAAAACCAAGTCAGGGCGCATTCTGCACGAGCCCTATGGCGTAGTCGGAATCATCTCGCCCTGGAATTATCCGTTCTCGATTCCAGCGACTGAGGCGATGGCGGCACTGGTTGCGGGCAATGCCGTCGTGCTCAAGCCCTCCGAGTTGACCCCGCTGATTGCGCTCGAACTACAGGCGCTGCTCCGCGACGCCGGAGTTCCCGCCGACATTTTCCAGGTGCTCCCGGGCGAAGGCGAAACTGGCGCAGCGCTGGTGAAAAGTGAAATCGACAAACTGGTCTTCACGGGCAGCGTTGCCACAGGCCGTCGCATCGCGCAGATTGCCGCCGAACGCCTGCTTCCGGTCGTGCTCGAACTGGGCGGCAAGGACCCCATGCTCGTGCTCGAAGATGCCGACATCGATGTCGCCTCCAGCGGCGCCGTCTGGGGAGCGTTCGTGAATGCGGGCCAGACCTGCTTGTCGGTCGAACGCTGTTACGTGCATCAGAGCCTGTATCCCGCCTTCCTCGATGCTTGCCACGAGAAGGCGCGAAAGTTGCGCGTCGGCAATGGCATGGATCCGGCCACCGAAATCGGTCCCATGATTCACGAACGGCAAGTGCGCGTGGTGGAGTCACAGGTAGAAGACGCGAGGCAGCGTGGCGCCCAAGTGCTGACCGGAGGCACACGCCTGCGCGATCTCGGTCCAACGTTTTTTGCGCCTACTGTGCTGGCCAAAGTCGATCACACCATGCGCGTGATGCAGGAAGAGACTTTCGGCCCGCTGCTGCCGATTGCGCCTTTCCGAGACAACGCCGAGGCCGTGCGCCTGGCCAACGATTCCGATTTCGGATTGGCCGCCAGCGTGTGGACGCGCGACCGCGCTCAAGGCGAACGCCTGGCTCGCCAGATCAATGCCGGCACCGTGATGGTGAACGACACCGTGTCCTGCTTCAGCATCAGTGAAGCTCCCCACGGCGGTGTCAAAGCGAGCGGCATCGGCCGCACCCACGGACGCTGGGGCCTGGAAGAAATGGTGCGCGTGAAGTACGTCGACAGCGACCTCGTGCCGCGTATGAAGAAGATCTGGTGGTTCGGCTACGGTGGAGGCTTCGCAACCGAGATGGAAAATTTCTTAGACCTCCTCTACGCCCGCCCGTTGCGAGAGAAGCTAAGAGCCGGAGTGCGCTCGGCCGGAGCCCTGTGGCGAAGAAAATTGTAGAACTGGACGAGACCTTGAAAGAGTTTGTCATCCTGAGCGAAGCGAAAGACCTGCTGTCTCGGGCGCTAGCAAGACGGCAGGTCTTTCGCTTCGCTCAAGATGACAAGCAAGTAAGAAAGTAGCGCAATCATGACCGACGCTCGCCCTTTGCTTCGCCACACTCTCTCCACCCTCGCCTATCGTGGGGCGAAAGCCCTTCGCGATGCTGGCCCCAAGTTTGCCGACTATGGCGCCCCCGACACTTCGCGCACCCCAGCAAAAATCCTCGCGCACATGGGCGACCTGATGGACTGGGCTCTTTCGATGGTTGACGGAAGCCGCCAGTGGCATGACTCGACTCCACTCGCCTGGGACAAAGAGTGCGAACGTTTTTTCGCCGCGCTCAAGAAGTTCGACGATTACCTGGCGTCGGAAAAGCCGTTGCAGGCCCCCGTCGAAAAATTGTTTCAAGGCCCCATCGCCGACGCGCTTACTCACGTAGGCCAGATCGCAATGCTGCGGCGGATGGCCGGAGTACCCATGAAAGGCGAAAACTATTTCGTCGCCGAAGTCACGGTCGGCCGCATCGGTCCGGATCAGGCATCCCCGCGCAAGGAATTCTGACTAGCGCCTCTCTTAACAGATCCCGAGTTCACGCCTTCACAATCTCTCGCACGGCGCGATAGCCCTGCTCGATGGCGGTATTGGTGTAGGCATGGCCGTCGGCGTCCGAGTTCGCGATCTTGATTCTCCCAAAAGGCTGCCGCCCGATCACACATGGACGTTCGGATTCCGGCCGGTCCAGAGGTTCGAACAAAGCGTTGTACTCGTAGGCATATCCGTGAGGCCAGCGGTTGACCATAATCGCCTGAATGTCGCGAGCGGGATCGAAACCTCCGACCGATAGCATGCGGCCCAGTTGCTCTCGCACCTGGCGTTCGAAGGTTTCAAATTTCGTGCTGACCAGTTCCCATCTTCCGGCCCGGTACTGGTCCTTGCAATCCAATCCCGGCTCGCACGGCGAGCGCATAAGGTGAAGCAGGCACGATTCCTCTGGCGAACTGGGAAAATGGTAGCCGCCCATGGACACTGGGAAATCCAAGGTGACGTTGCTGAAATAGGACCCCGGAGCATAGATCCCGCTGACGCCGAGCTTCTGAAAAGCTTTCCAGTTGCGGATTTGCACGTTGGTATAGACGAAAGGCAACTTCACGCAGTACGCGAGCGCTTCCCTTTGCTTGTCGGGCATCTCCGGGCACAGAAATGGAATCACCATGTTGTAGCAGGCAAGAATGCAATTCGCGCCGCGGATCCGCCGCGCCTGTCCGCCACGAACGTAGGTGACTTCGACTTCCTTCGCGTTCGCGGGATCTCCGAGATGCCGAGCCTTCACCACGGTGCTGTTCAGTCGGATGCGAATCGGAGAGGCGGCATCGTCCAGGCGGGCATAATCCGCACGGGCCATAACGATGTCTTCCATGGTGTGGCCGGGAAGAACTCCGGGCACCAGCGATCGCACCAGCATCCTGGCGATGGACGCATTGCCGTCCGGAAAATGAAAGATGTAAGGCTCATCCTGCTCGGGATTCTGCTCATGGCTCTTGGGGAGGTGCATTCCCTTGAAGCCCGGATATCCTTCGCGGGCGCAGTCGTAGGCCGAAACGGCATCAACGCCGACCGCAAATAAATCATGGGTCGAGCTCTGGAACACTTTGACCACATCGGCGTGGACTTTCACGTATTGCAGCAGAAAATCTTTGTAGCTGGTCTTGATCAGCTTCGTTTTCTTCTGCTCCGGCGAAAGCCCAGGCATGTAATCGACGCTGGCGTGCTGCAGTCGCAGGAGATCCTTGTGCGCGGCCTCTGCGATTGGAATCTGGGCAACATTCTCCATCGCGAATTCGACGCCGAAGTAGTGCAGGCCTCTCTGCGGCACCAGGCGGTCGGTGCCAAATGTTTCCTTGTCGAAGAAGACCGCTTCTTTGAGATGCATCGAATCAAACAATTTCTGGTCGTAGTACTTGTAGAATTTCTGTGTGTCGATGCCCAGTTCTTTCAAAAGTCCAATCGCCACCTTGCTGTAATTGCCCGGCGCTTCAATGGATTGAGTTCCACCGTATCCGAGCAGCAATCGCTTACCCGCCTGAAATTCATTGCGCTTGGCGTGGCCGCCAAAATCATCATGGTTGTCGAGGATTAGAATCCTGGATTCTTTTCCCGCAAGCTTGCGGTAGTAGTATGCCGCCGCGAGTCCGCTGATACCGGCGCCGACAACGATCAGGTCATACGACTCGCCATCGTCCGCCGAGTCCGGCCACTTCTTGCCATCGCGCAAGTCGTGTGCAATTTCCCAGGAGCCATCGTGGCTCCCGCGCATGCCGGTTTTAGCCGGCGGGTAATAGCCCGGATCCTTCTCCGGAGCGAACGGGGATCCCGGCACGCCAAACGCTTTCAGCCACGTGGGATTTCCCGCAAGCAGGGAAGTGCCGACGGCGATGCTCACTCCGTTCAAGAAATCGCGACGGGTAATCTCGCGCCCCATCCCCAATTCGCGGTCTCGATCCCTGTCGCTCATTCGCATTCCCCCCAATTCACCGGATTCGTAACGCCAGCCATTGTGCACTCAACCGGTAAGGAGTGTCGACCGCATTGCTCCACGAATGTCGCCACTTATGACGCAAAAAAAAGGCCCCGAAGCTGAGACAGTTCGGGGCAGTCGAATTGAAACTGTAGCGCCGCCGTCCTCGGCGGCTGTCCGGCGGGCGTCCTCGCCCGCCGCGACGAGGGCGAGACGCCCTCGGGACAGCCGGCAAGATGCCGGCGCTACAGTTCTAGTCGCTGGCCAAGGCCGGTTCCTCCACACTGAGTCCGAGCCCTTCTGCCACGCCGCGCCCATAAGCCGGGTCCGCTTTCAGGAAATGCCCGACCTGTTTCTCCTGAATACGCTTAGGCGCGCCGCTCAAGCTCCCGACGATGTTGGCGATCAGCCGCTTCTGCGCATCCGGCTTCATCAGGCGGAAGAGATTCCCCGGCTGCGTGTAGTCGTCATTGCCGAGGCGATGATTGTGCCGATCGACTGATCCCGTGATCGTGCGCGCTCGCTCCTTATACGCAGGATCCTCGGCTGGCCCACCGAAACTGTTCGGCTCGTAGTTGGGCGCCGATCCAAAGTTCCCGTCGAACCGCATTGCCCCGTCGCGGCTGTAGTGCATCACCGGACACTGCGGTTTGTTGACCGGCAGCGAATCGTAATTCACTCCCAGCCGGTAACGATGCGCATCCGGATACGAGATCAAGCGCGCCTGCAGCATCTTGTCCGGAGAGTAGCCCATCCCCGGCACAACGTTCTTAGGCTCAAACGCAGCCTGCTCCACCTCCGCAAAATAGTTTTCGGGATTGCGGTCGAGCACCAGTTCCCCCACCTCGGCCAGCGGATAGTCCTTGTGCGGCCAGACCTTGGTCAAGTCGAACGGATTGATGTGGTACGTCTCCGCCTCTGCTTCCGTCATGATCTGAATCGACACCCGCCACTTGGGGAAGTCGCCCTTCGCGATCGCCTCAAAAAGATCGCGCTGCGCATAATCGGGATCGACGCCCCGCATCGCCGCCGCGTCTTCGCCGTTGAAGTTCTTGATTCCCTGCTTGGTCTTGAAGTGCCACTTCACGTAGAAGAGTTCGTTCTTGGCGTTGATCAAGCTGAAGGTGTGGCTGCTGAAACCGTCCATGTGGCGATAGCCGTCGGGAGTGCCGCGGTCGGAGAACAGAATCGTCACTTGATGCAGCGATTCCGGCGAGAGCGACCAGAAATCCCACATCATGGTCGGCGACTTGAGATTGGTCTGCGGGTCGCGCTTCTGCGTGTGAATAAAGTCGCCGAACTTCAGCGGGTCGCGAATGAAGAAGACAGGCGTGTTGTTTCCCGTCATGTCCCAGTTGCCTTCTTCGGTATAGAACTTGAGGGCGAACCCGCGCGGATCACGCTCGGTGTCAGCCGAACCCTTTTCGCCGCCGACCGTCGAGAAGCGAATGAATGTCGGTGTTTTCTTTCCAACTTTGTTGAACAGCTTGGCGGTTGTGTACTTCGCCATGTCTTTGTTGGTACAGGTGAAATGCCCATAGGCGCCCGATCCTTTCGCGTGCACAATTCGTTCCGGAATACGCTCGCGATTGAACGCGGCCATTTTTTCAAAAAGCAAAAAGTCTTCAAATACGACCGGGCCACGCGGCCCCACGGTCAGCGAATTCTGGTTGTCTCCCACCGGACGTCCGGCAGCGGTCGTGAGCTGTTTCTTTTCCTCTGGCATGGTTCACGCTCCTTCAAATTGACGGTTGAACTTTGAGGTTGGTCTTGACTCTATTCCGTTTCATTCATAGGTGATAGATGGCATAATGAATCCGTGATATAGGAAAAACCTATGGACGCAGAACCAAGCTTGCGAGTTGTCATCCTTCGCGAAGCGAAGGACCTGCTGTTTCGTGCAGTGGCAACAAGCAGGTCCTTCGCTTCGCTCAGGATGACAAAAGTGGAGGGCGGTTAACCATGGAACTTCATCAGCTCCGCTATTTTTGCGCGATTGTGCGCGCCGGCAACTTCACTCGTGCGGCTGAGCAACTCGGCATCGCCCAGCCCTCCCTTTCGCAGCAGATCAAGCGGCTCGAAAAAGATCTTGGCAGTCCGCTCTTTGAGCGCCTGGGCCGTTCCGTGCGCCTGACCGCTGCCGGCGAAGGACTCCACACGATGGCGGTTGGCATCCTGCAACAGGTGGCAGAAGCCGAGAGCCGCATCGCCGCGCTGAATGAGGGATACGCCACGCTACGGATCGGTGTCATTCCGACCATCATGCCGTACTTCATTGCGCGCACCATCGGCGACTTCACGCGTCGCTTCCCGAGAATCAACCTGCAATTCCGCGAAGAAACCACATCGCAACTGATTGAGGCGCTGCAAGCCGGAGAAATCGACCTGGCGGTGGTGCGCTTGCCTGTGCCGAAAGCCGACATCGTGTGCAGCGAACTGTTTCGTGAGCAACTGCTAGTGGCGCTGCCGCCGAAACATCCATTGAGTGGGCATTCCACCGTCGATCTGGGAGAAGTGCGCCACGAACGGCTTTTGTTGCTCAAGGAAGGAAATTGCCTGCGCGACGACGTGATGACCACCTGCGCTCGCGCCAAGGCGGAATTGCACTCCGTTTTTGAGACCAACCAGCTGGAAAGTATTTTCGAACTGGTGCGATCAGGGTTCGGGCTGAGCGTGGTACCGGAGATGGCAGCCTCGAATGCCGCCGGTTGTACCCTGGTTCATCTACAGATCAAGAGCTATCGCCGGATCGGCTACATAAGGGCGAGGCGCCATCTAGTCAGCCGCCCGATGCGGGAGTTCACCTCGTGGCTGCGCTCGATCGCGAAGCAACAATAGCAAGCCATGTCCCAGATTCATTGACCACCAAGGCCACGAAGGAGCGCGAAGGGCAACCTTGCAATTTGGAATCTTCGTGGACCTTCGTGTCCTTTGTGGTTAACGAACCTACCGTGCCACCCCCAACCGGGCGGCCTTGGTCAGAAGGCAATGGCTGAGTAAAATAACAGAACGCGGCCTTGGCGAAGGCGCGCAGGAGAAAGAATGGCTTCCAGCGAAACGGCAACCGCAGTCCCCGGCACGGCCCCGCAGCTTCCCAACCACAAAGTCAAAATCAAGAAGACCGGCCAGCGTGCCTGCAACGAGAAAAACGACAAGGGCAAGTTCTGCGGCGGACACCTGAAGCGCTGGTTCTACGCCGCCGACGTGCTAGAGCAGGAATGCGGCTGCGTGGAGAAAGCCTGGGGAGCGGACGCCGAAGTCTATCGCTGCGAATTTTGCCAGACGCTCTACTTGCCGAGTCCCGAAGATCCAAGAGGAATGAACGTCGCCGGACGAGGGCAGCTTTCGGTATTCGGCCTAACCGTTCCTCCCAAGGAAGAGAAGAAGTCGTAGCAGCCCGTGGTGCAAGTGAGATTCGTATCAGGGCATGCCTTCAGCTGTTCAGGCATGCCGCAAGTATGGCATTGTGAATGCGCCTTTAGGCGCTGAAGTGGGGGATCAAGGCGATTTGTGGGTTGCATTTGCAGTGGGGGCCGCATGTGTTTCCTGAGAGCTGAGAACTGAGAGCTGACAGCTGGCAGTTTGCCTGTGAACATTTCTGAACTCATCTACGATTGGAATCTTCTCTACCCAAAGTCCCTGCATCCGCCCGGCCCAGTGCGCCTGACCGATGAAACGCTGCGCGACGGCCTGCAGTCGCCCTCCGTCCGCGATCCTTCCATCGAACAGAAAATCGAAATCCTCCACCTGATGGAGGCGCTAGGCATCAACACACTCGATCTCGGCCTCCCCGGAGCGGGCCCCCGCGCGATCGAGCACGTCACGGCGCTGGCGCATGAAATCGTCACGCACAAAATGAAGATCACGGCCTACTGCGCCGCCCGCACCCACGAAAACGACATTCGCCCCATCGCCGAAATCGTCCAGAAGACCGGCCTCCCCATCGAGGTTGCTGCGTTTCTGGGAACCAGCCCTATCCGTCGCTACACCGAAGGCTGGAACGGCGACTTCCTGCTTCAAACCACCGAAAAGGCCGTCAAATATGCGATCTCCCTCGGTCTGGACGTAATGTACGTCACCGAAGACACGACCCGCTGCGATCCGGAAACTGTGAAGCAGCTCAATTCGGTGGCCATTAACTGTGGAGCCCGCGCCCTGGTGCTCTGCGACACTGCCGGACACGCCACGCCCATGGGCACTCTCGCGCTGGTCAAGTTTGTGCTTGAACAAGTGGTCAAGCCCTCCGGCGAAAAGATTCGCGTCGACTGGCACGGCCACTGCGACCGCGGCTTGGCCATCGCGAACTCGATGGCGGCATTAGTAGCAGGAGCGGACTGCATTCACGCGACGGCCCTAGGCATAGGAGAGCGTGTAGGCAACACGCAGATGGATCAGATGCTAGTTAACTTGAAGCTCATGGGCATCGCGCCCTGGGACAAGCAGGACTTGACTAAGCTTAAGGAATATTGCGAAAAGGTCTCTGCCGCCACCGGCGTTCCGATTCCCGCGAATTATCCGGTGGTGGGTGAGGACGCGTTTCGCACCGCGACCGGCGTTCACGCGGCCGCAGTCATCAAAGCGTATAAGAAAAAAGATATTGAGCTAGCGAACACGGTGTATTCCGGGGTCCCCTCACACTACTTCGGCCTCGAACAGATCATCGACATCGGCCCAATGAGTGGAAAATCAAACGTCCTTTTCTGGCTGGAGCACCGGGGCCTTCCGGCAAACGATGAGGTAGTCGAGCGCATCTACAAGTGCGCCAAGTCCAGCGACCACACTCTAAGCGAAGCCGAAATTCTGGAGTGCGTGCAAGCCGCGCATTGACCTACGATTATTCCGCTGTAGAGACGGGGCTTGCCCCGTCTCGCTCTACTCCGGCTCCCGCGCCAGTTCCGGACTCGGCACCGTCTCTCCCTCCAGTTCCTTATGCCGCGCCGCCCGCTGCTCGTTGAGCATCTTGGTAGCCGACGCCAACTCCTCGCGCCCTTCCTTCTCGCGACCCATGCGCACCAGCACCTGCCCGCGCAGATAACGCGCGCTGGCATTACCGCTGTCGAGCCCGATGACCTTATCCAGTTCCGAGAGCGCGGTCGCATAGTGCCGCTGGTGTTCTTCAACCTTTGCCAGCCCCATGAGCGAACTGATCATCTGTGGATCGATCTTCAGCGCGCTGCGATAGTTTTTCGCCGCCTCATCCTCGTTCCCGGCAGTGGCCTCGAGGCCTCCCAACTTGTCGTAGCTGAACGGCACATCCGGCTCCAGCGCGATATCCTTGTGAAACTCGTCGCGCGCCCGCTCATCGTCCTGCTTCTGGGTGTAGGCCAGTCCCAGATTGAAATGTACAAAGGGCAGCTTGGGATCAGCCTGCACGGCCGTCTCCAGTTCCTTCACCGCGTCGTCGTACTCTCCGCGATTCAAATGCGCCTTGCCCATCAGCAGATGAAACTCCGGAGACCCCTCGCCGACCTCAACCAGCCGCGCCGCCGCTTTCTCCTCGAGCGCCGAGTTCTTGGCCTTGTCCGCCGCATGCTCCAGCACATAGAGATAGTTCAGTTGTCCCGACGCCTGTCCCCACAATGGCTCCAGCATGTCGATCGCATCCGTCCAACGATCGTTGAAGAAGTAGCAGAGCCCCAGCAGGTAACGAGCCTGGTACGAATCGGGTGCCTGCTTCACCACCGACTCAAACGGCGGGATTGCCCGCAAGAAATCGTTCTGCCGGAAATAAGCGAGCCCGATGTTCAGCCGGATCCCCGCTACGTCCGGAGCAAGTTTTTCGGCCTTGCGCAGCGCCGCCAGAGCAAGAGCCCACTGCTTGCGACGCATATGAATCACGCCAAGATTCGCATAAGCCCCCGCTACGCCAGGGTTGATGGCTAACACTTGCCGGAAGTCGCGCTCGGCTTCATCGAGCTTGCCCGCACGCAGTGCGGCTTCCCCGGCCACAAACAGCTTCTGCGGATCACCCGCCACCTGCGCCGCTCCGGTCCCGGCCTTAGTCCGCGCCCTGCTCTGTGCGCTGACCTCCATGGATAGCCCGCCAGACAGAAAGACCAGCAGCAGAACCACGGCGCGCACGCGAATGCTTGACACTCGATTCATCGTCCTGTAGTGTCCGCCAGCAAGAGGCTGAAATTCAAGGAGTCCATGGAATCTTCCGATTCGAAGCCTACGCGAAACCCCTCGCCGGCGAAATCCCGCGGCAAATCCGAGCCCGCCCGCAAACGCTCCAAGTCCACCGCAGTCACCATCCGCGACGTCGCCGAGCGCAGCGGATTTTCTTCCGCCACCGTCTCCATCGTCCTGAACAACGCGCCGCTGGCCCGCTACATTCCCGACACCACGAAGACACGCATCCAGCGCGCCGCCCAGCAGCTTGGTTACCGTCCCAACCTGTTTGCCCGCTCGCTGCGAGGCCGCCGCAGCCACACCGTCGGCGTCATGGTCTTCGACATGACCGACCCTTACTGCACGCTCGTGCTGCGCGGCATCGAGAACACGCTCTACCAGTCGTCATTCCTCCCCATCCTCACCGACGTGCACAACGAGCGCAGCCGCTTCGAACGGTATTTAGAGATGCTGCTCGACCGCCGCATCGAAGGCCTGGTCGTCCTCGCCAACTGGCTGTTTGTGGACATCAACGTCTTAGCCGATCTGGAGAAGAACAACATTCCGACCGCGACCGTAGGCCGTGAACTCACGAACGACAAGATCAGTTCGGTCATTGTGGACAACGCGGTCGGTGCCCGCGCCGCGCTCGAACATCTCTATTCGCTGGGCCATCGCAAGATCGCCTTCATTCGCGGCCCTCACCAGTTGTCCGACACCGAACCGCGTTGGCGAGGAGTTCGGACGCTAGCCCGCGAACGCGACCTCGAACTCGATCCGAGGCTGATCGTCGATCTACCAGAATCGGGAGATCCGTTTTCAAGTTTTGAACAGGGATACAAATTAACGGAGGAATTGCTGCACCGGCACCGTCCTTTTACCGCGCTGATGGCCTTCGACGATATGACGGCCTTCGGCGCGATCCGAGCGCTTGGCAAAGCCGGCGTTCGCGTCCCCGATCAATGCTCGGTGATTGGCTTTGACGACGTATCGCCCTCCGCCATCTATTCTCCAGCCCTCACGACGGTACGCCAGCCCATGGAAATCATGGGAACCGCTGCCGCCACCATCGTGCTCGAAGCCATCAACGCCGGCCTAGAAAAGAAACCGATCCGAACCATTCACCGCAGAATCGTTCCCGAGCTGATCGTGCGCGAGTCCACCCGCAGCCTAAAGTAGCTTTCCCGGCTCCCAATCAGTGCATTTTCTCTTGACAGAGCGAGACACCTGACGCAGTATTGATACGTTTTAATAAAGGCATTTGACTGCTTTTGGGCGGAACGCCGGGAGCGCCGGGAGCGCTGGGAGAATGGATCGCAGAAAATCTGGCAGGGGCTGCGTTCCGGGGGAAGAGCGTCAGGCATTTGTTCTGCGTCGAATCGGCGAAGGAGTCAGACTATGAGAGTTCGGCTGCTATGTGGAATCGCGGTAGGAGTGTTGATGCTTTCGGCGGCGTTGGTGCATGCCCAGGATACAGCCTCTTTGACAGGGACGGTCCGCGACTCCACCGGCGCGAGCGTTGCCAACGCAGAGATCGCGGTGACCAATACAGAGCGAGGTATTAATCGTACCACTGCTTCAAATTCCGACGGCGAGTATTCAGTACCCGCCCTCCCCGCTCCTGCTTCCTACAACCTCACGGTAAACGCGCCGGGCTTCAAGAAATATCAGGCAACCGGTGTGATTCTGCAGGTTGCGCAAAAGGCCCGCGTGGACGTCTCGCTTCAGGTTGGCGCCGCCAGCACAGAGGTGACAGTCATGGGCGCCAACGTGGCACAGGTCGAGACCCAATCCTCAGACCTAGCTGGCACGGTTACAGGTAAAGAGATTACCCAGCTCCAGTTGAACGGCCGCAACTTCACCCAACTAGTCACATTGGTTCCGGGCGTTACTAATCAGACGGGTCAGGACGAAGGCCAGGTCGGCATTGCGGGCAGCGTGCAATACAGCATCAATGGCGGTCGCGTCGAATACAACAACTGGGAACTCGACGGCGGCGACAACATGGACAACGGCAGCAACACCTCCTTGAACGTCTATCCCAGCCTGGAAGCAATTGCCGAGTTCAAAGTACTGACCTCGAATTACGGCGCGCAGTACGGACGCAGCGGATCCGGAACCGTCGAAGTCGAGACCAAGTCCGGCACCAGCAGTTTTCACGGGAATGCCTACGAGTTTGTGCGCAACGACACCTTCAATGCCAGGAACTACTTCTTGCCCAATGTCCCACCCTACAAGAAGAATGACTTTGGCTACACGATCGGCGGACCGGTATTTATCCCTGGACTTTATAACAACGGCAAGCAGAAGACGTTCTTCTTCTGGTCGCAGGAATGGCGGCGCGACCGCGTGCCGGCAACTTTCAATTCGCCAGTTCCAACGCTGGCAGAGCGCGCGGGCGACTTCAGCGCAGACTGTCCGGCGCCTGATACTCCAGGATGCCCCAATGTCGGCGCGGACCTGACTGGCCTGCAGGCTTTTCAAGACAGTCAACCCGTTGCGCAAGCCTTGCTGGCAACCATCCCATTACCCAACAGCCCCGACGGCACTTCGTTCGTAGGAGTCGCGCCCGAACCAGTTGACTGGCGCGAGGAACTCCTCCGCATCGATCACAACATCAACGACAAGAACAGGTTAACTTTCCGGTATATCCACGATTCGTGGGTCAAGCAGAACTCTGTCCCGCTTTGGACCAACGTTGGAACCTTCCCAACAATCGGCACAAATTTCAAAGGGCCCGGCGTGAGTCTTGTCACTCGCCTGAGTACCACATTCTCGCCGACGCTGCTTAATGAATTTGTGTTCAGTTATACGACCGATCACATTGTTCTCACTGACACGGGTGCTTGGCAGCGGCCGCAGGGCTTACCCATCGGCGATCTTTTTGGCGGTAATGGTGGCGGCATCATCCCTGGATTCAACTTGGTTACCAACCTCTATGGCAATGGCTTCGGAATGGACGCCGGCTACATCCCTAACGGGCCCTATAACGCCAATCCGACCTACACATATCGTGACAATGTCAGCAAGAGCATTGGCAAACACAACCTCCAATTCGGTGCTTACGTTGTCACTGCCCAGAAGAACGAGTTGGGTGGAGAACTTGGCGCCGGATCGATCCCGGGATATCTAACGTTCGACGATTCGAACGCCTCCAGCAGCGGGAATGCTTTTGCAGATCTGTTGCTGGGATACATTTCGAGTTTCGGTCAGCAAGACCACCACGTTAAGTACTACAACCGCTACAAGATTGTCGAACCCTACTTCCAGGACGACTTCCGAGTCACGAACCGATTAACTCTGAATCTTGGGTTGCGCCTGAGTCTTTTCGGAACATACCGTGAGCGCTATCATCAGGCCTTCAACTTCGATCCAAATAAGTACCAGCCCGGCGTAACGACCATCGATCCGACCACTGGGATCGTGTCCAATCTCTTCATCAACGGGCTGCCCAACGGAATTGTGCAGTGCGGCGTGACCCCTGGTGTCCCGGACAGTTGCATGAAGGGCCACCTCTTTAACCCCGCTCCACGAATCGGGTTTGCTTGGGATCCGCAAGGCAACGGCAAAACCGCAATTCGCGGCGGCTATGGCATCTTCTTTGAACACGCCAATGGCAACGAAGGTAACACCGAGTCGCTGGAGAACTCGCCTCCACTTGCCACTACGGTCCAGCAGAACAACATCGGAGGTGGTGGAGCCTCAGGCTATTCATTGATCGGCAGCGGTTTGGTCGCGCCTCAATTCCCGCTCAGTGTCGTCGCTATTCCAACTAAGGCTACATGGCCGTATATGCAGCAGTGGCACCTCGATGTCCAGCGGGAGTTCTTAAGAAATACCGTGGCCACGATTTCATACGTGGGAAGCAAGGGGACCCATCTCAATCGGCAGACGAACCTTAATCAACTTCACCCCGTGCCCCTGTCGCAGAACCCATACGCTCCTGGCGAATTCATGGATACTGACCCCACTTCACCGACATTCAATACGGACTGCAGCACCTTGTCCGTGAATGGGACCGCGGTCACAGGGCAGGTTGCGACTAACCTTTCAGTGGCCTGCGGCAACAACCCTGATCCCTTCCGCCAATACATCGGCTACGGCGATATCACCCACCTGCAATTTGCGGCTTCCTCCACCTACCATGCCCTACAAACCTCGGTTCGTCACACCATCGGCGGCCTGCAGCTGAATTTCTCTTACACCTACAGCCATGCCATCGACGACTCGTCCGACCGTTACGATTCCGCTTTCAACGATTCGTTCAACCCATCCGCCAACCGGGCCAGCTCAGCTTTCGATCAGCGTCATGTCCTCAACCTAAGCTATGTTTGGGATCTTCCGATCTTCAAACAGCCTGGGCTCACGCATAAGATTTTGGGGGGCTGGCAATTCTCCGGCATTACGAGCTTCCAAACGGGCACACCGTATGGAGTGGCCTTCGCCGCGGATAACGCCGGTGTTGCCAACGGAGTTGGTGCTGCTTCGCGGCCCGATCTGGTCGGTAACCCCAATGCCATTCAGCAAAGTCCTCTGGACGGCTACAGTCCGCTTTTTGCGAATCCGAACGCTTTTGTTGCTCCGCGCGGATTGACCTTCGGCAACTCCGGCAGAAACTTGCTGCGCAACCCGCGTCGCACCAATTTCGACATGTCCCTGTTCAAGCACTTCGCGATCAAGGAGCAGGCCGCTTTCGAATTCCGGGCGGAGGCATACAACATCTTTAATCACACCCAATGGCTCCCGGTGGCGGGCGATTCGGGCTCGGGTGCGAGCAACAATGCGTCGGGCGATAACACCTTTAGCAGCGATCCCGGTTCTGGATTCCTGCGTACTCAGGGAGCGCACAACGCCCGCATCCTGCAACTTGGCTTGAAGTTCATGTTCTAGCGGAAACCAAGGCGCCCCACACGTCGCGCCTGTTGTGATGAGTGGGATTCGCTGCTGTACACTGACTAACCCGTTAGTCCGCCGCGCCCACGCGCACGCGCTCCCGGCTGAGCACGCTCAGCCCTTTCTCCAGGTCGGACATCAGATCCTCGACGTGTTCAACGCCGACCGACAGCCGGATCATCTGCTCCGTCACGCCCATTTTTTGCAGCACCGCCGGATCGATCAGGTAATGCGAGGTCAGCACCGGGATGGTCACCAGCGAGTCCACTCCGCCCAGACTGGGTGCTAGGGTAAACAGATTCAGCGCCTCGGCCACGCGGCAAGCGTCGGCGCCGCTGCCCTCTACCTCGAAGCTCAGAACGCCGCCCGCGCCTGCCATCTGTTTCTTCGCGATCGCGTAGTCGGGATGTTCCTTCAGCATGGGATAGTGCACCCGCGTCACCTTGGGATGCCGGCTTAGGAACTCGGCAAGCCGCAAGGCGTTTTCGTTCTGCCGCTGCACCCGGACGGCCAGCGTCTTGATCCCGCGCAGCAGCAGAAACGCCGCATGCGGATCCATGCAGCCGCCAAGCGTGGTGCGCGAGTGATGGATCTGCTCAATCAAATCGCGTCGCCCCGCTGCAATGCCACACATAATGTCAGAATGTCCGCCAAAATACTTCGTCCCGGAATGCAGCACCAGGTCGATGCCCCACTCCGCGGGACGGCAATTGATTGGCGTGGCAAAAGTCGAATCAATGGTCGTGATCAGTTCGTGCTTGCGCGCCAGGGCCGCGATCTTTTCGAGATCGACGACCCGCACCGTCGGATTCGTAGGCGACTCGATGTGCAGGAGCTTCGTATTGGGCCGTATCGCTCTCTCGTGCTGCTCGATGTCGTTGGTGTCGACGAACGTGGTTTCGACTCCCAGCTTCGGCAGCCACTGCGACAGGAACTTGATTACCCCGCCATAAATATCGCGCTGCGCCACGATATGGTCGCCTGCCTTGACCAGCGCCAGAATCGACGTCGTGATCGCGGCCATTCCCGAAGAGAACAACAACGCCGCGTCCGCGCCCTCCAATTCGGCGATGGCATTCTCCGGGACCGTATTTGTGGCATTGCCGTAGCGCGTGTAGTAGCGGTCCGTAGGAGTGGCGCGCACCTGCTCCTGCATGTCCGTGACCTCGAAAGTCGAAGTCTGATAGATCGGCGTGGAGAGCGGCCCGTTCTTCTTGACCAGGCTCGTGCCGCCGCGTACCGCTTCCGTTTCCTGGCGGAACTCGTGTTTCTTCATCTCGAATCTCCTATAGAGACGCGGCTTGCCGCGTCTCCCGCCGCGGACAGACAAGACGGGGCAAGCCCCGTCTCTACACGAAAGTGCTAGCTTCGCACTGCCGCAGCATTTAGTGCTGGCACCGGCGCCAGCCACTCCGCCGACCTCGCATGCTTTCCACTCACCAGCTTGTCGAACTCGTGCTGCAAAGCGCGTGTAACAGGGCCAGCTTTGCCATCGCCGATGACGCGGAAATCGATTTCGCGCAGCGCCACAACCTCCGCCGCCGTGCCGCACACAAAAACTTCGTCGGCAATATAGAGCTGGTCGCGCGAGATGGGTTCCTCGACCACGGAGTAGCCGAGATCCCGAGCCAGTGTGATCAAACTGTCACGAGTGATCCCCTCCAGAATGCCCGCCCGCGGCGTGGTGTAGATGATTTTGTTGCGCACGGTAAAGAGATTTTCTCCGGTGCACTCCGCCACATATCCATCCGGCCCCAGCATGATTGCCTCATCGAAACCGGCGCGCTGCGACTCAGTCTTTGCCAGAATCGAGCTCACATAATTTCCCGAGACCTTGGCTTTTGTCATCATGATGTTCGGGTGCAGCCGCGTGAACGACGCAATATTGGCGCGGATGCCGCGCTCCTTCGCCTCGGCGCCAAGAAAATTCTTCCACTCCCATACGGCCACTACGAAGCGCGGCCGCCCGGCCTCGACGGTCATTGACATCGCGCCGTCCAGGTAAATCATGGGACGAATGTAGCACGCGGAAAATTCGTTCGCGGTAATCGTCTGATTAATAGCCATCCTCACTTGCTCGGCAGTAACAGGCAGGTCGCGAAAGCCAACGATATGGGCTGAATCAAGCAACCGGTCCACGTGTTCGTTCATGCGAAACACGGCCGGACCTTTGTCGGTCGAGTAGCAGCGGATGCCTTCGAACACGCTGAAGCCGAATTGCATTCCGGCACTCAGAAACGGGACCATGCCTTCACTGGCGGGTCTCAAAGAATCGTCGATCCAAATGTAACGGGCGGCTGACATATTGTCCTTGGTCTAGCTGGGATGGTCGAACTGGTTAACTTAAGATTACCTGCCCTGCCAAGTCGCGGCAAGGCACAACTTCGCGCGATTTGAGCGAACTCTACGCTGAACACGTGTCCATAAGACACGTCAGTCAAGGCATCTCGCGCGAGACACAGCCGCTCGCAGACTTTATAATGGCGCGCTTATGGAAACCGGACTTAAGAATCGTGTTGCTATCGTTGCCGCATCCAGCCAGGGACTTGGGCGTGCCACTGCCGAGGCCTTCGCCGCCGAAGGTTGCCGCTTGGCTATCTGTGCGCGCAACCGGGAGACGATCAACGTAGTCGCCGAAAAGGTTCGCCGAGAGCACAAAGTGGAGGTTCTTGCCGAGCCGTTCGATGTCACCGACGCGGCCGCTGTCCGCGACTTCGTGAATGCCGTAGTTCAGAAATTTGGCAGCGCCGATATCTGTGTGACCAACGCCGGAGGCCCTCCCGCCAAAGGTTTTCTCGCAACCACGATCGACGAGTGGAAACGTGCTGTCGATGTGAACTTCATGAGCGCCGTCTATTTCGCGCACCAGGTCATCCCGCACATGCAGAAGAAAAAATGGGGACGAATTATCACCATCACATCCATCACCACCAAGCAGCCGGTGGCCGACCTCGTCTATTCCAATGCGGTGCGGGCTGCGGTGGTCGGATTGGTCAAGAGCCTCGCCAATGAGTTCGGCAAAGACGGCATCCTCGTCAACAATGTCGGCCCGGGCTTCACCGCCACCGACCGCCTGAAGGAACTCGCGCATGTGCGTTCCGCCACACTTGGCAAAAGCGAGAAAGAAATATTCGAAGGCTGGGCGGCCGACACTGCCCTGAAGCGTCTGGGCGAACCGCGCGAGCTTGCCGATACCATTGTCTGGCTCGCCAGCGAGCGCGCCTCCTATATTACTGGCCAGACCATCCTTGTCGACGGCGGTCTGTATAAAGGGTTGTAGTATTGTTCATTGAGACACCATGAAAAAGAAAAAATCGAAAGCACAAGAAAAGAGTGCGGCCGGCAAGAAGACGCGGCCCGCCAGTAAAGTTGCTCTTAGAGACACAGTCGCAAAAGGCAAGCCTCGGCCAGCCCAGTTGCGCCATGTGGCTTGGAAGTCAATTGACGTCGAACCCTTAAATCCTCTCCTTGGGCTGCACTTCGTGGTTGGGCAAAACATCATGCTAGCCCGCGTCCTTTTGAAAAAAGGATGTATCGTGCCCGAACACAGCCATCCCAATGAGCAAGTCACGTTCATTGCGGAAGGAGCGCTGAAGTTCTGGATCGACGGCAAGGAGATTGTGGTGAATTCGGGAGAAGTGCTGACGATCCCGCCGAACATGCCGCACAAGGCCGAGGCCCTCGAAGACACGGTGGATTTCGACGTCTTCAACCCGCCCCGCGCCGACTGGATGAATAAGACGAACTCGTACCTGCGGTAAAGCAAGTGTGGCGCGGGCGCCCCCGCCCGCGTAGCAGCGTCCGAGAATTCAGGTGCTAATCCAAGCCGCGCCAGCACAGCCGTGCCGTATCATGTCAATGGACGAGCGAGTGTAGTCGCTGCCATCACCGGATCATAAACCCTTGTCGACGACTCAAACCGCCGAAACCGTTTCCCGCTTGCGTTGTATCGCATGCGCCGCCACTCCAGATTCCGCCGCTCAAGATTTTCGCTGCACGTTGTGTGGCGACCTGCTGGAATTCTTTTTCCCGGGATGGACCTCCACCCCGCCAGCCGCCGATCCCGCAGCGCTGAAGTCCCTATGGTTAAGCCGCTGCACCTCCCGCGACGCCCTTGATCAGAGCGGAGTCTGGCGCTTTCGCGAATTTCTGCCGCACATTCCCGCCGAACATGCCATTACTTTGCGCGAAGGAAACACGCCGCTCTACCGCCTGCCGCGCTGTGCGCGTGCGACCGGAATCGAGAATCTCCAGGCCAAGCACCAGGGTATGAACCCGACTGCATCGTTCAAAGACACGGGCATGACCTTCGCCGCTTCGTCCGCGCACCAGGGGAAATTCAAGTGGGTAGCCTGCGCCTCCACCGGCAACACTTCGGCTTCCATGGCCGCTTATGCCGCGCGCGGCAATATGCATAGCCTGGTGCTGATCCCTGAGGGCAAGATTTCCTGGGGCAAGCTCTCGCAATCACTCGACTACGGAGCTCTCACCTGCCAACTGCGAACCGATTTTGACGGATGCGTCCGCATCCTCAATGAACTCGTTCGCCAGAAGCCGGTCTACCTCCTGAATTCGGTGAATCCCTATCGCATCGAAGGCCAGAAGACGGCCGCCATCGAACTGCTCGAACAACTCGCATGGGAGCCGCCGGACCACATCATTGTCCCCGGAGGCAATCTGGGCAACAGTTCCGCCATCGGCAAGGCGCTTCTCGAAATGCGTGACCTCAAACTGATCTGGCGCCTGCCGAAGCTTTCCATTATCCAGGCGCAAGGCGCGAATCCCTTCTACCGCAGCGTGCGCGAGTTCGGCGGAAAGAAGCTCGAGGCGATGACCGCCGATACAATGGCAACGGCCATCCGCATCGGCAACCCGGCATCGTGGAAGAAAGCCTTGCGTGTCCTTCAGGCCACCGGAGGTGAGGTCGAACAAGTCACAGAAGTCGAAATTGCCGCAGCCAAAGCCGAAATCGGCGCCGACGGCATCGGTTGCGAACCCGCCTCCGCCGTCACTCTGGCCGGACTGAAGAAGCTGCGACGGAGTGGATTCGTCAAACTCGGCGAGTCCGTCGTCCTGATTCTGACCGGCCATCTGCTCAAGGATCCCGATTTCACCATCAAGTTCCATCGCGGCGATTTGTTTACCGGGACGCCCCAGGAAACCGAGGCCGCCCAGACAAAACCCCTCCAGCGTGCCCCGGTTGTGCTCGATGCGAATTTGGGCGCCGTCATTGCCGCCCTCGACGCGGCCGAGAGAAATTCGTAACAAGGTGCGTGACAAAGTACGATTGCCGAACTAGAGTACTGTCGTCATATTTTCGGAGGTAGTAAATGGCCAAAACCAAGAACACTGATGTCTATAAGGGCATATGGCTTCTGACCCCTCCAAGCGGCAAGGAACCCTACAAAGCCCGCTTACAGTGGAAGCGGTTTTACGGACCGAATGATGAGAGATTCGGCCTTTTCAAGATCCTCCCCATCCGCAGGGCGAAAAGAGCGAAGAAGTCCGTCGCCTGATTTCTGTCCGGCCTTTGCTGTGGCTCCTGCCGCTGTCGCCTCTGCAGAAATTCGTAGCAGTTCGCCGCGAACTCGTGTATAAAACACAGTTCCACTGTGCGCGCCGACGGTTCGGGATTTCGGTTCGGCCATATCTGGCTAAAGCCTTTCATTTCTATTGTTTCGGGCCAATTTCAGCGGCCGGGGAGCTTGCTTCTTAAACTATGCCTTCACGTCCCACATCGTTAGATCGCTCGCTGCGCCTGGCGCTGCCGGCAACCTCCGCTAACCTAGGTCCAGCGTTTGACGCTGCTGCCCTCGCTTTGGATTTTCACCTCCGCCTGCGCGCCGAACGCGCGCCTGACTTCTTTGTGACCGCCGAGGGCCGCGACGCGCAGATCTGCGGTCGCATGGAGAACCACCTGATCGTCACCACCTATTGCGAGGTGCTCGAATCGGAGAACCGCAAGATCGCGCCCCTGCGCATCCACATCGAAAACGAAATTCCGATAGGCCGGGGTTGCGGATCATCCGCCGCCGCCCGCCTGGCTGGCATCGCGCTGGCGGTACATTTCGGACATCTGCGCTGGAAGAACGACCGCATCGTCGGCGAAGCTTCCATGCGCGAGCACCATCCCGACAACGCGTCCGCCTGTTGGATGGGCGCGCTCACCGTGGCTCGCATGGCCAACCAGGTTCAGGCGCAGGTAGTCGAAGTGAAGCCGAAAGGGAAGTGGCCGCTCCTCCTGGCGGTCCCGGATGCCGTGCTCTCAACCGAGCAAGCCCGCCGCGTGCTGCCCTTCCAGTACTCGCGCGCGGATGCCGTCACCAACATCCAAAACTCGATGCTGCTCCTGGCGGCCTTCACGCAAGACCGTCCCGACTTGCTCTCCTCGGCTCTCGAAGACCGCATCCATCAGCCCTATCGGGCGCCGCTCTCTCCCCTACTTCCCGCGCTCAAGGAACTCACTGGAGAACCCGGCGTCCTCGGCGCCGCCCTCAGTGGAGCGGGCCCGTCCGTGCTGGTGTTCCTCGACCCGAAGGTTCCGCCGAAGAAAACGAAGCAGAGAATCGCGGCCCACCTCACCAAGCGCCGGCTCAGCGCCGAACTCATCCTCACGCAGATCGCCCAACATGGTGGTCGCGACGGAACCGACTGGAAAAAGCATCATCCCCCCGCCAAGAAGTAGCTTCTCTACCCGCGGCTGGCCGGCGGCACAATTCCATTCATGCGCAGATACTCCACCATCTGTCCGTAATGATCGAAGCCGTGCCAGGCGAAAACTTCAGCCAAGCCAACTCGCGTAGCTTTTGTTTTACCGAAAGGCGAGGGTATGGGTTCAAGGGCATTGGCATCAGTGATACTTGCCACCGCCTTGTGCGCGTAGGCGAAGGAATCTTTCAGGAACTTGACCACGTCGGCCTTCGACTTCAAACTCTCTGGACCCTTTTCCTCGTTGGTGTCGACGGGCGGTTTTTCGCCGAGAATGGCGGCCCCGACGAGGTAGTTGACCGCGGCCACGTGCTTAATCTGTTGAGCAAAGGTGCGAACGCCCTTAAATTCGCCGCTGGTGGGCGCGAATCCGTACTTCTCTTCCGGCATGGCTTCAGCTGCGGGAACGAACTCGCCTTCGATAATCTTGATCCCACCGTCGAGCACCTGACTCATGGTCTTCTTTTCTTCCGGCGCCTGCGCCAGGACGAAACTGCATAGGGCCAACAGCGTTAGCAAGACTACAGTGATCGATTTCATGGTGCCTCCAGGTAAAGTGAACCGCCGTATCAATCTCTTACGACCACGGGCGTCAGTTCCAGTTCACTTGCCGTGATGCGATGCCCGCGCAGCGCGAATACTCCCAGCGCCAGCACTACCGCTGCCACGCCGAGCGCATCCGGAACCCCAATTCTTTTCGCCAAGGCGCCCCACAGAGTGGCTCCGATAGCCATGCCTCCCTGCAAAACCAGCAAGTAAAATGACAGCGCCCGAGCGCGCACATATGCCGGACACATGGTTTGCGCCGCCACGTTCAAGCAAGCCAGAATCCCGATCCAAGCCCCACCCGCCACCAGCATGACCGCACACAATAGCCCAAAGATCTCCGCCCGTCCCGCTGCAAAAGTCATGGCGGCAAAAATCAGGATGGCAGCACCTACCACGCCGTCCACGGACAACCTTTCGCGCAACCGTGGCAGCGCCACTGCTCCGAGCAGCGCGCCCAGTCCGAAACACCCGAGCAGCACGCCATATCCTCTCGCCCCATACGGACGAGCAATAATCGGCAGCAGCGCAAGCATGGCTACGGCCGCCACACTGAATGTTCCTGTCCGCAGCAGTACCGACTTCGCCAGCCCGCTCTCGCGCACATAGGAGAACCCGTCGCCAATTGCCGACCACACGCGCTGAGTCTTCGGCCGAGTTCCTATCGGCCTCTTCCAGCGGTAGAGAAATAGGATCACGCCCAGGAACGAAAATGCATTCAGCAGGAAGGTTGTGCCGCATCCAACCGCCGCCACGATCAAGCCGCCCAGAGCCGGACCCACTGCCCGCGCCACGTTGAAGCCTGCCGAATTCAGGGCGACTGCCGAAGCATGCTGCTCCGCCGGGACCAGTTCCGGCGTAATCGCCTGCCATGCCGGGTCATTCATGACCGCTCCCAGCCCCAACAGGAAAGTAAACAGCAGCAATACCCACGGCCCCACGCAACTGGTCAGCGTCATGATGCCGAGCGTCCCCGAAGCGAGCACCATCCATCCTTGAGTAAGCAGGAGAAAACGACGCCGGTCCACCATGTCCGCCAGCGCGCCTGCCGGCAGGATCACCAGGAACACAGGCAGCGCCGCAGCCGCCTGTACCAATCCAACCATCAGCGGATTCATGGTCATCTGCGTCATCAACCACCCCGCGCCCACGTTCTGCATCCAAGTGCCGGTATAAGAAATGACCGAAGCAATCCAAAGCGACCGGAACAGCGGCTCCCCCAGCGGTGCCCATGGCGAAACCCCGCGCCTTCCCGCCATCGGCACCACCACCGGCATTTTGATCATTTCCGCCACGTAGATGTCTTTCCCCTGTGTTCCTCTGTGCCCTCTGTGGTCAAGATTTTCCCGCCATGGCAGGAAAAAGAAACTTCACAGCCGCACGAGCGCCGCGAACGACTAACGACGAGCGACCACCAACCGCTCTCCAAAAGGCCACTCCCCCCGCCGCCAAGCCCGCGCGCAATAAACCGCAATTCCCACGACGAGAATCACCGCCGCATATCGGATCTCCCGCAAAAACCCCTTGCGCGAAACCAGAATAAAAACAAAACTCCCCGCCGCCACCAGCGCCGGCACCGGATAGAGCCACATCCGAAACGGACGCGGCATCTCCGGACGCCGTATCCGCAACACAATCACGCCGATGCTCTGCACGAGAAACTGCAGAATGATCCGGATCACCACCAGCGCCGCAATCAAATCCGCCAGCCGCAGAAAACAAAACAGCGCCGCCACGCCCGCCAGCGCCAGCAAAGAAACATAAGGAAACTGATGTACGGGGTGCACCCGCGCAAACGCCCGAAAATAATTTCCATCAACAGCAGCCGCATACGGCACCCGCGAATAGCCCAGCATCAGCGAGAACACCGAAGCGAACGCCGTCCACATCACCAGCGCCGATACGATCGAGCCTGCCCTATGCCCGTACGCTCTCTGCATAAACGTGGAAACCACGTACAGCTTGCTGTTCGACGCCCCCGACTGCGCCAGTTCCCGCCACGGCACCACGCCGAGAATGCTGACGTTCATTACTACATATAGACACGCCACCGCCAGAATGGATAGCAACAACGCCCGCGGAATGTTTTTCCCCGGATTCTTAACTTCGTCCCCGAGGAAACACACGTTGTAATACCCCCAGTAGTCATAGGCGGCGATTAACATCACTCCGCCCAGCCCGCGAAAGAAGTCACGGGAAAGAGAAAACGCACCCGGAGGGAAATCAAATGCCTGCCGCGCGTTGAAATGAGTCAGACCGGCAAAGATGATCCACCCGATCGTCCCCATCACCCCCACCCAAAGCAGGGTCGAAAGCCGCGAGATCGCCGTGATCCGCCGATAAAGAAGAAAAGCCGTGAACAGGCAGACTCCGATGGCCAGCAGAGTCGCGGGCATTGCCACCCATGTCACCTGCAGTGGACCCAGCAGCGGCACATTCAGGCTCAACGTGCGCGCCGCCCAAACTCGCTCCAGTCCCGGCCAGAAGAAAGCCGCATACTGGGAGAGCCCCACCGCTCCCGATGCAATCGAAAGTGGAGCGCTGAATGAAAGTTGCCAGATAAAGAGGAAGGAAACCGCTCGCCCCAATTTCTGTGGCCCGTAAATTTCTTTCAAATATCGATAGGATCCGCCCGACCCCGGCATAGCAGCACCCAGCTCCGCCCACACCAGGCCATCGCAGACCGCCAGCGCCGCGCCCAGCACCCACCCCAGCATCGCCTGCGGACCGCCCATCGCGGTAACGATCAGCGGGATCGTAATAAACGGTCCCACGCCGATCATGTCGATCATGTTCAGCGCAGTAGCGGAGCCAAGGCCAATCCCGCGGACAAGTTGCGGCGCGGTGCCGGATTCGCCTTCGCGGGAAATTGTCATGAAATAAGCCGCTGGTCGGTAGTCGTTAGTCGTTGGCGATCGTCATCAGCATCATTTGTTTGTAACTTGTCAACCTAAATTAAATTTGTCATCCTGATCGAAGCGAAGAACCTGCTTCTTGCCAGCGCAAACACTACCGCGTGCGTGCGGTCCTGAAACTCCCCGAACGACTAACGACCAGCGACTAGCGACCGCTGACCAAATTCACAAACAACCGCAGCGCCCCCGGAACGCCCGCCGGCAGTTGCCGGAAGAAGGCATATCCCGTGTAGATATACGTTCCCTTCCCATAGTGCGCCACCAGCAGTCCGCCCTTCTGCTCGCCTTCGCCCGGATCATGCGATTCGAGCAACGGGGTAAAGTTCGAGTCCCACTGCGACATGAAGTACAGCCCGCGCTCCTGCACCCATCCCGCGAAATCCTTCTGAGTAATTTCGTTCGGAGAATGGAAGATCGCGTTTGCTGGATCGAGAATCACAACCGGCGCATCTTCCACCGAAACCCGCGCCCGGCTCAGAGTAGCCGGAAACGGCGTGAACTTCCCGGAATTGAAGTCTCCCGCTGCGGCGTTGTATCCCACGGTGTTGTACTGCACCACCAGGCGCCCGCCTGCCTGCACAAAATCGAGCAGCCTCTTGTTATTGGCGATCACATCTTTTTGCGTGTCGTAAGCCCGAATCCCCAGCACGATCGTCCGATACCGGCTCAAATCTTCTGCACCAAGCTTCTCAGCCGGAATCAAAGTCACGTCCATACCGATCTGCTGCAGCACGGCAGGAATCTCATCCCCCGCGCCCATAATGTACCCGACCTTCAGATCCTTCGGGACCTTTACATCCACGACGCTGACCCGCTGCACCGCCGGCTGGTAGTAATAAAACGTTCCCAGATCTTCGCGCGTGACGACCGAATAGCCTTCTTCGTAATTACGATGTCCGCTCTTCAGCGAGGCCCGAATTTCCCGTCGTCCTTCCGTCCGATTCCCTGGATGCACGGTGAAATCCGCACTCTGCCTCTCGCCGCGCTCATGAAACTCCAGTTGCTTTTCCGCTGGTTCGGCGCGCCAAGTCTCGGGCACCTCGACTCGCAGCGCTCCTTCATCCTTCTCTGGATCTCCCGCCCAGTGTGTCGCCTGCAGTGTCTTCGAATCCAGATTGCCGGACACATCGATCTTGACATTCGACTGGGGGCCGTCCTCTGTTGGGATCACCTGCTCACCCGGGTCCAGCATGACGGAAAAAGCTGGCGCCACCGCCAAGGGACGCTCAGCAATCGCGCCGGAAGCGTCTTTGTATCTCACCATGCACACGGCGGTAGTCGCACCCGCTCCGGCCTTGCCGATCATGCCCAGCGCCTTCACCGGAGGCGGCGGAAAGGGAAGCCCTTGATACTGCAGGTCGTCAACTGTGTTGAGCGCTTCGGTTTCAGGATCGTTCCGGTGCCAGTATGGCCTCGTGGGCTGGGCTGTCGGAGGAACAAAAACCAGGAATCGCGTGGTGACGGCGTTCTTCCCCTCTGTCATTCTCCCCAGAACCTTGGAATTCCATCCTTGCGGGAGCAACAAATCGATGCCGGCGCTTGTGGTTGAGGGGTCTCCTGCAGAGAGCGTGGCGGTGACTGGAAACGTCCGCCCCCGCACCGCCATGAAGGCGTCTTCCGGACTCGTTCCCACCGGCGCGTCGACCACAACGTGCAGAGTCACGCCCCTCGCGAGTCCAAGCGCCTTCGCGATCTCGCTCGCCTTCGCCTGCAGTGAAGGCAGGATGCTATTTTTTCCCTGAGTCGAGAGCTCCGATTCCTCGATCTGCTTGCTAACCTTCTGAATCAGGAAACTGCTGACGGCTAGAGGATCCGCCGCCGCTACCGGATCGCTCTCCGCGGCAACCGTAGCCCCATCGATCTTTGTCTTAATCTCAACTAACTCACCCCGCAGCCACGGTACCTTCTTTTCTTCCTCCCCGAGTCGCGATGCCAGCCCGGGCAGCGTCGTATCGATCCCGTCAAAGAAATCCAACTCGTGCCCATCCTTATCTTTATCTTTCGTAGACTGCACCACGGAATCCACGAGTTTGTAATGGGTGAAGCGGTCGCCCGGCTCGACCGTCCAGTTCGCCGCTCCTTGTGAAAGTTGGTGGCGCAGTCCCTTCATCGCAAACTGAATGTAGGACGTGCCCAGCACCGCGTCATTCGCCCCAGTGTTCAGCCGCACCGTATAGTTCGCCGCGTCACAAGTGTTCGAGAAGAACCCGCACACATTCCCGATGTACAACTTCTTCGGCTGCCAAGGCTCCAGTCCTTCTTTCAGTTGCTCAGGAAATCGCTTCGGATCGCCCGCCGCCCGAAATGCCTCTTTCGTCAATATCGCCGACGCCTGGTGATGCCCGTGCCCGTCGCGATCCGTACCCGAAAATCGTGCAATCAGCACATCCGGACGAAAGGTCCGAATCACCCGCACCATATCGGCGAGCGCGATATCGTGCCCTTGCCACTTCTGAAATGTTTCTTCGGGAGTTTTCGAATATCCAAAATCGGCCACGCGCGAAAACCGCTGCTCGACACCGTAATACCGATCCGAGGCCAGCAATTCCAAAGTCCGCAGCACGCCCAGCGCGTCGAACAGATTGCTGCCCAGTTTGTTCTGTCCGCCCTCGCCGCGCGTCAGCGTCATCAGCAACGTCGAGACGCCTTTCCCGCGCGACTCCAGCGTCAACATGCCGCCATCCTCATCATCCGGATGCGCCGTGACCTGCATCAGCCGTCCGGTTGTCTGCAGCTTTCGCAGCACGAGCTTCAACCCCGCCGCACCAGTTTCCTGAGGGAGCGGTTCATAATAATGATCGACGACATGATCGACCTTGGCCGCCTCGACATGTTGTGCCCCGGCAGAGATCGCGGTTGACGCCAACAAGATCAGCACCATTGCTGCCGCGAACCGGTCGCGCACAAATCCAGACCCGTACTGCCTCAACATTTCAAACATCTCCATCTGATGGATTTTCCCCAAAGAAAGGAGCAAATATATTCCTTGTGAGTGTAGCGCGGGCGCCCTCGCCCGCGAAGGCGTAATGGTAGGCGGTCATTGCGGTCGGGTCAACCAAGTTTGGCAGGTCAAATATGCAGGCGAGATGGAGAAAGCGAAAACAGAAGGGTGCTCCATGCATTCGTGTTCTGTGCAAATGAGTGGGAGGCGGCAATCATGATCACTAACGAACCAGCGCCGCCGACGATCCGACCCATTTCAGATTCTTGTTCTGATCCACACCCATCATCAGCCCGCGGCCCATGCGCACGATCGTCAGCACCGGGACTAACTCATCGAGCCACACATACATAATCCGCAGTTCGACTTTGGTCGCGCCGTGCGGCGTTTCCACGATCGGAGTGAAACTCAGCCGCTCCTGCAAAATAAATTCGCCGCGTTGTGCCGCGGGAATCGCGTCAATGTCGGCGCGCGAAGGCGCAATCACCACGCCCAACCCGGCAAACGAATACAACGGCTTGAGCACAAAATTCTCCAGATCCGACGGCACTTCCGGCAGTTGATCCAAAAACCACGTCCGTGGTACCGACGGATGCTTCAAGTAAGGAATCGAATATTTGCTGATCCGGAAATACCAGTTCGGATGTCCCGCCCACTCCACATCCAGTTCATCGCGAAAATCAAACGGCAAAGCCACGCCCTTGCGTTCCAGTTCATCCACGATAGTGCGGTTATAAATCCGCTCAATCGGAACTCGCTTGCCCGCCTCTTCGTAAAAGAGCCGCTGCCCATCTTTGTGGATATTGGTGATGCAAACGGTGCGAATGCCAAGCAACTTCTCCGTCAGCAGAAAATCCGGACGCGTCTTCTGCTCCTCGGGATGCACCTCCATCAGCACTACATGAACCGGATCATGCCCCGCAACAATCGCGTCCTGCAAAAGCCGTTTGTAGGAAGGCGACTCGAGCCCGCTCAAGAAGTAGCGAAGGGAAGGATCGAGCCCGAATGCATCGATGTAAGCCTGCGCCAGCACCGCCTGATAAGCATAAAGAGAAGGGAAGGCCTGCAACTCGACCAACTTCGGTTGTAACTCGCCCACCGCATCCCGCACCAACCCAAAGTCCACCTGAATAAACATCGGATGCGCCGCTTCATTCGGAACCCGAAACTCCGCCGGAATCGAGGCCTCCGAGCGCGCCCGATATTCGGGATTGTCCACCAGTTGCCGGATCAGCGCCTTCCCATCCTCCCCCATGCGCTTAACCAGCGCATCCGGAAAGAAGCAAGGCGTCTCGCAAAGCGCGAACGGCACGTCCATCCCGCAGCGCGAAGTCATCTCGCGGCGCAATAGCTCATATTTTTCAGAAGTGAATCGCGAGTTGAAGTCTTGCCGGTAGGAAGGCATCATAGAAGTCGTGGATGTTGATGGGAGTGTGGGGACGGGCGCCTCGCCCGTCCACGCAGAGCGAAGCTCGGCTACTCCTCGGCGCTCTCCGCGTCGAGGCGGTGAAAAGCCCTAAGCCTCAATCAAAAACTGCCCGCCCCGCATAATCTGCTCGCCGTCCACCCAGATATCGAAATTCCGCCCCACCACGTCAATGTGCGTCGACGAATACCACTCCGCTCCCGTGTGCGCCCCATAGGGATTCCCGAATGCAATGTGGATCCCAGGGTATTTCTCGTCCTGCAGAATCTCGCCGATCACGTCTTTCAATTCAATGTTCGTGCCAATGGCGAACTCGCCCACCCGGTTACTGTTCTCATCGGTATGTGTGTAGGCCCAGAAATCGTCTTTCAATTCCTTGTTCGCCGAGTGCGCCTCGATCAGACGATTCTCCTTCACCTGGATGGTCAGCGGGTTCGCCTTCAAATCGCCAAACTTCGCGCACAAATAATCGCCCACTACGCCGTCAATCACGAAGGTCCCGTTTACCTCACCGGGACTAGTGAATACTTCGCCGCCCGGAAGGTTCCCCCACTTTTCCGTGCTGATAATTCCGCTCGTCTTCACCCACCTGTAATTCGGATTCAAATCCACCACCAGGTCCGTACCCGCGGCTGTCTTGGCGCGAATTTGTTTCGCCTTGGTGACTATCTCCAGTACTTTCAGGCTCAGCCGGTCCACCTTCAAGAAGTCGGCACGCATGCCTTCGAGCATGATGCGCTTGTTGATGTTGACCATGTGGGCGTGCCGGATCCTTCTTCGGTTCACTACATCCGTCATCTGCATGCGCGACTTCAGTTCATTAGTCTGCGCCTGCACCGCGAAAATGCTGACCTGGCTGGTCTCCAGATCCTCCGTGATCGCCAGCGGCAAATCCGTCAGCGGACGCGTCGCCACGTCCTCCAGCACCCACGTCTGGTACCGGCAGCCGACTTCTTCTAGTTCGCGCACGATGGCGGCGGCGATCTCCAGGCTCACTTCGTCGGTAATGACCGTGACTTTTTCCGAAGGCTGCACCCGCAGGCACACGCGTACCGCATTCCGCGCCCCCTGCGAGAGTTGCGGATCGAAAGTCATCTGATTCAGTTGTCGATTGGATGGTTCTGCAGTTTTCATCAAACTCATCAGACGGCTCGGGCGGTGGGCGCGCTATCTGCCTCATCCACGCCCACCTCAGTCTCCTCAATGATGTAATCCATTACCGCTTTCATGTCGCCGGTTTCGTGGAACACCTGCAACTGCCGGTCTGCACCCGTGCCCATCTTCATGATTTCGCGGATGTACTCTACTTCTTCTCGGCAATTCAGTTCGTCCAGCACGTCATCCACAAATTCCAGATACTCTTCGATCAGATCGCGTTCCGGAACCTCCATCTGCTTGCCGAAGTCGATCAGTTTCCCATTAATTCCATAGCGCGCCGCTCGCCACTTGTTTTCCATCAGCAGCGACTTCCGGTACAGCCGGAATCCCTGGTTCTGCGAGTACAACTTGTAGAGCTTTGCCACCGTCGCCTGGATCAGCGCCGCCAAGGCAATGGTTTCGTCCACCCGCATCGGCAGATCACACACCCGGAATTCCAGCGTGTCGAAGAATGGATGCGGCCGGATGTCCCACCAGATCTTCTTCGCGTTATCGATCGAATTCGTCTTCACCAGCAGCTTGACGTAATTTTCGTACTCGCCCCAACTCGGAAAATAATCCGGCAGGTTCGTGCGTGGAAACTTGTCGAACACCTTGCAGCGGTACGATTTCAGTCCCGTATCCATTCCCAGCCAGAATGGGGAATTTGTCGAAAGCGCCAGCAGGTGCGGCACAAAATACCGCGCATGATTCATCAGGTGGATCAGCGTCTCCCGATCCTCGATTCCGACGTGAACGTGCAGACCGAAAATCAGGTTCGCTCGCGCCACCAGCTGCATATCCTGAACAATATTCTTGTAGCGCTCGCCCGGTGTAACTTCCTGCATACGCCAATCCGCGAATGGGTGCGTGGCCGCCGCCGCCAGTCGCAGCCCGTTCTCCCGCGACAATCGGATCATGTGCCGCCGCAAACTCTTCAGTTCTTCCCGCGCTTCCTTAATATTGGCGCAAACCGACGTGCCCACTTCCACCACCGATTGGTGCATCTCGGTCTTGACCCGTTCCTGCAGGACCAATTTGCCTTTCTCGATAATCTCGGCGTGGATGTGCGACCGAAGATCCCGGCTCTCCGGATCGACTGTCTGATATTCCTCTTCGATTCCCAGCGTGAATGTAGGTTTCATCGCGGCATCCCAAGCTGCCAGGCAGGGAGGGCTTCTGGCAGAAAGTCCACTTAGTATACCCAATGACCAGCTTGCGTAGGGACAGCCGCCCTGGCCTCTCCATCCTGGCTTACCGAATATCTGGGTTAGCTTCGGTGTTCCTCCGTGTCCCTCTGTGTACCCAGTGGTTCAAGGTTTTTGTGGGCGTCTGATCAGAACTCACTTAGGTTGAAGCTTTCTTTCGCGTCTTGGGTGTCCGAATCTCCACCCACTTCGGCCCATTCAAAAACGCCGCCCAGCGCAACTCCGACACCGGATTCTCTCCGCCGAGCGCCTTCTTCACGGCCATCTCCGCCACCGCATCCACCACCCACTCAAAATTCTCCTGCCCCACCGACGTGACCTCTGCATCCGGTGCCGGATTCATGAAGTCAATCGCGTATGGAACGCCACCTTCCACTGCAAACTCCACCGTATTCAGGTCGTAGCCGAGCGCGCGGCACAAAGCCAGCGCATCTTTCTCGATGCGTTGCTTCAACGCAGTCCCCGGCTGCGGGTTTCCCTTCACATAGCGCTCCTGGTGCGGAGCCCTGGGATCGTACTTCATGATATGCACTTTCTCCTGGCCTACAACGTAGCAGCGGTAATAGTCCTCAAACTCCACCCCGTGCTGCAGCGTCATGCAGAGATCGCCCGTCTGGTTGTAGTTATGGAAGAATTCCTCCGGAGAATGCACCTTGTACACGTGCTTCCAGCCGCCGCCCGCGTAAGGTTTCAAAAACGCCGGAAACCCGACATAGGAAAATACTTCTTCCCAATTCAGCGGATACATCAAGTTGCGCATCGACTTATCGGTAGTATCCGGCGGATGCTCGTGATGTGGCAAAATCACCGTAGGCGGAATCGCCACCCCCATCTTGTGTGCCAGCGCATAATTAAAAAACTTGTCATCCGCTGTCCACCAGAACGGATTGTTGATCACAATCGTCCCCTGCAGCATCGCGTTCTTCAAATACGCCCGGTAGAAGGGAATGTCCTGCGAAATCCGGTCGATGATTACGTCGTACTTCTTCGGCTCATCCATGCGGATGCCGCCAATCTTTACAAATTCAGCCGTTATCCCCTCAACCTTCATCCCGTTGATCTTCTCGACCAAAGCCGGCGGAAACGTATTCTCCATCCCAAAAATAATTCCGATTTTCTTGTTTGCCATAAAATCAATATCCCTCTTTCAGCAATAATCTAAATCTCTCCGAGAATCACGTAGGGACAGCCGCCTCGGCTGTCCGCCGGGCGGAGCCCGGCTAGATCTAGCGACGAACGACCAGTGACCAACGACCGCCTCTAAAAATACTTCCCTGCCATCCGCTGCCACAACGGCCAATCATGCTTGCTGTTGTCCCCGTAAATATCCAGCCAATGCGGAATCCCCTTACCGTCCAGAATCGCAGCCATCTTCACATTCGCGTCCAGGCACATATCCCAGTCCGACGATCCCAGCACGATCTTCATTTGCCGGTATCGGCTCAGAAACCACTCATCGCCGGTCCGCGGTAAATAATCCGGAGGATTGTTGAAGTAGACATTGTCGTCATAATAGCCGTCGAGGAAGCTCTTGATGTCGAACGATCCGCTCATGGTCACGCAAGCCGAGACCAGATCGGGATGGCGCACGGCAAGATTCAGCGCGTGGTAGCCGCCAAAGCTGCAGCCCGTCACCGCGATCTGCGGGGCCCAGTTCTTCCACTTTAAATGGGGCAGAAATTCGTTGATCACGTAGCGCTCGTACTGAACATGTCGCCAGATCCGCGCTCCTGGATGCACGCTCTTGTTGTACCAACTCTCGCCATCGACGCTGTCCACGCAGAATACCTGGATCTCCCCCGCGTCCAGCTTCCCGGCCAGCGTGCGGATCATCCCTGCATCTTCGTACTCAAAAAAACGTCCCTGCGAGGACGGGAAAACGAGGATCGGCTGCCCGCCGTGCCCAAACACGAGCGACTCCATGTCGCGTCCCAATTCGTGGCTGTATTGTTTGTGATATTCGCGGTTCATGCGCGCGAGGATTGTAACCGAACTGCGTGATCTTCGGCACCCGCCGGAGGCTCATTTGTAGTCCAGCTTCATAAGCCAACAAGGACATGAAGTCGCAAAACCTGCGGACAGCTTCGTGACCTTGGGGCTCTTGGTAGTGAGTGAATTTGGGCTTGCGTTGTCTCTACTGCGTCTCGGATCGTGGATTGATTCCCAAGTGCTTCAGCTTCGATTGCAGCGTGGTCCGCTTCAATCCCAACCGCATGGCTGCCCCGCGTAGCCCGCCAATCTGCCCGCGGCTCTCGCGCAAAGCCCGCAGAATGTGCTCGCGTTCGGCCGCTTCTAGACTTTCATCCGCGGCTTCCTCCTCCATGGTTGTGCTGATCGCCCGCAGTTCGCTTAACGGCGACACCAGCACCGAACCTTGTGTCAGAATCACGGAACGCTCGATGAAGTTTTCCAGCTCCCGCACATTCCCCGGCCACTCCCACCCCTTGAGTTCGTCGATGGTCCTCTTCGGGATGCTGGTGATCGTCTTTTTCATTCGCTTGGCAAACTTCTGCACAAAATGTTCGACCAGCAACTGGATGTCTTCCCGCCGTTCCCGTAACGGGGGCACGCGGATCGGAAACACGTTCAGACGGTAATATAAGTCGCTCCGGAACTCGTTCTCGCGTACGCTATCCGCCAAGTCGCGGTTGGTGGCTGCTATCAAACGAAAGTCCATCTTCAAAGTATGAGTTCCGCCCAGCCGTTCGAACTCATGATCCTGCAAGACTCGTAGCAGTTTCGGTTGCAGGGCCAAAGAAATCTCCCCGATCTCGTCCAGAAACAGCGTGCCCTTGTCCGCCAGTTCGAGTCGTCCAATTTTCTTGTTGACCGCTCCGGTGAAAGCGCCCTTCTCATTGCCGAACAACTCGCTCTCCAGCAGTCCCGACGGAATCGCCGCGCAATTCATTTTGATGAAGCTGCTGTTCGCGCGATGACTCAAGCGATGGATCGCCCGCGCCACCAGCTCCTTGCCTGTCCCCGTCTCGCCCAGCAATAGCGCCGTAGCATCGCTGGCGGCCACTTTTCCCACGTTTTCCATGACGGTTTGCAAGGCCTTGCTTTGCCCGATGATTTCCCCGAACCCCAGGGTGGTGTCGATTTCCTGTTCGAGATAGAGCTTTTCCTCCGTGAGCCTTCTCTTGGCTTCGCGTAAAGCTTCGCTTGCCTCCCGGAGATCGGTGACATCCATACTGGCGCCGGTGAGTCCAATGACTGCGCCCGTTGCGTCCAAAACCGGTTCAATCGTTGTATCAAGGTAGTACTTCTTGCCGCGGTCTGTGATCTGTAGCTCATGACGCGCTCCCACCCCGGTTTCCAGCACCCGCCTCCGGACTTCCGTGGTGCGCTCAACCTCCTCAGGGTCGAAGATGTCGTTCGTCGTTTTTCCCAGCAGTTCGCTCACCGGCCTGGAAAGCTGCGGATTGTATATCGAGGTGTAGCGCAAGTCCCGGTCTTGGCTGAACATGGCAATCGGAGAATTCTTCAGCGCCACCCGGAACCGTTCCTCGCTTTGCCGAAGTGCCTCCTCCGCCCGCTTGCGAGCAGTGATGTCGATGGCCGCTGCGACAACCCCCCTCACCTTCCCATCTTCGCCCAGCAGCGGCACAACATTGGTCAGCTCCCGCCGTTCCGTTCCGTCTTCGAATACCATCGTCATGGGTATGTCGTACTCCGAACGTCCTGTTGCGGCAGCTCGTTGCATCGGCAACTCTTCCACCGGAAGCTCGATTCCGTCCCGCAGAAACCGCACTCGGGGCTTCTCGCCCGCGAGGGCGCTCAACGATGCGTTGGCACCAGGTTCCAGGCGCAGATGCTCGCGTCCCATCCGATTTGTTGTCACGTGTCGGCACTCCGCGTCATGGGCAATCATCACCGGAATCGGGAGCACATCCAGTACCGTTTCCAGTTCCTTCGCTCTTGCCCGCTCGCGGGCTTCACTTTCCCGCAACGCCTCCTCTGCCAGCTTCTGCTCTGTGATGTCGCGCAAAACACACGCCACGCGATCGATTCCTGTCGGACCCTCCACCGGTAGGTATGTGATCGATACCTCCCTCTCCCCCATCCCCGGATAATTGTTCTTTAGTTCGTATCTGACGACCTTCCCTCGGAAACACTCATCCAGTCTTTCCTTGATTACCGTTTCAAACACTTTCGGATTCATTACCTCCGCGACCACGTGCCCGACGACCTGTTCTTCCGTCATGCCCCAGTAGCGCAAGAACGCCCGATTCACGATCACATACCGGTAGTCCCGGTTCACCACCAGGATCATATCCTCCAGGTTCTCCACGACTCGCTCGTACTGTCGCAGTCTCACTTCCGCCCGCTTTCGCGCCGTGATATCGCGCGAAACAGCTATGCAATACTTCCGGTCCAGTTGCACCTGGCGCAGATTTACCTCGACCGGGAATGTTGTTCCATCTTTCCGCTGGTGCACTCTCTCGAAGGTTGCACATCCCGACTTCCGCAGTTGATCATCCACTTGCGCGCACGAGGTCGCGTCAACGCTTGGATCGATATCCAAGGAAGTCATCGACAACAATTCTTCCCGGCTGTAGCCAAGCTCCAGGCACGCCTTCTCGTTCACATCAAGGAATCGTCGAGTCTCAGGATCGATGACTTCGATCGCATCGTTCGAGTGCTCCAGTAGGGTCCGGAATAGCGTCAGGCCCTGGAGCATTCGTTCCTGTTCCCGCGAGGTCTTCAGCAGCTCTTCGTTGCTGGCGCGCAACGCTTTCTCGGCCCGCACGCGGTCCGTGACGTCGTGCGCAATTCCCCGTACGAGCGGTGCCTCCACTCCCTCGGTGCGAAGCGTGTTGTGGTACTCCCAGATCCGCTGCTCTCCCGATCGCGTCATCACGGCGATCAGCCCGCGAGACTCTCCTGTGTGCTGGATCTCATCCAGATAGGCATCGAATTGTTCGCGGAATTGCGGATCGAGGAAATCGCGCATCGGTGTGCGCATCATTTCTTCTACGCTGTAACCAAGGACACGCACGGCTCCGCGATTGACCGACAGGAGTCGACCCTCAAGGTCGTGGATACACAGGAGGTCGTGGCTGTGCTCGGCTAGATCGCGATACCAGTCTTCGTTTTGCTCCCAGACCCGTCGGATTGGGTTCCACGCAACTGGCGAATCCGCCGGAGTGGCGAACTTCGGTACTTCAGGGTGCGATGCCATGGCTCACCCGTAGCTAGCCACCTGGAATCGTTATTGATCGGCCAGATCAATTCCAGCGGCCGCCCTTAATTTTTCTTAGAGGCCTCGAAGAATTCCTCTAAGTCAATTATCTAAATCGGTCCGAGTTAATAACTTGGCCTCGGCGCTGGTGCAAAGTCTAGCAGAATAACGTTGTTGTCACGTTAACTACTTTCCACCGCCCCTGGACCCAAAGCCCGTTCTGCTAAACTTTCCAGTTTCCTGTTTTGCTTAGGCGAGCTTCGGAGAGGCAATTATGGCGATTCAGCTTGTGGGAGTGATTGGTGCGGGTACGATGGGCAACGGGATCGCGCACGTGTTGGCGCGCTGCGGCTTCAACGTGGTGCTGTGCGATGTGGAGCAGCGGTTTCTCGATCGAGGGCTGGCCACGATTGCCAAGAACCTCGATCGCGAGGTTGCCAAGAACAAGATAACCGAGGGCGACAAAGCCTCTACGCTGGGGCGTATTACGCCGGTGATGGACCGGGCAAAGCTCGCGGACTGCGATCTGGTCATCGAAGCAGCGACAGAAAAATTCGAGATCAAAGCTGAGATTTTCCGCGAACTCGATCGCATAATGAAGCCGGGCGTTATTCTGGCTTCGAATACGTCTTCGATTTCCATCACCAGGATTGGTGCCCTGACCGGGCGTGCCGATAAGGTGATTGGAATGCACTTCTTTAATCCTGTCCCAATAATGAAGCTGGTCGAAGTGATTCGGGGTCTCGCGACTTCACAGGCCACGTTCGAGACGGTGCGCGATCTGGCGGTAAGACTGGAAAAGACGCCCGTGGAGGTCAATGACGCTCCCGGATTTGTCTCGAACCGGGTGCTGATGCCGCTATTAAATGAGGCGATGTACGCGGTGATGGAGGGCGTGGCCACGGCCGAGGCGGTGGATGAAGTGTTCAAGCTGGGCATGGCGCATCCGATGGGGCCGCTGACCCTCGCCGACTTTATCGGCCTCGACGTGTGCCTTGACATCATGCGGGTGCTACAGGATGGGCTAGGCGATCCGAAGTACCGCCCTTGTCCGCTGCTCATCAAGATGGTGGATGCGGGTTGGCTGGGCCGCAAGAGCGGTCGCGGCTTTTACACATACTAGAACTGCTTAATAAATGGCCTTGGGAAGGCCACAGGTTCACACGCTGCGGAAAAACTTATCTCCACAGCCGGAAGGGGCACGGCTTCCGTCGTGCCGCCCAGAGCCAATAAAAGCACGGGCTTCAGCCCCTGAGAGCCCGGCAGCATACACCTTTCGGTTCATGACGAAATAACTTCTCGTAAGATGAAAATATGACGACATCCTGGGGCGGAATTCTTCCTGAAAGAAACTCTGGCGGCGATGGTCTGTACTATCTGATGGCGGCCATGTCGGGAGCCCTGGCGGGTTGGTTGGACATCAAGGTCGGCGACTTGCTGCTGACCGCGATGGTGGTGCTGGCGGCGAACATGCTACTCGGATTTCTGAGCCCGCGAAAGCCGTGGCGCTGGGTGGTTCTGATCGGAGTGTTCGTGCCCGCCGTGGAGTGGCTGGCGTACTTCTTTCTCACCCAGAAGCCGGAGCGGGCGCAGATCTACGAATCCTTTCTCGCCTTCATGCCGGGCATTGCGGGCGCGTTCGGCGGATCGATCGGGCGAGGCGTGGTCGACAACCTCTTCGCGAAGAAATGATATCGCCGAACCACAGAAGGCATACGGTTTCCCCTGTGTCCCCCTGTGTCCTCTGTGGTTCAAGCTTTTAGCCTGCCAAGACAGTCCCATCAAAGGTACCGACCGCAGAAAAACTCTTCCCGTTTCCACAGCCGCTGGGGGTAAGCTACGCCTATGGGAGTGTCGGTGTCGGTGCTCGCCAGCGGCAGTCGTGGAAACTGCGCGCTCGTGGCGACGAGTTCAACGCGCATTCTGGTGGATGCCGGTCTTTCGGGCCGCGAGACTTTCAAGCGCCTGCGCGCCCTCGGCGAGCGCACCGAGGAAATCTCCGCGATCCTGATCACCCACGAACATTCCGACCATGTCGCTGGCCTGCAGCGGCTGGCAACCAAGTTGAACGTGCCCGTCTTCCTGACCGCGCCGACCCATCATGCCTGGAACCGGACGGTGCGCGATCAGGATGGCACGATTCCCGAACTGCCAAAATCCGAACATTTTGCCGCCGGCCGAGGCTTTTGCGTGGGCGACATTGAGGTCATGCCCTTCACCATTCCGCACGACGCCGCTGATCCCGTGGGCTTCACTTTTCGCGCCGAAGGCGTCAAGATTGGTTTTGCTACCGACCTGGGGTACATGCCGGTCAGCGTACGGAACCATTTGCGCGGCTGCAGCGTACTGGTGATGGAGTCGAATCACGATGTGGAGATGCTCCGCTCCGGGCCGTATCCGTGGTCGGTGAAGCAGCGGGTGATGAGCCGGGTCGGGCATCTGTCGAATGATGCGCTCGCGGAATTCTTCTCCAGCGACTATGATGGAGGAGCTGAATACTTGATTTTGGCCCATTTGTCTGAAAAAAATAACCATCCCGAAATCGCACGAGCCGCGGCAGAACAGGCGCTCGGCGGGCGTCAGGGGCTGTGGCACAATCGTGTGCTGCTGGCAACCCAGACCCAGGTTCTCGAATCCATCCGGTTATAGTATTTTATGAGCCAGTGTGTGGAACCGATCGTGGGGAAAATCCTTGCGGGATGGCGCTACGACATTTCCGGACTGGCTCCGGAGATGCGCGGGGACTACGAACTGCATTTCGCCACCTGCGAGCACTGCCGCAGCCGCCAGAAACTGCACCGCATCATCGATATTTCTCTGATTGTATTGGCCTCTGCGTCAGCCGCGGTGTTTCTGCTGGCCTTTGTCGTCATCCGGCATTTTGGACTGCGCCATGCCTTCTGGCTCGAGGTAGGCGCGCTGGCGGGCTTTGCGCTGTCCGCGCTGATTTGGCTGATCGTAGCGGTAGCGACTCCCGCGCCCATGGCGGTAGTAGATGTGGCGAAGATCGGCGCACGACACGTCCACGACCGTTTGCCCGCGGAGATTCGCGAACGCTTGCCCGAAGAAATACGAGTGAAGATTACCGGGTCATAAGGAGTTTTCGGGCAGCCCAGTTACAACTCGATGTCGAGGATTAGTCCTGGAGAGACGACCGAGCTCTCACGAACACTCGCGACGAGTTCCTGGTGACGTTTCGGTTCAAAACCCGGTTCGAAGAAAAATGAAGTTCGTGTCAAAACTTTCGAGACTTCTGCTGGTCGTAGCGCTCGCCATCACGACGCAATCGACGGGAGCTTTTGCGGACTCTGGCCATGCTTCCGCGCCGCTGGCCCCGCCCGCTGAGAGTGCAGCGGCCTGCCACGCCCACGCTGGCACGATGCTTCCTCATTCATCTCTGCCGCATTCCCCGCGGCCCATAAGCTACCGGTGTTGCCTGACCGGTCATGACGCGGCGGTGGTACCGGCTGCTCACTTCCCGCAGCCTTCAGTTCATGTCTCACGCATAATGCTGCCAGTCGAGACCGCACCAACGCTCTGCGCCTTGAGCAATTTGGAAGTTTCGATGGTTCTTTCCACGGATCCGCCCGGTCCAACTCCGCTTCGCATCTAACCTTCGTCCTCGTCTTCAGCGATTTTCCATTCGACTTCAATGAAAGAGATCAGGGATTTTGCTTTGAGGAGTGTCACGTGCGCACGCTGATGTTCACTATTTTCCTGCTCCAATTGTGCGTCTCTTGCGCCAGCGCGCAGGTTGCCTTGGAAGCTCATGCGAGTGATCCGCAAGGGCAGACGCAACAAAATCAAGATCAGGCAGAGCAGAAGCATGACATGCCGGGCATGGACATGCCAGCCATGGATATGTCGCAGTCCGCGCCAAACTGGATGCCGTCGCCCCACGTTAGTTCGGGCACGGGATGGCAGCCGGCCGCGACGTCCAGCCACATGTGGATGAAGTCGGCCGGGGCCTGGGATCTAATGGCGCACGGTGTTGTTTTTGCCGATTACAACCAGCAAAGCGGCCCGCGCGGCGCGGGCAAGGCCGAGTCGGTGAACTGGCTGATGCTGATGGAGCAGCACAAACTCGGCGGAGGCAGCCTCCTATTTCGCGAAATGTTTTCTGCCGAGTCATTGACCGCGCCTCATCCGGGATTTCCTGAACTTTTCCAGACGGGCGAAACCTATCACGGTCAGCCGCTGGTCGACCACCAGCACCCGCACAATGTATTTTCCGAACTCGCGCTCGAATACACGCGCCCCATTGGGGGAAGAATTTCCTGGCTGTTCTATGGTGCGGCCGCGGGCGATCCGGCGCTTGGGCCCGTGGCCTTCATGCATCGCGTTTCCGCCTCGGAGTTGCCCATGGCGCCGCTGTCGCATCATCTGCAGGATTCCACTCACACTAGCTTCGGAGTCATCACCACGGGATTGGTCGTTGCCCGGTTCAAAGTGGAAGGCTCGGTCTTCAACGGCCGCGAGCCAGACGAGAAGCGTTACGGCATCCAGTTCGCCGTGCTCGATTCCTGGTCGGCGCGCTTGAGCGTCGCCCCGTCGCGCAACTGGACGGCGCAGTACAGTTACGGCCGCCTGGAGCATCCCGAGGCGCTGGAACCCGGCAGCCAGCACCGGCAGACGGCTTCGGTCGAATATGTACGCCCGTTCGCGAACGGCTCGTGGGCGACGTCGCTGGTCTGGGGACGAGTGCACAAGGTCCTTGAGAACCACAACCTGAACGGCTATCTGCTGGAAACGACGGCGAACTTCAAGTCGCGCAATTACGCATTCTCGCGCCTGGAACTGGTCGACAAGGACGAGTTGTTTCCCGGCAATCCGTCGCTTCCGACCTTCCGTATCGAGGCGTACACGTTTGGGGGGGCGCGCGATCTCGTCCAGACCCGGCTCTGGCAATTGGCGCTGGGCGCGGACGTTACCTTCTACTCGAAGCCGTCAGTCTTGGATTTCTCCTATGGCAACAACCCCGTCTCGTTCCAGGTTTTTTTGAGGGTTCGCCCGGGATTGAACCATCACGACCATTAACTCCGCAGGGGCGGCTTATGGCTCTACCGTTACCAAAAGATGTTCTTAGCGAAGAAACGGCATGACGAGTCTCAACTTTAAGTGCAAAATTTGGATATGGGACCCGCATTACGGGTGGTGCGACAGATTCAGATCTCCATGCTGGTCAGCATCGCGCTCTACGCGCTGGCGGGAGAAATGCTTTCCCGGACCATGAATCGCATTCCGGGGAACACCTTGTTTCACGCCTTCTCCCTGATTTCGATCAGCCTCGTGGGTGCGACGGTGGTGGTGCGCCGGACGCTGGTTTTGCCGTCCGAAGCAGCCCTGAAAAAAAATTCTGAGGACGACCTGGCGGTGGCGCGCTGGAGAACGGGCCACATCGTTTTATTTGCAATGTCCGAGGTGCTGGGTTTGTTCGGCCTCATTTTGAGGATGGCTGGTTTTACCTTGGCCAACGTCTGCGGTTTCTACCTGGGCGCCTTCCTTCTGCTCTTGCTGTATTCGCCGCGAGCCCCGCGCGCGGAACTTAGATGAGCTTTGGGCAGTTCTATTTGTTCGCAGCACCGCCCGCGGCCACAGGTAGTTTTGTCAGCTTTTTCACATCGTCCACAAGGTAGACCATCGCTTGATCGAAGTTTTTGCGCGCGTTCCCTTCCATGATTGCCCCTTCCACTTCCTCGGCGAACGACCACAGCACAACATGTGTATTCGGATCAAGGATCAGCAAATGAAGTTGAAGTACTTCCGGATTGCTTTCTTCGCGTCCCCCAAAACCGTGTTTTCCAGTAAAAGCGACAAAACGGACTTCGAAAACTAAGTCGGCATCAGCGGGAGTCGGCACCAGTTCATACTTTCCCTAACGTCTTATGAGCGCATAGAATTCGTTGTAAGTCAGGTTAGGAACTGCCGTTTCTGCATTGCTTTCCCCATTGGAGATAAACACTTTTTCCCCCGTAAGGATTTGTACAGGTATCGGACCTGGGGCCGGTTCTGTCGCGGGCTTCGCCCCCGCCATTGGGACGGTTAGCAGCGCAATCGCGATAACCATAGAAGCTCATCTCGTCGTGCGAGACGTCTAGCAAATCCAACACTAAATCAACCCGCATGTTGTAGAGTGTCTCCCATCCACGTGTAAAGGTTTGTGAAGATTGTCGCTTTATTTGTCACAACTTAGGAAAGATCCGCAGGGAATCGTTGTCCTCGAGATCGTATCGTTCGATTGCCCCGAGGATGGCGCAAAGGTCCTCACCGTCCTCCAGCCCAGACTCCGGGTCGAGCGAAGGCTTTTGATTCGCATCGAACCGGAATACCCCGAGCCCCTCAAGTTAGGCCAAATTGCTGGAACGGTGCGCCTCGCGCTGACTATCTCCCCGAAGGGAAGTGTGGACAACGTCCAAGTAATCGGGGGGAATCCGATCCTCGCAGAGGCAGCCATCAAGGCCGTGCAGCAGTGGGTCTACGCCGCGGCCCCGTCGCGCACCACAATGGAGGTCAGTATCTCGTTCGATCCCCACCACTGAAGCCGGAGTGCTTCGGAAAAAGCACCACATCCGCGAATCAGCCGCTTACTGGAACCTAACCCAGAATTACTTCTGACCAGCCGGCGCCGCCACCCACACATACTCGAGCGGCTCCGGCCCCGTGTTCGTCATGTTGTGTCTCGTGCCCGGTGAAATATACGCCAGCATTTTTTCGTACACCGGCACATCCGCATGCCCTTCGATATTCGCCTTTCCATTTCCGTGCAGGATGACCAGAGCTTCTTCCTGCTCTCCTGTGGAATGCCATCCCACACTCTCTCCCGGCCTCAACCTGACTGATCCGCTCCGCATTCCGCTGGTTTGTGGCGCGCCTTTCAGCAGTGGGCAGTCGCCACCGGCACACTCCAACGGGAACGTCAGGAAATCCCGCTTTGCCTGTTTTTCCTGAGCCCAGAAGATGGTGACGGCAATCAAGAATGAAACTCCGAGGAAACCGAGCATCTTTGCGTGTTTCATGACCTGTCCTTCACTGGAACATCCAGCAATTCATTCGTCTTTGGGATAAAGTATGGCCTTTGATTCTAACAACCATTCAGTCTCTAGATGGAAGCCGTTAGGGGGCTAGACTTGAGCATTCAGGATGAGCAAGAACTACTGTCCCTAAAAGCCGCTGGCCACGTCGTCCGCATGGTGCTCGATGCGATGAAGGTTGAAGTGCGGCCGGGCGTTACGACCCGCTATCTGGATGAAGTTGGCGCCCGTGTCATGCAAGAGAACGGAGCCCGTTCCGCTCCGTCGATCGTCTACCAGTTTCCCGGAGCAAATTGCATCAGCCTGAATGACGAGGCAGTCCATGGAATTCCAGGCGATCGCAAGCTTAAGGAAGGCGACCTGGTGAAACTTGACGTGACAGTGGAAAAGGACGGCTACATGGCCGACGCTGCCATCACCGTCCCGGTCGGCCGCGTCAGTCCGCAGGCGGAGCAGTTGATCGCCTGTGCAGAGCGCGCCTTTCACCAGGCGATGCTGGTAGCCCGTGCCGGATTCCGCGTGTTTGAAATTGGCAAGGCCGTGGAACGCGAGGTGCGCAAGTCCGGTTTCTCGGTCATCCGCGAGTTAGGCGGTCACGGCATCGGGCGCACCATCCACGAGGCGCCGCACGTCCCCAACTACCCCGACCCGCAGGCCCGCCAGGTCATGAACGATGGCCTCGTCATCACCGTGGAACCGATCATTTCCGGCGGCTCCGGACAGGTTTTCACCGACAAGGATGGATGGACGGTGCGGACCGGCGATCACGCTTTATCGGCTCATTTTGAGCATACTTTGGTGGTTACTTCCGGCTCGCCCATCCTGCTGACCGCCGGCTAGACCACGCACAAAGGCAGAGCGGGTTTGCGGGATGGTTCGTATCAGGGCATCGCTTCAGCGATACCGTAAGTCGGCGTCATGGAAGCGCCTTTAGGCGCTGAGGCGGTGGCTGCGGACCTCGCCACGGGCTACTAGGGCCGAAATGGTTGACCGGCGACTGGCTTCGGGATAAAGTTCAAATGCCAGGGTTGCGTTTCGCCCCCCGCCTTGGTTTGCCCCACCGGTGTACATGCGTTCCGCTTGGTCCAAACTCGTTGTCCTGCTGTTTGCGCTGGCCAGCCTGGCCTGGGCGGCATCCCCGCAATTCTCCGGGCAGAAGCGCGTTGGTCTGACCACCGGCGACCAGTGGGAACCTGCGGTCGCGGCGGATGGTTCGGGACGGATCTACGTTCTTTATCCACACTATGGGCGCGTGCCCGATTGCAAGACCTGCCGGGTTCCCACCATGTTGCTGGTGGCGAGCAACGACAACGGCAAGACTTGGCTAGCTCCTCACGTGATGCTCGACTCGGGTTCGGGCCAATTCGATGCCCAGATCGCAGTCGATCCCGCTGACCGCCGCACCGTGTACGCTGCGTGGTTGCAGAATGGCAAACGCGCGGTGATGCTGGCCAAGTCGGTGGACTTCGGCGTGACTTGGAATTTCACGATTGCGGTTCGTAGCGAGGCAGAACTCGACAAGCCCGCGCTCGCGGTGCGCGGCCAGAATGTCTATGTGGCATTCAATCACCAAGAAGAGGTTTGGGTGGCCGCCTCCCAGGATGGCGGGCGCAGCTTCACCCCGACGCGTGTGAATGCTGAAAGCCGTCCGGGATGGTCTCTGTTGGGTGCGGCCACGGTCGATCCCGCAGGCAACGCATATCTGGCGTGGTCTTCTTACTCAAAAGCCGGAGGCGCCCGAGGTTCGGTCCACCTCTATGTTGCGAAGTCGCCGGATGCTGGCAAGTCGTGGAGCACGAGTCAACTCGACGTTTCTGCGGCGGCGCCCGGCTGCAAGGAAGAAGAATGTGGTGAGGGCTATCTGGGCGCACAGGTCGCCTTGACGTCCGACTCGGACGGAACCCTTTACGCCCTCTGGAGCGCAGGCACGGCATCCCTGGCTCCACAGCGCATCTACTTCTCGTCGTCCACCAATGGTGGTGAAAACTGGTTGCCGCGCATCAGTGTTTCCTACGCCGAGCCCGGCGTGGAGCACGCGTTCCCGGCGATCGTGGCCGGAAACAGCGGCGACGTTCGCATCGCGTGGATGGATAAGCGCAAGTCTCCGTACTGGAACACGTATTATCGGAGTTCGAGCAACGGCGGCGCGACCTGGGGAGAAGAGATCCGGATCTCACACTACGTCCCCGGCTATCGCTACATTGGTAAAGAAGGTTTCCGTTTCCCCTTCGGCGATTATTTCGGGATGACCATCGATAACCACGGCGACACCCACGTAGTCTGGGGTGAAGGCCTGAACTACCAGTCCCCAGGCTCAATCTGGCACGCCACCGGCCGCTAGAAGCAGACTTCCGAAATCCTAATAAATATTGTCATCCTGAGCGAAGCGAAGGACCTGCTGTCTCGTGCGGTGAAAAGAAAGCAGATCCTTCGCTTCGCTCAGGATGACAAGCAACGAGGTTGCGATTTATCAATCCGTCAGCAGCCCTCCCGTCAAGTCGCTAAGCCGTTCAATCCGGTGTTCGCGGCAATAGTTCGTCAGTTCTTCCACCAGCGTCTCCGTCGCCACCGGATCGAAGTAACTCGCCGTTCCGACCTGCACCGCGCTAGCTCCTGCCAGCATGAATTCCACCACGTCCGCCGGGGTCGTGATTCCACCCATGCCGATCACCGGAATCTTCACCGCATGCGCTGCGTCATAAACCATGCGCAGCGCAATCGGCTTGATCGCCGGCCCAGACAAGCCCGCGGTTACGTTGGCAATTCGGGGGCGGCGCGTCTCCGGATCAATCGCCATGGCCAGAAAAGTATTGACCAGCGAGATAGCATCGGCACCCGCCTCCTGGGCAACGTACGCCATCTGCGCGATCGAAGTGACGTTGGGAGAAAGTTTGACAATGATGGGCCGAGCCGCCATCCGCTTCGCCGTGCGCACCACTTCATCGAGCAAGTGCGGATCGCTGCCGAACTGAATTCCGCCATGTGCCGTGTTCGGGCACGACACGTTGATTTCGTACGCCGCAATCCCTTCGCCCTGATTGAGGATCTCAATCGTCTGCTCGTAATCCGCGCGGGTGTACCCGAAGACGTTGGCGAACACGACTACGTTCTTCTTCTCCCGCAAGGCCGGAAGCTTTTCCGTGAGGAACGCAGGCGCACCGATATTCTGCAGCCCGATGGAATTCAGCATCCCCGCAGCGGTCTCAAACAGGCGCGGCGGCGGGTTTCCGGTCATCGGTTCTTTGGAGAGGCCTTTGACGACCAATCCGCCAAGCCGGTCGAGATGCACAATGTCTTCGAATTCGACGCCATAGCCGAACGTCCCCGAAGCGGCAATGATCGGATTCTTCAGTTCGATGCCCGCGAAGCTGACGCTCAGGTCCGGATGGGCGATTGGCGTCATTGCGTCCCCCCGGCGGGCGGAGTGGCGGGCGCTAAGGAGAGCGGTGTCGCAGGTACTGTTGCGGAACGACGCGGCGGCTGTAGCGCTTCGGTCAGCACGCGGCCGGTAGCTTGCGCGGGCGCGTTGATCCCAAGCAAGGACGCGAGCGTGACCGCGAGATCGACCGGTTCGGCGTGCGTCCGGTAGATTCCCGGCTGAAAAGCGAGTCCATAGAAAGCGAGCGGCACATGGGTATCGTACGAGAAAGGCGAAGCGTGATCGGTACCCTTCGCGGTTCCGACCTGAAATGGCGTGGGGATTCCTATCACATACCATCCACCCTCGGGCGAGTAGCTGTGTGCGTACCGCCGTCCGACCTCCGTGGCCGGAGTCTCTCCCCGCGCCAGTTGCGCCTTGGTAAAGTACCCGGCCAATCCTGCCTGCTTCATGGCCTCGCCCGCGTCGGCTTCGGCGTCGGATTCTTTGTGCCCGCTGAATGCGTCTTCGTTTAGCCAGGCGAGCGGGTAGTCGAGGTCGAGCAGGTAGTCGCCTTTCTTCGCGTATTTTTTCGAGAGCAGGGAATTGATCTGCTCCCGCAAAACTTTCCCATCAAGGTTGGCCGCCGGCAAGCGAAGAGTTTTAGCGAATTCCGGCAGAGGCGCCACCCCATGATCCGCCGAAAGCGCCATCCACACGTTGGCCATCCCCACTTGATGACCGAGGAAGTTGAAGAACTCCGCCAAACTCCGGTCGAGTTCGAGCGCCATGCTGTGCATCTGCGGAGAATCGGGACCAACCTGGTGGCCGAGAATATCGTTGGCCGAGAGACTTACTACCAGCAGGTCCGTCGCCGCGCCTGCGCCGAGCTTCTCATACAAAACGAGTTCCTTGGCAAATTCCAGCTGGTATTCGTTGGCGAATGGCGTGGAGCCGACGACCTCGTAGAACCCGGCGGGCGCGCCGTCCTTACCATTTCTTGGCGCCGTCGAGCCCAAAGTATTTCCGTCGCTGTCTTTCCACTCGCGGTTCAGAAATTTCTCTGTGCGATGGCTGCCATTAAAATTGCGTACCCACTCGGGAAGATCCGCACGATAGTAAGTGGAAGTGATCCAGCTGCCGCTTTTTGGGTCGATCCAGTAGGCGGCGTCTCCGGAGAATCCTGCCGGCAACACCGCCGCGCGATCTTTCAGCGAGACGGCGAATACTCGGGCTTTGCCGCCCGTGGCCAATTTCAACTCGTCCCCGAGCGTATCGCTCAAAAGGTTGTGCGGCGACGCGCCGGGGGTGCCCCGTCCAAGCTCCGCTTGGGCGGGTTTTACGTCGACGCCGACAAGTTTAGTCGCATCGTCTTCGACCGACGTTACGCGTTTCTTTTTCAGCGGGTCCCACCACTCATTGGCCACGATGCCGTGTCCGCTCGTGTAGCTTCCGGTAAACAGGGTGGCATGTCCGGGAGCCGTGCGCGTGTTGGCGTAGTCGTAGTTGCAGTCGGTGAAATAAGCGCCGCGATCGAGAAATACGCGGAATCCTCCCTCGCTGAACTGGTCGCGATAGCGTTCCAGATAGTCGCCGCGAAACTGGTCAATCACGATGACAACAACCAGCTTGGGATGGGCGTTATAAGCGGACGCGAATGCGCCCGGAATCATGCCCAGCAGCACCAGAGCAACGCACAAGGTACGGGGGAGTCTCATTGCGAGCTAGTTTACCGTAGAAAAGACGCCAACCGCAGAGAACGCAGAGCGCGCAGAGGTTTTTAACTTTTCTTTTCTGCGCTCTCCGCGTCCTCTGCGGTTCAAGCTTTTGATCGTCCGCCCTGCACGGATTCCCGTTTTTCAGCTAAAGTTAATGCAGAATGCTCGACCTGAATTTTGTTCGTGACAACCTCCCGTTGGTGGAAGAGAAGCTGCGCCAGCGCGGAATGAATCCGGCGGAAGTCTTGAAAGACTTTCGCACCATCGATGGCGAGCGCCGGCAGGCGATCACCGCGGCGGAAACCCTGCAGGCACGCCGCAACCGCGCCTCTGAAGAAATCGCCAAGCTCAAGAAGAGCGGCCAAGATGCTTCGGCGCAAATTAGCGAAACCAAGGAACTGCGCGAGCAAATTCAGGAGTGCGAGAAGAAGGCTGCCGAAACCGACGCGCGGCTGCGCGAAGTGCTGACCGCATTGCCGAACTTGCAGCATGCCAGCGTACCGCTGGGCACCGGCGCGGAGCAGAATGTGGAAACGCGGCGCTGGGGTGCGCCTCCGAAGTTTGATTTCACGCCTAGACCGCATTGGGAACTCGGGGAACAGTTGGGCGTGCTCGACTTGGAGCGGGCCACGAAACTCACGGGCGCGCGCTTTGCCGTGTATTGGGGTTTGGGCGCGCGACTGGAGCGAGCGCTCGCCAACTTCATGCTCGATCTACACACCCGAGAGCACGGATATACTGAGGTGCTTCCACCGTATCTGGTGAATTCCGAATCCATGTATGGCACGGGCCAGCTTCCGAAGTTTGCGCAAGACTTGTTTCGTGTGCCTCATGGCGAGAAAGATCTTTGGCTGATTCCGACCGCTGAAGTGCCCGTCACGAATCTCTATCGCGACGAAGTGTTGGACGGGGCGCGCTTGCCGATTTGCCTGACCGCGTACACTCCCTGTTTTCGCAGCGAAGCCGGGTCCTATGGGAAAGATGTGCGCGGGATCATACGGCAGCATCAGTTTCAGAAGGTGGAACTGGTGAAGTTCGCGCACCCGGACAATTCCTACGACGAACTCGAGAAACTCACGCGCAACGCGGAGGCGGTGCTGCAGAAGTTGGGCATTCACTATCGCACCGTGACTTTGTGTACCGGCGATATGGGGCCCTCTTCAGCGAAGACTTACGATATTGAAGTTTGGCTGCCGGGGCAACAACTGTTCCGCGAGATTTCGTCGTGCTCGAACTTCGAGGCGTTCCAGGCGCGGCGCGCAAACATTCGCTTCCGGCCAGAAGGCAAGGGCAAGACAGAGTTCGTTCACACATTAAACGGCAGCGCCTTAGCAGTAGGACGCACCTGGGTTGCCATCGTCGAGAACTACCAGCAAGCCGATGGCAGCGTGCGTATTCCGGGGGCGCTGCAATCTTACATGGGCACCGACCGCATCCCGGCCGGTGTCCTCCCGTAGAGACGCGGCTTACCGCGTCTCCCGCAGCGCCGAGAAGGTATCGGCGAGACGGGGCAAGCCCCGTCTCTACGTTGCTCTAGATCGGAGATTTGCCATCCCATGAATTCCCAAATACACTGGCAACGACCTGCAACATCCTCGACGGCGCTCGAAAGCGCCGTCTCTCCCATGGGCGCGATTTGGCGCACAATCCGCGGATACATCCTTTGGTCGTATGAGCGGGGAAGCCTGCACTACGACATCATGGTCACGCTGATTCTTCTCTTCATCTTCGTTTCCCCCCACTTCATCAACTTCAAGGACAAACCGGTTGAGCGCAACCCGCATCTTACGGGCGTTGTCATCATCCCCAGCGAGAAGGGCGGGTTCATTTATCAGATTCAGGCCTCGGCAGTGAATACCGCTGCCGGTCAAGATGTCAGACGGCAACTGGAGCGGATCATCGAACCCATCTCCGGCGCGGTCAGCATCACCCGCTACGAGACGATTGAAGACGGCTCCGGACATCCTGTGAGTTACAAAGTCTGGGTTGAAAAAGAATAGAGCTCGTGCACCACTGGTTCCAAAAAATGAGAGCCCCGCTCAAAACGTTAGTGATCGCTTCGCTGTTGACGGCGGCCGCGTGGCCGCAAAGCGAATCTGCGGGGTTGGAGAACGTTCTCAAGCAGATGGATGTTGCCGCCAAGAACTTCAAATCGACCGAGGCAAGTGTCGTCTGGGACCAATACCAGAAGGTCATCGACGAAACCGAGACGGAGAAGGGCAAGATCTATTTCCGCCGTGAAGGCGGCGAAATCCAGATGGCGGCCGACTTCGTCGAACCCGACAAGAAGTACGTCATCTACAGCGGCGGCAAGATTCAGGTGTACCAGCCCAAAATCGATCAGGTCAATGAATACAACGCAGGCAAGAACCGCAGCGACCTGGAGAGCTTTCTCGTACTTGGGTTCGGCGGCAGCGGGCACGAGCTGCTCAAGTCTTACGACGTGAAGTTCTTGGGCTCGGAGACCGTCAACGGCGTCGCAACCGGGAAGCTGGAACTAGTTCCCAAGTCTGCGCGCTTGAAAAACAATCTCCCACGCATCCTGCTTTGGATCGATCCGGTACGTGGAATTTCGGTACAGCAGCAGTTCTTTGAGCTGAGCGGCGACTACCGCCTGGCGAAGTATTCCGACATCCACATGAATCAAAAACTCCCAGACAACGCTTTTAAACTGAAGACCACCGGGAAGACGAAGTTTCTGTCTCCCCAGGGGTAGCCCATTCGTGAACCAATAGAAACAAGCTGAAAAAGTCCGGCTGCGGCTATATACTGCACGAGAACCTCCGAAAGTTGAGTTCGCATGGCTAAAGTCTTTACTATCACCGTTCCTCCGGACTTGTCCCGCAAGAAACGTGAACGCACCGCCGACCCCCGCTACGTCGACGGTCAGAAGATGTTGGTCGAAGCGATGAAATATCTGGCAAAGGCCGATCCAGTCGCCAATCGCGGTGCCATCGAACTGTTGTCCGAACACGTCCGCACGCGTTTCCGCATGAGCGATTCCCCGCTCGGTTAAGAATTATTTTTCTTCCAGCGAACTGCTTTCCTTCTAGCGTTTCTTCCGTCCTTCTTTTTCAAAGGGAATCGCTGAGATTGGAGAGGGCGGCGCGTCTTCAATCGGCGGGGTTGACTGCTGGTCATTGCTGGCGTTCATCATTGTGTTGACTTTCCGGCGATGAGCACTAAACTAGTTTCCCAACCAGCAACTAAGCGTGACAGCCGAAACTTCCGAGGGGGCATGACATGCGGTCATTTTGGGGTCTGAGTGTATCTGTTTCATTACTGTTGTTCTGCCTGGTGCAACTGAGCTTTTCGCAGACCATCACCGGCACGATTTCAGGCGATGTCACGGACACTTCCGGAGCGGTAGTTTCGGGCGCGACGGTCACCGTCGAAAACCTGGGAACGTCTCAAAAGAGAACCGCGACCACGACCGCCACCGGGACCTTCAGTGTCCCCGATCTCCCCATCGGAAAGTACAAAGTCACGGCCAGCGCGGAGGGATTCAAGACGCTGGTGCGAACTGCGGAAGTGGCGACGGGCGCCGTGACCCACTCGGATTTCATTCTCCAGGTCGGACAGCGCACGGAAACGGTGGAGGTGGAAGGAAGCGCGCCGCTAATCGATCTCTCTCCCAACAACAACAACTACGTCGATAGCGAAAAGATCGAGAACGTTCCGATCAACGGCCGCGACTTCAATTCGCTGCTGGCGATCACGCCGGGAGTGCAACGGGATCCGGGCGGCGGATTCCTCGCCGTCAGCATCAACGGGTCGCGGACAACCTCCAACAACTATTTTATTGACGGGCTCTACAACAACGACCGGTACTACGGCGACTCAGCCATCAATCAGACCGGGATTCTCGGTATCCCGGCAGTTACGTTCCCGCCGGAGGCCATCGAGGAGTTAAGCGTGCAGGAGACGCCTTCCGCGGAGTTTGGAGTGAAGGGCGGAGCCCCCATCATGCTGACCATGAAGAGCGGCACGAACACCTGGCATGGTGGAACCACCTGGGTAAACCATAGCGGCATTGGAGATGCGGATAACTATTTTGCGAATGCCAGCGGACATTGTATTGGTGTCGGCGAATGCCGACCTACGACCATCCACAACAACCAGTTTCATGCGAACATCGGCGGACCCATCATCAAGGACAAGGCTTTCTTCTTCCTGTTTTACGAGGGGCAGCGGAACAAATCGGAGGCCGTGAAGAGCAGAAGCGTCCCGACACAAGCGGCCGTCGACGCGGCGGTAAATGACATTGCTGCGAATGGTCTTACGATTGATCCGGTGGGACAAACGTTGTTGAACTATTTTCCGATCGACACAAACCCGGACGATCAGGTAATCGCAAGCAACAATGGCGTTGGCGCTATTACACAGCACACTCCAAGCACGGCCAGCAACAATGAATTCGGCGTCAAGTTCGATTACAAACTGAACACCAACAACTCGATCGCGGTGCGCTACATTTTCGGTGACAGCCTGCAGAACGGGCCACCATTTGCTGGTTTGCCGCCGAACACCGCATTTCCTCAAAACATGTTTAATTCGTTCGCTCCCTCCCGGGCCCAGATGGCGGGGGTGAGTTGGACATACAACATTTCGAACAACAAGGTGCTGGAGAGTCGTTTCGGCTACACGCGGTTTTCCCAGTTGATCGGCGTCAACAACAAGGTGGACCCTCAAAGTTTGGGCCTTGATACCGGTCCGCTCAGCCCGGCCGATTTCGGAGTGCCTTACGTTTACATGTATCACCTTGGGTATGGCGGCTACGTCGGCGGAGTGCAAGGTTATCCACTCTCGACGCGGCCAGATGCCACTTACGACTGGTCGGAGCATTTCTCATGGGTGAAGGGTAGCCACACGATCAAACTCGGTGGCAATTTCCAGCGCGCCTATACCAACAGCATTCGGAACGAGGCCCGGACCGGTTTGACGGTCGGGTACTTCAGCAACTACGCGTACATTCCCGGAGCCTATGGCTACGCGTCGCTTCAGAATGATATTGAAGAATTGCTCTTGGGCAAGGCTGACGTTGCTGACCGCAGTTTCGGTGACACCCATCGCCACATCACTCAGAACAGCGTTGGTTTCTACGCGCAGGATGATTGGAAGATCAAACCTCGCCTTACTCTGAGCTATGGGCTGCGCTATGAAATCAACGGAACCGTGAAGGACACCAACAACCTGGAGGCAATTTTCGATCCGGTGCGCGGTTTCCTAAAAGTAGGGACCGACGTAAACGCGATCCACAATGTGGACTACAAAGATTTTGGACCACACGCCGGAGTTGCGTGGGACATTTTTGGAAACGGGAAGACTGCGCTTCGCGCGGGCTATTCACTTTCGTACGATGTCGCCAACTTCGGCGCGCTGGCTTCACCCTACTCCCTCGCGCGCGCGCGAACGGGAGTTTTCACGCAGCCGAGCCTCGGTTTCTTCAATATCTCCAACGTGGGAGGCGTCGGCGCAGATAGCGCACAGACACTGCTTCCTCCCACCGACTCGAGTGCCTCATGCTTTAACACATCACCTGACCCGTTGGTTAGAGGCGGAGACTATGTTTGTTTCGACGCGGCGACGAACGGCTCATTGTTTGGCGCTGCGGCGTCGACCGGGGTCGCGCCCTTTAACGCGTTTGCCGTTTCACCGAACCTGAAGACTCCCCGTTATCACAACTTCAATGTCAGCATCCAGAGAGAGCTGTTTAGGAACAACGTCTTGACGGTTGGATATTCTGGTCAGCGAGGACGAGATTTGATCATCTACTACGACATGAACGCCTCGCCGCTAGGGAGCCCGTGCTTCTCCGATGTGGAATGTGACCTCTTCCGGCCATTGTTCAACGTGTTCATAGACCCTGTGAGCCAAGGTCCGCTAGTCCGGCACGTCGTCACTGCGACCAACGAAGGCACTTCCAAGTATGACAGCATGCAGGTGTCTTACAATCAGCGGGGCTGGCATGGTCTCGATACGCAGTACAACCTCACCTGGAGCAAGTGCTTCGATTTGAATTCTTCAAACCGCGGCGGACAGGGAGACTACCCTCAAATCAGCAATGACAACCCGGTAGGCAGCACCGCGCTCGCGCATCCTAATTTTCAGGATGGCCGCGGCCTCTGCGATCACGACGTTCGATTCAACTTCAACGTAGGCGGAGTTTACGAACTTCCCGACATTCCTCATCTGGGCAGGTTTGCCGGCAAGGGATGGCAGCTAAGTACGATCTATACGGCGCTGAGCGGACATCCATTCAGTGTATTCAAGAACGGTCCTGATCGTTCCGGACAAGGGCTGACCGGAGCAGCTATCCGTGGAAGCTTCACTGGCGACCCCGTGGTCATCCATACTCGCGATGCGATGAACTATGTGTCAAATAGCTTCACCAATCCAGCCGACGGAACGGTGGGCAACACCCCACGCAACTTCCTGATCGGGCCTGGACTCAGCCAGTGGGACGTAACTTTGGCCAAGAACACCAAAATCGGCGAGAAGATGAATGTCCAACTTCGTTGGGAGGTGTACAACGTTCTGAACCGAGGGAACTTCTCCCGATTTAGCCTGGACAACGGTATTAATAGCGGTGGCTTCGGCTCGCTCTCTGAAACTCCGGACGTCGCGGCTGGCAATCCGGTGATCGCGCAAGGTGGGCCCAGAAACATGAACCTGGCACTCAAGATTACGTTCTAGCGATACCGTGAAAACCAACCGGGAGTCTGGCTATGCTAGACTCCCTTTTTCTATGCAGTCATTTCGGTTTCTGGCGGTACTGCTGATCCTGGCGGTGTGCTCGGCGGCACAGGCGCCTCGTGTTCCGCATAAGCCAGCCGTCAGCTCGCCTGATTCCACGCATCCCAACATCATCCTGATTACTCTCGATACGACCCGCGCCGACCGCATGGGCTTTCTTGGCTCGAAACGTGGCCTGACGCCCAACCTCGATGCGATGGCCCGCCAAGGGATAGCTTTTGCGCACGCCTACGCGCACGTTCCGATCACCACCGCATCGCATACCACGATCCTCACTGGAACCTATCCTCAGTTCAATCGGGTCAATGATTTTGGCGTCCCTCTCTCGCCGAAGCTTCCGTACTTGCCCGACCTGTTGCACGCGCAGGGCTATCACACCGGCGCTTTTGTTGGCTCGCTGATTCTTGATCCTCTGGACGGTACGGCCCCCGGCTTCGATCGCGGATTCGAAGTCTACGACGCCGGTTTCCATTTGCGCCGTCACGGCATGGATCGTTACAAGTCTGTCGAACGTCGTGCCGGCGACGTGGTGAATCATGCGCTTGCCTGGCTCAGCCAATTGCCCAACGGGCCTTTTTTTCTCTGGGTGCACCTTTACGATGCGCATGATCCCTACGATCCGCCCCCTCCCTTCAAGACGCGTTTCGCCTCCCAGCCCTATGACGGTGAAATTGCCTACGCCGACTCCGCCGTAGGCAAACTCTTGGACGAGATCCGCAAGCACGGTCTTTATGACGAAACCTTGATTGCCGTGATGGCGGATCACGGAGAGTCCTTGGGCGCGCACGGGGAGAACACGCACGGAATCTTTCTTTATGACGAAACCCTGCACGTGCCCCTGCTATTCAAATTGCCCGCATCGCATGCTGCGGGCAAACATATCAATGCCCGGGTACGCTTGGTTGACGTTGCGCCCACCATCCTGCAGGAGGCTGGCCTGACGGTACCGAAAGAAATGCAAGGCCAGTCACTGTCCGCAATGATGATGACGAAGCCCGCAGTCCACTCTCCGGGCGCCGGTACCGCGGAAGAAGATCGGGCTTCGTATGCTGAGACCGACTATCCACACCGTGCCTTTGGTTGGAGTTCGCTGCGGGCCCTGCGTTCCGGAAAATATCTGTACGTTCGCGCGCCGCAACGTGAACTCTATAACCAGGCTACCGATCCTCAAACCGAACATAACCTGGCCGCGAATGCAAAGGCTGTCGCGGATACGTTGGCAGCGCAACTCGACGCGTTTCGCTCACAAACCAGCCAGACTCTTGTCGATTTAGCTCAACCGGACGCCGAGCAGTTGCAGAAATTGCAAGCTCTTGGGTATGTGGGATCGGATGCGAAACCAGCGCACGATGACGAGAACCTCTCCGGCTCCGATCCCAAGACCAAGATTGAAATCTCCAACCTCCTCCACGACGCCATGTTCGACGTTGAGGATGCCCGCTATCAGGAGGCTGTCCCATTGCTGAAGCGCGTGCTCGCGGAGGAGCCGAACATGCCCGTCGCCAACATGCAGTATGGGATGGCGCAGGCGCGTCTGAAGAATTACGCCGAGGCGATTCCTCCGCTGCAGAAGGCGTCGCAACTGCTTCCCGACAATGGCATGGGCCGCTATGAACTCGGCCTGGCGCTCTTTGAGACTGGCGACTGGAAGGGCGCGGCCCCGCAATTTGAGGCGGCCGTGGCGCGAGCCCCAAAGTGGGCCGACGCTCAGTTCTCCTTGGCAGCAGTCTATGCTCGCATTGATCGCGTGCCGGAAGCCATGGCGCACCTTGATACTTGCCTCGGCCTCAACCCCGATCACTACCGGGCCAATCTGCTCCGCGGACGCCTGCTGTCGTTGCTCGGCAAGCCCGGGGACTCTCTCGCGAATCTGAAGAAAGCCGCAGAAGTTCAGTCCGACTCGCGCGAAGCCCACCTCTTTCTCGCGGATGCATATGAGCAATTGGGGAAAGCCCCCGAAGCGACAGAGGAGCGCCGCAAGGCAGAGCGGTTGGGCGGTCAGCGCTGAAAAAGAAAAAGGGCGAGATCGCTCCCGCCCTTTGAGGCAAGCCTTTCGTTCCCTAGAACTCGTACCGTAGAGCGAACTGCATTACCCGCGGGTTGGTGAGCAGCCCGCTGTATTGGCCGAACGATGGCCCTGCATCGAGGTTGTTCGGAATTGTCCGGACATCGAAGCGGTGCAGGTTAGGAACGTTAAAGACCTCCCAACGGAATTGCACGCTGTTCGACTCGGCGAAGGGCATCTTCCAGCGTTTGCTGAGCCCGAGATCGAAGCCTGCAAAGCCTTCACCCCGAAGAGTATTGCGTTGGCCACTCTCGCCCGGGTACGCAGTTCGGAAGGCACTAATCCCCGTCGCTCCTTGGGGGTCTTTGAACAGGTTCGCACCGTGCTCGGCGGTGACCGTCGTTCCAGTCTGAACCGGGCCGGTCTGCACCGCTCCGCCTCCCAGTTGCCAGTTAGTAGCCCAGGTAAACCCACTGGTTATGCTAACGGGAAAACCGCTGGTCCAGCGTGCCAGCCCAGAGAGCTGCCAGCCGCCGATGAGAGCGTCGAGAGACTTGCCGGCGTTCCCCGCCCAGGCCTTCCCCCGGCCAAACGGCAAGTCGATAATCCAGTTGGCGTTGACTTGGTGCGTGGTATCGAAATCGGAAATGGCTCGCAACTGGTTCGGAGACCAGGAGTTGATAACCTGACCTCCGAGTCCGCTCCATGCGTCAATTCGTTCGGCATCGGAGGAGAGATCAATCGACTTGGATAACGTGTAGTTGAAATCAAACTGCACACCGCGCGACATCCTCTTCCGAATACTGATCTGCATGGCGTGATAGTCGGAGTTGCCGATCGATCGCCAGGCATATAGCGAGTGAAACTGCTGGTTGAAAAATGCGTTGCCCCCCAGCACCGTCGGATAATGTCTGCCAGACTGCCCCAAGATACCGGCGTCGGGAGTCTCCGGGAAGTCGGAACCCGCGATGTCCAGAGCGAACAGCGCGGTCGTCTCGTTGCCGGCGTAGCACTTGAAGAGATCGTAGGCCGCTTGCAGGGGGTCTGTGGTGAACGCAGGTGCGCCTTGTTCATCGAACGGCAAGAAGCAATTCCGACTGTAAGCGTCGCCCGACTGTAATGGTGCAATCAGGTCCTGCCAGTAAGCGGCTGTAGGCCCCACAACGGAAGGAGTGATGGCCGAGGTGGGGGTCTCTGCCCTGGCCAGCTGCGAAAAACGCTTCGCGGCATCAAAGTAGCTGATCTTCGACGACTTATCCACTAGGTTGAGCGGCATGGCCAGATCTTCTTGCACCAGCAGCCGGCGCGAGAGTCGCCCAACATAGGAAACCTCAAAGCTCATGTTGTGCGCCAACTCCCGGCCGACCGAAAAGTCGAGGTTGTAGGAATACGGGGTCCTGATCGTGTCGTCCAAGCCCCAAAAGATGGCCAATCCGGCACCGCCGCTAGGAGGTACAAACGGGAATCCACCTGTCGGTGGTGGGGGAAACCCTTGTTCTATACCTGGAATGGTGTTCAGTCCGGTCACCCGCGGCGCATCAGAAACCGAAGGGAGGGTCGAGTTCGTGAGTTGCGTGGAGAGACCAAAAGACCCGCGCTGATCGAACGTGCTCAGCAGTCCGGAACCAATCCGGTCAAAGACCACGCCGAACCCTCCGCGAATCACGCTCTTGTCCGCATCTCCGAAGATGCGGTGCAGAAATCCACTATCAAACTTCGGAGAGTAGGCGAACGCGATTCGAGGACCGAAATTCTTCGTGTCCCACTTGTAGTACCCCTTCTTACCGTTCACTGGTCCCGCCAGGTCGAAAGAAACTACCGGATCGGTGCTGGAAGGGATCCCGTCAAACATTTTCTGTCCGCGATCCTTGAACCACTGGCCCATGCTGAAAGCCGGTGCCACTTGAGCCCCATTTGTCTCCCAGGGCGGAGAGAACAAGGAATAGCGGAGTCCGAGGTTCAGTGTGAGGTTCGGTTTGGCCTTGAAAGAGTCCTGGAAATAAAACTCATACTCGTCGGCCCCCCAGCGCCGCCTTACTGGAGATCCCAGGGCCTGCGGCGTTCCTGTTCTATCGAAGTTGTAGGTGGCATCCAGTTCGCTGACAATCCCCATCATAGTCATGAGCGGGAAGTCATAAGAATTTCCAAATTGGGGGCTCACTGCGGGAAACCCATTGTTTGCGGGGTTGAGCGGACTCGTGGTCCCAGCCAGCCCCGCGGTGTCAAGCGCCGACGCATTCGTCGTTCCCGAACTGAAGGAGTTGATAAAGTTCGACCGCGGATTCCGGATGAAACGAATGTTCGTGCCGAACTGAAAAGTATGCTTTCCCTTCGACCATGCCATGTCATCGACAAAATTGTGTACTGGCGCCTGGAAACTCTGGCTTCGGGTGACGGCAAGGCTGGACTGGTTGGACGTGCTGTCATCGTTTAATCCGCGGAAGAAGATAAAGGGCTGACTATCGTTATTGCCGATATCACCCGAACTCTGGCGCGTGTAGCCCCATCGGAAGTTGTTTAGCAGTGTAGGCCGCAGACTCGCGGTATACCCGACTGTGAAGCCCTTGCTGTAGTCGGCGAGCGTATGCAGAGCCGCGGTGCCCGGGAGGTATGGTGCATTGGCATGTGCGTCATTGCGAAGGGCGCCGCGCCAGAATATGCTGTGGGTTCCACTGCGCGTCAGTTTGAAATCCGCTCTCGCAATGTACCAGTTGTTGTTTGTGGGAACCGGCCCGCGAAAACGATAGCCAACGTAGTTGAAATTGTCACCCGCCGAGGTATCATTCGGGAGCGGGAAGCTATTCAAGTAGCTCATGACCACAGAGTTCAGGCCGATACCCAACGGGTCCATCGTCTGAGTTTGCGTGGGAGAAAGACCTTTGAACCCCGCCGGAATCGTGTGGCTTGCGGCAATGCCTTGAACCGGGCCGCCTGGACACTGAGTTGGATCTTCGCACTGGTACACAATCACGCCATCCCGCATCGATTCACTTGGCACGATGCGCAAAGCGCTGGTTTCCTCTCGTTGCCGGTATCCCTCGTAGTTCACAAAGAAGAACAACCGGTCTTTCCAGATCGGCCCACCCACCGACCCGCCAAAGATGTTGCGAATGAGCTTTGGAGGCTGGTTGGGCTGACCGTTTGCCACCTGCGATTGCTTGATGAACCAATCGTTCGCGCTCGTGATCGTGTTGCGGTGATATTCGTAAAGGGACCCGTGGAATTTGTTGGTGCCGCCCTTGGTCACCAGTGAGACCTGCGCACCCGAGGAGCGTCCCTGGTCCGCGTTGTAGTTGCTGGTGGTGACACGGAATTCCTGGACCGAATCCAGGGTCACCGGCAAGACGGATGTGAAGGCGTAGCCGTTTACCTGGTCATTCACGTCGACACCGTCCAGAGTGATGTTGCTTTGGTCACTGTGAGCGCCGTTGACCGCGCCGCTGCGCGTGTCAACATTCTTGTCGATGTCGGCGCGGTTCCCTGTGTAGGTCACGCCTGCTTGGAGCGACAGCAACTCAGGTACACTCCGCCCTTCCAGTGGAAGTTCCTTGACCTGGTGCTCATTGAAAGCATTCCCAAGGCTGGCGTCGGTAGTATTGACGATCTCTCCCTCCGCCGAAACCTCAACGGTTTCAGAGATCGCGCCAACCTGCAGCATGACGTTTAAAGTCGCGGGCGTGCTGACTAGCAACTCGACATTGGTCTGGATCGATTTCCGGAATCCTGGTGCTTCAACCGTCAGAATGTAGGTTGCGGGCGTGAGCTGCAAGAACTCATACCCACCGGCCGGACCAGTGGTTGTCGAGCGCTCAAAGCCACGTTGCGGATTCGAGAGGGTCACTTTCGCGCTGGCGATTGCGGCGCCACTCTTGTCGGTTACAGTTCCGCGCACTGACGTTGTCGAGGTCTGAGCAGTCACGCCCACCGACAGGACCAAGAGGAAGGAGAGAAGAACGGCAGACATCACGGGAGCGCGCATCTTAAGCCTCCTGAAATATTGATCGTTCTAGGATTCGCAGCCTGTGTTGTAAGCAAAACACCATGCCGGAATTGGCCCATCATTATCCGCCCAGCAGTCCAGTATGACAATGACTGGAATCACAACTACCTTGGATAAGATTTCCTGATTCCGATTTGCGAAGGGACCTATGAAGTCTGGTAGGCCGGGCGGCGGATGCGCTGCAAATCTGCCAGCACTCCGGAAGCGAAGAGTATGACCACGGGGTAGCATTCTAGCGTGTAGCGCGTTTCCGGATTCTCCAGCGTTCCCAGAAATGCCGAACGCAGCAGCAGGAAAATGATCAGCAATCCGGCCCAGCGAATTCCTGACGGCCTGCGAACCAGCGCCAACAGTGCTCCCGCCACGTACGCCAGGTTCAGCAAGCCGAATCCAACCGCCAGGAAAGACTGGGTGATGTCATCGTTGAATTCCCACCAGCGCACGTCGGGTGGAAGAAGTTCGGTTCGCGGGCGCAGCCACATGTCAGCCGCGCGCAGCAGTGGCAGCACAGTGTAGTAGCGCACGGGATGGGCGCGAATGCGATCCCGGGCAATCTCGCTCAGGCGTCCATCCAGTGCGGGTGTCATCTCCTGCGATTGGTTATAGTCCGCGATCACGGCCAGCGTGGCATCCCGTTCCGCAGAAGTATCGAAGGCGCGCGACGGCAGTTTCGTCGGGTCAACCGTGACGCCGGGAACGTTCCAATAAATCTCTTCGACTGACGCGTAGTCGACGATCCAAGTCTTGACCCAGCGGATGAAACCTCGGGGGACAAGTTCATCCGACTCGGTGGCGTACCGCGGAGCCAGCGGCTGAAATTGATGGAGCGTCCGAAAATTACGAATCGTCCAGGGAGCAAGCGGCGCGAGTGCAAACACCGCGACGATGAGTCCGCCGACCAGCCGGCGGCGGAGCCATATAGATTTCCTATCGGGACATTGTCTTTGCAATGAGAGTTTCGTATCAGGGCATCGCTTTAGCGATGCCGCACGTTGCCCGAAATCAAACGCCCCTTTAGGGGCTGCCGCCACCAGATAAAGTGCGACCGCCGCCAGGAGAATCCCGCCATCGGGACGCAGTAAGATGCAGGCCGCAATCGCCGCGCCAGTTGCGGCCCAGAGCTTGCGGACACTCGCACCCTCCTCCATTCGATCCAGAGCGGCCACCGCGCAATCCAGAGCGAGCGCCGTAAAGAAGATTTCCAAGGTTTCGGTGAGCACGGCGGCGGCGTAGTTCGCCAGGAATGGACACAGCGCCGTCAGCACAAAAGCGATTCTCGCCGCGCGTTCGGAAACCATTCGCCGGGCAAGGTCGGCGACGATCAGGCAGGTGCCCAGGTCAAACAGAATCTGCGTCAGCAGGACGGCTTTGAAGTTACCGGTCCCAAACAACCAGAAGATCTTGACTAGAAATAGTGGATATCCCGGAAGCCGCGTGTCAGTCGGCACAATCTGCGTTCCCTGCGTCTGGCCGTAAATACCGTGCTGCAGCCAGTTGGTCGCAAGGTCGGCGTAGATGCGCGAATCGTCTGTGACCGCGGGAAAATATACAAAGAAAAATAGCCGCAATGCCAGCCCGGCCAAGGTGGCTCCCAGAAAGAACCTGCGATGTTCGCGCATCAAGCGGAGCACGTAAGGAATATATCGTGAATCGAGAAATTTGCCTCCGTTGTACAGTCTGGATCCGATGAGACTCGTCTTACCTGAGGCCTGAGAACTGAGAACTGAGAACTGAGACCTGAGAGCTGACGGCTGATGGCTGAAAGCTGACGGCTGTTTGACCCCCCGCGCCTCTCACCTTAGGATGAAGGGTACCCCATCGAGATGGCGAAACAGGTCTTTTACGATCCCAAGCAGGCCCGCTGGCGGCGGATTCGCCGCGTTTTCGACGCGGCCGCTCTCGCTTTCTCCTTGCTCGTGATCTTTTTTATCTACAGTGCTCTGCGCAGTGAGCCACTGCCCGACCTTTCCTGGCTGTCAGAAAAGAAGCCGTATCACGCCCTGAAAGAAAATGAAAAGGCGAAAGCACGCGAGAAGCGCCGCCTCGCCACTCTGGCCCGTGCTGGACACCGCCATCAGGCCCGCAAGGCTCCTTCGCAACTCACCTTCAACTCCCAACAAGGAGTGCGGGCCGCATTCTATGTCTCCTGGGACGCGGCAAGTTACTCGTCGTTGCGCGAGTACGCGCGCCAGATCGACTTGCTCTTCCCGACGTGGCTGCAAGTGCTCAGTCCCGATGGCCACCTGCAAGGTGTCGATCCGGAAACCAACACGATGTTTGACGTGGTGCACGGGCAAACGGTCCATGCCGTCGATGACAAAGTGATGCCGTTTCTGAAGACGGAAAACACCGAGATAGAAGTCTTTCCGGTGGTGCAGAACTTTGACGGCACCGACTTTGTTCCCGGGGTCAGCAACTTCCTGATGAATCCGGAAGCCCGCGCCAACTTTCGCCGCGAGATCGGTGTTTTTCTCGCCACCGATCACTATCGCGGGCTGATGATCGATTTCGAATCCTTCCCGAAGAAAGCGCAGCCCGGCTACGTGGCTCTGCTGAACGAGCTCTCGTCGGATCTGCACGCCAAGGGAATGAAGTTGTACGTCAGCGTCCAGGTGCGCAACGAAGATTTTGATTACAAGGCCATATCCGCCGCCGTCGATGGCGTTGTCATCATGAATTACGACGAGCATTTTCCCGGCGGAACCCCCGGCCCCGTCGCTTCGCAGGATTGGTTCACGGACAACCTTGACTCTGCCATCGACGAGATTCCCAAAGAGAAGCTGATCGTCGCCATCGGAAACTACGGCTACGATTGGGTCGAGCGCCCCAAAAAAGGCAAGCTACCACACGGAGTGGCCGACAAGAGCGTTTCCGTGCAGGAAGCCTGGATCGGCTCGCGCGATGCCGAAGAAGATGTTGACTATGACGGCGATGCGCTCAACCCGCACTTCAGCTACCGCGACGACGACGACTTCCGCCACGACGTCTGGTTCCTGGATGCGGTGACGGCGCTGAACGAGATGCGCGCCGCCCAGGCTCTCGGCATCAATACCTTCGCCTTGTGGAGGCTGGGATCGGAAGACCGCTCCCTCTGGCGCGTGTGGGATATGCCCGGCGAAGCCAATGCGTCCGATCGATTGAAAGACGTTCCGCCCGGCCAGGATGTCGACATGGAGGGCAGCGGCGAGATCCTGCACATCGAGGCGAAGCCCGCCGACGGTGAGCGCGAGTTGTCCATCGACAAGCAGACCGGACTCATCGACGGGGAAACCTTCAAGACGCTTCCCGAGCCCTATCGTGTCGCGCGCTACGGCGCCAGCAAGAATCAACTCGCCATGACTTTCGACGACGGCCCTGATCCCGAGTGGACCCCGAAAATTCTCGATATCCTCAAACGCGAGCATGTGCCAGGAACGTTCTTTCTCATCGGACTCGAGGCGCAGAAGTTCAGCAGCCTGACTCGTCGTGTTTACCGCGAAGGTCACGAAATCGGGAACCATACCTTCACCCATCCCGACATCAGCTCGATTGGCTTCAGCTACATGAGAGTGGAATTGAACCTGACCGAGCAATTGTTTGCCAGCCGCCTCCGTATTCGCACCATGCTGTTCCGTCCGCCCTACTCCGTCGACGCCGAGCCCGACACCGAAGACCAGGTGCGTCCGCTCGAACTCACGCAAAGCCTGGGCTACATCACGATCGGCAATAAGATCGACACCAAGGATTGGAACGACCAGCCCGCACTCACGCCACAACAAATCGCGGCTGAGGTGCTCGACCACCTGCCGCCTTGCCAGCCCAACGATCAGAAGTGCGGCAACATCATTCTTATGCACGATGGCGGAGGCAACCGCAAAAGAACTGTGCAGGCTCTCCCGCTGATCATCGACGGTGCTCGTGCCCGCGGATTTGAATTCGTCCCCGTCTACCAGTTGATGGGCAAAACCAAAGCGGATGTCATGCCGCCCCTCCCCACCAACCAGTATTTCGCCGCTTTGCTGAACTGGATCAGCTTCGGCCTCTTCGGCGCGACGATGACGGGCATCACGGTCGTTTTTTTCCTGGGTGACATCCTGATGACCGGTCGTCTGATTTCAGTCGGCGTCCTCGCCATCTATGACCGCATCTGCTCCCATGTACACGGGACACCCGAGCAAATTGCGGCCTACCGCCCCCGGGTCGCGGTTCTCATCCCCGCATATAACGAGGAGAAGGTCATCGAACGCACCATCCAGGGCGCGCTCGACTCCGACTATCCCAATCTGCGCGTGATCGTCATCGACGACGGTTCCAAGGATCGTACTTTAGAAATCGCACGCCGGGCCTTTGCCGCCGAGGAAGCTGCCGGACGAGTAGTGATTCTCACCAAGCTCAACGGCGGCAAGGCCGAGGCGCTCAACTACGGGCTGGAGCACATCGGTGATGCCGAATTCTTCGTCGGCATCGACGCCGATACCATCATTGCGCCCGATGCGATTGCCCGCATGGTCCCGCACTTCCTCAATCCGAAAGTTGGAGCGGTCGCGGGCAATGCCAAGGTTGGCAACCGCGTGAACCTGTGGACGCGCTGGCAGGCTCTCGAATACATCACCAGCCAGAATTTCGAGCGGCGAGCGCTCAACACCATGGGTGCGGTCAGCGTCGTGCCGGGTGCGATCGGTGCTTGGCGCGTAGCGGCGGTTCGCGAAGCTGGAGGCTACCACGTGGACACCGTCGCCGAAGACGCCGATCTGACCATGGCGCTCTTGCGCAACGGCTATCGTGTGCAATATGAAGATCTGGCGCTCGCCTTCACCGAAGCTCCGACTAGTGCCAACGCCCTCATGCGGCAGCGATTCCGGTGGTCGTTCGGAATTCTGCAAGCGGTCTTCAAGCATAAGGGAGTCTTCGCGCGCAAAGGCGCTCTAGGCTTTGTAGCGCTGCCCAACATCCTCATCTTCCAGATTCTGCTTCCCTTGGTCTCGCCCTTCATCGACCTGATGTTCGTAGTTGGCGTGATCTGGTACTTCCTCCAGAAGTACTTCCATCCCGAATCCAACGATCCGGCCAGCTTCCAGCGACTCCTGATTTTCTTCGTCGCGTTCCTGGTGATTGATTTCCTCGCCTCGTCGATTGCCTTCGCCCTGGAACGTCGCCGTCCCGAGGCCCGCGAAGACGCTTGGTTGCTAAGCCAGGTGTGGTTGCAGCGTTTCGCCTATCGCCAGGTCTTTTCCATCGTGCTCTTCCGGACCTTGAAGCGTGCTATCCAGGGGAGACCGTTCGCGTGGGACAAACTAGAGCGCACCGCCGCCGTGAAGTACGTCCCCGCCGAGCGTCGCGACTCGGTAAACGTCCCGTAGATTTTGGTCCATAAATATGCCGCAAAATGTGCCGCAGATTTTGGGTGGCGCAGCTTCAGCTTCAGCGCTGCGATAATAAGCCCGGTTTCAGGACCGGCTTTAGCCGCTGAGGGCCGGCCCGTTTGCTGCTTCGATATCGTTGGTAATCGAAGACCCCCGCCGTCCCGTGATCCCCATCACTGACATCCTGCACCGCAAGGTATGTCCTAAGACAGAGAACCCAACATGCCCCGTACGATCATCGAACCCTTCCGCATCAAGAGTGTCGAGCCCATTCACTGGACTACCCGCGCTCAGCGCGAGCAGTTGCTGCGCGCCGCCTTCTACAACCTTTTCCTTCTTCCCGCCGACGATGTCCTAATCGACCTCCTCACCGATTCCGGCACTGGCGCCATGTCCACCCACCAGTGGGCGGCCATGATGGAAGGCGACGAGAGCTATGCCGGCAGCCGCAGTTTCGATCAGTTCCGCGACTCGGTTCAGGACATTTTCGGCTACAAGCACGTGATCCCGACCCATCAGGGCCGAGCCGCCGAGCGCATCCTCTTCAGCGTGATGTGCAAAAAAGGCGACGTAGTCCCCAATAACACGCACTTCGATACCACGCGCGCAAACGTTGAGTTCGTCGGCGCCGAAGCCGTCGATCTAGTCATCCCAGAAGGCCGCCAGCCCAGCCTGAAGCATCCGTTCAAGGGCAACATGGATGTGGCCGCGCTGGAAAACCTAATCCAAAAAGTGGGTCGCGAGCGCGTGCCTCTCGTCATGCTGACCGTGACCAACAACTCCGGTGGCGGCCAGCCCGTCTCGATGGAAAACGTCAAAGCCGTGAGTGCCGTTTGCCGCAAGCATCGCATCCCGCTCTACTTCGATGCCTGCCGCTTTGCCGAGAACTCCTACTTTATCAAGATCCGCGAGCAAGGATACGGGCACAAGGCGCCCAAAGAGATCGCGCAGGAGATGTTCAGCTACGGCGACGGATGCACCATGTCAGCGAAGAAAGATGGCATGGCAAACATCGGCGGATTCCTCTGTACCAACGACGACTTGCTGGCGCAGCAGGAGAAGAACCTGCTCATCCTAACCGAGGGCTATCCCACCTACGGAGGCTTGGCCGGGCGCGATCTAGAAGCCGTCGCCGTCGGAGTCCAGGAAGCGCTGCACGAGGACTACCTCGAATACCGCATAGCCTCGACCGCCTATCTAGGCAACCACATCGCCGAGCAGGGAGTGCCCATCGTTCAGCCGCCCGGAGGCCACGCCGTCTACATCGACGCCCGCGCCTTCCTGCCCCACATCCCGCCCGATCACTTTCCCGCCGTAGCCCTAGCCAATGAACTCTATCTCGAAGGCGGCATCCGCTCCGTAGAGATCGGCACGCTGATGTTCGGAGCCGCCGCAAAGATGGACTTAGTGCGTCTGGCGATCCCCCGCCGCGTCTACACCCAGAGCCACATCGACTACGTGGTCGAAATCATCCTCGAAGTCTGGAAGAAGCGCGACCAGATTCACGGCATGAAGCTGAGCTACGAAGCCCCATTCTTACGCCACTTCACCGCCAAACTGGAACCGGAACCTGCGGAGGTAGTGACTGGGGCGTTGCGCTGATTCTGTGCTGGCAAGAGCTACTTTGTCATCTTGAGCGAAGCGAAGGATCCATGGAGTTGCCGCGCGCGAATGTACAGGGTCTCGCTCCACCCAGCCACCATCGTGTCTGCACGTCGCCCACACGCAGACCCGCACATGGCTACTACGGTTACGACAAAAGCTGCAGCGACTTCGCAATCAGTTCTTCGGTTTCCTTGTAAGGATCGCCCGAATTGTCGTACTCCATCGAAAGGCAGCCACGAAAGCCGCTCTTCTTGAGGATTGCGAAAACATACGCCAGATCCACCTGCACGTTGGCCCCTTGTCCCGTAGCCTCCGATTGTTTGACATGGCAGATGCCATAGGCGTGCTTGAACATCGACTCGACCCCGGCATACGCATCTTCGGGAGTCTTATGCATCAGTGAATTTCCAAAATCAGGCAGCGCTCGCAGCCACGGACTATTCACCTTCTCAATCAGCCGAACCAGAAATACCGGATCTTCCGTCACTGCATCGTCGTTTTCCAGATGAACCACCACATTGCGCGTGGCGGCGTGTTCCACGATCCGGAGCAGCGTGTCAGCGCACCGTTCAAGATCAGGCGCCTGGTTATCAGCCGAAGCGACGTGGGTCCGAATGCCCGGAGAGCCCAGGGCAACGGCAGCATCAATCCATTGCTTGTTATCGGCGATGGCCCGTTCGCGTTCGCCACGGTCGGTCGCGTAGAAGCTGTGCTGTCCATCGAAAGCAATGTTGACCACCGCCGATCTTGCCCGGTCGAGCGCTGTCCGGAACTTCTCCAGATACTTCGCATCGAGTGATCGGAAATGACTGCTCCAGGGTTCGATTTTATTGATGTTGAACCGCGACTTTACGTGCGCCGCAAATTCAGTCAGCTCCATTTTTGGCGCTGTAGGAGACGCCGAAGCGCTCACATATTCCGCTGGAACAATGAAGTCGCGAAAAGGATAAGAGGCCACCGCCAGGCGATCGCGCGGGTTGGCAGGGAAGGTGATATTCGGTTGAGTTGGTTCCCCGGCGGCGTCCAGATCGAAAGACCAGAGCAGCGCGCCCGCAGTCAGCATCGCGGATTGGGAAAGGAATTGTCGCCGGGTGTTCATCCTGTGCCTCGCTCGCACTCGATGCTACATCAGACTGCATTTCCCTTCTTGACACAATTTGGGGTGTCCAAGCTCCGCTTGGGCGGGTCTGTGGTTCGCCCATCACCGACGAAGGTCCTGTTCAAGCACCGAGGCTTTGATTGACTCACTCGTTCCCTCAACGTAAGATTTTGCGGCGATGAATACTGCAAGAAGGAAGTGTGATTGAAAATGTCCGGCGCAGACCCTCCATCATCCCTATCTACGCCAGATGGTGAAACTCCCAGCCGTCGTTACCCCCGGCTCAGGTGCTTCATTGCGGTATCGCTGCGCGCAAAAGATCCCGACCTGTTTCTCATGGGCAATCTCTCCACGATCGGCCTTGGCGGATGTGGTGTAGAGACGGCAACCCCGGTCGAGACTGGAATGAGGGTTGAGGTTGTCCCGCTTGAAAACGAGCGCCTATCCGTCATCGGCAACGTGGTGAATCTCCGTATTCTTTCCGGCAAGCCCGGTTACGGAATCGGCATCGAGTTCACTCGCGTGATCGGCAAACTCAGCGTGGAATTCGCCGGGGCTCAACCGGGCGCTGCCGGTTCGGATTGCACCTGACGCCGGCGAACTGGATCTCCACCAAAGCCTGGGCCGCGCTACTTGCGCGGCTCGCTGGAGGGCGGCACCAGGCCTTTGAGGCGCATGTAGGTGACCATGTTGCCGTAGTGCTCACGCCCGTGGAACGACAGCATGTAGAGGCCGGTCAGGCGGGCGCGGCTCCGGCCGTAGAGCGTCAACAGTTCGGCGCCCTGGGCGTCGGTCAGGCCCTCGAACGCCGCGTCACAGTAAGCGTCGGACTCCTTCAGCGCCGCGATCAGGTCGGCTTTGGTGGCCTTGTCCAACTCGACGTTGGGGTGGGCTACCCCTTTCACCACCCCGCACAGCCCGTTCTGCCCGAGGACGATGTGCGTGATCAGTTGACCGAACGAACGCACCTCGGGCACCGGTTTGAACGCATAGTTCTCCTCCGGCATCTTCTCGGCGGCGCGCAGGATCATGGCCTTCACGAACCCCCACGCTTCGCGAGCGTCTGTGGTCAGCGGGTTGGCGGGTGCGGTTGGCTGGGTCTGACCAGCCAGGGGCAGCGTCAGGAAGAGGATCGTGGTTAGCGTGATGAGAAGTCGCAAGGTCGTCATGAGCGAATTCTAGCCGTTGCGCGCGGACCCCGCCGGGTTTTTCGACGAACGGCCACTTGTCTCGATGAGCGGCCTGTTCAGGCCGCCGAGGGGCCACTCGGTTGAGTCGGGCCGCGTGGAAGATGACCGGCGTAATCCGGTGAAGGTGAACCCCGGCGGCTAGCCGACATAGCCCATTGTCAGAATACAAGTTACCACTGCAGACTGACGTCGATTTTGGCCTCCTTGAACTCGACTGGATGCTGCTTCGGTTGCCTGAGGAACGCAAGGAATTCCTGTGCCACGATCTGGCCGATGTCATTTAGTCCCTGGTTGATGCTAGGGATTCTCTGGGCCCGCGCGGGATCTGTCCCGTCGAATCCCAAGATTCGATCCGTTGCATCTTTGCCCTGGGCCAGCAGTATATGCTTCGTCGCCAACGCAAGCTCGTCACTTAGACAGACAAATCCGTCCGCGGCAGGGTTCGAAAGCACAACATCGTACGCTCGGGCCGCTGTGTAGTCCTCAACGAAAGCGAGTACAGGGCGCTTGCCGGCGTCCTTCAAGCCGGCGCAGACCATCTCGACACGCTCTTCTCGAAGGCTGGTGCAGGCCGTTGCCTCGACTGGGGCGAAGGGCGGAGGGCCCGATTGTTCGGGCATCGCCGCGACCACTATATTGCCACGAGTTCTTCGTCTGGCAACGATCGGTGTTGCCCGTGCCCACAAACGCACAAGCTCACGCACTTTGCCCTGTGAGGGCAGCACATGCGCGACAACCGGCCAAGGGTATCGGACGCGTGCGCCGTGAACGACAATTGTCGGAAGTGCTTCTGAAAACGACGTGATCGTCTTCAGGGCGTCCTCACCCGGCGTAATGCGGAACCAGACAAAACCGTGGAGTGTCTCCTGTCGGAGGATTCGCTCCAGAGTTCGGCTGATTTCGGGATCGGCCTGAGAAACCGCGTGTATGGTAACGAACAGATTGGCCATGCGGCAGGAACGTATGATGCTATCGATGACCTGCAGATGAAACCGAGGATTGGGGGAGTTCTGAAGATCCGCGACCATGGCCAGGTAACGCGCACCCCGCGTCGACACAACCCCCGGAGCGGGAACCGAGGGAGGGGTGAAGCCCAGAGAACGGGCCACCCCGTCGAGCTGGCGCAGCGCTCTCGCGCCCAGGTGATGCGTTCGGTTTTCTCCCGGGCGGAACTGGGAAAGATAGTGGCTTACGGCGCCGACGGAGAGTCCGGTCGCAAGCTCCAGTGCCTTGCGGAACCTGGAGTCGTCGACCCGGCCGCCGGGCCGCAGCCATGCTTGCCATTCGGAATACGCTACGCCCGGGTCGGACACGCCGAATTCTCGAAACCAATCCAGCGATAGGACGGGGAAGGACCCGCCCGTCCAGATCTTGAAAGCGGTTCTCGGCATCGATACTAAGTATAATACCGATACCGATACGAAATGGACTAGTATTGTCTTTGGAGGCCACCATGTTCCATCCAAGCCCGAAGGCTCTTGCGGTTGCGCCCGTCACATTCCCGCGCTTTGAAGGCACAACCTACCTTTTTGACAACCCAGGAAACAGCCTGGCGCCGCACGGGTGCGGTCTCTCTGTGGTGCACTGCAATCTGGACGCCCCCGAGCTCAGCCTGTTCCGGTTTGTTCACAGAGGTCTTACCGAAAGGCTCGGACTCGTTCGCATCATGGAACGATACCGGTTCCGGCCCGTGCCGCCCGCGGCTATGCATGTGACCGCGTGCGACCACGTCAACCTGCTCAACCTGGAAGATCTGGCGAGCGATGCACGGGGCCGCTACCGGGCATTCCTGAAGGAAATGCCAACCTCACTGGTTCACCCACCATCTGGCCTGCTGCCCCCAACTGAGATCTGGCCGGAAAAGAAGCGAGGAGGCCAACGAGTCCGTTTTCGCTTCCGACAGTTGGATATCCTACGGTTCAACAGCCAGAGCGAGTGGTCGCTGGTGGCGATCCTGGCACCTTCCAGTGCCGCATCAAAAAAGGTCTACGAACGAGTATCTGTCATGCGCGGACGGCTTGACGTGCAAGAGGCGCAGCGGATCGGAAAGCCTCTCAACCCAGATTGGATACCGCACATCACACTCGGCTACTTCCCCGACGAGGGTCTCGCTGAAGCAGCGAAGGTCAAATTGACCGAATGGAACGCCGAAATGGAACCCGGGGGCCGTCGGCTTGGGGTTGAGTTCTCAACCATTCACCTGTATGCTTTTACAGATATGACGGAATTCTTCCGCTTGGTTTGAACGTATGGGTAGCCCCTGGTTTGGAGGACCTTGGCGATGACGGACGCGCCCCCTGTTCGGTTGATGATCCTATTCCCCTATTCCGCAAAATCCCCTGAAGTCTTCGAGAAGCTGGCGGTGGTGTTGAATGACGCCAGAGCTGCGCGTCATTTGCATACGAGTGGGGAACCGCCGCTTCTTGTTATCAACAAGGACTCCTTGGAAGGTTACGAGAAGTTTCGCCAAAGCCACCCAGAACTTGAGGGGACATATTTGCCTCACTTTGTGTGGGCCGTTGACACCTGCCAAATGTGGCTCTCCGGATGGGGGAGAATTCTGGACGAAAATCACGATCCAGACCGGAAATCCCCACCGGATCTAGGCATCCTCCAGGTTCCTGGCGACTTGACCGAGATCAGAAGCAAAGACCCGCGTGAGCGTGAGCCTTTGACGGAGTTCCTGGGCCGCCTGAAGGCGATGCGTCAGCGTCTGCAGGACGCCGATTTCGTGCTGGGCGACTTCGAGGTTGCACCGGAACAGGCCAAGCAGCTAATCGACACGTACGGCACGTTCCCCCTGCTCTACAACTGGTTCCCTCAGGTTGCCAGAGAGCTCCGGCGTCGCCACATTGATCGCCCAAGATCCGAGTTCCTCGCTGTCTCCACTAAGTTCCTCGAGTCTTTTACGAAGACCGGCTTTCGCAAGTTTGCCTACGAGCAGACATTGGTCTTGTTGATCCATGCGATTCGCGACCGCGGTTGGGAGATTGCAAGAGAGGCCATCGGGATCATCGGGGACTACGGCGGGGATCGTGGGTTCAGAGAAGCGACCGACCAGATCGAGCGCACCGAGCGTGTGTTGAAGCTGCTGTGGCGAGAGAGCAAGGGCATGGGGGAGAAGAATCTGAATTTCCCCGTTCGAGAGTTCGAGTACCGTGACGCGCGTTCGACGGCTATCCGAAGAAATGCGATGATTTGCTGCCAGAACTTCCTGGATCCCACGGGTTCTGACGATGGGTCCGGCAACTGATCCGTCAGCGCCTCAAGGTCCTCGACGCGGCGTTCTGGGAAGTTAACTTCCGACCGCTCCGCATCAAAGAGGCGCCAATGTGGTTGTCTAGCGGCTAGGCCGAGTGCCTCCTCTGTCCGGCCGCATCGTGCGCTAAACTTCCCCTTGCTTACCGAGAGGAGTGCCTATATACTTATCCCTAGGAAACCGAGATGAGCAAACCGAACGACCTCGTCCAGGGCACCCTTGATCTGCTGCTCCTGAAAATGCTGGCGCTAGAGCCCTTGCACGGGTGGGCCATCGCTATTCGCCTGAAATCGATCTCCGGAGACGTGCTACAGGTCAGCGAAGGATCCCTCTACCCCGCATTGCACAAGCTGGAGCAGGAAGGCTGGATCACGGCCGAATGGAAGCAGACCGAGAATAATCGGCGCGCGAAGTTTTATTCCCTTACGCGCCTCGGCAGGAAACAGCTCGAATCGGAGGCGGTGAACTGGACGCGGCTATCGGCCGCCATCTCGCACGTGGTCCAGCTTTCGGAGGTTTAGAAAGAGCCATGCGGATGGAGCACTGGTGGTTCACGGCGCGCTTACGGCTCAGGTCCATCCTCCGCCGTAGCCTGGTGGAACAGGAGCTCGATGAGGAACTGCAGTTCCACCTGGAGCACAAAATCGAGGAAGGCATCGCCCTGGGGCTTTCTCCAGAGGAAGCGCGCTACGCGGCGATGCGCGCGATGGACGGACTGGAACAACGGAAAGAGGAGATCAGGGACACACGGCGCATTCACTGGCTGACGGATTTCGTCGACGATATGCACTACGCAATCCGCAGCCTGCGCCGAACCTGCGGACTCACCGCGTTTGTTGCCATCACGCTGGCGGTGGGGATCGGGTTGACCTCGACGAGCCTCAGCTCGGTGGATGCGCTGATCCTCAGGCCCTACCCCGTGCCGCATCCGGGCGGCGTGGTCAGTCTGGTGAGCACTTCGCGCGACAGTAGCTTCGAAAATTTCTCGTATCGAGAATACCTGGATATCCGCGGTCACACCAGCAGCTTCGAGGGCGTGATCGCCAACGCAAGTCTGGGGACTGTCGGCTTCAGCGCCGATCCCCGAACCACGCCACGGGCCAAGGCCGGAATGATGGTTTCCGGCAACTACTTCCATGTGCTCGGCGTGGAGCCCCGCCTGGGGCGCGCTTTTCGAGACGACGAAGATCTGGTGCCCGGCCGCGATGCCGTGGTGGTGCTGGGGCCGGACTTCTGGAAGAACGAATTCGCCGGCGACCCTCGTGTGGTCGGCAGGTCGATTCGCCTGAACGGCAGGGACTTCACGGTGATTGGCGTGGCGCCGGACACGTTCCCGGGAATGCAGATATTCATCAATCCCGATTTCTACATGCCGCTCGCCATGGCGCCGGTGTTCTCCACCGACCCCCGGAAACACTTTTTCGAGGACCGGGACGATCGCGAGTTGAGCGTTAAGGCGCGCTTGCGGCCGGGCACCTCGCAGCGGCAGGCGCAAAGTGACCTCGCCCTGCTCGCGA
>JAIQFA010000088.1 GCA_020073525.1 Terriglobia bacterium
CGTCGAGCTCACGGTGCTCACCTCCGAGCATTACGCGGGACGGGAGGTGGCCGACGTTTACCGGCACCTGGCCGGCATCGACCTGCCAGCGTTCGAGGAATTGCGGCCCGACCTGGTGCAGGGCCGTGCGGATGTCGTGCTGTCGTGCCTGCCGGAAACAGTCGGCCTCGCCAACGACACGCAGCCCAACAAGCTTTATCGCAATCAGCGCAACGGTACTTTCAAAGACGTAGCGGTGGAGGCTGGCATCGCCTTTTCCGCGGAGGGCAGGGCACGCGCCGGCATGGGCGTGGACGTGGCCGACTTTGAAAATTCCGGTAATGCGGGCATCGCCATCACGAATTTCGATAACGAGATGACCGGCCTTTACCGGCTTTCCGATGGTGGGAGTTATGTTGACGTCGCCATGCCGAGCGGAGTGGGGGCAGCGTCGAAAGACAAGCTGGGCTTCGGATGCGCGTTTCTCGATGCTGATCTCGATGGCGCCCTCGATCTCGCGGTTGTCAACGGGCATATTGACGACACCGTACGCAACGTCAGCGGCGTCGGCTACGCGCAACCGCCGCAGCTTTTCCGGAACAGCGGGAAGGGAACGTTTGTCGACGTAGCCGCTGCCCTCGGTGGCGGTTTCAGTCAACCAAAAGTCGGACGAGGTCTTGCCTATGGCGATTTCGATCGCGACGGCGACCTTGATCTGCTGATCACCACCAACAACGGCCCGGCCTACCTTTACCGCACCGACGGGACGGCCGGGAACCGAAGCATCCGGATTGGCCTGATCGGAACGAAGTCCAATCGCGATGCCATCGGAGCGTTGGTGAAGATCTTTCACAGCGCATCGAATGGTACGTCGAGCCAATCGCGCCTGGTCAAAGGTGGATCCAGTTATCTGTCGCAGTCGGAACTGCCCATAACCTTCGGCCTCGGGAAGCGAGATAAAATCGATCGTCTGGTCGTCCAGTGGCCGAGCGGAAGGACAGAAGAGTATAAGAATCTCGCAGCCGGCCGGGCCTATGAGTGCGTGGAAGCAAAAGGAATCACTGCTCAGCTCGGCTTCTAATTGGGCGATCCAGAAGAACGGAATGTCCAGGCATCGAGCCCCGGAGGGGCGTCCGAACTTAGCCCAGCGCTTCAGCGCTGGGAACGGTGGAGCCAAGGATTTAAGTCCCGGAGGGACGACCGAGTTCTCGCCCACAGTCTTCAGCGCTGCGTCGCTGCAATTTCTGGGAGACCGGCCGCTGAGGGTGCCGTGGCATGGATTCTCGCTCCTTCTTCCTGAGCAGAGGAGAATGTAGTTATGAGAAATCTACTTCAGGCAATTGGAATGTTCTTCGCGCTGTTCTGCGCGCTGGCATTCGGCCAAGATCGACCGGACGTCTCAGACAATTTGAAAGCGCCCGCCGGAGAAAAAGTGATTCTGCACGCGCACGCTACCGGCGTGCAAATCTACGTGTGCCAAGCCACCACCGCGGAAAAGGGCACATGGGTCCTGAAGGCGCCCGAAGCCAATCTGACCGACGCCACCGGGAAGAGGATCATCCATCACTTCGCTGGACCGTCATGGCAGCACATGGATGGAAGCGAAGTGACCGGCAAGGTTGTGGCCAAACAGGATGCGCCGAAGCCGGGCGCGATCCCGTGGCTGCTGCTGTCGGCAGCGAGTCACAGCGGAGAAGGGACCATGGCCCGCATCACGACCATCCAACGGGTTCTCACCGATGGTGGCCTGCCGCCGAAAGCGGAGGACTGCGATGTGGCTACGAATGGCAAGGAATCAAGGAGCGCCTACTCAGCGGACTACTATTTCTACGCGCCTCCCCGGAAATAACGACTGGTCGAGCGAGAAATCACGATCCCGCGTAAAGTTGAAACGGCGCCCAGTAAAACGGATTGCGGAATCCGGAACCCCGAAGCAATGAGAGTTTGGCGGCGCGTAGTGCGGCATCCGGGCGCGCGCCCTTGTTGATCTCGTCATAAAACTTATCCATAAGTTGCTCGGTCGATGCGTCCGATGCTTCCCACAAAGCGGCAACCACGTTGTGTGCGCCCGCCCGCAGGAACGCCCAGGAGAGCCCCACCAACCCCTCGCCGGAGTACGCGCGTTCGCCCGCGCCATAGCACGCCGAGATGGTGACCAGATCCGCCCGCAAGGGGTGGCGAATGATGTCACGAGCGTAGAGCTTGAACGAGTCGCTGCTCGCGTCCCCCTTGGACGCGCCGCTCTTCGACAACACGATCGCCGAATCGAGCGGACTCAGGCGGCTGGCCGTTCCATGCGCCACAAAATGGATGTAAGAAAATTGCTCCGGACCACTATCCAGATACGCCACCGGAGTCGCCTGCTCCCGCGCAAATATCCGCTCGTCGAGCTCTGCAAAATGTCGGGCAACGCTTTCCATCTGTGCAGCGGCCTTCGGAAGTTCGGGATACTTGTTGTTCGGCGCAATGCTATTGCCGACGAGCAGCAGTCTGCGCCCGCGTCTGTCTTTGCTGATGCTGTTCCGCAGGTCCCCCGTAGAGACGGGGCTTGCCCCGTCTCTCGCCGCAGCGTGTGCCCCACTAAGCACTCGTAGCGAGTTGGCATTCGCAATGGTCACGTCTTCAATCCAATAGTGCGGTTTGGTTTCGGAAACAGTCGGATCAGAAACAAGAAGCGTTTCGAAATTCAGGTTGTTCAGGCTCCCATCTGGGATGATGAGAACCTTCGCGGCGAGTTTCGTATCAGGGTATCGCTTCAGCGATACCGAAGACCCTTCCGAATCCCATGCCCCTTTAGGGGCTGTGCGTCGCGCTCCGAGCAATGCCTGAGCGGGTGCGATCAGCGTGCGATAAAGCCACACTCCATCCCGGTCGCCGGATGCGAGTACGTCCTGCGGTCCACCAAGAGCCCGGCCATACCGCTGCACCGCCGCATCGATTTCCGAGCCAGGAGGAAGCGGGAACAGAAGAGCCTTCTGTGGCGTGATGGCCCACAGGTACGACTGCTTCTCTCCCAGCCAATAAAACAGCACGGTGCCTTGCGCTCGCCGAGTAATTTGCCGCAGGTTCAGCGGCGGAGGTCCAGAGGAAGCTACCTTCGTCAGCAATCCCAATCCTTCGGCCAGGGTGCGAGCGCGGCTGTTGTCGGCCCAGCGCAACGCGTCGTCCGTCTTTCCGTGTGCCACCAGAAAATGAACGTAGTCGTCGTAGATACGGGACGCGTTGTTAGAAAAGGGCAACTTCGAGTCGTTGCGTTGCAGTGATGACCGGGCCGCTTCGAAAGTGGCGAGCGCCGCGCGATATTCGCGGTCCGTCGCGTCGAGGCGGCCTTCATCTTCATAGAGCCGAGCGAGCGCATGTTCAGCCCGCCACTTCAGCGAGGCGTTAGCGTTCTTGTCCTGATCGACCTCGTGGAATATGCGTTCTGCTTCTGCTCCATCGTTCGACCGGGTGGCAACTAGGCCTTTGACCAGGAGCGGGTAGAGTTCATTGAGGCGGTTCTTGTCGGACTGCGCAACTGCGATCGCTTGGTCGGAATAGTTGCGCGCCTCGTTCAGATCGCCGCTCTCGACCGATACAAGAGCTAGCGCGCGCAGGGCGTTATAGATGTGTTGCTGAAAATGAATTCGTCTAGCTAGATCCAAAGAGTCCGTATACGACTGTCTTGCCCGCGCAAAATCACGCAGCTCCGCATATACATATCCGATGTTATTGAGGCAGGACAACTGATCGATAACATTCGACAGTTCCACCGCGCGTTTTTCAGCTTGCTCTGAGAGGTCCAGCGATCTTTGCTGGTCTCCGAGGTTATAATAGGCCCAGCCGAGATTTTCCTGCGCTTTTGTCGCGATGCTTCCCGCATCGATAGCGGAAGAACTCTGGAACGCCATCTCCGCCCAATCAACCGCTTCATCAAAATGCTCCTCCCTGAGCGAAGAAACGCCCAAGTTGAGGAGAGCTGTCGCCTCCAGAAATTTGTCATTGTGTGTGCGAGCAAATGTCAGGCTGCTTTCGAAGAAATTTCGCGCGTCGGCCAACTGGCCACGCTCGAGGGCAAGAACGCCCCGTGATCGAATCAGGCTGCCGCAAATCGGATCGATAGCCGGCGTGCACAACTGCTCCCCTCTGCTGAGGCTGCGATCTGCCTCCGAGTGCAATCCCAGGCGGCCATAGGCGACGCCCTCAATCGCCAACATCTCGATGGCCGAGTCCTTTGCCTCCGGAGGCGTCGATTGAGAGTTAAGGAGCGTGAGGGCGTCCTGGCTCATCCCACGCCACAGAAGAGATTCCGCTTCCAGTATCTTGAATTTCCAAGCCCATTCCGAATTCGAATGCTGAAATCGCTGGCATTCGCGATGGGCTTCGTCCTGACTTTGCTTCAGGTCACCATGCAGAAAAGTCTTGTAAGCGTGATCGAAGGCGGCCTGCGGGCTGGTGGGACGACTACAGGCCAGCCCGCTGGCTAGGATTAGTAAAGAGAGGCTGAAAGCTAAGGTGCTGTACTGCCGTTGCTCACAACCGCCGGCCCGTTTGCCTTCCCGCCCACCGGGCAGCCCAGTCTTATCTCGAACATATTCAGCGTGAAATAGTTGCTGTCGCCCGGAGGCAGCGTAGAAGCATTCCCCTGCCCATGAAACTCGCTCTGGCTGGCGCGGATGCCGACCTCGACTCCCGCCAGGGCCACGGTGCCAAAGTTCGGAATAAAGATGACATTCCCGAACGTCTTGACCCCGGGAATCGGAATCTCCCCGATGCTTTTGACCAGTGAGCATTGCAGCTTAGGATAGCCGTTCCGCCCGTCTTTCGCCCGCCCTTTGGCACGTTTCCTGAGATCGTCGATGTATTCAACCTCGGCCTTGTATTTCTTCTTCAATCCGTCCGGAAGGCCTTTGGTGTCCACAATGCTTTCAAATTGACGCTCGATGCGATCCAGAAAGTCGCTGTCCTCCAGATACGACCGGTCACCTTCCGGCTTAGTGCCGCACAGGCCGAGATCAAGCTCCACTTGAACCTCGTATCCGCCAATCTGCAGGTTTTCGAAGCGCGTGCCCAGGAAACGCACTCTGGGAACGTGGCCTTGTGTCATCGGATGTTCCGTGGAAACCTGCGCCACCACGCGATCGGCCGTAATCGTATCGACAACGTTGTATCCCTCAATCGTTGCCGTCGACAGCGTCACCCAGCCGGCGTGGTCATTGCCGAAGATGTCCGTTTTCTGTTTGACCTGAGTGCCCACCACGCGAGTGTGTCCCGACTTGAAAGAAATCAGGCCCTCGATGTTGGTTTCCCCGACCGAGCGCGTGCTCAGGCTTTCGCGGCGAGTGTGCTCCAGGGCAACGTGCCCATATTCTTCGATGGGCTGTTTGATCGGATGCTCCAGTTCGCCACTGAGTATATGGGCTTCCGCGTGATAGACGTGGTAGCGTTCCTGAACGGAGCCCGGCCCCACAGGTGATTTCGGATTTGCGGCCATGTTGTTTGATCCTCCCGCTAGAGCTCACTTCTGAATTTGCAGCTCGAATGATGCCCGACCGACTTCCTTACTATCACCAGCAGCGGTCACTCCGCGCACGGCCAAAGAGTAATTGCCCGCTTGCCGATTTGCTCCCGGAACTTGTACCGGCCATTGATCTTGTGTGGAAGATGCAGGAATCGTGACTGACCACTCCACCCTTCCCGCAGGATTATATAGCTCAGCCGTATATCGCGAGTAGACGCCCTCTGGCGGGATCCTCACGAAAAGCAGAAAACCTTGCCCCGGACGCGCCGCGATCACCGGCCCCTCCGATCCAAAGGTGCCGACATTCACCGGTGCCCAAGGCAGGACCTGCGGACGATTCATAGCCTGTTCCATCCGCGGCAACGTAAACAGATTCTGATACGCGACCACTGTTAGTAGCATGGCCATCACCGGCACGACCAGCGCCGGACGCAACCACCACATCCATCCCGGTTTCACCTGGCCCGGCACGGGCACAGCCAAGCCAACGGAAACTGGTTCAGCCTTTTCTGCCAGCACGACCTTGGTCTGTTCGATAAACAGAGCGCCGGCGTGGACGTCCTGCGCGCAATCCTGGCAGTCGAAGAAATGCTCCTCAAATTCGTCCCGTGTTTTGGGATCCAGTTCGTTCAGTAAGTATCTTTCCGTCATTTTTTGACGAACCACCGCTTCGTGGTCCATTCGTGCCCCCTCGTATAAATACATAGTGCGCCAGCACGACCCGGCGTTTCACAGCTAGGCCGTCTTGAACTCCGGCGAATTATTACTTTTCAAATACAATGCTTTGAACGACTGCTTCGCACGATGTAGCAACACCCGCAGATACTCCCGGTCGACACCGAAATCCCGGCATACCTCGTCTTTGTCCCGCTCCTCGAGGAAAACCTCGCGCAGCAGCCGCCGGTCCCGTTCGGGAAGTTGTTCCAGAATTTCTCGAACTTTCTGCTCCGTTTCTTTGGCGAAGAGTCCGCCCAGCGGATTTGTCGCGGGCGCGGGCAGATCGATCGGTTCGTCGTCATCGTCCAGGGAACTGTGGTGCGTGGTCGCGCGATAGTGCTCCAGCAAGACATTGTTGCAAACCGAATTCACAAACGATCCCAGCCGCTCCGGATGCTGGATTTTCCCCTCGCGCAGAGCTACATAAAATCGGGTAAAAGTTTCCTGGCGCACATCCTCGATGGCTTCCCGCGACTGCAGCCGAGAGCGCAATTTCACCTGGATCAGCGCGCTGAAATAAGCGCCAAAATGTTCTTGCGTGCGGAAGTCTCCTGCGCGCAGGCGCTCGACGTAGGCTTCATCAAAGGAGTGGAATTGCAAGCGCGTACCCCGGGGATCGGGTAGTGGCAGACAGTGTAGCACTTGGGGCGAAGAACCGCGGATGTTTTCTGGGACGAGGGTGAGAGACGAATTTGGCAGCCGTTTCGTGGCCGTGTGGCCACTGTAGCGGCGTCCGGTTGGCGGGATGGAGCGCGCAGCCTGCACTGGGAAGAGTCGAACTCCTGTCAGTTTGGGTAGATAGTTCGCAGGGACGACCGCCCTGCCACGGGAAGACGAAACACAAAGCGCCGGAGCCGCTTCCCCGTCGGCTCCGGCACCTTCTTGGATCCCAGTCGGGAGTTTCCCGGTTGGGATCCTAAACTGTGGCTCACCGCCGTACTCCGCGATGTCTTCCACTTATTGGGATAGTGCGGAACGGGCCTAAATCGTTACAAACAATTTTGGTAGCGCTTCTGTGCAGCGATAACTGGCCTGTTTTCAATGCCGGCTTTTGGCTGCGGGTGAATCCACTGTGCCCGAATCACAGAAGAATCCATACCGTGGTCACGTCTCGCCCTGAGGAGTGGTATTTCTGCTCCCGTACGACAAATACTTTGTTCCTCCCAAAGAATTCTCTTCCCGGAGCTTCCATAAAAAGGCGGGCGGGCCGCGAGGCAGCTTGATTCTTTCTATCCCAAGCCAAGGCAATGGCTGCTTGCCACCGCTGCGCTTTGCCGACAAGAATTGTGCAATCACATGACACCGCGTTGACACTCAGCCCAGTTCCGCCGAATTAGCATTCGATTGCCGGCAGAACTGAGAAGTCGTTCTGCCCCGGCTCCGCACAATTCAAGGAGGTTCTGTATGCAGCGTCACAAGATTGCTTTCACCATTTGCCTCGTGCTCGCGGTAATGCTCGTTTCGAACGTGGCCCTGGCTCAGTATCAACTCAGGAATCTGGTTTCGAATCAAGTGGGAAAGGCGCCTCACATCGATCCCCTGATGGTAAACGCCTGGGGACTCACTTACGGTCCAGGCGGGCCTTTCTGGATCAGCGATCAAGGCTCCGGTTGGTCCACTCTCTACAACGGTAAGGGTGTCGCGAAGAGTCTGCAGGTCGTAGTTCCCTCGGCCTCCGGCGCCGGCCCGGGCTCGCCGACCGGTATCGCTTTCAACGGTTCGCCTGACTTTCAAGTGCAAGGATGGTCAGCGATCTTCCTGTTCGCCACTTTGGATGGGACCATCAGTGGATGGGCTCCGCAATCGAATCCCAATGCCTCCATCATCGCGGTGAACAACTCAGCGACCGGCGCAGTCTATACCGGCCTGGCCATTACCAGCAAGCCATCCGGGAATTTCCTGTATGCTGCCGATGTAGCCAACAACAAAGTGGATATGTTCGACGGGAGCTTCAATCTCGTCATGTCTTTTACCGACCCCACTCTTCCGGCCGGCTTCGGGCCCTTTGGCATTCAGGACATTAACGGCTTGGTCTACGTTGGTTTTGCTCCGGCAGACGGGAGCAAAGGGGGCGCGATCGACATCTTCGAAGAAGACGGAACATTCGTGCGGCAGCTAGCAGCTGGCAAGCCCTTGAACCAGCCGTGGGGTTTCGCGGTGGCGCCGAAGAACTTCGGCAAGCTGAGCAACACGCTGCTCGTCTCCAATAACACGAACAGTGGCACCATCAACGCCTTCAATCTCGTCAGCGGGCAGTTCGTCGGCACCGTCAGAGATACAAACGGCAAGAACATCGTGATCGACCAGCTCTGGGGAATTGAGTTCGGCGGAGGCACCGCCAACAACGGCCGCAAAAACCAGCTCTTCTTCACAGCCGGTCCACACAACAACCTGGCTGGAACGTTTGGCGTCATCTCGGTCGCGAAATAGTAGCAGGCACGAAAACACTAGGAGTGAAATGGAAAACGAAAAGGGAACCACCGCAGAGGCCGCCGCCAGGCGGCCTTTCGCGTGGGCAGAACTGAATTCTCACGCGCCTTCCGCTGCGGTTGGTTCGCAACAGCTCGCGGTTGCAAACGTTCAAACCCTCAATTAAGCTAGTTTTCTCTTTAAGTTTTGTCCTCCGAGCCGGGATGGCGGAACTGGCAGACGCAGCGGACTCAAAATCCGCCGGGCTTCGGCCCTTGGGGGTTCGACTCCCCCTCCCGGCACCAGAATTAGAAACTGCGTTGGACGCGCGCCCCGCACTACTCCATCTCAAACGCGAGCCACTGCAATCCTCCGTCCCGCTCTATCTGCAACACCACGGAATCGCGCGACTTGATTTGCTTCAAAGCCGTTCGGAGTGAACTCACAGAGTCGACTTGGATCTGGTTCACGCTGTGGATTACATCCCCAGTCTGCAGGCCCGTGGTAGAACTCAAGAAATCCGCGACTCTGGCCACGACTACCACACCGGAGGGATTACGCAGTGTGTCGAACATGGAACGCAACTGGTCGTCCACGGTGAGCGCCAGGATCCCCAGCCGGGGAATCACATTGTCGTTCGAAGTAGCTTGATCAGACAGATCGTCCATGGGATCTTTCATCTCCAGCACGGGGATGAAAAGTGTCTTGCGCTCAGTACCACGAAGGATTTCGAGTTTCAGAACTTCATCCAAAGGATGGAGATAAAGTGCAGCCGTAAATGCGGGCAAGGTCGCGATAAGCCGTCCATCCGCCCTCACTACAATATCCCCGATCTTCAGCCCGGCAGCCGCAGCCGGACCGTCGGGCGTCACGTCGTCGATCACGACTCCCCAATTCTGCGCCAGTCCCAATCCTTTCGCGAGGTCGTCGGTAATGGTTTGAGCGCCCGCCTTGACCTCAACGCGATGTACGTGTCCATACTTGCGCAGGCTCTCGTACACGAAGTGCACAATTCGCGCCGGGATGGCAAACCCCAAGCCCTCGCTCCCGCCCGCTTCGGAGAGAATAAAAGTGTTAATTCCGACTACATATCCGTCGGCATCAACTAATGGGCCGCCGCTGTTCCCGGGATTGATAGGAGCATCGGTTTGAATGTAAACCATGGGACGGCTCCGATCGGCCTGCCTCGCAACGGAACTCACGACGCCCATGGTCACGGAGTTCTCCAATCCCTCGGGACTGCCCATGGCAAACACCAACTGTCCTTGATGCACTGGCCGATGGGTGCCAAGCGAAAGCGTGGGTAATCCGGTCTGGTCAATTTTGAGCAGGGCAAGGTCAGTATCCTTATGCACTCCAATGATGTGGGCCTCAACCATCCGTTGCTTTCCCACGGGCGCAATCTGCTCGGGATGGTCCACCGGAGGCATGGCGAGAGCGACATGAATGCGCTGCGCCCCTTCGACGACGTGAGCATTCGTCATGATGTAGCCGTTCGAATCCACGATCACGCCTGAGCCGATCGCATGCTCACGAGTGACGAGCGCGGTTTGACCGTGATTACTCTCTTCCAGAGACCCATACCCTGTGACCAGTATTTGAACCACCGCTGGCGAAATCTTGGCGGTAAGCTGCTCGATCGCGGAATTCAGTTGTTGCAGCACTGGCGGTGGTTCTGCAGGTCGAGTGCCGATCTGTTTTGCCTTGTCAATGTCAGGCTTCGCCGCTTCACTACCCGCGACGGGCGGGGTTTGCGTCGCCTTCTGTTGGGCGAAGGTTGGCGCCGCAAAATACAGGCTGCACAGACACGCTACAACACTAAAAAGCGAGAGCCGGAATTGAACGTTTGAACCGCGGTTTGACAAGAGCATAGCCACACACTCCTTGGACACGCCTCTGTTCGTAGTATGAACCCTACTCATGATTATGCCGGAATGGAATAAAAGTGAACTCTACTTAGATTCGGAAGACCGCAGCCACGGTAAGGTATTTGTCGCCAGTGGGGCTCGAAAGCGGGCATCGAACCACGAGCCGGGATCATCCAATGTAACAAAGGATTGAAGGATTGGAGGAAACGAAAATGGCGATCACCAAGCTGAAGCTAGTCGCCACCATGTTCCTGGCTGCGATTCTTGCGCTTCCCGCATTTGGAAGCGATAGCAACGCGAACGCAGCGGTGCCAGGATCGATCAATTATGTCGAAGGTCAGGTGTCGATAGGCACGAAGGCTCTCGATTCGAAGTCGATTGGATCTGTCGAGTTGCAGACCGGCGAGTCACTCACCACAGAAAACGGCAAAGCCGAGGTTTTGTTGACACCGGGCGTCTTTTTGCGCGTCGGCAAGAACACTTCCGTAAAGATGATCTCGCCGAGCATCACGGATACGGAGGTCACGCTAGACAAAGGGCACGCGATGGTCGAAGTTGCGGAGATTCATCCGGAGAACGATATTCGCATCAGCCAAAACGGCGCCACAACCAGATTGTTGAAGACTGGCTTATACGATTTTGACTTGAGGCAAGATCAGTTACGCGTGTTCGACGGCAAGGCTTCCGTGGAAGATGGCGGTAGAAGCGTCAACGTAAAGGGTGGACGTGGTTTGAACCTTACTGAAGGCAACCCGTTTAAGGGGCGCAAATTCAACAAGAAGTCGTATGAGGAAGGCGACCTGTATCGCTGGAGCAGCCTGCGATCCGCCTATTTGGCGGAGGCCAACGTGGACGCGGCCAGCATGTACGGCGCGAACGGTTGGGGTCCTTGGGGTCTGAATGCCTGGGATTGGGACCCGTGGTTCGACGCTTACACTTTCATCCCGGGAGACGGGATCTGGTACAGCCCGTTCGGCTGGGGGTTCTATTCACCCTGGCTGGCTTATGAGTCCCCGTTCTTCGGGTATGGCTACGGCGGGTATGGGTACGGCATCGGCGGCGGGCGCGTCCCTCATCGCTTCAGCAATTACCGTGAGTGGGGATCACATTCGCCCTACGTCGCCAGCAACAGCTACTCCCATGGCATCTACCGTGGGACGGGTTCCTCGGGGGGCGGATTTCATTCCGGACCCAGCATGGCCGGCTCTCGAAGCTTCGGAGTATTTGGTGGCGGAGGCGGTTTTCACGGCGGTGGCGGAGGCTTTCACTCAGCCGGCGGATCCCACGGCGGCGGTGGAGGCTTCGGCCGCCGCTGACGGCAAACATTGTCTAAACCTGCGGGGCGCTGCGGCGCCCCGCTCTCGCATCTTAAGATGTCTGCCCTGATATGGGCTGATCAGAAGATGGCGTCACCCGAGAAAGTTTTCGTCGCTGGCAACCAAAACGGCACTGGGATCATTCGAACACAGGGTGGGGTGCAGCATGGCGCTTCTCCGGCCCATCCGGAAGAGCAGGGGCGGATTAGTTTTGTACCGCGCTGCAATAGTGTGTGTTGCCGCTCTTAGCATCTTGTTGGCGCGCAATGCGCTGCCGCGCCTCCCGCACCTTGCTCTTAGCTTAGCCGTCCACTCACATTCCGACCGTGACCACAAACAATGTTTTGATCATGATGATTGCAAATGGGGAGCTTCTCCCAATACCACGCTGACTGCTCCGCCACCGATTGCGGCCTCTCAGCCGGCCCTAACAGCTGCGCCTTTTGTCGATATCGTGACCGACGGTTGGCATTTCAACCGTCCTCCTCCTCTCAGCTAGCTTCCTCCTGGTTTTACTTTGAGCGCCGCATCCGATTGGTGGCCGCTCGAGCGAATGTCATTGTGGTCACAACTCGACCGCAGACCGCCATATTCCGTACACAACGAAAATCTTGGAGGACGCACGCCATGGCTGAAGGAGACAGCAGCAACTGGAGACAGTTGTGCAACGCCGTACTGGAAGCAAGGGATCCCGATGAGTTGATGAGGATCGTTCAACAACTCAACAAAGTCCTAAAACGTGAAGAGCAGGTCCGGCGCGATTTCAGGGAGGCCCGGAGATCCAGCAAGCCCTCGGAGGGGATCCAATGTTGATGACTGGTCCCACACCAAAAGCAATCCCGCCTCGGCCGGCGCAGGCTCCAAGGGCGTCGGCACGTCGTCCAAGTGCGTGGGCTGAGCCTACCTCCAGGCGATTTGTGCTGGGAGCCGCGCTCGGAGTCGGGCTCGTGTCCTTTCTGGCTACCGAATTCATGCACTATTTGCTGGTGCCGGATATTGGACGTAGTCAGGAAAGGTTGCTGGCGGAAGGTTTGTCGGCATTCATCGTGAGCTGCCTGACCGCAAAGCTGGCTCACATTACCTGGAAACAACACCGGCTCACGGTGGCGAGAATGCAGGTGATTGCGGAAATGAATCATCACATCCGGAACGCTCTGGCCCCCATCGCCCTTTCGGCGGACGTAACTGACAATCAGCAACTGGTTCGTGTGATCTCGCAAGGAGTGGACCGCATTGACTGGGCGCTGCGAGAAATACTGCCCCGCGAAATCCCGCTCGACAAGGAGCGCTGGTATGATCTCGGCCTTTTCAAGCAAGCACGGTAGGGAGCGAATACCCATGAGCGACATGAGAGTTCTTTGCGTTGAGAACCACCCTGAGTACATGGACGCGTTGACATACATGCTGGAAACCGCCGGCTACGAGGTCATGCCCGCGACCACCGGCAGCCAGGCTCTGCACCTCCTGACCACTCTGCAGGTAAACGGAGTTCTCCTGGAATACGACTTGCCAGATGTGCCTGGTATTACTGTACGGGCTGAGATGAAGCGCATCAAACCGGATGTCCCCGTCTTGCTGTTTACAGGCGTGGGCAGCCAGACACCGTTTCTGCTTCGTTTTTTTGATTCGTATCTTCGGAACTCGAACCGGCCGCAAGTTGTTTTCGACGATCTGGATGCATAGATTGGAGGCTACACTGTAGCGGCGGGTATCGTCGCGTGGTTCTGAAACGGGAGCAGAAAGCACCAGTTCACTCGTGCGGACTTCTGCCGCACAACGGGAGCAGACGTATGTTGAAGGCCCCATTACTGGCGGGTTTGTTGGCGCTGACCACCGGATTGTCGGGACAGACTACGATCCCGAGTGGCACTATATTGCCGTTGCAATTGAACTGCTCGCTAAACTCGAAGAAGAGTAAGCCCGGACAGCTGGTCACGGCACGCCTGATGCAGGACGTTCCACTGCCATCGGGTGCGAGGATTCGCGCCGGCTCGAAAGCTATTGGTCACATACTCGACGTAGTTGAGGCAAAAAACGGCGGCGGGGCAAATCTCTCTTTGCAGTTCGATACCCTCGAAGTTTCGAAGCGCAGAATACCCATGACAACGAACCTGAGGGCGCTCGCTTCGATGATGGAGGTAGAGGAGGCGCAGATTCCGAAAACCGGCCCTGACCGAGGGACCTCGGAGAATTCCTGGACGACGGAGCAAATTGGAGGTGATGTTGTCTACCGTGGCGGTGGACCGGTGACCAACGGATTGGGAGTGGTGGGAACACCAGCGGCTGACGGCGTGTTGGTTCGGATCGCGTCCAAGTCCGGCACGGAGTGCCGTGGCGGCCTCAGCGGCAACCAACGACTGCAAGCGTTGTGGGTCTTCTCGGCCGATGCATGCGGAACTTATGGCTTCCTGGACTTGAGAATTGTCCACGCGGGCCGCAGCAATCCGATGGGACAAATTACACTCGCTTCTGCGAAAAGCAATTTTGACGTGCGCAGCGGCAGTGGTCTCCTGCTGCATGTGAAATGATCCAAGGGGGAGCGTAGGTGCGGTGACACCAGGCTTATCCCGAGGCTGAAGCGCGCGCCTCGGCAAGCTGCTTCTTTTCGTCCGCGGCTTGCTTCGCTTCTTTGCCGGCGTCCACCGCCATGTCGTGCATGCCAAAGCCCACGCCGATCTTCTTGAGGAAATCGTTCGGCGGCGTACCCCCGGCAAAAATCCAAACAAAGTCGTTCGGAATCTCCTGTCGCGCGCCGCTCACCTCCAACACCACAGAAGTTTCCGTGAACTCCACCGGATTGGAGTTGAACAGTACATTGATTTTCTCTTTCTTGATGGAATCCTCGATACGCTTGGCGTTGCGCTCTTTGATGCGGGCAAAGGCGGGTTGCCGGTAGGAGAGCGTCACCTTGTTGCCCACCTGGTAGGCGAGCCCCATCGCTGCCTCCACCGCGCTATCGCCACCGCCCACCACGAGAATTTGCTTGTTGATGTAATGATCGGCTTCGATTAGGCGGTACATCACTTTGGGTAGTTCCTCGCCCTTGACCCCCAGTTTTCGCGGCGTGCCCGTCCGACCGAGCGCCAGAATCACTGCCCGCGCGCGATACTGATTATTGGCCGACGCAACGGTGAATACGCCGTCCGAGCCTTTCTTGATGTCCTCTACCTTTTCTTCGGTGCGGACGTTGAAATCCGCGCGGTTCAGCACCATATCCCAGAAGGCCAGCAGGTTTTCCTTGGAAAGCTCCGTCTTCTTGAATTTTCCGTACATCGGAAATTCCACCGGACTGGTCATGACCAGCTTCTGCCGCGGATATTTTGCGACCGTGCCCCCAATCTCATCGCGCTCCAGGGTGATGTAATTCAGTTTGTGCTCGATCGCACGCAAGGAGGCGCTGATCCCCGCAGGCCCGGCGCCGATAATCAGCAGATCGAATACACCCGGAGTCGCTTTCGCAGTTCCGTTGCCAGCAAGTCGGCCCGCTATCGTGTCCACGCACTCGCGTCCCTGGTTCACTGCGTTCTTGATCAAAGCCAAGCCGCCCAGTTCGCCAATGATAAAGAGATCTTCCACACTCGTCTCATACTCCGGCGTCAGGCGTGGCATGTCTGCGGCCATGCTCGGGCTGGCCAGCACCATGGCGATTGCTCCCACAGGGCACGCCTCGGCGCAGAGCCCGTGGCCGATACACTTGTGCCCGTTCACGATGGCCGCCTTGCCTCCAATCATGGCCAGTACGTCGCCCTCGGGGCACACCGAGGTGCAACCGCCGCAACCAATGCACCACGCAGTATCAATGTGGGGATGTTGCGACTTGGGCCCTTCCGAAAACAAGGCCCCCTTAGCCGCGGATTCGCGCGCCTTAGCCTCCTGCTTCTTTAAGCTCTTCAGATAGCCGCGCAGAAAAAACGTCCCTATGATGGCGGCAATCACCAATGCGACGATCGTATCCATTAAGCGGGCGTCACCTCAGAACGAGAAATATCCCATCATCGCGACTAGCACGATGTGAATGATGGCCAGCAGCGCAAATGTATAGCTGAAAGGCTTGTGCACCACGTGCCAGAGATGGAACACTTTTTGGGAGCAGGAGAGAAATAGCACGCGCTTGGCAATCGAAGCCTCCTCGCGAGCGACCGCAACGGCCCGCTCCAGTTCAGGATGCTTTGTCTTCAATAATCCGCCAAGTGTGAAGACTTGTTCGCCGAAACCGAGATACCGCCGTCGGAGCGTGGCAATCTTGAAGATGCGGCTTAAATCCAGCAGCATCATGTAGACGAGCGCCGCTACCGTTGGCAGCTTCTGCACGCGCTCGGCCGAAGGCAGACTCAGCACCGCTCGCAAGTCGGATTGAGGAAAAACTTTCTGTTCCGCCAACTGCTCGCCCAGCTTGGCCTGGATCTCTTGTACTTCTTTCAGCGAAAGTTCGGCCGCGTTCAAACTTCTGGGAATCTGGCCGTAGAGATAGCGTCCAATGACGCCGCTCACGGATACGGCGAACATGATCCAAAACGCGATGCCGGCAAAGCCGCGAAACTTGAATGCCGCGTGGAGCGCAATCACAAACGGAGCCGCCAGTCCCAACAAAACGTGTGACCTCGATCCTGAGGAACGGGCGCGGGAGGGACTGTTTCTGGCATTTCAATATCCGGTGGAAATCCCCGGCGTCTCGAACCTCTATTTTCTCAAAGCCGCGCTCAACGCGATCCGCAAGCATCGTGGAATGGAAGACCTTGATGCGATTGATTTCCTCTCTCTCGTAAAGAAACGGATGAAGCTGGTGGACATGGACGAGAGCCTCCTCAACAGATCGGTGAACGAGGATTTTTCCGGTGGGGAGAAGAAGCGGAATGAAATTTTCCAGATGGCCGTCCTCGAGCCGAAGCTCGCAATCCTCGATGAGACCGACTCGGGTCTTGATATCGATGCTTTGCGGATTGTCGCGGATGGAGTGAATGCGCTCAGGTCCAGGGAAAACGCGACGATCGTCGTGACGCATTACCAGCGTCTGTTGAACTACATCGTTCCGGACGTTGTCCATGTCCTCGTGGACGGACGCATTGCGAAGTCCGGCGGCAAGGAGCTTGCCCTCGAGCTTGAAGCGCGCGGTTATGACTGGCTTCGTGAAGAGGCCGAAGGGGCTCCGGCAGGCGGTGTTCAGCGGTGAGCGTGAAATGAGTACGACATCGACAATGAATGTGCAGACTACAACCGGCAAGGATGCGCCCTGGTATCAGGAGGCATTCGAAGCCTTTGAAAAGCGACTGAACGGAAGTTCCGGCACGCCGCTTCATTCGCTCAGAAGAGCCGCATTCCGGCATTTCGCGCAGGTTGGATTCCCGAGCGCGAAAGATGAAGAGTGGCGATTCACCAATATCGTGCCTATCACGCGGACACGGTTCCATTTGGCGTTCTCACCGTCACCCGAGGCCATCAGGACGTGGGCCGAAGAACGGTGGGCACTTACGGGGGTCCGGTCGCATCGGTTGGTGTTTATCGATGGACACTATGTCCCATCACTTTCCCGGTTGCTCGGGATTCCGGAAGGAGTGTTTCTCGGAGGTCTTGCTGACGCCATCAAGCTTGGGATTCCCGAGGTCCACCTTCACCTTGCACAACTGGCGCAGTATCAGGTGGGTCCGTTCACGGCGCTCAACACGGCGTTCATGCAGGACGGGGCCTGTGTCATCGTTCCAGACGGCGTCATCCTCCCCGATCCGGTTCATCTCCTGTTTTTCTCATCACAGACTCTTGAACCGTCGGTCGCTCAACCGAGGAATCTCATCGTGAGCGGGCGTCAAGCGAAGCTTACCGTTGTTGAAGAATACGCAGGCCATCCGGGCGCAACGTATCTGACGAATGCCGTCACGGAGCTTGTCGCCGGGCCGGGAGCGGCCATCGAGCATGACCGGGTGCAGGAGGAAAGTCTCGCGGCCTATCACATCGGGTCAACGTCGGTGCGGATGCTTGAGGGAAGTAAGCTGACCTCGAATTCAGTCTCCCTCGGGGGAGCGATCTCCCGCAACAATGTCACCGTCGTCTTTGCGGCGGAGGGAGGCGAGTGCACATTGAACGGTCTATCGCTGTCCTCCGGGCAGCAGATTATGGACAATCACACCGCCATCGACCATGCCCATGCCCATTGTGAGAGCCATGAGCTGTACAAAGCCATTCTCGACGGTGAGTCGAGAGGGATATTCAACGGAAAGATATTAGTGCGGAAGGATGCGCAGAAGACCGACGCAAAGCAGACAAACAAGTCGCTGCTCCTGTCCGGAAAAGCGACTATTGACACAAAGCCGCAGCTGGAAATATTCGCCGACGATGTGAAATGCACACACGGGGCGACTGTCGGTCAGCTGGATGAGGAGCAGGTGTTTTACCTGCGAACCCGCGGAATCGGAGAGGCCGAGGCTCGTGACGTCCTGACATTCGCGTTCGCCGGCGACATCATCGGCCGGATGCATATTGAAGCCCTGCACAGGAAGCTCGAAACGCAGATCCGGGCCCGCCTGCGGCAGGGACATTTATCAACGGGTGAATGATGCATCAAACAGATCAGGCGGTAGTTCAGACGGATTTCGAGAAAATTCTGGCGGTAGCCGGCTGCAGACACCATTTCCCGCTCCTGCGCCAGCGCGTCAACGGCAAGCCGCTCGTGTACTTGGACAACGCGGCAACGAGCCAGAAACCCCAGGTCGTGATCGACGCAATACTGAAATTCTACCAGGAGGAAAACTCGAATATCCACCGGGGCGTTCACGCGCTGAGCGAGCGCGCGACCCAGCTCTATGAATCCGCCCGCGACAGGGCACGGGAATTCATCAATGCGGCGGAATCGAAAGAAATCGTGTATGTCCGGGGAACGACTGAGGGAATCAACCTCGTTGCGTACAGCTACGGCCGGCCGAATGTCGGAGCCGGAGACGAGGTCGTCATCTCAGCGCTCGAACATCACTCAAATATCGTTCCGTGGCAGATTCTCTGCAGTGAAAAGGGGGCAAGGCTCCGGGTGATCCCGGTGAACGACGCCGGCGAGCTTCTGCTCGACGAGTATGAGCGGCTGCTGAATCGACGGACGAAGATCGTCGCGCTCACGCACGTATCGAACGCCCTGGGCACAATCAACCCTGTCCGGGAGATGATTGCGACTGCTCACAGCCACGGGATCCCCGTCCTCATCGACGGCGCCCAGGCGGTGCCGCATATGAAGGTTGATGTTCAGGATCTTGATTGTGACTTCTATGCGTTTTCCGCGCATAAGATGTTCGGCCCGACGGGGGTCGGAATACTATACGGCAAATCCCGCATGCTGGAAGCAATGCCCCCATATCAGGGTGGCGGGGACATGATCAAATCTGTGACGTACGAAAAAACGACGTACAACGACCTGCCGCACAAATTTGAGGCGGGTACTCCGAATATTGCCGGAAGCATCGGACTCGGCGCCGCAATCGAGTATATCATGAAACTGGACATGGACGCAGTCGCTGCGGTGGAACACGAGCTGCTCGAGTATGCAACCTCGGCACTGCTTTCGATCCCCAAGGTCCGGATCATCGGCACCGCGCGGCACAAGGCTGCGGTGATATCGTTCACCATCGACGGGATTCATCCTCACGATATCGGGACAATCCTTGACCAGGAAGGGATCGCCATCCGCACAGGCCATCATTGTGCCCAGCCGCTGATGCAGCGGTTCGGGCTTCCTGCAACGGCGAGGGCTTCATTTGCGTTCTATAATACAAAAGAGGAGGTCGATTCCCTTGTCCGTGGCATTCACAAGGTGATCGAGGTGCTCGGCTGATGCCCTCCGTGCGGGAACTCTATCAGGAGATCATTCTCGATCACAACCGGAGTCCGCGCAATTTCAGGCGGATGGAGAACCCAACACGGAGCGTGGAGGGATTCAACCCGCTGTGCGGGGACCATTATACGATCTACCTCAGGATCGACGGCGGATGCATTGCAGATGTGAGCTTCGAGGGGGCGGGATGCGCGATCTCCAAGGCATCGGCGTCAGTCATGAGCACGGTCGTGAAAGGCAGGACGGTGACGGAAGCGGAGGACATGTTCGAGAAATTCCATCGCCTTGTGACGGGAAAGCCGACGTCCGGCGCTGATGTGGAAGCACTGGGGAAGCTTGCGGCCTTTGCCGGCGTGAGCGAGTTTCCGGCGAGGGTCAAATGCGCAAGCCTTGCGTGGCACACGATGCATGCGGCGCTCTCCTCGGATGCTGCCAGCGTCTCGACTGAATGAGGGGGAGGAATGGAAGAAGAAAAGAAACCGGCAGAATCCCGGCAGCTCAGTACGGTTGAGACGAAACTGATAGAAGCTCAGGTGATCGAAGCTGTGAGAATGTGCTACGATCCCGAAATCCCGGTCAATATTTACGACATGGGTCTGGTGTACGATATTGGAGTCGCCGCGGACGGAGGGGTGCTGGTGGTGATGACGCTGACATCCCCACATTGTCCTGCGGCGCAGTCGCTTCCCAGCGATGTGGAAAACCGCGTCAAAATGATTCCCGGCGTGACGGCGGTCGTTGTCAAAGTTGTCTGGGAGCCGCCCTGGAACCCGAGCATGATGACGGAAGCGGCACGGCTTGAACTGGGACTGATGTAAGAAGAACGAAGATATTTGAGACGGAGGAACAATGGCAGATGCAGTGATGACGGAGCGGCCTGCTACGAGCGAGGAGATTGCCCTGACTGAGAAGGCAGCCGCACAGGTGCGAAAGCTGATGAAGGAGAATACGGTTCCGGAGTCCCACGGGCTCCGGCTTGGCGTGAAGGGCGGAGGCTGCTCGGGGATGACGTACGTCCTCGAATTTGATGAGGCCCCGCGAGAAAATGATCACATCATGATGCAGCACGGTCTCCGAGTCTTCGTGGATCCCAAAAGCCTGTTCTTTCTCTCCGGAACCGTCCTGGATTTCAGCGACGGACTCAACGGCAAAGGTTTCGTCTTCAATAATCCACAGGCTGCGAAAACCTGTGGATGCGGCAACTCGTTCGGCGTATAAAGTTCGGACCTCACTACCACACATGTAAACGCGTGAAGCGCCGGGTTTTTGTGCGGCTGGCTGCTGCTGGAAGCGCCTTTGCAGCTTTGCCACAACTCAGAATTTTTGGAAAATCACAATCCTATACTCCCATATCAGAAGGATTTACCACTATGGCGTTCGAATGGAAGTTCAAACCCCGTCCGTATTCCGACGAGGAGGCCAAGAAACTCCTTGCTCCTGTCATCGATGCGGAAACGACCGACTGGCATTACAATACCCATCACAAAGGGTATGTCACCGCGCTGAACAATATCGAAAAGGCGCTGGAGACCGCCGACCGGGCGGGCGCGAATGGCAACTACTCCGTCATCGGTGAGTTGAAGCGCAGGACGACATGGAACCACGCCGGAACCGTCCTGCACGACGTCTACTGGGAAGTTATGGGCGGGGACGGGGATGTCGGGAAAGGCCCGGAGATCAAGGCGGCCATCGAGAAAGAGTTCGGCTCGATCGATGCGTGGAAGGCCGATTTCAAAGCCACGGCGCTTTCGGCGAAGCTCAGCGGCTGGGGAGTACTGGTGTTTGACCAGCTCTATTCCCAACGTCTCATGAACGTTCTCGTCGACGAACATCACTACGGCGCGATCTTGGGAGGTATCCCGTTGATTCCGGTTGATGTTTTCGAGCACGCTTATTATCATAAGGACGGACCAAAGAGGGCGGCGTACATCGACAACTTCATCGCCAATGTGCACTGGGGCCGCATCAACGATCGGTACAAACGCTTTGCCCGTTAACCGGCGACGCTAAGCAATGAAACTGACCTGGCAGGATGTTGACGACATAGCGCTCGACCTTGTCGAG
>JAIQFA010000195.1 GCA_020073525.1 Terriglobia bacterium
TAACCATGATACCCGAAGCCGGCAGACCGTGTTGTTAAGAGTACCACCCCGTTCGGTGCGGTGATATTCTTCATGTTTGATATGACCTTTCTCCAGTCGTGTACATGTTCCATCATTTCTGTCGAGACCACGACATCAAAGCGGTCATCTCCAAATCTTCTTCGAACATCGTCGGCGCTGCAAATGACGTCCACGCCGTATCCTTTCGTGATGTCGACACCTATGTACTCAGACGGGCTGAAGCGTTCAATGACGGAACGAAGACTCCCGTTGACATCGTATGAGCCGATTTCCAAAACCAGTTTCCCCTTAATTTCTTCATGTTTCAGATTTTGCTCACCAAATTCCATACAGAGTGCGTTGCACATATCTCTCCTTTCCTGCCACGGCAAATTAGTTGGTACTTGACTACCTCGGCAACCCCATGGAAACGGGCAGTCCTCTGACGTGCCAGACGAGCAAGTTGGCGAACATCAGCCACCGACGTCTGAGTCCCGGCAACATAAAAAGCGACAGAAGGTTCATGAGCAGGTAGCCCGAGAATCGCAGCGCCGTTTGAGTGAATCCCATGACGACCAGCGCTTTTGCTTTCATACCGTGAAGATCCAGTGTTTTTTTGAAATAGATATATCGTGACCGCCAGGACTCGACCCTGGCTCTCTGGTTGATGTTCTTCGTGGCCTGGCCGCCAAAATGGAATATCTCGATGTCCGGAAGATGGTAAATGAGCCATTCTGCCTTGCTCAACCGGTAGCACCAATCGATCTCTTCGTAAAAAAAGAAATAATCCTCGTCAAGCATGCCTGCTGAATCGATGGCGACTTTTCGTACGAACATGCACGCGCCTATGATGAAATCCACCGGCGTAGGCCCATCGAAAACAAGTTTGTGTTTGCGACGCTTTCCCGATGTGAGAAGCCGCACCATGCTTGCGCTGGTTAGTTCGCTCAGGAGTTCCGGGAAGGCGCCTGTCGACGTCTGCTGCGAACCGTCCCTGAAGAGCAGCTGAGGACCGCACATCCCCGCCCGTGGATGCTTTTTCATGAACGCCAGCATCCGGTCGAGGGCATGTTCTTTCAGGACCGTATCGCTGTTCAGAAGGACCGCGTACTCACCGACCATGCGCCGGATCGCCGCATTATTCGCCTTTGCAAAACCTTCATTGCGGGTGTTTGCGATGATCGTCACGTCCGGGTATTTATCCGCAACGGACCTGACGCTTCCGTCCGTGCTTCCATTGTCGACAACAAAGATCTCAAAAACCGCCTTGTGAACCGTGCCATAGACCGACGCTATGCAGTCCAGCAGAAGCTGCCTCGTGTTCCAATTGATGATTATTATTGAAATATCGACCAATGCGCGCCCTTACTCCGAATATCGTTTCATGACAACGGAATATACGTGTGTAAGCTTTTTTCCGAAGCGTGACAACGAAAAATCATCTTCTGCAATCTTTTTGCACCGGTCCGATAGCGCCCGGTACTGTTCGGTATCCCGCAGCAGGGCGACTACCTGATCGGCAAGCGCGGGAACGCCCGCTCCGGGTCTGTATAAAAAGCCCGTAGCGTACTCCTCGATCAATTCCAGCGGTAGGGCGCGAACAGCCAGGACCACCCCAGCACTTCGCCTTCGCCGATGGTCGTCACGTTGAGCGGTCCGGCCGCTCCCGCATATACTTCAACCGCTACGGCGCCATGGCGGATGAGGTAGAAGCGATTTGCTTCGTCGCCTTCCCGAAAGAGAAATTCGCCCTCCTCGAATCGCACGTTCATCGCACAGCCGACAAGCAGCTCAAGGTAGCGCGCATCCAAATCCCTCGCAAAGGGATGCTCAGCCAGGATTCGTTCTAATGTTTCCGTCATCTGGTTTCTCCTTGGATAGCTTGGTCCGAAGGTCGGTTGCCCGAATCGATCGGACCTCCTCCGTAATATCGATGGCCACCGGGCACCAGGTAATGCAGCGTCCGCATCCTACGCAACCGGAACTTCCAAACTGGTCGATCCAGGTCGCCAGTTTGTGCGTCATCCACTGACGGTAGCGTGCTTTGGTGGAATTTCTGATGCTGCCCCCATGAAGGTAGGAAAAATCCATGGTGAAGCAGGAATCCCATTTTTGCCAGCGCTCGGCGTGTTCGCCTGTCAGGTCGGTGACGTCCTCCACGGTGGTGCAGAAACAGGTGGGACATACCATCGTGCAATTGCCGCAGCTCAGGCATCGCGCCGCGACTTCTTCCCAGCGCGGGTGCTCCATGTTCGCATATAGCAACTCTTTGATCCCGGCGTTGTCGATGGACCGGCTCATCTGGGCGGCGGCTCTCGCAGGCATGCTGGCGGCCTTTTCTTCTTCCAGCTTCTGCGCGGGCCGGCACGGCAGTTGCCCGAGGACTTCCGCGCCCCGCGTTGTTCCCGCTTCCACCACGAAGTAGTGTTCCGCGCCTTCCAGGATCTCCGTGAGGGCCAGATCATAACCGGCGGTCGCCTTTGGCCCCGCGTTCATCGAAACGCAGAAACATGTTTTGCCGGCTTGCCCGCAGTTCACCGCGACAAGGAAAGCGCCTTCCCGGCCCGCTTGATACGGAGGGTCCACAAAGCTTCCGCCCAGAAAAACTTTATCCTGGATGGCGATGGCGCGCAGTTCGCAGGCGCGCACGCCGATAAACGCCCTCTTCGGTACCGCGTGTTTTTCTTCTTCGATTTGGAAAGTTGTGCCGGACTTGGCGATCTGCCACAGGCGCACGGTCGGGGGATGCAGGAACTGCTTCCACGAGTTCGGCCCGACCACGTAGCCGAACAGGGAATTGTCGCTTCGCTTCTTCAGGCGGTAGGTTCCGCCGTCTTGCTCATCCGTCCACCCGACGGGAAGGTCTTCCACCGAGTCCAGTTCGTCGTACACGATTGCGGCGTCACGCACCGTGGGTCCGACCACCTGATAGCCGCGGAGTTTCAGGGCTGCGAATAATTCCCCAAAGTTTTCCCGCCGCAAAATAAATTGTTCGGACATCGTATCAATCTCTCATCTTAACTGGGCCGCGTGCGCCGCTATGACAGCCTGTCCCAGGCTGAGGCCGCCGTCCAGCGTAGTACGGTTTCCGACTCCGTGATGAGGCCGACGTGATTGTACTCCTGAATCCAGCTACTCCAAACCGCCGACGGGCTGCACGGCTAACAATTGCATCTAACTTATTTTCTGGTAATCTTGTGCCGACCGCGGCCGATAAGTGGAAGCGCGGTCGCTTAGCGAGCTGGATAGGTTTCGGAGAAAAGATCTTGCGTCCGCGCTTGCGAAAGTAAGATTTGTTACTTGCCGGCGTCAGCGCCTGTTCGCTGGCAATTGCAAGGTCCACCACTCGATCGGCAGCGGGCCCCGGAAGGCCTCGCCACAAGTAAAACGCCGGCTTTTGTTTTGATTTGAACGCCAAGGAGGGGGCCGTGTCCGAAGTTGTTTACGTTTCTAAGTCTCGCATTGAGCGAAAAGTTGGTCCGGTTCGGGTCGCCTACCTGCCTGGTGAGGCGCAGCCGGTGGTCTTTAGCGTCCACGGACCAATCGCCGCGCACTACAAAGTCGATCCCGCCAAACTTACGGATTCTCACGCCTCAACGATCGATTACGTGATTGCCGCGACCGCTGGTTGAATGCTCGGGACCTTTGGAGGCGCGCTGGAGGCGCGTCACATCGACGCGAGCAACGGGAAGCTCGTGGGGGAAGTAACCGGCGAAGTGGAAACGGAGGAAGGCGTGCTGGTGATACGCCGGATTCATCTGGCTTTGCGACTGGCGGCGCCGGAAAGTGTCCGCGAGACCGTGGAGCGCGTACACGGCCTCTACGCAATGCGCTGTCCGCTGTATCGTACGTTGCACAAGAC
>JAIQFA010000089.1 GCA_020073525.1 Terriglobia bacterium
ATGGCCGTGATCTGCGGAACCCCCACGCCGGTCACGATGCGCGTGGTGCAGATCGATCCCGGTCCAATGCCGACTTTCACTCCGTCCACGCCTGCCCGCACTAGGTCACAGGCGCCATCGAAAGTCGCTACGTTCCCGGCAATCAGGTCCACACCCGGTAACTTGGCTTTCACCTTCTTGACCGCTTCGAGCACAAGCGCGGAATGTCCATGCGCGCTGTCAATGGCCAGCACATCGACTTTTGCCTTCGCCAGTTCCTGGGCACGCTCCAGAAAATCGCCCGTCGCCCCGATTGCCGCACTCACCCGCAACCGGCCCTTGTCGTCTTTGGCGGCGCCCGGATACTTCAGTTTCTTCTGGATGTCCTTCACCGTGATCAGACCCTTGAGGTTGTACTTGTCGTCGACGACGAGCAGCTTTTCGACGCGGTGCTCGTGCAGAATTTCTTCCGCTTGCTCCAGCGTCGTTCCGACGGGAACGGTGATCAGGTTGTCCTTGGTCATCACCTTGCTGATCGGGACATCGAAGCGCGTCTCGAATCGCAGATCGCGATTGGTCAGAATGCCGACCAGTCTTCCATCCTTCTGTGTAATCGGCACACCAGAAATCTTGTATTTCTGCATGACTTCGAGTGCGTCAGAAACCTTGGCGTCCGGCGACATGGTGACCGGATCCACGATCATGCCGCTCTCCGACCGTTTCACCTTGTCCACTTCATTGGCCTGCTGCTCGATCGTCAGGTTGCGATGAATAATCCCGAGTCCACCTTGCTGCGCCAGCGCGATGGCCATGTGCGACTCGGTCACGGTATCCATAGCGGCGCTGATGATGGGAATATTGAGCGCAATGTTCCGCGTGATGTGGGTCTGAGTATTAGCCGTGGCGGGCAGGACTTCAGACCGCGCCGGCAGGAGTAACACGTCGTCGAAAGTGAGGGCTTCGGGGACCGGGAAATGAATCATAATATTTCGATGAAACTTCTATTGTAGGGAGCCTGCAGACATCAGGCAAATGCGGGCAGCTAGACCAGCCATCGAAATGTCCTTCAGCTTTGATTCATGGTTTGCCAACGGGTCTGAAACACGATACATTCCGTGTGATTCCTTGAGTTCCTGTGCACCCGTGGAGGCTCTATGTTGCGCAACCTATCCCTTCGAATTCTTCTTACTTCAGCTCTGATTCTGAACTTGGCAGTCAGCCCGACGATTCTTAGCGCCCAGGAAGCACCCGCCGACGTTCCGGCCATCACGATCCGCACCAATACCCGGCTCGTGTTGGTAGATGTGGTCGTGACCGACAAGAAGGGCCAGCCTGTAACCGGCTTGAAAGCCGAAAATTTCATAGTCGACGAAAATGGAAAGAAGCAAAAGATATCCGTGTTCGCTGCGCCGGGAGCTCAAACCGCAGTCAAGTCCACGCCCACTCCTGTTGGCATCCTCTCGAACCATCCGGAACATGTAGGGCCTTCCGCTGGCGTTCCCACGGTCTTGCTGCTCGATGCGTGCAATTCACCCTTCAAAGACCAGTCCTACGCCCGTTCCCAGATGCTGAAGTACGTGGTGGAGCAGGGACAAAACGGACACCCCCTGGCGGTACTCACTCTGACCGATCGAGTGCGCGTCCTCCAGCAATTTACCAACGACCCGCAAGTGCTCACGACGGCAATCAAGAAGGTGAGACCTCAGGAGCAGATCCTTCAGGGCGCGGCGCCGGTGCCGGAATCGCATGGTATCGCGAATGGACCGGGAACAGGGGCTGCGGCCGTAGCGGTTCAGTCGGCTATGGCGGCGGCCCAACAGTTCGCCGACATGCAGGTGGGCTACAACCTTGAGCGCCGTACCACGATCACGATCGAAGCGATGAAAGCGCTGTCCAGAATCCTTGGCGGCCTTCCGGGACGCAAGAACGTAGTGTGGCTGACAGCATCGCTGCCGTTCGATCTGATTCCCGAAGATCGCAACGTGAGCGACGCGGAGCTGCTGGCGGACCTGCCCGGCCAGGGCCGGCAAAGATCGGTGACGGTAAACGCCGCTGGGTCGTATGCCGCTGAGGCCAGGCAACTGCATGGGCAGGAAATCAAGGAGGCCGAAGCAGAATTAGCGAGTACCAATATCGCGATTTATCCGGTAGACCTCACCGGCCTGATGAGCGGTATGGAGAGTTCCGCGACCCAGCAAGGCTCCGTCTTCAACGACACCGCCATCACCGATCGCGTGATTTCGGGTCTCAACGCCCAACAATCGAGCCAGGGCACGATGAGAGAAGTCGCCCTGCAAACCGGCGGCAAGGCCTACATAAATCAAAACGAAATCAAGGATGGAATTACGCTCGCGGTATCGGACGAAAAAGCTTCCTACACTCTCGGGTACTACCCCGAGAACAAGAAGTGGGATGGAAAGTTTCGCAGCCTGAAGGTAAAACTCGACCAGGGTGACACTCAGTTACGCTATCGCAAGGGGTTCTTTGCACTGGATCCGGGACAGGACAAGAAGGTCAATTTCGAACAGGATGTTGCGGCAGCGCTGGAGATGGGAGCGCCCGCAACCCAGGTTTCCTTCATGGCGCAAGCCAAGCCTACCGATCCTGGCAAGATGCGGGTCGTGTTCCTGGTCGACGCTCATACGTTGACGGCCGAAGACGCCGGTGGCGGGAGGAAAATGAACATCAGCCTCTACGCCAGCCTTTACAGCGCGGACGGCAAAAACCTGGGAACGAGAAGCCTGAAAGTGGATCGCACGTTTGACGCCGCGACTTATCAGCAGTTGCTCGACAAGGGCATGATGGTGCCGCTCGATATGGATTTGCCGTCGGGTGGCCAGAATCTCAGATTGGCTGTGCTTGATAACAAGACGGGCTTTATTGGCACCGCCAGCGGAACGGTTGGCCAATAGGACTCTTGTAGAGACGGGGCTTGCCCCGTCTCAGATGCGCGCCGACTGGTGGGACTGACGGAAACGCGGCAAGCCGCGCCTTGGAGAGAACTTTAGCTGAAGCTCGAAACAAAAAATGGGCGTCCCATCGGGACGCCCACTCGTTTTAACTCTCAAAACTGTCGCAGGTGGAACTACTCTTTTTTCTCTCCACCCTCGGCTGGCTCGGCGCTGGCTGCCTCCGCCTGAGCTTGCTGGTCGGCGGCTTCCATCGCCTTGCGGTTTTCTTCGGCACGTTTGGCGCGGATTTCGGCTCGCTTCTGGCGCTTTTCATCGAGCACCTGCTCGCTGCCCAGCAGTTCGATGAACGCCTTCTCGGCGCCATCACCCTTTCGCCACGCAGTGCGAACGATCCGGAGATACCCGCCTTTGCGGTCGCCGAAGCGCGGAGCCACGGTATCAAAAAGTTTGGTGACCGCTTCTCCGGTCATCAAATAAGACGCGGCTTGCCGCCGCGCCGCCAGATCGCCCTTCTTGCCGAGCGTGATCATCTTCTCGACCTGCGGACGCACCGCCTTGGCCTTGATCACCGTCGTCTCAATGCGTTCTTCCATGATGATCGAAGTCACCATGTTGCGCAGCATCGCCCGCCGGTGGGAAGTGGTCCGTCCTAACTTGTATCCTGCAACTTTGTGACGCATGGATTCCTCTTGTTTTGGGGAGGACGGGCGAGGGCGCCCGTCGCTCCACATTCTCAGTTCTACAGATCGTTGTCGCCGTACGCCGAAGCGGGCAGCACCTGGTTCGAGGTCGGTCCGGGCACTGCGTTTCCGTGCTCGTCGATCTTCATACCCAGGCTCAGACCCATCGAGGAGAGGATCTCCTTGATTTCGTTCAGCGACTTGCGGCCAAAGTTTTTCGTCTTCAGCATCTCGGCTTCGGTCTTCTGCACCAGTTCGCCGATCGACTGAATGTTGGCATTTTTCAGGCAGTTATAGCTGCGTACCGAGAGCTCGAGTTCCTCAACCGAACGGTTCAGGTTCTCGTTCTTGATCTCGGGACGGCGTTCTTCGCTGGCCGACGCGGTTTCAATCTCTTCTTCGAAGTTGATAAAGATATTCATGTGATCTTTAATCAACTTCGCCGACAATCCCAGTGCATCGCCCGGAGTAATCGAACCGTTGGTCCAGACTTCCACCGTCAGCTTGTCGTAATCGGTGATCTGTCCCAATCGTGCCGCTTCGACGGTGTAGTTGCACTTGCGCACTGGCGTGTGTACGGAATCGATGGGAATGAATCCGATACCCAGATCTTCCTCGAAATTCTTGTCCGCGGAGACGTAGCCGCGGCCGCGCTTCAGGCGCATTTCCATTTCGAGTTTGCCACCCTCGCTCACCGTCGCGATGTAGATGTCTTTGTCGAGCACCTCGACATCGCCGTCCGCTTCGATCATGCCGCTGGTAACCACTCCGGGCTGATCGGCGCGGAGATAAATCGCTTTCGGACCGTCTCCCGCAAGCTTGAACGGAACCTGCTTCATGTTGAGGATGATGTCGGTCGCATCTTCGACTACACCCGGAATCGACTGGAACTCGTGCAGCACACCCTCGATCTTTACGGCGGTAACGGCCGCGCCTTCGATCGAACTCAGCATCACGCGCCGCAGCGCGTTGCCGATGGTGGTGCCAAAGCCGCGCTCAAACGGCTGCGCCCAGAACATCCCGTATTTGTCGGTTAGCGAACTGGTATCACTCGCTAGTCGTTTCGGTTTTTGAAAACCTCTCCAAAGCATATTGTGTTTCTCCTCTCGGCCATGTGGCTCCGCGGCGGCTCTCCGAACCGGCCCAGGTTCGGATCAAACGCCGCAGCGGGCTGATCTGGCACGAATAGTAGGCCGAAAATCAGTCATTGGTCGTTCGTCGCTGGTCGTTCGCCGGTCTTGCCAGAGACTAACGACCAACGACTATCGACTATTTGCTGTACAACTCGACAATCAACTGCTCATTCACCGGCAACTGAATGTCTTCGCGTTTCGGCAACGCAATCACGCGGCCTTTGTAATTCTCGCGATCGATTTCCAACCATGCCGGTGCGGGCTGATGACTGGCAAAATCCCTGGCGATTTCGAGAATGGGTACCTTGCGGCTGCTCTCGCGAATCTGAATCTCTTCGCCCACGGTGACTTCGTACGAAGGAATGTTCACCTTCTTCCCATTCACCTGCACGTGCCCGTGACGCACCAACTGGCGCGCCTGGCGGCGGGAAATGCCGAAGCCCAGTCGGAAAACGACGTTGTCCAGTCGCCGTTCAAGCGACTCGAGCAATTTCGCACCCGTCACACCCTTGGACCGGACCGCGTTCTCAAAGTAATTCCGGAACTGGCCTTCCTGGGTGAAGTAGATGCGTTTGGCTTTCTGTTTTTCGCGCAACTGCAGACCGTAGCCTACGACTTTGGTCTTCTTGTCTTTCCCGTGTTGTCCGGGAGCGAAGTTGCGTTTCTCAATGGGACATTTGTCGCTGAAGCACTTGGTGCCCTTCAGGAAGAGCTTGATGCCTTCCCGGCGACAGAGACGACACACTGCATCGGTATAACGTGCCAAGTTATTCTCCTTTTTTAGATGACCGGTTTACAGGTTTGGCTTCACCCTTCGTCCCGGACGAAAACTCATTTGTAGAGACGAGGCTTGCCTCGTCTCAGCGTGCTCATCGTACGCCGCAGTACCGGCGCCAACAAGACGCGGCAAGCCGCGTCTCTACACTCTGCGCCGTTTCGGCGGACGGCAACCGTTGTGCGGAATCGGCGTCGTGTCCTTGATGGAGCGGACTTCGATTCCGGCCGAGGCCAGCGCGCGCACCGCCGACTCCCGCCCAGAACCCGGGCCGCTTACCCGCACATCCACGGAACGCACCCCGTGATCGCGCGCCATGCTGGCGGCGTTCGAAGCAGCTTGCTGCGCTGCGAACGGAGTTCCTTTACGGGACCCGCGAAAACCGAGCGAGCCCGAACTCTTCCATGCCAGCACATTGCCGGTCATGTCCGTGATGGTCACGATGGTGTTGTTAAAAGAAGCCTGAACGTGCACCAATCCGTGCGGGACGTGCTTGCGCTCTTTCTTCTTGAATGTCTTCTTCTTGCCTTTTTTCTCGGGCGCCGCGGCGCCGCCTGCTGCTGCTGGTTTTGCCATGTTTTTCGAGTTCTCAGTTCTCAGTCGTCAGTCCTCAGTAAAACTGTTCTCCGCTTTAACTGAGAACTGATAGCTGAGAGCTGATAGCTGGTTTACGCTTTTGCCGTCTTCTTCTTCTGCGCGACCGTGCCTTTGCGCGGACCTTTGCGGGTCCGTGCGTTGGTGTGGGTGCGCTGCCCGCGGACCGGCAGGTTGCGGCGATGGCGGAATCCGCGATAGGAACCGATTTCGATGAGCCGCTTGATGTTCATCGAAACGTCCTTGCGCAGATCGCCTTCCACCGAGCCTTCCGCTTCGATCACTTGGCGGATGCGGTTGACCTCATCTTCCGCGAGGTCCGAAACTTTCTTCATCGGATCCACTTTCGCCGCGTCCAGAATGCGCGCCGCGCGCGAATTGCCGATGCCGTAGATGTAAGTGAGCGCGATGTTCGCGTGCTTGTTGCGCGGAAGATCGACGCCTGCAATACGTGCCATGATCCCTCTCTTAAACCAGCTGTCAGCTGTCAGCTATCAGTAACTGCAACTGCCTTTCGCCCTGACTACTTAGCCCTGACGCTGCTTGTGCTTGGAGTTCTCGCAGATCACCCGCACTACTCCCTTGCGGTGGATGACCTTGCACTTGTCACAGATTTTCTTAACCGACGCTCTAACCTTCATAATTCCTCACGTAGCGACGGCCGTCTCGGCCGTCAAGCGGAGCGGAACTCCGCAGTTTATTTGTAGCGGTACACAATGCGCCCGCGATTCAGATCGTAAGGAGAAAGCTCAACGGCGACTTTGTCTCCCGGAAGAATTCGTATGAAGTTCTTCCGCATCTTGCCGGAAACGTGCGCCAGTACCTGGTGCTTGTTTTCCAGCTCCACCTTGAACATCGCATTGGGCAGCGGCTCGACCACCGTTGCCATCACTTCAATCGCGTCTTCTTTGCTCATCGACTCCTTAAGAAGCTTTCAGCTCTCAGCTGTCAGCTCTCAGTTACTACTCTCAACTTTCCATCTCACCGCCTTCACTGAAAGCTGAGAGCTGATAGCTCTACTGGGTCAAAATCATCGGCCCTTGTCGCGTTACCGCCACGCAATGTTCAAAGTGCGCGCTGTAACTGCCGTCGAGCGTTACGGCCGTCCACTTATCGCTCAAAACCTTGGTCTCGGGACCTCCCGAGTTCACCATCGGCTCAATCGCCAGGACCATACCTTCGGTCAACTCCGCGCCCTGGCCCTTCTTGCCGAAGTTCGGAATCTGCGGTGCCTCATGCAGTTTCGTCCCGATGCCATGCCCAACAAACTCTCGCACCACGCTGAACCCGTTCGCTTCCACGTGCTTCTGGATCGCCGAACCAACGTGTCCCACCGTGTTGCCAATCTTGACCTGCTCGATGCCCTTGTACAGCGAAGCCTCGGTCACTTCGAGCAACTTCTTCAGCTCCGCCGTCACCGACTCGCCCACGGGCACCGTAATCGCGGCGTCTCCGTAATATCCATCGTAAACAACGCCGCAGTCGATAGAAACGATGTCTCCCGCTTTCAGCGACCGCTTTTCCGACGGGATGCCGTGCACGATCTCTTCATTGATCGAAGTACACAGTACGCAGGGATAGCCGTAATATCCCTTGAATGCCGGTGTTGCCCCGAGATCCGCGATCAGCTTCTCAGCGGCCTTCTCCAAGTCCATCGTTGTAACGCCGGCCGCCACGATGTCTTTCACGTGGTTCAGAACCTGGCGGACCATCTTCCCGCTCCGCCTCATCTTTTCGATCTCTTCCGGCGACTTGCGGATGATCCGGTCTTCTCCAAAACTCATAATTCTAACTTCGCCGTTCCGCGGCCAGCATCCGCCGGACAATGGCTGTCAATCACGCCAAGAATCTGTGCCGTAACCTCTTCCACCGGCCGATCTGCGTTGATGGCTACCAACCGCCGCTGCGCCCTGTAGTAGTCCGCAACCCGGCGGGTCTGCGACTCATAAGCAGCCAATCGCCCGGAAATTACCTCTTCGCGATCGTCTTCGCGGATCACCAGTTTTGATCCGTCCACATCACACAACTCATTGACCAGAGGTGGCTGAGAGTGAATGTTATAGAGCCGTCCACAGGTGGGACACGAACGCCGACCGGTAAGCCGTAGCAGTAATTGAGTATAATCTACGAGCAACTGGATCACAACCGGCGGACACTTCTCCGATTTTTCAAAGACCTCTTTTTCCAGGAAAGCATCCAGCCATCCTGCCTGGGCGGCCGTCCTTGGAAAGCCATCCAGCACGAATCCGCGTTTACAGTCGGCTTCCCGCAGTCGCGTGGCCACGATGCCGTACATCAACTCGTCCGGCACCAACTCGCCTCGCGCCATGATCCCCTTGGCGGCCAATCCGAGTTCGGTGCCACGCCCGATGTGCTCCCGTAAAAGATCACCTGTCGATATCTGCGGGATACCGTATCGGTCGACAATTTGTTTGGACTGTGTGCCCTTCCCGGCCCCGGGGGGCCCCAGAAGAATCACAGGTCCAATATTTCGCGCGGTGTCGTTAGCCGACTCATTGGCCATCGAAATGGCCCCTTTTACTCGTATTTCCCGTCGCGGAAATACTGCGCTGCTCCGCGCCCAAAAAACAGTTCTCAGTTCTCAGAAAAACCCAAGATTCCGGAGCTCTTACTGAGAACCGAGAACTGGGAACTGAGAACTTCTTCTACCAGGTTCGGCGTCCGCGGATCCGTCCGCTCTTCGGCGTGAATCCATCGTAGTGCCGCATGATCAACTGCGCTTCAATTTGCGTCACCGTGTCCATGGCAACACCCACCACGATCAGCAGCGACGTTCCGCCAAAATAAAAATTCACGCCCAGACCGTTGGTTACCCAGGTGGGCAAATTCTCAAAGATCCGACCCAGTAGCGGAAGGTGGTTCAGCTTGATGCCCGCAATCATCCACTCCGGAATCAGCGAAATCAGAATCAGGTACAGCGCACCCACCAACGTGATTCGCGTCAGCACATCGTTGATGAAGTCCGAAGTCCGCTTGCCGGGCCGGATCCCAGGAATAAACCCTCCCCACTTCCGCATGTTGTCCGCGACCTCGTTCGGATTGAACACGATCGAGATATAGAAGTAGGCAAAGAAAACGATCCCTAGACAATAGAGCAGGGTGTACAACGGTTCACCCCAGCGCATCGCGTCCAGGATCGGCCCGACCACCTTATTGTTGTGGAAGGCGGCCCCAAGCATCTGTGGCAAGGCCAAAATCGAGGAGGCGAAAATCACCGGCATCACGCCGCCGGCATTGACACGCAACGGGAGGTGCGTGGATTGTCCGCCCATCACCTTACGTCCCACCACGCGCTTGGCGTACTGCACCGGAATCCGGCGCTCGCTGCGTTCCACGTACACGATGAACGCCACCACCGCGATCATCAGCACCAGCAACATGATAATGGCCGGGGCCGTGAAGACTCCCCAGGCGGAAGTTTGCACTTTCTGATACAGATCGATCACGCCATGCGGCAGACCGACGACGATGCCCGCAAAAATCAGTAGCGACATGCCGTTACCGATGCCGCGTTCGGTGATCTGCTCGCCGAGCCACATGATGAATGCGCTGCCTGTGGTCAGGGTCAGCATGGTCATCAGGATGAAGCCCGGTCCGGGAGTGTTGACGAAATCGCCCGCCTTCTGCAGGCTGATGGCGATACCGAACGATTGCACCGCGCTCAAAATCACGGTGAGATAACGCGTCCACTGCGTGATCTTCTTCCGGCCCATCTCGCCTTCTTTTTGCAGCTTGGCCAGCGGCTCATAGACCACCGTCAGCAACTGCAAAATGATCGACGCCGTAATGTACGGCATGATGCCCAGCGCGAAAATCGTGAGCCGCCGCAGGTTGCCGCCGCTGAACAGGTCCACAAAACCCAGCACCGAGCCACGGTTCTGCTCGAAGAACGCTGCCAATCGATCGCCATTGATTCCGGGCGTCGGGATGTGGCCGCCGATGCGATACACCGCCAGCAGGCCAAGCGTGAACAACACGCGCTTGCGCAGGTCGGGAACCCGGAAGATGTTCGCCAGCTTTTCGAGCATTACTGCAAGACCTCAAACTTGCCGCCAGCCTTGGTGATCTTTTCCTGCGCCGACTTCGAAAACTTGTGCGCGTGCACGGTAATCGCTGTTTTCAGTTCGCCGTTGCCGAGAACCTTCACCGGCGCCTTGCCATTGACCATGCCCGCCTTCTTCAGAACCTCGGGCGTGATTTCCGTCTCGCCAAGTTCCGCCAGCCGGTCGAGGTTCACGACGTCGTATTCCTCGCGGAAAATATTTTTGAAGCCGCGCTTCGGCACACGCCGGTGCAACGGCATCTGACCGCCTTCAAAGCCGCGCAACAGGCGCGAACCCGAACGGGACCGCTGCCCCTTGTGACCGCGCGTCGAAGTCTTGCCCATGCCGGACCCCATACCGCGTCCGACTCGCTTCTTCTTCTCCGTAGACTTCTTCGGTGCCCGTATTGTCGATAAATTCATAAGGAATTCCTAGGTTTCAGGTGTTAGGTCTCAGGTCTCAGGAAAACCGTCACATGCTACCGTTGCGGGTCTTCCTGAGACCTGAGACCTAACACCTGAGACCTTACTCTACGATCTCTACCAAATGCGGGATCTTCTTCACCATGCCGCGAATCGCAGCTGTGTCCGGCCGCTCGATCACCTGGTTGAGCCGGGTAAAACCCAGCCCTTTCACAACTTTCTTGTGTTTCATCGGAGTGCAGATCGCCGACCGCACCCACTTCAGCTGAATCTTGCCGCCCGCCACCAATTTCGATGTCTTGGTTGTCATTACAGCTCCTCTACCGACTTGCCCCGCAGCGCAGCGACGTCTTCCCGATTCTTGAGCTTCTTGAGCGCTTCGAAAGTCGCCTTGATCACGTTATGCGGATTGTTCGTGCCAATCGACTTGGTCAGCACATTCTGGATGCCGGCCGACGTCATCACCGCGCGCACCGCGCCGCCCGCAATGACGCCCGTGCCTTCTGGCGCGGGCTTCAGCAGCACCATGCCGGACCCAAAACGTCCGAGTACCGTGTGCGGCACCGATGTCTGCGTCAGGTTGATCCGCATCAGGTTCTTCTTCGCCGACTCAATCCCTTTGCGGATGGCCTGCGGAACTTCCTTCGCCTTGCCGGATCCAAATCCAACCACTGCCGCCGAAGGATCGCCAACGACCACCAGCGCCGCGAACGACATGTTCTTGCCGCCCTTGACCACTTTCGTCACCCGGTTAATCGAGACCACCTGGTCCTTTAACTGGAACGAACCTGCATCGAGTTTTTTAGTAACTCTGGCCATTCTGAAATCTCATTTCTTGTGTCGTCGTTGGTCGATGGTCGTTAGTCGTTCGCGGATTGCCAAGGACTACCGACCACCGACTATCGACTAAAATTGCAATCCCGCCTCGCGCGCCGCATCGGCGACCGCTTTGACCCGGCCGTGGTAAATGTAGCCACCACGATCAAACACCACCTTGGTAAAGCCCTTCTCTTTGGCCAGTTCGGCAATCTTCTTTCCAACCATCTTTGCCGACGCCACATTGCCGCCCGTTACCCGCGCACCCTTGCGGTCATCAGCCGTCGAGGCTGCCGCCAGCGTGACGCCCTTCAGGTCGTCAATCAACTGCACGTAAATATGGTTCAGCGACCGATACACATTCAGCCGCGGACGTTCCGGAGTGCCAACCACTTTCTTCCGGATGCGATCATGCACCCGCTGCCGCGTCTGATTCTTTGAATTTATTCTCAGCATTTCATCCCTCGGTCGTTCGTCGTCAGTCGTTGGTCGTTCGCGAGTCTAGCCGCCAACGACTACCGACCATCGACTGCTACTTTGCTCCCGTCTTACCAACCTTCTTCTTCAATCGTTCGCCAACGTAGCGAACGCCCTTGTTCTTGTACGGATCGGGCGGACGCAGTGAACGCATTTCCGCCGCGACCTGGCCAACTTTCTGCCGGTCAATCCCGTTCAGCGTCAGGTGCGTCAGCTTGGCGTCAACCGCGCAATCCACGCCGGCTGGCAGCGGATACTCAATCGGGTGCGAGTACCCCAGACTGAACACGACCGTCCCCTTGCCTTTCATCTCCGCGCGGTAGCCGATGCCGACGATGTCCAGTTCCCTCGTCCAGCCCTTGGTCACGCCTTCGACGGCGTTATTGACCAGGGCGCGCGCCAGTCCGTGCACGGCCGCATGCGAGTCGTCTGGGCGGATCGCCACCAGGTTGCCGTCCTTCTGCTCCATTGTGATACCGGAGGGAAGAGACGTGTCCAGCTTGCCTTTCGGCCCCTGGACCATCACCGTATTGCCTTCGATCTTGACCGTCACGCCCTTCGGGATCGCGATCGGTTTTTTTCCAATTCGTGACATAAGTAAGCTCTCAGCCTTCAGCCCTCAGCCCTCAGTTCGCAGTACCAGGGTTTTCCTGATGGCTGACGGCTGATGGCTGATGGCTTCATTACCAAATCTCGCAAAGCAATTCGCCACCGAGACCTTCGCGACGCGCCTGGCGTCCGGTCATCACGCCCTTTGGCGTGGTCAGGATGTTGATGCCCATCCCGCCGAGCACCCGCGGAATCTCGGTCCGACGCACATAGACGCGGCAGCCCGGACGCGACACGCGCGCCAGTTTGGTGATCACCGCCTCGTTGTTGTTGCCGTACTTCAGATACACACGCAGGACCTTGTGGCCCTCTTCTTCCGCCGGCTTGAAGTTCGCGATATAGCCCTCTTCTTTCAGGATGCGGGCAATCTCCGTCTTCAACTTGGAAGCTGGTATATCCACTTTCTGGTGCCGTGCGCGGATCGCGTTACGGATGCGCGCCAGCATGTCTGCGACCGGATCGGTCAACCTCATCGTTTGCTTCTCCTAAAGCCGCCCGTTCGCTCCGCGTCCAGCGGAGAACCTGTCAGCAGCTTGCTTCTTTCGGTCGTTCGTCGCTTGCCGTCGGTCGTTAGCGAACGACTATCGACTGACGACCAACGACTGTTTCTACCAAGACGACTTCGAAACTCCAGGGATCTCGCCCCGCAGTGCCAGTTGCCGGAAGCATAGACGGCAGATGCCGAACTTCCGTAAAAAGGCCCGCGGGCGTCCGCAGATCTTGCAGCGGTTGTGCTTGCGCGTCGAGAACTTCGGCTTCTTCGCGTCCTTCACTCGTTTTGCTGTAGTTGCCAAATTCGCTCCTAACCAACCCTTGCTGTAGAGACGAGGCTTGCCTCGTCTCAGACGCGGCAAGCCGCGTCTCTACCTATTACGCCCTGAATGGCATCCCGAGATGTTTCAGCAACGACCGCGCCTGATCGTCCGTCCGCGCCGTCGTCACGATGGTTACGTTCATGCCTTTCAGCTTGTCGACCTTCGCGTAATCGATCTCCGGGAAGATCAACTGATCGTGCAATCCGATCGTGTAATTGCCGCGTCCATCGAACGACTTCGTTGAGACGCCGCGGAAATCGCGTACTCGCGGCAGCACGATGGTTACCAGGCGGTCAAGAAATTCATACATGCGATCGCCACGGAGCGTCACCATCGCGCCGATCGGCATGCCTTCGCGAACCTTGAACGCCGCAATCGACTTCTTCGCCTTCGTGACAACCGGCTTCTGACCTGTAATCTGTCCGAGTTCATTCACCGCCGGGTCAATAATCTTTGCGTTCTGCGTCGCTTCGCCCACGCCCATGTTCACCACGATCTTGTTCAGTCGCGGCACGGCCATCGGGTTCTTGAGATCGAGTTCTTTCATCAGGGCTACGGCAACTTCCTTCTCAAACTGCACCCGCAGCCGCGGACGTTCCTTGGCCGCGTGCCGTGGAGCCTCCGGACCCGCCTTCTCTTCCGGCGCGTGCCCTTTATCGCCCTTCGCTGGCTTTGCTTTCTTCTGCTCGTCTTTTTTCTGACCGTCTGCCATTGCTTATGCTGCCTTGTCTCTCACGGTTTCGGATTGTCGGTTTTCAGCTCGACGTATACCGGTTCGTAAGTCTCAAATTTCTCGCTACTGCTGTTCGCATCTCGTGCACTAACTGAAAGCTGATGACTGAGAGCTGACAGCTATTTATCCAGCGTCGTCCCGCACTTCTTGCAGACTCTCACCTTGCGATCGCCGCGCATTTCATGCCCGATCCGCACCGGACCACAAGTCGCACACACCAGAGCCACGTTCGACAACCGGATCGCCCGCTCCTGCTCGGCAATTCCGCCCTTGATGTTTTTCTGCGGATTCGGACGCACGTGCTTCTTCACCATCATCACGTGCTCCACGAGCACTTTGCCCTCGTCCGGAAACACGCGCAGTACGCGGTGTTCCTTTCCCCTATCCTTCCCGGTCATCACCTTCACGGTGTCGTTCCGGCGGATATCCACTCGTTTATGTTCGGTAGTAGTTGCAGTTCCCATACTCAATCCTTCCAAATCTTTCGTGTAGAGACGGGGCTTGCCGCGTCTCTACGCCAGCTCTAAAGCACTTCCGGCGCCAGCGACACAATCTTCAAGAATTTCTTCTCGCGCAGTTCGCGCGCCACCGGACCGAATACGCGCGTACCCACCGGTTCGCCGGTTTCATTGATCAACACAGCGGCATTCTGATCGAAGCGGATATACGTCCCATCCCGCCGCCGATGCTCTTTCCGTGTCCGAACAATGACCGCCTTCACCACTTTGCCCTTCTGCACCTGACCGTCCGGCGCAGCTTCTTTCACGCTCGCCGTGATCACGTCGCCGAGACCCGCGCGCAGACCGGTCGAGCCGCCCAGCGGCAGAATCATCTGCAGCTTGCGCGCGCCGGAGTTATCGGCGACCTCGAGCATCGATCTCATCATTACGGCCATGTCTGTCTCCTTCTCTCCGCTGCTTAACCCTTAGCGGCAACGCCCGTACCGGCGTCAATGTCAACTTCCGGCACCAGTGCCGTCTTCCGCACAATTTCCTTCAGGGTCCAGCGCTTCAGCTTCGACAATGGACGCGACTCTTCGATCCTTACCACGTCGCCAGGATGGGTTTCGTTCTTCTCATCGTGCGCGTAGAACTTCTTCCGGATCGAGATCACCCGCCCATACATCGGATGCGCTTTCTTCCGCGTCACCTCGACCACGATCGTCTTCTGCATCTTGTTCGAGACGACCGTGCCGATCAGTACTTTACGGTGCGACTGTTTCTCGGCTTGGCTTGCGATTTCCGCCATTATTTTTTCTCCGTCTTGCGGGCGGCGGCCAGTTCCTGCTCACGCAGGACGGTCTGGACGCGCGCAATATCCCGGCGCAGCCCGCGAATCTTTTTCAGGCTCTCCGTCTGTCCCATGTTCATCTGGAACTTCAGCTTGAAGAGTTGGTCCGCCAAGTCCCGCTCCTGGTGCTTGAGCTCGACGTCGGTTAAGTTGCGAATCTTTTCTGCCTTCATAAAATCAGCTCTCGGCTCTCGGCTCTCAGCTGTCAGCTCTCAGCGCGTCCCGGCTTCCCTCGCGATTGGAGCCCTAGCTTTTAACTTCTGCAATCTGACTTCTTACTTCTGACTTCCCTACAGCACTTCGCGCTTTACAAACGTCGTCCGCAACGGAAGCTTGTGCGACGCCAGGCGCATGGCCTCTTTTGCGTCCGTGATCGTCACGCCTTCCATCTCAAACAAAATTTTTCCCGGTTTCACAACCGCTACCCAGTGATCCGGAGCGCCCTTCCCTTTGCCCATACGGGTTTCGGCCGGTTTCTTCGTGACCGGCTTGTCGGGAAACAGACGGATCCAGATCTTGCCGCCACGCTTCACAAAACGCGTCATCGCCACGCGGCTCGCTTCGATCTGCCGATCGGTGATCCATCCCGGTTCGAGCACCTTCAATCCATACTGACCGAAAGCCAGCGTGCCACCGCGCCAAGCCTTCCCCGTCATGCGACCGCGCTGCTGCTTGCGGTACTTAACTTTCTTCGGCATCAACATAATTCAGCTCTCGGCTCTCAGCTTTCAGCTCTCAGCGTCTTCCAATTAGATCCGCTTCCGCGAGCTTCAGCTTCTTACTTCTTCAATTTGACTTCTGACTTCTTAGCTTCCTAGAACGCTCCAGTCGTGCTCACTTCACGCGCCGGCGTCGCTTCCCGCTTCTTCGCCGGAAGAATCTCGCCCTTATAAACCCAGCACTTCACGCCAATCACGCCATACGTCGTTCGCGCTTCGGTGAAGCCGTAGTCGATATCGGCGCGCAGCGTGTGCAGCGGCAAACGCCCCTGCAGATACCACTCCGACCGTGCGATTTCGTTGCCATTCAAACGACCGCTCACCCGCACCTTGATGCCCTTGCAACCGAAGCGCAGCGCCGAATCCACCGACTTGCGCATCGCTCGCCGGAATCCGACCCGCTTTTCCAGTTGCAGCGCGATCGACTCCGACACCAGCTGCGCGTCAAGCTCGGGCTTGTGCACTTCCTGGATATCGACATGGACCTCGCGCGTCGTCTTCTTCTGCAGGTCTTGCTTGAGCTTGTCGATTTCCGCGCCCTTGCGCCCGATGATGATGCCCGGACGCGCCGTCTTGATGATGATCCGCAGCTTGTTGCCCGGACGCTCAATCTCAACCGAACTCACACCGGCCGACTTGAGCTTTTCCTTCAGCTCGGTCTTGAGCTTGTAGTCTTCAAGCAGCAGCTTGTCGTAGTCCTTCTCGACAAACCAGCGCGATTTCCACGGCTTGGTATATCCGAGGCGAAATCCGTAAGGATGGACTTTCTGTCCCATGTGTAACTCCTAAATGTCTCTCAGTTGCTGGTCGTTAGTCTTTGGTCGTTAGCATCCGGCTTCCCGAACGACTAACGACTATCGACCAACGACTTCTCTATTTCTTCGCAGTCGCCTTCTTGCCAACCGCTTTCTTCTTCGCTGGCGCTTTTGCTTTCGCTTTCGGCTTTGACGGAGCCGCAGCTTTCGTCGTTTTCTGGCCTGCCACTGGCGCAGTTCCTACCGGCGCGCCGTTCCGGTTCTTCTCCGCCAGCACAATTTCCAAGTGCGCAATGCGCCGCACGTAATGATAGGCGCGGCCCATCGGCGCCGGACGAATCCGCTTCATGCGCGGACCATCGTTCGCCACCGCGTGCTTCACATACAAGTTATCGAGTTCGACATCCAGACCCTTTTCGGTGCTCAGGAAGTTCGCGTTATCGATCGCCGACTGCAACAGCTTCGCCACCGTCGCCGCCACGCGCTTCTTGGTGAATGCCAGCGTGTTCCGCGCCTCTTCCACGCGCCGCCCCTTGATCAGGTTCAGCACCAACCGCGCCTTCTGCGGCGAGACGCGCATGTATCTTGCTTCCGCTCGAAATTCCATATTTTTTCTCAGCTTTTATGCCTTCGGCGCCGACGGCGTTATAGCGCCAGGTCCGCCGGGTACGCCCGCCGGTTTCGCCGCGACTTCGGTCGCCGCTTTCATCGAGTGCCCCTTGAACTGACGGGTAAAGCTGAATTCCCCCAGCTTGTGTCCCACCATGTTCTCGGTCACATATACCGGAATAAATTTCCGTCCGTTGTGCACGGCAATCGTGTGTCCAACCATCTCCGGAATAATCGTCGAGCGCCGCGACCACGTCCGCAGCACCTTCTTCTCGTTACGCGCATTCATGCCTTCGACTTTCGTCGCCAGGTGCGCGTCCACGAACGGTCCTTTTTTTGTTGAACGAGCCATAATTTCCTTTGTAGAGACGCGGCTTGCCGCGTCTCAAAGACGGGGTAAGCCCCGTTTCTACAATTAACCCTTCTTCCTTCTGTTCACGATAAACGCATCGGTCCGCTTATTGTTCCGCGTCTTGAATCCACGCGTCGGCTGTCCCCACGGGGTTACCGGATGACGCCCGCCGGAGGTCTTGCCTTCACCGCCGCCGTGCGGATGGTCGACCGGGTTCATCGAAACGCCGCGGTTATGCGGACGCTTTCCCACCCAGCGTGTGCGCCCTGCCTTGCCCCAAGTCACGTTTTCGTGGTCGGTGTTTCCGACCTGCCCAATCGTCGCCAGGCAATCGAGCAGAACTTTCCGGGTCTCGCCCGAAGGCAGCTTGACCAGTCCGTAGTCACCTTCTTTGGCGATCAACTGCGCCGAACCGCCGGCCGAGCGCACCATCTGTGCACCTTTGCCAGGCTTCAACTCCACGTTATGAATCGTCGTGCCGGGGGGAATGTTCCGCAACGGCAACGCGTTCCCCACCAGAATATCGGCCTCGGGACCGCTCAAAATCTTCTGCCCAACCTTCAGTCCGTCAGGCTGCACAATGTAACGCTTCTCGCCATCCGCGTAGCTCAGGAGCGCGATGCGCGCCGAGCGGCCGGGATCGTATTCGATCGTGACGACCGTCGCCGGAATACCGTGCTTATCACGCTTGAAGTCAATCGTGCGCAGCTTGCGCTTGTTGCCGCCGCCCCGGAACCGCATGGTCGTGTCGCCGGAATTGCGCCGCCCGCCCGACCGTATCTTGCCCTCAACCAGCGGCTTGTGCGGCTTCGACGAGGTAATGTCGTCAGTCGTAACCGAGGTGCGGTAGCGCAGCGTCTGTGTTGTCGGTCTGTAAGTTTTTATGGCCATATCAAGCTCACTACTTCTTGTCTTTAGTCGTTCGTCGTTGGTCGTTCGCTCTTCCGTTACGTTCGCGGCGTTGTTGCCAACGACTAGCGACTAACGACCAATGACCGTTTTACAGATTCTGCGCGTACTCCGGCATCTTCTCGCCGCTTTTCAACCGCACGTACGCCTTCTTCCAGTCCGGACGGTAGCCCGTGAACTTGCCCCGCCGCCGCTCTTTCCCGGGATAATTCGCCGTGCGCACCGACGATACTTTTACTTTGAAGATCGACTGCACCGCTTCTTTAATCTCGGTCTTCGTCGCCTTCGGCGCCACTTGGAATACCAGCGTGTTCTGGGTCTCTTTAATGCCGAGGCCCTTTTCCGTAATCACCGGCTTCCGAATAATCTGATACGCGGATTTCATCAGGCCACCTCCGCCTTACGCGACCGCCGCGCGGGTTTCTTCTTTTCCGCTGCTGGCTCGGCTTCGTGTGTACGGCGCGATGCCGATTTCTTCAGCGAATCCTGCAGCTTCTCAAGCGCCGGCTGCGCAAACACCACATGGGTGTAGCGCATCAGGTGATAGGGATGCACTTCGTTCGCCCGCACCAGTTCGAGCCCGTCGATGTTGCGCGAACTCAAAGCCAGATTCTTGTTCTCTGCGGTCGAAATATCGACCAGGAGCGTCGTGCCATCAACCTTCAACTTGTCGAGCGCCTCGCGAAACAGCTTCGTCTTGGGCTCTTTCACGTCGAATGCCTTCACCACCATCAGCTTGCCATCGGCAAACTTCGAAGCCAGCGCCGAGCGCAGCGCGCCGAGCAACTTCTTCTTGGGAAAAGCGTAGTCATAGGAACGCGGCTGCGGTCCGTGCACAGTGCCGCCGTGGCGCCACAGTGGCGAACGAATCGAGCCGATACGCGCCCGTCCCGTGCCTTTCTGTTTCCACAGCTTCTTGCCCGAACCGGAAACCCGCCAGCGGTTCTTGGTGGCATGCGTGCCCGCACGCGCGGAGGCGCGATAGTGCGTGATCGCCTCCCAGAGCAAGTCTTCGTTGACCGCGCCGAAAACTTCATCGGCCAGTTCCATCGACCCGGCCTTCGCTCCGCTCAGATTGTAAATATCTATAGTTGCCATATCTCTCTCGTCTTCTTACTAACGACTAACGACCGACTTAGCCCTTCTTGGCCGCGCGCTTGGCCGCCTTCAACGGATCGACCGTGGCCGAACCCGCAAATCCACGGCGCTCTCGTGGCGGCTTCTTCGCCTTGTTGATCACGATGTAACCGCCGTTGGCGCCCGGAACGCTGCCATCAACCACCAGCAGGTTCTCTTCTTTATCGACGCCCAGGATTCGCAAATTGCGAGTCGTGATCCGGGCATCGCCCATGTGGCCCGACATCCGCATGCCTTTAAAAACACGCGACGGAAATGCCGACGAGCCAATCGAACCCGTGATCTGAAACATCGAACCGTGCGACTTCGCGCCGCCCGCAAAGTGATGGCGCTTCACAACACCCTGAAAGCCGTGTCCCTTGCTCACCCCGACAACATCGACAAAACGCTCGCCTTCGAAAATATCCACCAGAATGCGGTCGCCCGGCTTGATCACACCCTCAATCGTCTCTCCCGGAGCGTCCACTTCAATGCCAACTTCCCGCACAAATTTCACAGGAGGGAGGTTGTGCTTGGCAAAATGTCCACGCATGGCCTTAGTCAGCTTCTTTTCTTTCACAAACTCGACCAGGCCAATCTGCGCCGAATCGTAACCGTCCTTGGTCTGGGTCTTGTGCTGCGTAATCACGCACGGTCCCGCCTGCAATACCGTAGCCGGCCGCACATCACCCTTCGAATCGAAGAGTTGCGTCATGCCGACCTTCTTGCCCAAAATTCCCGTGACTCTTGCCATTTCCTTCTCCGTTCCCAGCTTGGCTCGTGGCTATTGGCTGGGTGCCTTCGGGCTAAAGCCCGCGGCGATTTCAGTCGTCCCTACGGGACTCAAATCTCTTTCTTTCTTGCCTCTACCCAGTGCTGAAGCGCTGGGCTAAGTTCGGCCGCTTTTACTGACGGCTGACGGCTGAGAACTGACAGCTATTTGTGTTCTTTCCCGAACGCCTTGATCTCCACATCCACACCCGCCGGCAGATCGAGCTTCATCAGCGCATCGACTGTCTGCTGCGTCGGCTCGAGAATATCGAGCAAACGCTTGTGGGTGCGAATTTCAAACTGCTCCCGCGATTTCTTATCCACGTGCGGCGAACGCAGCACGCAGTATTTGTTCTTCATCGTGGGCAGAGGAATCGGGCCAGCAATCTGCGCGCCGGTTCGTTTTGCCGTCTCCACGATCTCGCCTGTCGACTGATCCAGAATGCGGTAGTCGTAGGCTTTCAACCGGATGCGAATTCTTTCTTTGCCAGTCACTGTTTTTCTCTCTTTGCCCCTCCCGGCTTTATCCGGAAGGAAAGATCTGGCGGCAAGCTGCGAGCCGCGTTTCTAAATGCAGAAGTGAGAATTCAGAATGCAGAAGTGAATCCAATATGCTATTACTTCTGCATTTCTACTTCTGACTTCTGCCTTCCTACTGAATAATTTCCGCAATCGTTCCTGCGCCCACCGTGTGGCCGCCTTCGCGAATGGCGAACCGCAAGCCCTTTTCCATCGCCACCGGCGTGATCAGTTCGATCACCAGGCTCACGTTGTCGCCCGGCATCACCATCTCCGTGCCCGCCGGCAACTCCGCGATCCCCGTCACGTCCGTCGTGCGCAGGTAAAACTGCGGACGATAGCCCTTGAAGAATGGCGTATGTCGACCGCCTTCCTCCTTCGTCAGAATGTAAACTTCCGCCTTGAACTTCGTGTGCGGCGTGATCGAGCCCGGCTTTGCCAAAACCATCCCGCGCTCGACATCCTCTTTCGCAATACCGCGCAGCAAGAGACCGGCGTTGTCGCCCGCCATG
>JAIQFA010000196.1 GCA_020073525.1 Terriglobia bacterium
TCGCTTTGCGGCAGCAACTGGCGCTTGGCAGCCTCCAGTTCCTGGTAGACTCTTTCGCGCGCCTGGGCCACCTGCTGCTGGGCCCGCTCACGCGCCTGCGTGATCGCCGCCGCGCGGGCTGCCAGCGCCTTCTGCTGGCGCACTTCCTGCGCCTTGAAGATGGCCACCCGGGCCTCACGCAACCGCTGCTCGTATTCACCGGTCTTTGCCTCGGCCGCCGCGACGTCGGCTCGGGCCTTTTCGATGGTTCCTTCGGTCCGCTGATAGCGCTCGTGGAGCACCGATTCTAGCTTGCCGTGGACGATCAGCCGGTAGGAAAAATATGTGACCAGGAACAGGAAGATTGTCGGAACCGACCCGAGCAGTAATCCGCCTAATTGTCGGAGCGTCTCATCCATTTCGAAGGGTAAACCAGGCTAGCTTATGATGGCTGCTTGAACTGACAAAACTAACATCGCTCCAGAGCCGCTGTCAACGCGCATTTGCTTGATTTTGCCCGACTTCTACCCGTCCTCCCGCGTCGCTTTTCCCGCTGGCGGCAATGCCCGGAATCGGCACTGTGCCCATGTGCAAAAACTTGCGGTTTGCCTTGACTTCCCCGCCCGGAGGGTTAACATATGACTATCACCTCCGATCCGATTCAGGATCGAATGGGCCTGTGGTCAAGGAAATGTCACCGCTTCTTGATCGCCGGCCCATTTAATTTCTAGCGGTCAGCTCTCAGCCGTCAGCTCTCAGCTGTCAAACTCTCCGCATTCGGGGTAAACCTTTGCCGATGTCATCCTGAGCGAGGGCGAGCCGGTTTTGCTCGCCCGAGTCGAAGAGCCTGCCCCGAGCAAGTCGAGGGGACCCCTACCTCTTACAGAACTGCCGGGCCAACGGCCCACGCTATTTTGGGCAATTATTTACTTGACTCGCCCACGAGGAATGGGAATGATGGGGGGCGTGCGATGAGCGCCCTCACGCACATCGGGCGCGCTGTCTGGGGTGCTCGCTATTCCGCAGACAAAGAGTTTGCCTTGCTCACTTGCTATTTGGACGAGGCTGGCGGCGAGCACGAGGGCTTCACGGTCGTGTGCGGCTGGGTATCCACTGTCGCACTATGGGAGCAATTTGAGATTGACTGGAAACTTTTTCTTGCTTCGTACAAGGTGCCTCATTTCCATATGAAACAGTTCTCTCAGTCAGTGGGGCCGTTTGCAAAGTGGAAGAACAGAGAACTAATTCGCAAAGCGTTCATGCGGGATGCTCTCAGCATCGTGAGGTGGAGAGCGCAGAGGTGGGTGCTCTGCTATGTCCAGCATCGGCTCTTTGAGATGGCCGACGCACGTTACATGCTCACGGAAACGCTATCGAGTCCGTATTCGGTTGCAGGTAGGGCTTGCGTCGCCCAAATTGATCTTTGGAACAGACAGGAGCCTCGTTCAGAGGAAATCAAATTCGTGTTTGAGGACGGTGGCCCGGACAAAGGCGGCCTGCTTGCGGCCATGAATGTCAGCTATAAAATGCCCGATCCGATTTTCGCGCCAAGCCGCGACATCAAGGGTAAACGCGGCGAGATACGCCGGGGCGTAGTTCAGTTACAGGCCGCCGATCTGCTGGCCTACGAACTTCGCAAGCACCGTAGGGAGTTTGCGGTCAGGTCAGGACGGCCTACCAGAAAATCCTTCTACGAAATGCTGAAGGTCAGAGGGATAGCAATGGCAACCTTCCACGAGGGTAACGCAGTACAATTGTGCCAGCTTGAGAAGCCCCTAAAGCTGCGGGAGGCAACCTGATGACGAAAACCAAAACGTTGTGGAAGGATATCAAGAAACCGCTTCGCCGCCCGAATCCGACATGGAAACTGACGAACGCGGCGCGATGGTTTGAGACGCTCCTGGGGATTCCTACCGGTAGCGTTGTATTCGTCCGGCCCGATGGTGAGCGCACCAAGCCTAGCCAAACAGTTGCTTCGTTGCGACCCAAGAGCAAGGCTCGTCAGGTCACATAAGGAAACGGTCCGATTCACGGTCGGGCCGAGAGAGGGCAACCATACAGATGGAACCTTACACTAAGAAACGATTGTTGATTGCTGCGGTAATCTTTGTGACGGTGGTTTCGACTGCGCACAGTCAGCAACCATCACGTAAGTCTGCGGGATCGACGTTGAGAATCGTCAATGACAGCCTCGTGAAGGTGGATCATGGCGATTGCAGCGGGTGCTTATACGCCGTTAAAGGGAGCATCTACAACCCGAACAACGACGGGGTGAAGAACGTTGTTATCAGATACTACGTCTGGAAAAAGTGGACGGGGAAAGACGGACATGGCTCAGCCATCAAAGAAACTGGCGGACTGGTATCTGCGACGATCAAATATCTCCCGCCAAAGCAGACTGTAGACTTTGCCGCCACCAGCTCCAACGCCCCAGTAATGACCCCAGAGAGCAGGATGCTGCCCGATCCTATCAGTGCTGAGATAACCGCCGACTGGGAGGATTCCGATGAGCACCGAAAATAAAGAATTCGCCAAGTTCGACACTGTGGTGCAAAAAGTGTTCTCAGTCTCGCACGATGAAATCAAGAGGCGCGAGAAGCAGTGGAAGCAGAAGCGCCTGCGAGCAAAACAAAAGCGGGCTAGGACTTCGCCCGCTTCCCGCGCTTCAAACGCAGAGGATTAGAATGCGCTCGTTTCACACAGCTTGCCGGTGAGTTCGGCAAAGGTGACGCGCTTTCCAAAAATCTTGCGGACGGCCATGTTGAAGCGGTCGGTGTCGGTTACCTTGCGTTCTTTGGTAGCGCGGTTGTTGTAGCGGAACATCTGCTCATCCAGATAACGGAACAAATGAAACGGTTCCACACTCACGTAAGTTCCCGCAATGCCGCGCTTGAGCAGCGACCAGAAATTCTCAAGGCCGTTGGTGTGTACCTTGCCGTCAACGTACTTCTCAGCGTGGTCAATGACTTTGTGCGCGTACTCCTGTGCAAGCCCGTCGTAGGAAAGCAGCGCATCAGTATAGAGTGCGGCTCCAGCTTCTACGTGGGCTTTGACCTGTGCTTGGAGGCCAGCCTTCCGCCGATTTGCAACCACGGTAGTGCGAACCTTGCCGCCACGTTCCAAAATCCCCATCACCACAGTTTTGTCTTTTCCGCCAGTACCAGTAATGCGCCGTTCGCGCTTGTCGAGATGCATGTTGCGAGCTTTGCCGCCGATGAATGTTTCGTCAACCTCTACTTCGCCACCGAGCTTGCTACCGAAAAACTCATCCTGCAAGGCCAGACGAATGCGATGCAGCATGAACCACGCGGTTTTCTGAGTGACGTTCAAATCACGCGCGACCTCGCAACTGCTAATCCCGTTCTTGCAATTGGTGAGCAACCACATTGCAGTGAGCCATTTGTCCAGCCCGATGGCAGAATCCTCGCAAATGGTTCCGACCTTAATGGAGAACTCACGCTTAGAGTGGTGAGTCGAACACTTCCAAGTGCGGCGAGTACTGTTGAAGGCACTTACTTTCTCCGAGCCGCAGATCGGGCAAACAACAACCCCATTCGGCCAGCGGCTAGCTGCCAAGTACTCGACGCAGTTGTCGAGGTTGGAGAAGTACAGGATGGCTTCTTGCAGGCTCCTTGGCTCTCTCATAAGTGCCTCACTTACAAGCTATATACTAGCTTAGAACAGTGGGCGAGTCAAGTAAATAATTGCCCTATTTTGGAACCACAAACCTTCCCACTTTCCTGACTACCGACTGCGGCGCCTGCGCCTCCATTTCAACCATGCCGTC
>JAIQFA010000197.1 GCA_020073525.1 Terriglobia bacterium
ACTTCCAGCACGGTCAGGTATTCTGTACCGCCCGGCAATTGAAGGACTACGCTGTCACCCGCTGCCGACTTCATCAACGCGCGCCCCAGAGGTGACACCCAACTGATGTGGTTGCGGTTGAGATCGATTTCGTCGGTGCCCACGATGCTCACCACTCGCGATACTCCCGCGGCATTGGCATAGCGCACGGTCGCTCCGAAGAATGCCCTCGTCGCCGCCTGCCCCGCTCTCGGAGCTTCCGGGTCCACCACTTCCGCGGCTTCGATTCGCTTCGTGAGAAAGCGAATCCGCCCATCGATCTGCCGCAGCCGCCGCTTGCCGTACTGATAGTCGGCGTTTTCACTGCGATCGCCGTTGCTGGCAGCCCACGCCACCACCTCCGTCACGGCCGGGCGTTCCCTGGCGAGCAGAAACCGGTGCTCATCTTTGAGGCGCTGCAACCCGCTCCGCGTTATGTAGTTCTTGACTGGCGTCGCGGGTTCGTCCGCTTGTGGTTTTCTCGTAAACCCTTTTCGCATCTCGTAGTCTTTCCAGGGCGAATCCAGTAGGGCCCTAATGAACGCGAATGAATGGCGACCAGAAAATAGTGTGGGTCACCGGTGTGAGGAAATGAGTGAAACGGCGATATTTCAATCGCTAGAACCAGTGATCGTGCATCTTCTGAAGAAACGAGCGCTCGATGGGATATCCAGAAACTGAGCCGATGACCGAATCAATTCCGCATTTAGGACAGAGTGCCGTGTCATCATCGTCGGTCCAATGTTCGATCTCACTCGGCGGAAAGACCTCCAAGCAGTAGAAACAGCCGCAGGCCTCGCTCTCTCTGAGTGTTCCGCGATGGTAGCTTGACCACTCGTGAGCACTGATATGGTCTTCGGTCGCACCTAGATCTCGCAGTATACGACTGACTTCTCGCTGGCGGCCTTTCCAATGCCCTTTGTTTTCGTTCGGAATTGCGGCTCGCATTTGTGTTCGACAGTAGTCGTGCGCCCACTGCAATTCCGCTAAGTTCCGTTGCGCAATCGCAGCGTCGATACGGTTGAGTTCTTCGGAATGAGCCATTTCAGTCAACGATTATGCGGCGGTCCGCGCGGAATCTGCCTCCCCGCACTGGACGCATTTAGAGCTCTTGCTGCCTAAATCCAGTGACGCTCGAAACCCAGCAACTCCTGCCGCAGATGGCGGGTGGCCATCTTTGCATTGCACCATCCCCACGGAGGGTGCCCCATCCTTGCGTTCTTTGCAAGGGTGGGCGGCGATGCTGCCGGCGCAACTCTTGTCCGTTCTACACCGCCCGTTGTGTATGCCGTCGTCGTACCCGTCCTTTTCGCCTACGCGAAGGACGGGGCACCCGCATCTGTGGTGGCTTCTGCAGTTTGAAAGCCGGGCCACCCGCCCCGCCCACCCTTAGGTTTCCGGAACGGACCGGCGTTGCGTTAAGTTCAGATCTCGCGCATGACAATCATCAAAACTCCAACTTCTTATTTCGCCTGCACTAGCCCCGCAATAACCGCAGCAAGTTTATCGAGTATCTGGTTCCAGCCCTCCATTTGACCGCTATTTTTCGCGCTCTCCATGGGTTCATTTCCAATGAAGGTGAGTTTCGTCTGGCCGTTTCCGAGATCCTCAAAGATGGTCACGTCGTACGCACCGTCTATGGCCTCATGTTCTATTCCTAATTGCGCAGGCTCAACCTTGTTTCCCTCTGAGTCCGAAAAGTACATGGAGGAAACGATCTTCTAGTGCAGAACAATCTCGTGGTATTCACACGCATTCCAGAACTCCTGCCCATCCGGCGCCTTCATGCAGCAGAGAGATTTTCCTCCAACGCGAAAATCCATCTGACAAACCGGCGCAGTAAAGCCCTTCGGTCCCCACCACTGCATCACGTACTTCGGGTCTGTCCACGCCTTCCAAACCAACTCGCGTGGGGCATCAAAAACTCTTGTGACAACCATCCGCTCAATTTCGCTAACCGTGTTTTCTGTCATCTCTGACCTCCTCTTTCTTCATTTGATTTACAACTACATCCAGTTTGTCGAAGCTCTCTTCCCAGAATCGGCGATAGCTAATCGCCCAGTCGCGGACTGTCTTGATCGCCTCTGGCCTAAGCGTGCACACACTCTCTCGTCCACGCTTCGTCTTGATCACAATCCGCGCCCGCACCAGGTAGGCAATATGTTTTGAAATCATCTGCTGTGAGAGTGCAAACGGCTCCGTCAATCCATGCACAGAGGCAGGCCCATGGGAGAGTCGTTCGATCATTGCCCGCCGGGTTGGATCAGACAAAGCCGCAAACGTTGTACCTAATTTATCCACAACCATATGGTAGTGGATTATCTGTCAATGTCAAGTGTGAATTTTGCGATCCCTGATTTCTGTTCAGTGATCCCAGTTGGCTCGATACGACAATCGCAGCGAGTGCGAAATCGCCGAGTCACTCATCGACCCTGATTGGTAATGGGAAGTCGGCTTTCAGGAAGTAATCGATTCCTCCTGAATCACGGGCAAACCTTCAATAATCCAATGTGCCACCATTAACCGGCAACTTTCAGGCCGGGCTACACTGGAAGAGGCAGCGTGCCGCGAGTTGCTCCTTTAAAATGATCTCTTTCTCAAACATCAATAAGCAGTATGGCAACCCTGACCAAACGCCGTTCACCCCAGCAGATTCGATTGTGCTACATAAAAACTTCGCGTCGAAATTGCTGAACTGGTTTGGCAAGAACCTGAGTGGTCCGCGCGTGGTTATCAGTCACAATGCACCGCTCATCAATCCCAATTCCAAATACAAGGGCGGCTCTCTCACGCCGGCGTTCAATTCTCTGGACATGGCGGAGATCATTGAGACCCACCAGCCGGTCCTCTGGGTGTATGGCCATACACATGAATGCGACGATCAGACGATCGGCCGGACCCGGATCATTTCAAATCAACTCGGATATCCCGGCAACCTTGGCGGTTTTGAATGTAAGGATTTTGATGAAGCGGGTCTGCCAGTCGAGGTAGACGTTTAGCCTCGAGCGGGCAAACACATTACCTTACGAAGGCAAACAACATGCCGTGCATTCTGCCTAAAATGGCCATTCCACAAGTTCTCGCAGCCCCTGCCATCATCGAAAGCGCTCACAACTCGCCGGCAAAGCGTTTTCCACATCGCTTAAGGTCAACGCATCGATTGCGGCTGACGACGGGACTCGAACCGGTGGTGTCTTGCGTGAGAGGCAGGCGCGCTACTCATAGTCCGTTTCTAGACTTTCTGGTAGTGCTCGACCGAATCATGGGTCGGGACAGTGGGTTCAGCACTTTTCTTCAACACTGTAACTTCTTTGGAATGATAGTTTTCGGAGACAAAAGTGAACCGCAGACTCCCGCCTGGCCAGAGCTGCGTTCTGCAAAGAGACTCCCGACAACGCAGCTTAGAGCGGCCTACACATTATTTCGCCGCTCCTTCTATCGCTGAAAACCAGTCTTCTATTGCGGTGATTGATTGCTCGTGGACGTTTGATTCAGCCCTTGCTGGAGCTGCAATAGTTGACGGAGTTGCTCAGCATTGGCTGAGTTGGATGTTGGAACGCTCCGCGCACTTGGTTGCAGGGAACCTTGATTGGACTTGGGTGTCTGCTCGAGCACAACATAGATCGGAGTATCCGCCGAAATCGTCACCACGACGTGCTGGGTGATCGCTAATCGGGAAACCTCCTCATCTCCAGCCTCGCCGACATTGTTGCTGACGCGCTCCCGCATT
>JAIQFA010000090.1 GCA_020073525.1 Terriglobia bacterium
CGGGCTCAAGAATATGACCTCGCACATCGAGAAGGCTTGGACGGAGGATGTGCGGATTCGGCGGCGAGGACTGGAGCAGGCGAACGCTACCGGATACAAGGTGAACGTACATGAGATTCGGTCGGGAGTGGTGTATCACGATGAAAACGTTACGGTCACCGCGTTTCACGTGAAACATGGGATTTGGAAGGAAGCTTATGGGTACAAGTTCGAGACTCGCGATCGAAAGATTGTGATTTCGGGGGACACCGCTCCCACAGACGAAGTGGTGAAGGCTTGCGATGGATGCGACGTGTTGCTGCATGAGGTCTTCAATCCGCATGGAAGTGAGTTGCAGGACGAACATTGGAAGGAATATTTCCGAACGTTTCATACTTCTCCGGCGGAGTTGGGAGAGATTGCGCGGCGGGCTCGGCCTAAGTTGCTGGTGGTGTATCACCAGTCGCTGGAGAAATTGCCGGAAGCGGATTTGGTGGAACAGATTAAGAAGGAGTATTCGGGGAACTGGGTGTCGGCTCGGGATCTGGGCGTGTATTAGCGGCGACAAAAGTCAACAGCATCACCACAGAGGGCACAGGGGACACGGGGGAAGGCTAGGAACTTTATGTTCAGAGCGCGATTTGCGCGTGACATTGTTACTGAATTTTTGCCTCCGGCTCGACTTGGGAAGGTGCAACGAGCCATCGTTCTTTGCGACGGAATGCCTTCGATTCCGCGCAAACAGCCGCTGGCGGAATTTCTTGCTCGGAAGGGGTACTGGGTGTTTTATCCACGGTATCGGGGAGCGTGGGAGAGTGGCGGGGAGTTCCTGGAGCGATCGCCGCACTTGGACATTCTGGACGTGATTGGAGGACTGTCGAAAGAGTTTCGAGAGATCGCGTTCGGGCGGAGATTTCGCGTGGCCGTGGACGAATTGTTTGTGATCGGAGGAAGTTTTGGCGGGGCGGCGGCGATTCTTTGTTCGCTTGATCCTCGGGTGAAAAAAGCGGTTGCTAATTGTCCGGTGGTGGATTGGGCGATTCTTCCACGCTCGGAGGAGAAAGAGACTTCCAATGCCAGCTACTCCGCTTATATTCGCGAGGCATTCGGGAATGGATACCGGCTGTCTGACCGAAACTGGAGAAAACTGCGAGGTGGGAAGTTTTACAACCCCGCGTATCACGCAGGCGAAATTACCGCGTCGAAGGTCATGATGTTTCATGCGCAGGATGATCCGTATGTGCCGTATCAATCGGTCAAGAAATTCGCGGCGCGTACGGGAGTGAAGTTGAAGTTGTTCCGGCGGGGCGGGCATCTGAGCACGGACATGATCGTTCGCGGGTATTGGCGGTACATCAGGGAGTTTTTTGAGAGCTGATGGATTTTCCGCGCACGACTTCCGCGGCGATGAGATGGGGCGCGGGAGGGGTTTCTTTCGCCCCGTTGGGGCTCGATTCTTTTTCTACCGGGACCCACAGCTTGCGCTGTGGGCTGTATTCTTGCGCCGCTTTGCGGCTAATCCGGCCTTTGAGACTCTTTCTAGACTTCCTGAAAATGTGGCGACTTCACTCTTATAGCTAGCTGGGTGGCTTCTGGTCGGCTGCTGGCTTCCGTGCCAGGGATCGGACGTAGTTGACCAGATCCCAGAGTTGCTCAGTCTTGACGCGATCGCCTTCGGGAGGCATGTCGCCGTGGCCAGTCTTGAGGATATAAAAGATTTCGCCGTCGGTGCGGTCTTTGAGACGCGCAGGATCGGTGAGGTCGGGCATCTTCAGATCCTTGGCAACGTCACTTTTGCCGTCTCCGGTCACGCCATGGCACGAGGCGCAGTCGTAGCTGTAGATCTTCTTGCCTTGAGCAATGGATTCGGGAGTAGGCTTCACCGGGTTGGGCTCGCGGGCAGCCTTGACGGGAACGGGATAGTAGGCCGTCTTGGGAGCGGGCCTGGTTTCTTGGGCCGCGGAAAAAAATGAAATACAGAGGAATAGAGTTAGAGCTGCGGCGAGATGGCGCATGACGACCTCCGGACCGCGAGACGAAGTACGATCTGCAATCTATCTTACGCTGCCAGGCAACAGGCGATGAACAGGAATCGCGGCAAGGAGTGTTCGCGTTCACACTCCTTGCGGATCGGCATTGCGCGACTAAAACAGCCGAGCTTCGCTCGGCATGGACGGGCGAGGCGCCCGTCCCCACACGAGCCTGTCCTACACGAGCTATTCGGTTACTTCTTCAGTGACGATCGGTAGCGCTTGTTGATTTCTTCCCAGTTGACTACGCTCCACCAGGCTTGGAGGTATTCGGGACGGCGGTTGTTGTACTTGAGGTAGTAGGCGTGCTCCCATACGTCGTTGCCGAAGATGGGATGGAGACCCTGCGAAATGGGGTTGTCCTGGTTGGGCGTGGAGACAATTTTCACTTCGCCTTTGGAGTCCCCTGCCAGCCATACCCAGCCGCTGCCAAACTGGCCTGCACCGGCGGCGTTGAATTTTTCCTGAAAAGTTTTGAAGTCGCCGAACGTCTTTTTGATTACGTCGGCGATGGGGCCGGTGGGATCGCCTCCGCCGTGGGGCTTCATGATGTTCCAGAACATGGTGTGGTTGACGTGGCCTCCGCCATTGTTGCGGACGGCGCCGCGGATGTCTTCGGGGATGGCGTTCAGGTCGCGGATCAGGTCTTCCGCAGTTTTCTTGTGAAGTTCAGGATGCTTGTCGAGTGCCGCATTGAGGTTCTTGACGTAGGCGGCGTGATGCATGTCGTGATGCAGGTGCATCGTTTTTTCATCGATGGTGGGTTCGAGAGCCGTGTAATCGTACGGCAGGGCTGGCAGTTCATGCGCCATTTTTACTTCCTCCAAAGTCTGTGCCATTTCTTTTCCTCCAAAGCTTTAAAGATGACGGGGTGCGCTTGAAAGATTCATGGAGGACGGGTGTGGTTGTCCCGGCGACCCCTTAATATTTGTAGCGGGAAAGCCGGTGGGGTGCAATGTCGGAAGAATGGAATTTGGTGGGTGCCACCAGTTCCGGGATGCCGCCGGCCAAAGGCTTTCACCACAGAGGGCACGGAGGAACGCCGAAGTCTTTATAATTCTTGTTTGTTTCAGGTGGGTCCGGGAGGGTCTTTGAAGGTTTTATTGCTGGAGAACATCAGCGGGGTGGCGGTTTCCCAATTTGAGGAAGCGGGATTTGAGGTTGAGTCGCTGAAAGGTGCGCTGGACGAGCACGCACTGGTGGAGAAAGTGCGCGGGACCTCAATTCTGGGAGTGCGCTCTAAAACGCGCATCACGGCGGCGGTTTTGGATGCGGCTCCGGAGTTGGTTTCGGTGGGGGCGTTCTGCATCGGCGTGGACAAGATCGACCGCGCGGCCTCGAGCGACCGGGGGATTGGGGTGTTCAACGATCCGCATTCGAACAGCCGCTCGGTCGCCGAATTGGCGATGGGGGAGATCATCCTGCTGATGCGGCGGACGTTTGAGGCCAGCACGCGGTTGCATGCCGGAGTCTGGAACAAGTCTTCGGCGGGATCGCATGAAGTGCGCGGGCTGACGCTGGGGATCGTGGGCTACGGAAAGATCGGGTCGCAGGTATCGGATCTGGCGGAAGCGATGGGCATGCGCGTCGTGTTCCATGATGTGGCGCATGTCTTGGCGCGCGGGAATGCCCGGCCGGTTAGCTTTCGCGAATTGCTGGAAACTTCCGACGTGATCACTCTGCATGTGGATGGGAAGACGCAGAACCAGGATTTATTTGGAGAAGAAGAGTTCCGCGCTATGAAAGATGGCGCGTGCCTAATTAATTTGAGCCGCGGGTTCGTGGTCGATCATGAGGCGCTGGCCCGGCATTTGAAGAGCGGGAAGCTGGCGGGAGCGGCCGTGGATGTGTTTCCGCAGGAACCGGAAACGGGCGGCGCGTTTTCGAGTCCGCTGAAGGGATTGCCAAACGTGATCTTGACGCCTCATATCGGCGGCAGTACCGAGGAGGCGCAGCAGAATATCGGGCAGTTTGTTTCGGCGCGGATGATCGATTATTTCCGGAGCGGGAATTCGCTGCTGAGCGTGAACCTGCCGCACTGTCATCTGGATTACGAGCCCGGATCGCACCGGCTCATGCATATCCACCACAACGTGCCGGGAATCTTGCGGGCGATCAACGACATCCTGGCGGATCGCGGGATCAATATTGACCGGCAGGTGCTGGATACTCGCGGATCGCTGGGGTATGCGATTTACGATATCAATCAGGGTTGCGACGAGCCGTTGCTGGCAAAGCTGCGCGCCGTTCCGCACACGATTCGGGTGCGAGTGCCGGGAGTGATTCGGGGCTAGAGGATGGTGAAGATTAAGGCCTCTGGAGTCTGAGTATAGCCACAGGGGTGGGCGATGGGTCAGTTTCGCTATGCGATCCACAAAACCCTGAACCACCAAGGGCACGAAGTATCACGAAGGTTTTGATCTCAGGGCGTATCCTTCATAGCCTTCGTGGTTAGCGGCTCGCTTTTCCCGAGAAATCATGTCGGCCCAGAAGCACTTCTGGGTTTGACGGATGTGGAATCCGCCGGTATTCTTCCGAGAATCAGGTTACGTCTCCGTTGTATTTCCCGCCTCGTTCCGCAGTATGAGCCCGCGGGTTTTTAGGGGTCCAAATCACCTTCTGGGGGTCTTAATGGTGGGGCGAATTTTGCGCGTTCGCGCAGTCTTGTTTTGTGTTCTGCTGGCTTTTCTCGCGACGGTCGGCGTGGCGCAGGTTGCGGTCACGACTTGGCACTATGACAATGCGCGTTCGGGGGCAAATCCCGACGAAACCATTCTGACTCCGGAAAACGTAAACAGCGTGCAGTTCGGAAAGCTTTTTGTGCAATCGGTCGATGGCGCGGTGATCGGACAGGCGCTTTATCTGCCTGCGGTCGCGATTCCGGGAGCCGGAGTGCATAACGTTGTGTATGTCGCGACGATGCATGACAGCGTTTACGCGTTTGACGCGGATAGCGCGACAGGAAAGAACGCGAGTCCGCTGTGGCATACCAGTTTCCTGAAGAATGGCGTGACTACGGTCCCCATCGCGTTGCAGGGCTGCGGAGCAACCACGAAATGGACGGAGGTGGGAATCGTTTCGACACCGGTGATCGATCCGGCTTCGGGGACGCTTTACGTGGTGGCGAAGACCCACGAACATTCCTCATTTGTGCACCGGTTGCATGCGTTGGATGTAACGACGGGTTCGGAGAAGCCGGGCAGCCCCATCGTGATCACGGCGAGCTACGAACTTGCGGGGGGAAACAATGTTTTCGAGGACGCGATGCAGGTCAACCGTCCGGCGCTGCTGCTGGAGAACGGGAACCTGTACATTGCTTTTGGATCGAATGGTTGCCGCGGCGGTCACGAGCAAGGTTGGGTAGTAGCCTACAGCGCTTCGACTCTGCAACCGGCAGGCGCGTTTGACGATGAACCGGGGGACTCGGGGTCCGCGATCTGGCAAAGGGGTGGGGGACTTTCCTCCGACAGCGCCGGCAACATTTACGGAGCGACTGCGGATGGAGACTTCGCGGCGGGGACGAACTTCGGGCAATCCGTATTCAAACTGTCGCAGGCGGGCAGCGGGCTACAGTTGGCGGACTGGTTCACGCCTTTTAACGAGCGGGATTTGGACAAGAACGATCTGGATATGAGCGAACCCGTGCTGGTGCTCCCGAATCAAGGGGGGAAGCATCCGCACCTGATGGCCGCGGTTGGCAAGGAAGGCACGATCTATCTTTTGAACCGCGACAACATGGGGCACTTCTGCAGTACGTGCACCAAGAAGGACTCGCAGATCGTGGAAGAGCTTCCGGCCTTCGCTCCCGAGACGGGGGCGCTGGTCTACTGGAACAACGCAATCTATTCTTCGGCGGCCGGTTCGCCGATCGCGGCGCTCTCGCTGACGAGCGGTCTGCTGACGAAGACACCATTCGCGCAGTCGAAGAAGACTACGAACGGACACTCCCCAGTGATCTCCGCCAATGGAAGTACCGGGGGCATCCTGTGGCAGATCAATGGTTCCAGTCTGGCCGCGTATGACGCGACTACGCTGGTGAGACTGTACAGCGCCGGGGAGGCCCCCCACAATCGCGACAAGCTTCCTCCGCTCCCACACTTCGCGAATCTGGTTGTAGCGAATGGCAAAGTGTATATAGGAACTCCTAACGGCTTGGCGGTATACGGATTGTTCTAGGTGACTTCACGCGGGTGGCACGCAGGCCACGAGACGTGCTAGCTGGCAGACGCAGCGGAGGTCTTGCCCGGAGTCGTTTTGGGGTCGGGCGTGGCGATCTCTTCGAGGCGCGGTCCGAAAGTGGTAACCGGGGAGGCAGGGACTCCGTTGATGTAGATGCTAGAGGCGGCGCCTCCGCCGTGAACGGTTTCTCCCGCGGGCAGTAATCCGACCGCGCAATTTCTTCCCGAACCCTTGGCTTGGTAGAGGGCGTAGTCGGCGAACAGGAGCACCTGCTCGTGAGGGAGAAGCTTCGGTTCAGTTTCCTTCCAGGGATAAGCCGCCCAACCGATCGAACAGGTAATTTGCAGATCCGCTTTGGCGGCTTCCGCGCGGTAAGGCCTGGATCCGACCGAATCGAGAATGCGGTTGGCGAGAATGTGGGCTTCTTTGCGGTCGGTGTAGCGCGACAGGAGGAGAAATTCCTCACCACCCCAGCGGATCACGCCATCGGAAAGGCGGGCGGCCGAGTTGATACGGCGCGCCACCTCCACCAGAACTTGATCTCCCACCTTGTGGCCGAATGCGTCATTGACCTTCTTGAAGTGGTCGATGTCGATCAGATAGAAAACCAGATCGCGGTTGCGAATGTCGAGGGATGGATTGCTAACAAAAGAACGCAAGACCTGCTGCACGTCCGCCTCGATGGAATTGGCGAAGAAGCGACGGTTGCGGACGCCCGTGAGCAGGTCGGTCAGCGAAGCGTCGAGCAACTCATGATTGGCATTGGCCAGTTCGTTTTCAAGGCGGGCCTGTTTCACAATTCCAACAAAAGCAAACACCACCACCGCGGCCAAGGAGAGCACGACGCGGAATTTCCACACCGGGTCCGGCAGACTGCGGTCGAGGAACGACCATGCGGCCAGCAGGGGCAGGACCAAGGTGACGGGAGCGGCGACACGAGACGCCCAGCGCCAGTATCGTTCGCTCGCGGGATCGCCTTGTTCGGACCCGGGTTCCAGACCGTGCGCGATCAAGCCAGCAAACGTCATAGCGGCGAGACAGGCTGCGGTCGTGGAGTCGGACCAACTGCCAGTGAAGTAAACACCGGCGTCGGCGAGCGTGTCGACGACGTATTCCATGACGGTGTCAATGGCGACGATGGCGGTCAGCAGACCGTAAAAATACCGCCATCGGCCGGAGCTGTGGAGCCAGCCGTGGGCGACGATGGACAGCAAGATCACGTCTTGAGCGAGTGCCAGGAATTTGTAGGCGGGACCATACGACTGGGGCTCGGGGGCCAGGTACTGCCATGGAATGACGAGAAAGAGGTAGAAGTAAATACCCGTGAGCAACAGCAAGAGCAGATCGAGCGTTCCCAGGCGCTGATGTTGCGTGGTTGGCTCGACGTGCGGACGAAGCGCAAAACCTAGAATCAAAGCGGTCCAGGCGAGATAAACCTCGGCGTCCCCCAGACTCATGGTGGGGGTTTGTTTGACTACCAATTCCCAATGCATCCACAAGATCTGGCTGCAGACTTCGATAGCGTAGCCGCCGCCGAGAAGGATCCATACCAGACGTTGCCGGCCAGTACTGCTGAATGCGTTCCTGGCAAAAACAACCGAAACGGAGACCATCAGAGCGAGACTGATCCAATCGGTGATCGCGGTAAGGCGATAGGATTTCGGGAGAAGCAGGGACGCAACCACCTGCGCGATCACCAGGCAGACCACGGCGCACCCCCAAATCTTCGAATTTGATCGAAGACGCACTATTCCCCCAATTCTTTAGGAATTACAACGTGTTGTACGAGGGAACCCAAATGACGGAAGTAACCTCTTGGTGCGGCGCGGGTTTCCAGGAGAACGCTTCAGGAATTGGAGGCGGCGCGGCGGAGGCGGTCGTGGACAGCCTCCCAGTCGGGGGTATGGGGCGGGAGGTCGACGGCGATCCAGTTGTAGTGTCCGGCGTCCGCCTGGTGGAGAACTTCATAGAGCGCGGCTGCGTATTCGGCGGCTGATTGCGGCATCTGCCGGAGGATGACGTCCGGGCGACTGGGCGGATGCTGGTACTGCAGATAAATTCCTGGGCCCTCTTCGGGAAGCCTTCCATTCGTTGCCATATATAAGGTGGTGGTCGGGCTGTAATGGCGTGGGTGCATTCCAGGCGAGGGATGGGCTCCGGTTGGAGCGTCCTGCGCGGAGTCTAATGGCCCGATTATCTCCTCGAGTTCTGTCCGTGAAATGCCCCCGGGGCGAAGCAGGATCGGGCCCGGCTCGGCCAGCGAAAGCACGGTGGACTCGATGCCTACGGTGCAGGGGCCGCCGTCGAGTATGAGATCCACTTCGCTGGCCAGACTGCGGTGGACGTGCTCGGCAGTTGTCGGAGAGAGTTCGGTGAAGCGGTTGGCGCTGGGGGCGGCGAGCGGGACGCCGGCGGCTTGGATTAGGGCGAGGGCGACGGGGTGCGCGGGCATGCGAAGGCCGACCGTGGGCAGGCCAGCGGTAACAATGTCGGGAATTGCAGGTTGTTTTTCACGTTGCTTCGGCAAAACCAGCGTCAGCGGCCCAGGCCAGAATCGGCGGGCCAGGCGCTCGGCGAGCTCCGGCCAGTTCGCGACCAGTGACTGCGCCATTTCGATCGAAGCTACGTGGACGATGAGCGGGCTGGTAGCGGGTCTGCCTTTGACAGCGTAGATGCGGGCTACGGCTTCGGCGTCGAGAGCGTTGGCGCCAAGGCCGTAGACGGTTTCGGTGGGGAACGCTACGAGACGTCCGGCGCGGAGAAGGCGGGCGGCGCGGTCGATTTCACCGGGATCGACGGTTGGGGGCACACACAATTGTAGATTGCTGAGACTGGATTTGCGGCTGACAGGAGCAAAACCTTTAACCACAGGGGGCACAGGGGAACACGGAGGAAGCAAAGGCAGAATCGCAACGCTACGGTGGAGTGACGGGCGTCTCGCCCGTCACGCTCAAGTCTCCACCGGCACGCTTGCGAGTTACTTTTTCTTGTTGTCCTTTTCTTGCTCTTCGACTACCAGGTTATTGGTCACCGAGAACGCGCCCTGGACGCCATTCGCCTGCACACCGGCGATTTGTTTGTCCATCTGGCGGGCTACAACTCCTTCGAGCGTAATCTTTCCGTTGTTAACGATAATGTGAATGGGCGGAACGGCACGCATCTGGTACTGACTGAGAACGTCGTTACCGTAGATGGCGCGGTAGGCGGCGCGACGGATTCGGTCGTCGTTCATCGAGGTGGGGAGAACCTCGATGTTATTGACGACCTTCTCCACACCTTCAATGCGCTTGACGACGTTCTCGGCATCGGACTTGGTCGTGGGACGCACGACCTGGCCGAGCAGCGTCACCGTACCATCCGGGTCGACCTTGTAAGCGAGGTTGTCGAACACGCCGTAGAAAGGAAGCATCACGAGTTCGTGATGGACTTCCTTGTAGATGCGGTCGATGCTCTTCTGATGGAGCGCGCCAGTTGCTTGGTTGTCCTGGGTGGTGGGGCTGGCAAAGGCCACCATCGAGAAAATCAGTGGGAGAGTGAGAACTGTGAGCAGTGATTTTTTCATGGGTTTGACCTCACGTAGAAATCTCTTGCGACATGGTGAGAGGCCCGAACATTCTTCGCACTTTTGAGACGCTGCGAAGACCTGGGAAGTTGCTTTTTCTTGCGCCGGGACCGGTGCCAGGCAGCGCTCGGCTTGGACGGGCGGGGCGGCATCCCTACACAAGCATTCTAGGCGATTTTCGGTTTGCGACGGCGCTCTCGGAAGCCTTCGATCAGGAGATAGAGCACGGGGATGAAGAACAGGTTCAGGATCGTGCTCATGATCATGCCGCCGAATACGGTGGTGCCCACCGAGTGACGTCCGTTTTCTCCGGCGCCGCTGGCGATGACGAGCGGCACTACGCCGAGGATGAAGGCCAGCGACGTCATGAGGATTGGGCGCAGGCGGATGCGGGCGGATTCGACGGCGGACTCGAGAATGGTCATGCCGCGTTCCCGCAACTGCTCGGCGAATTCCACGATCAGGATGGCGTTCTTAGACGCGAGGCCTACCAGCATGACCAGTCCGACCTGGCAGTAGACATCGTTCTGCTGGCCGCGGATCCACTGGGCAGAAAGCGCCCCTAGCAAGGCCATCGGCACGGCTAACAAGATAATGAAGGGGAGCACGAAACTTTCATATTGTGCCGAGAGCGTGAGGTAGACCACCAAAGTTCCGAGGCCGAAGAGGATTAGGGTTGTAGATCCCGAGGCCAATTCTTCCAGCGAGATTCCGGACCATTCGTAGGTGTAGCCCTGGGGCAAGGTTTTCGCCGACAGTTGCTGCATGGCGGTGATGGCCTGCCCGGAGCTGAATCCAGGGGCAGCAGAGCCATTAATTTCCGCTGAGCGGAAAAGGTTGTAGTGGCTGATGACTTGGGGCGCGGCGGTCTGGGTAATGCTGACCAAATTTTCCAGCGGGATCATGGCGCCGGAATCGGAGCGCACGTAGTACTGACCGATATCCTGCGGATGCGAGCGGAATTGTTTGTCGGCCTGCACGTAGACACGATACGAACGGTTATTGAAATCGAAATCGTTGATGTAGGCGGAACCCATGTAGACGCTGAGTGTGTCGGTGATCTGGCTGAGCGGAACGTGCAGGCTCTTGGCCTTTTCGCGATCGATGGTGACGACAAACTGCGGATCGTTCGCAGTGTAGGTGGTGAATAGCCCGGTGAGGTCTTTTTCTTTGCGCTCGCCGCTGGCGCGAATCAAATCGTGCGTGGTTTTGTCGAGATCCTGAAGAGTGTGCGCGCCCTGATCCAGTAGCTCAAATTGGAAACCACCGAATTGGCCGAGACCTTGCACGGCGGGTGGCTCGAAAGGGATCACGATCGCGCCCGAAATTCCGAACAATGGGCCGCGAATTCTATTGAGGACGGCGGCGGCGGTATGTTCGCGACCCTTGCGCTTTTCGTAAGGCTGGAGCGGCAGGAAGACGATGCCAGCGTTGGGCGTTGCGCCTCCGAAGCTGAACCCGGCAACGGAGAAGGTACCTCGGATCTCAGGAATATTCTTGGTGATGGCGGTCACCTGATCGCCGATCTTCTGCGTGTATTCGAGCGAAGCTCCGGTAGGAGCTTGAATGGCGACGATGAGATATCCCTGATCTTCCGTCGGGACGAAGCCCTGGGGCACGCGCTGGAAGACGAAGTAAGCCAATCCAAGTCCGGCGGCGAACAGGATGAGCGCGGGGATTTCGAAACGCAGCACCGTGCGCAGAATTCGAACATAGCCCCTATTAATCGCGGCCAGGAAACGGTCCACCATCTTGAAGAACCAAATCTTTTCGCCGTGTTCGCGGCCGAGCAGAAGAGCAGAGAGCGCGGGCGTAAGAGTCAGCGCATTGAAGGCGGAGATCGCGATGGAAAAAGCAATGGTCAACGCAAACTGGCGGAAGAGAATGCCGGTTGTGCCGGGGAAAAATGCGACCGGCACGAAGACGGCAACCAGCACCAGTGAAGTGGCGATCACGGCGCCGGTGACTTCTTTCATGGCGTCCGACGAGGCTTTGACCGGATCAGACTCGCCTTCCTGCAAATGGCGCTCGATATTTTCGATGACGACAATGGCGTCGTCGACCACCAATCCGGTGGCGAGGGTGATACCGAACAGGGTCAGGGTGTTGATGGAGAAGCCGAGCAACTTGACGAATGCGAACGTACCGATGAGCGAGACGGGAATGGTCACTGCCGGGATGATGGTGGAACGCCAGTCCTCGAGGAAAACGAAGATGACAAGGATGACGAGGAAGATGGCAGTGCCCAGGGTCGAAACTACGTCGCGGATAGATTCGCCGACCGCGTCGGTGGTATCGAAGGCGAGTTCATACTTCATGCCGGGCGGAAAGCGCTTGGAAAGGCGTTCGAGTTCGGCGATGCAGCGACGGTCGACGTCAAGGGCGTTGGCGGTGGAGAGCTGGGTGATGCCGATGCCAACGGATTCGCGCCCGTTGTAGTCCAGGTGGGAGCTGTAGTCTTCGGCGCCGAGCTCGGCGTGACCGACGTCGCGCAGGTGGACAAGAGTGCCATCGGCGTTGCTCTTCAGGATGATGTCATCGAACTGCGCGGATTCGGAGAGACGGCCGACGGCGCGGACGCTGATCTGGAATTGCTGGCCGGGAAGAGCAGGCTGGGAACCGACTTGTCCGGCAGCGACTTCCACGTTCTGCTCCTGGAGAGCATTCACCACGTCGTCAGCAGTAAGGGAGCGGCTGGCCATGCGAACAGGATCGAGCCACAGGCGCATGGAGTACTTGCGTTCGCCGAAGATGAGCACGTCGGCCACGCCGGGAACACGCTTCAGGTTGTCGCGGACGTAAACATCGAGGTAGTTGCTCATGAAGAGCGTAGAGTAGCGAGCGTCGGGCGAGAAGACGCTGGCGCCGAAGACAAAGTTCTGCGATGTCTTGGCGACTGTAATTCCGATTTGCTTGACCGCGTTGGGGAGGCGTCCTTGCGCAGTGTTCACGCGGTTCTGAATGTCAACGGAGGCGAGATCAGGATCACGCGTGAGGTCAAAAGTGGCGGTGACCGTGCTGACCCCATTGTTGGTGCTGGAGGAGGTGATGTACTTCATGCCTTCGGCGCCGTTGATCTGCTGCTCGAGAGGGGTGGTAACGGCGGACTCGACGGTCTGAGCGCTGGCGCCGGTGTAAACGGCGGTGACGCCGACTTGCGGAGGCGCAAGGTTGGGAAACTGCGCGATCGGCAGCGTTGGAATGCAGACGGCGCCGGCAAGAATAATCAGCAGGGCGCAGACGGTAGAGAATACCGGGCGATGAATAAAAAAGTCGACCATCAGAAGCAGTTCTCAGTTCTCGGTTCTCAGTTCTCAGTCTTTAGCGCTGACTGCATCCTTGTTTATGAGAGCTGGCTTTCGAGAAAACTTTCTTGGACTTTTGTTAGGTGCTGCTTTCTTGCGGGGCTACGGGTATGCCATCGATTAGAAATTGGGTGCCGGTGACAACTACCTTGTCCCCGGGCTTTACGCCATCGAGGACGACATAGTTGTTACCGACAATTTGGCCGATTTGGAGCGGCTTCTGGTGGACTACGTATCCACCCTTGTTATCAGACTCGGCAACGAAAGCGAAATAGAGGCCGCCGATTCGCGACACGGCCACGACCGGGACCACCGGCTTTTCCTGGCTACCCCAGACCACACGGGCACGAATGAACTGGGCGGTACGCAGGCTGTCGTTCGAGTTTGCGATCAGCGCTTTCACCAGTACGGTCTGCGTCGAATTGTCCACCTGGGGCGAGATGAAAGTGACACGACTGCTGGCGAGCAAGGTCCCTGAACCGTCGACGATCTGCACCGGGAGATTCATCTTCAGCTGAGCAGATTTCTCGATGGGGACATAAATGTAAGCTTCGAGGCTGCCGGGACGGTCGACGGTGGTGAGCGTGGTAGTGGTAAGGACGCGGTCGCCGACGCGGACGGGCACATCACCGACGATACCGGCACGCGGGGCTACCACCCGGTAGTAGTGCAACTGGACCTGCTGCTCGTTCACTTGAGCGTCGAGCGACTGCATCTGCGCTTCGGCGGCGTCAAGCGTCGCGCGCGCCTGGTCGAGATCCTGCCGGCTGACCACGCCGGCATTGGCCAGACCGCTGACGCGCTCGTAATTCTGCTTTGCCCACGTGACTTGAGCGATCTGAGCGGCGCGCGCGTTCTCCTGACTTTTGACCGTAGCCTGCTGCTTGGCTGGATCGATCTGCATCATGGGAGCGCCGGAAGCAACGTGTTCGCCGGAGTGGACGAAGATCTGGGTAATAATGCCTTCGACCTGCGGCATGACTACGGCGGAGTCGCGGGACTTCAAGGTGGCGACGTAGTCGGTGGTGTCGTCTACCTTTTGGACGGTGGCCGTCTGCACCTTCACCGGCATGGCCTGCGGAGCGGCAGCCTTGGCTGCTTTGTTGTCACTGCAAGCGGTGGTGACAAGAAGCGCGGCCAGAAGCACGCCGGGCAAGGCCAGGGAGGACGTCTTTGCTAATTGAGACATAATCGTTACTCTAACCAAATTCGTCGGACTACGGAAAAGCCACTTTCTTTAGGAAGAAGTGTGGCCGCAGCGGCTAAAACCGGACTCGAAACCATCAGTCAACCGCAGCGCTGAAGCGTCGCGCCACCCAAAACCAGGCTGGGCGACTCAGCCCCACCAATAACTCAGCCCCACCAATATTAGATCAAAGATGTAGATTCCGGGTAACGCGGGAGGCTCCGAAGAATTTCCGCTTCTGCTAAATTGTCTTGTCATGAAACCAAGCCGAAGTTTTGCGAGCGACAACAATGCGGTGGTGCATCCCGAAGTGCTGGAGGCAATCCGGCGGGCCAACGAGGGGCATGTGGTGGGGTACGGGGATGATCCGCACACCGAATCGGCGGTGGAGAAGTTCCGGGAGCAGTTTGGGGCCGACGTGGTGGTCTTTTTTGTTTTCAATGGGACAGCGGCAAATGTGCTGAGCCTGCAGGCGCTGACGCGTCCGTTTCATGCGGTCTTGTGTCCGGAGTTGTCTCATATTTATACCGATGAATGTGGCGCCCCGGAAAAGCATACGGGCTGCAAACTTGTGCCGTTGGCGGCTCCCTTCGGGAAGCTGACCGTGGAAACGGTAGCGCACGCCTATCACGGAATAGGGGACCAGCATCACGTGCAGCCACGGGTAATTTCGATCACGCAATCGACAGAGATGGGGACCGTCTACAAGCCAGCAGAGATTGAGGCGCTCGCACAGTTTGCCCACGCTCGGGGAATGTTTCTGCATATGGATGGGGCGCGGATTTCCAATGCGGTGGCAGCGCAGGGACTCACCCTGCGGCAGGCAACGCGCGATTTGGGAGTCGACGTGCTTTCGTTTGGCGGTACCAAGAACGGACTGATGGGCGTGGAGGCGGTGGTGTTCTTTCGTCCAGCGTTGGCCGCAGATTTTCCATTCGTGCGCAAACAGGGGATGCAGCTGGCGTCAAAGATGCGGTACATGTCGGTGCAGATGGAGGCGCTGCTGACCAACGATCTCTGGCGGCGGAACGCGAAGCACGCGAACCGGATGGCGCGACTGCTGGAAGAGGAAGTAAAGAAGATTCCGAAGGTCCAGATTGTGTATCCCGTGGAGGCGAATGGCGTGTTCGCGCAGATTCCGCGGGAAGCTATAAAGAAGATACAAGAACGGTACTTCTTCTATGTATGGAGTGAAGAGGAGTCGGTGGTGCGGTGGATGTGCTCGTTCGATACGACCGAGGAGGACATCCGAACCTTTGCGCAGTTTGTTCGAGACTGCGTGACCGGCTGACCGCGGCGGCTAAGGAATCTGCGGCGCAAGCCGGTGTCGTCCCTTGCGGGACTCGCGCTGTCTCCACTTTGTCCACCCGGCACTCACGTGCCGGGCTTTCCTGTTTGGCCGCTTTGCGGCTAGAGCGGTCGCAGGTGCGACAACCACCCAATGCCATCCAAAGTTAAGTGCCAGCGGCGTACTTACTTCTTTTTCTTGGCTGCCCTGACCTTAGCCCATCGCGCTCGCTGGGCGGCAGCGATTCTTTTTCGCCCAGCGACTGAAATTACTCGTTTTTTGCGAATTGCCGCGGGTCCACGGTTGTTACCCTGCATGTAGACTTTTCCGAAGGTAGTTAGAGCAGCGGTTACGCGATGGAGTTCATCCTCAAGGCGTGTACGTTCGTGCTGCAGTTGTTTGACTACGGATTGAATGAGTGTTTTTGCCATGAATTGATTTTATCACCGCTAAGTTGGAGAGCAAGGAGGATCCTGGGGGAAAGAACGGTCATCGGATGGCAGTTCCCATTTCGGGTGAAATCCGGCTCTGGGTAATGGTTTTCAGGTCTGAGTTGGCCTCTTTACAGGTTCTAAGACAGTCCTTAGTCTGATGCAAACAGCAATGGGGACAGAAGAAAGAACGGGGCTGGGCGGCCGATGTGGTGTCCTAGAATCCTAAGGTGATACTATCCCCCCTAGGACATGACGAAGTCTCGCTCGATCCGGTCGTCTAATCGCACCGCCCGAATCTTTCTGATGGCGGTCACTGCCTTTGCGCTGATTTCGGCAGTGCTGTCCCGAGGCCGAGTATCTGCTCAGACTGCAACGCCGTCCAAAGGATTCCGGCCGGCGCCCACACTCCCGCTGACGAGTTTTTATGACACGCCACATCCGTTGCCCCCGGGCAAGCCGGGAGAGTTGATACGCTCGGAAACGATCAGCCAATACAGCCTTCCGTTTGAATTGTCAGCGTTGCGGATCCTTTATCACTCCCGGACCGCGAACGGGGAGGACGTGGCGGTCTCGGCGGTGGTGCTGATTCCGGACGGGAAGCCTCCGGGGGGCGGATGGCCGGTGATTGCCTGGGCGCACGAGTTCAGAGGAGCGGCGCGGCAGTGCGCTCCCTCACTGATGAAGAATCTCGGTGGGGGGCCGGTCCTTGCGATGTACGCCAATCTCGGCTATGCGGTGGTTGCGACCGACTACTCGGGATTGGGTGCCGATTCCGGCAAGCCGCTGTTAGATATGCAGTCGAACGCGCTGGATGTCATTTATTCGGTTCCGGCGGCGCGCGCGGCCGTGAAAGAGATCGGGCCGAAATGGATTGCCGTGGGACCTTTCCAAGGAGGTCTGGCCGCCGAGGGAGTAGCGGAAAGCGACGTGCGCGATCCGAACTATCTGGGCAGCGTCGCGACGTCGGGACTGGCGGACGCGCAGCCAGCCTACGAACGCTTTTCGCTGAACTCTTACGACCGTATGCTCCTGGTGCTGGCATCGAGTGTTAAAGCGCTTTATCCGGAGTTTCAGGTGAGCGACATGCTGCAAGACAGGGCGCTTCCTGCGTACCAGCGTGTAGCGCGGACCTGCGGATGGGAAACCACACCGGAGTTCACGAGCGCAATGCTTAAACCACGGTGGGAGAGTAATCGCTTCGTGAAGGAATTTTTCAGCAGGAATACTCCGGGGCAAAAGCAGGTTCATGGCCCGCTCCTAGTGATCAGCGGCGAGGCGGACCCGTCCATCCCGGCCGATATGACAGAGAAGGCGGTAACCCGGATGTGCCAGCAAGGGGGCCGAATCCTTTTTTTGAAGTATCGAGATCTCGATGCGAGCGGCGCGATGGGAGCGTCCGCCTCGGACCAGATCAGTTGGATCAAGGCACGGTTTGCTGGCCATGCTGCGCCCGGTAACTGTCGTTAAGCGACCTCAGCGGCTAAGCCGGAACCAAAACCATGCAGTTACCACAGCGCTGAAGCGCTGCGCCACCCAAAATCGGCTACCAATTGCGGTCCGAGTCAGGGGCGTCATCGTCCTGTCTGAACTGGTTGCATTTGCGATGAACAATGAAAAACATGCAGACGGACATGAACGTGGGTGGGACGATCAGAATCAGAATCCCGCTGCGCAGGGCCTGAATCATGCGAGCACCCGCGGAGGCCGCTTGCGTATAGCAGAGAGCGCAACTCTGGGAGAAGGCCGGAAGAGGAACGGCGAGCATGACGAGCGCTGTGCCAACCAGCAGGAACGATCTCCGGAGCGTGAATGCCTTTTTTAACATTTTTTCCCGAACTCGGTTCTCAACTGGCGCGCTGGTTACATTACCTTTGAAAATGGCGCACCGACCGACATGCGGAAGCTGTCGGTCCAGCCATATTGCAGCATAAGCAGGACGGAAATGGTAAAGACGGCGACAAACAGCAGAAAGCCCCGCTTTTCCGCCCAAAGATGCATGAAGAACAGAGCCGCCAGACTCGCCTCGACGCAAGCGACTGTCAGCATCCGCCAGAACATTTGCGACATGTCGATCTTCTGGTATGCAATTACGAATTGCACGCCTGCGAGAAGCAGCAGGCAAACATAAATAACCAAGTCCTTCCCAATTCCATCACTCTTATGCGGTTCGGCGGTAGTCATAGTATTCTGCTCCCTCGGTTACTGTCTAGTGGGTAAGATTCATAAGGTAGACTAATGGCACGACGAACATCCAAACCAGATCGACGAAGTGCCAGTAGAGGCCCAAAACCTCGAGATCGTCGGCATTGTAGCGGCCTCCCTTGTAGCGCAGGCCGACCGCGATCAAAGCGATTACGCCGGTGGAAACGTGGGTAAGATGCAAGCCGGTGATGCTGAAGAATGACGCCCCGAACAGTCCCGTGCCCCAGGGGTTCTTAAACATGGTCATACCTTCTTCAATAAGGCCCATCCATTCGCGGATATGCAGCAAAGCGAACACGATACCCAAGGCCGCGGTGAGCATGGTCCAGCGGAACGCTGCGGCTTTATCGCCGGCACGCGCTGAGCGCACTCCGATCAGCATGGTCAAGCTGCTGGTCAGAAGAATAAAGGTCATGATCGCGACGTTGGTAATGCTATGGAAGGGGCGTGGCCATTCGGCAGAGCCATTGCGCAAGAATCCATAGGCCACCAGACACGCGGCAAAGGTCATCGTGTCCGCAATAATGAACAGCCACATCGCCAGCTTCTTAGTAGGAATCGAAAATACCGGTCCTACCATCAAGCCTGTCGAGTGTCCTTCCATGGTCAAGTCCGCTTGGCTCACAGCGCCTCCTAATTTCGGTTTAAAGTTTGATCCAAAGCAACACAATCAAGTACAGCCAAAGAACATCCATGAAATGCCAGTAACGTGCGGTGGCAACCAGGGTGTTTCGTCGCAAGGCCGACTTACTCAACTTACGAATGGCATAGATCAGCCCACCGAGGCCGCCCAGTACGTGCAGCGCATGTGTGGCGGTCAGCACATAAAAAAAGGAACTGCTTGGATTTGTGGCTAGATAGAGTCCCTGAGCACTCAACTGTCTCCACGCGACATACTGACCAACCACAAAAAGCAGGCCGAGAAACAAGGTTATGTACAACCAACGTGCCGGGCTCTCAGCGCGGCTTTGTAAACTACCCATGAAAGCGACGATCCGGCGGCGCGCGACTTCGAGCGTAACGCTGCTAGCAAGGAGTATTAGCGTGTTGAGGTAAAGGATCGAAGGCAGCGTGAAGGTCTGCCAGTCCAGCGATGATCCTTTGCGAACGATCAGGGCGCTGGTAAAGGCGGCAAACATCATCGTGATGCCAAAAAGCACCACCCAGATGGCAGTCGACGAGGGAGGTGGTGAGTAGTCCATCACCACACGCAGGTCGCCACTGGCCGGAACGGTGTTCTTCCAGCCGCCGTTGCCGGTGTTTCCCTGGTCCGGCGAACGGCTCGGATCGATTTGCGGTGGTTCATGTACCGTAGTGGCCATAACGCATTACCCTTTCTCGCGTCCCTCAGGGGCTAAAGCCCCAGCCATTATTGGCTCCGAGCGGCACGGCTGAAGCCGTGCCCTTCACTTCTCTTCGTGTTCCGTCTTAACCTGCTCCGGCGAAGTCTGCATGACATAGTCGCCAACCGAACTCTGCACACCGTATTGAAAAGGATCGTGGTAAACGACCGGATGCTTCCCGCCAAAATTGTCGAAGGGCGGCGGCGTGGCAGTACTCCATTCCAGCGAAGTAGCTTCCCACGGATTGTCGGAAGCAGGCGCTCCCCAGAAGCGGCTGTGAATCAGGTTGTAGAGAAAAAGCAACTGGGCAAAGCCTGTGACGAGGGCGGCGACGGTAATGAAGCGGTGCACCGGGATCAGAGGCTGCAGGAAGTCGTCCACGAAGGTCGAGTAGCGGCGGATATTGCCGGCCATGCCCAGGTAATGGAATGGCATAAAGATGCAATAGGCACCGACGAAGCTGAACCAGAAATGAATTTTGCCAAGAGTCTCGTTCATCATTCGTCCAGCCATCTTGGGGAACCAGAAGTAAGTTCCAGCGAAGATGCCGAACATGGCCGCGACTCCCATCACCAGGTGGAAATGGCCGACCACAAAGTAAGTGGCATGGAGCATGATATCGATGGAGGGCTGGGCCAGAAAGAAGCCGCTGACGCCACCACTGACGAACATCGAAATAAAGCCCAGGGCAAACAACGAAGCGGAGTTGATGCGCAACTTGGAGCCATACAGACTGAAGGTCCAGATCAGAACCACGATGGTGGATGGAATGGTGATGACCAGGGTGGGGAAAGAGAATGCCAGCGACGAAAACGGATTCATGCCGCTGACAAACATGTGATGCCCGTAAACCATATAACTAAGGACGGCGAGGGCTCCCATGGAGTAGATGAGCGTTCGTTGGCTCAGCATGGGCCGGCGCATGTTGGTGATCAGGATATGCGAGACAATGCCGATGCCGGGCACGATGGCAATGTAGACCTCGGGATGTCCGAAGAACCAAAACAGATGCTGCCAGAGAAGGGTTGATCCGCCCGAATGCGGCAACACCTGGTCATTCATCACCAGATTGGATGCGACAAAGAAGCTGGTACCGGCCACGTGATCCAGGACGACGAGGATGCACGCGGGCATTAACACGGCAAATGCGGTCAGTCCCATGCACGAGGTAATGAACCATGCCCAGGCGCT
>JAIQFA010000198.1 GCA_020073525.1 Terriglobia bacterium
GTTGGCGATGGCGACACCGGCCCGAACACCGGCGGCATGGGCGCGTACACCACGCCCACCATCGTCGATGACCAGATGCGCGACTGGCTCGTAGCCCATATCATGCGTCCGGTGGTTGCGGGCATGAAAGCTGAAGGCGCGGAGTACAAAGGCGTCCTGTATTGCGGGCTGATGATGACGGCGCGCGGCCCCATGGTGCTCGAATTCAACTGCCGCTTCGGCGACCCGGAAACACAGCCCATTCTTATGCGCCTCGAAAGCGACTTGCTCGAGGCGATGGAGGCGTCGATCGACGGCCGCACCAGCGACGGCGATTTCAAATGGTCGAACGACGCCGCAGTATGCGTGGTGATGGCTTCGGGCGGTTATCCGGGGACTTACGAAGCCGGCAAGAAGATCATCGGACTGGAGGATGCGGCGAAGCTAGACGGCGTCAAGGTGTTCCACGCCGGCACCTCGAAACATGACGACGCTTTCTATACGGCTGGCGGACGCGTGCTTGGGGTAACGGCGCGCGTTGCGGAGTTGGGGATGGCAGTGCAGCGTGCCTACGATGCGTGCGCGAAGATCAGCTTCGAAGGCGCTCACTATCGCAAAGATATTGCAGCACGCGCACTGAAGAAGAACTAACGTGTTCTAATTTGCGTTGTCATCCTGAGCGCAGCGAACGATCTATGTTCGCGGCTTCAGTACAAAGCAGGTCCTTCGCTTCGCTCAGGATGACAATTTGGATCTATGACTTCACAGAAGAACGGGCGCACGACAATCATGAGCAAGCCACTCGTTTCCATCGTAATGGGCAGCGACTCGGACCTGGAGATCATGCGTGAAGCCGGAAAAGCTCTCGATGAATTCGGGATCGCGTACGAAATCGATGTGACGTCAGCCCACCGCTCGCCCGATCGCACCGCCGACTACGCGCGCCAGGCTGCACAACGCGGCATTCGCGTGATCATCGCCGGCGCGGGCGGAGCGGCCCATCTGGCGGGCGTAATCGCAGCGCACACCACCTTGCCCGTCATCGGCGTCCCCATCCCTTCCACTTCGCTGCAGGGCATGGATTCTCTGCTGGCGACGGTGCAAATGCCGGCAGGCATTCCCGTAGCAACGGTCGCCATCGGCAAGCCCGGCGCTACCAATGCCGGCATCCTCGCGGCACAGATTCTTGGCGTTGCGGATGCGTCCATCGCAAAGCAACTGGAAGCTCACAAAGAGAAACTCGCCCGCGGCGTCGAAGAAAAATCAAAGAAGCTGAAAGCCACAATGAAGGCGTGATCTAGACTGTAAACGCGTCGCATCGGCGGTATATTGGCTTTGATGCGTCATGGGGGTCTTCCGTGAAGAAGCTCCGCTTCGTAGTATCCCTTCCGAACGATAACAGCTACCAGCACGAGCAAGCGGTATCCGCCGCCGAGACTGCTGGACGGCTAGGGGCTGAAGTACAGATCCTTCACGCCAACAACGACGCCGTAACCCAGAGTCAACAGGTACTGGAAATCATTCAATCGCGGTCGGCAGCCCCACCCGATGCGATCTTATTCGAACCTCTGACCACGACCGGGCTGGTCCGAGCTGCCGAAGCTGCGGTAGCGGCAAGTATCGGATGGGTGGTTCTGAACAGCGACGTGGATTACCTCGACCGCCTTCGGAGCAGTGCCAAGGTCCCGATCTTCAGCGTCACCCGCGATCATACGGAAATCGGACGCATTCAAGGACGACAGTTCGCCGCACTGTTGCCGGAGGGTGGCACTGTTCTATATGTCCAGGGGCCCGCCAACAATTCCGCCGCTCTGCAACGAACGATCGGCATGGAAAGCACAAAACCCTCCAACATCCTGATCAAAGCGCTGCGCAGCGCTTGGGAAGAAGCAAGTGCTTGCCAGACCGTAAGTTCCTGGTTGTCTCTGTCCACCAGCCGCGCGAGCACGATCGGAGTTGTGGGCTGCCAGTACGACGGGATTGCAAAGGGAGCCAGAAAGGCATTCGAAAATCTCCCCAACCGGGACGAACGGGAGCAATGGCTGACGTTGCCGTTCACAGGTGTGGACGGCCTTCCCAGAGAAGGAAAGGCATGGGTTGATCAGGGAATCCTGGCGGCCACGGTGATATCGCTGACCACGACTCAAGTCGCCCTGCAAATGCTTGTCCAAGCCATCACTACCGGAACGCAGCCGCCGATTCGCACCTTGATCGATCTGGCTTCGTATCCATCACTCGAAAAGCTATCGGCATCAGGCAAGCTGAAAAGGTCGAACCGGTAACCAATCACAGCTTCAAACTCTTCAGGTACTCGCGGAACTCGCCGCCCAGATCTGCGCGTTTCAGCGCAAACTCCACTGTAGCTTTGAGAAAGCCGAGTTTGTCGCCGGTATCGTGACGGCGTCCTTCGTAAACGTAGGCGTACAGCTTTTCGCGTTTCAGAAGACCACGCAACCCATCCGTCAGTTGCAACTCGCCCCCTGCTCCCGGCTTGATATCGGAGAGCGTCTCGAACACAGTCGGCGTCAGAATGTAGCGCCCGATTACGGCGAGATTCGAAGGAGCGTCCGCCAGCTTCGGCTTTTCCACGAGATCAAGAACTTCGAAGAGTTTTCCGCCCGAGCCTGCGACCTCTTTCGCCTTGATCACGCCATACGAAGAAATCGCCGGGCCGTCGACGACCTGAGTCGCGATCACCGAACACTGCTTCTCTTCGAACACGTTCATCAACTGCTTCAGCACCGGCACCTTTGCGTCGATGACGTCATCGGCGAGCAGCGCGGCAAAGGGTTCGTCGCCAATCAATTCGCGCGCGGTGAGCACAGCATGTCCCAGGCCAAGCGCTTCCTTCTGGCGTACGTAGGCCACGTAGATCATGTCGGAAATCTGGCGCACGATCTTGAGCAAGTCTTTCTTGCCCTTTTCTTCGAGCATCTTCTCGAGTTCGTAGCTGACGTCGAAATGATCTTCGATCGCACTCTTGCCGCGGCCGGTAATAATGATGATCTGGTCGCATCCCGCCGCTACGGCCTCTTCCACGCCATATTGGATGATGGGCTTGTCGACCAGGGGCAGCATCTCCTTCGGCTGAGCTTTGGTGGCCGGGAGAAAACGCGTGCCTAATCCGGCGGCGGGGAAAATAGCTTTGCGGACGACCCGTTGCTTGCGGCGTTCGCTCGTTCGTCGTTCTTTCGTCGATTTCATCGCGGAATCATTGTAACTGCTGGGGTTTATACCTCGCGCGCTGCTTCTTCCCGCGCTTCCAGTTCTTCCAGGAGATCGTGCAGGGTTTGCAGTATTCCTCCGGCACTGTCGATCTTGATGGAAAACTTCAGCGTCCCGTCCGGAGTAAATTGCGTGCCGCGCTGCGACGCCACAAAGCGCGCCAGCTTCCCGGGATCAATCGCAGCGGTGGGGCTGAACTTGATGCTGACGAATTCACGCTTGCGTTCGATTGCGGTCGCGCCGACTCGCATGGCCTGTAGTTTCAGCGACGCGTACTCCAACAAATTGCGCACCGCACTCGGCGGATCACCGTAACGGCATTATCGTCTCCGGAAAGATCGGTGAGGATATCGCCGTGGAGGCAATGAGGGCGGGCGCTCATGATTATATCGTAAAGGGCAACCTGGCAAGACTTATCCCGGCAGTCGAACGCGAGTTGCGCGAGGTCGAAATCCGCCAGAAACGCAAGAAGGCCGAGGACGACCTGAGGGAA
>JAIQFA010000091.1 GCA_020073525.1 Terriglobia bacterium
ACTTGGTGATGGTTCCTTCAAAAATTGATTCGCCCATCTGGGGCATGACTACGTCAGTCGGCATAGTTCCCTTTCCATGAAGCCCTGCGCAAGCGCGGGGAAAAGAGCAAACCAACATTATAGCGAAGCCGGGAGCGACTACGGGGGCGGAGCGTCCGGCTGGCCAAGGTACACAAGGAACGCCCGAAACCAACAACCTTCGTGCCACTTCGTGTCCTTGGTGGTTCCGGGTTTTGGTTCGCCGAATCCCGACACTGGCAGAGCGCCGCGCCGCTTGCGGCACATGCCCGTTTTCTTGGAGCAAACAGCAATGAAGAAGTTTATGGCCGTTCTATTGTTCTGTTTTCCTGCTTTCGGGCAATCGGCATATTCGGGTCGGGTGTTGTACTCGGGCCCGGCAACCTATGGTGCTTCGGGTTGCGGACCCGGCAATGGCTATGCCTGTTTTGTACAGGACACGGATATTCACAACTACTCCGTGCCGGGGCCGAACTGGGGGCCCAACACCTGCGACTGGACCAGCCCGGACACGGCATCGAATTGTGGCAACCTGACTGGCGCGAATACGGTGCGCACGCCAGCCGAATTTGGCAACGCGTTGATCCGCTGCACCGACATGAACACGATCCGCATGGATGCCGGATCTGTGGGGCCCTCGCCCGGCAACCCCGCAATCATTTGGACGACCTACGACTCGCCGAGCGTGAATGCGTGGAACCTCGACGACACTGGAATTTTGTTGAAGGCCACCGGCGGAGCGCAGTACGTAATGCGGTTCAATCCCGCTACGTCGCAATGCACTATGACGAATCCGGTCATTACCGTCAACGACGGAATTTGGGCGCACACCGCGAGCAATAAAATCTATTCATATTCGAGCGCGAACCAGACGCGACTGTTGGAGAACATCGTCAACCTGGCGACGGGGTCGGTTACTTCTTCTACGCTTTTCGAATTTAACGACGCAAAGTGCTTAGCCAATCCCATCAACGGCGTTGCCGGAGGATTTCCGCAGGGAACAAGCTACTGGGTGGGCACGGTTGGCGTTAGTTTGGATGACTCGACTTTCGCGCGTGGGTTCTCAACCTCTGGCGCACAAGGTACTGGCGCCTATCTCGCCGCGTGGACTCGGGGGCAGGACGGGTGCGACCTGTGGAACACCTTGACCAATGTCGTCACTCACAATGGCACGCTTGTGGGGACGGTGAGCGACACGCCGTGGGGTGGCGCCTACGGCGGGAAGTACGACAAGTTTGGAATGCACGCCGCGATCCAGACGCCGAATCCAGATTGGATCAATACGACTGCGTCTCCCAACACGATCGCTTATGGCACCTACATTGTCGGAAATTACTTCTGGCAGAAAGGGACCACCAACGTTCCACGCTGCGGAGTCAGTGCGCCAAATTGGAAGGCAAGCACCCAGTACTACGATGGCGACCGCGTGAATCCCACGACCGGCAACGCCGGGGACTACATCTATCAGATCATCAATGGCGTCCCGGGAATGAGCGGCGCGGCCGCGCCCACCTGGGGACAAATTCCAGGACAAGACACGACTGGCGACAACGATCTGACCTGGCGCAACGTGGGACTCGGCCCGGACAAGCAGCACTTCTGTGATGGCCATGGGTGGACGGGATACCTTGGACTCGCGCCGGGAAAGAACGTCACCTACCATTCCTACGCGGACCCCATGGTTCCGCAGACCCATCTGCTCAGCGTCACGAACGCAGCCGATCAACACTTTGGAAACACCAACGCGAACACGACGGACAGCGCGTGGATCTTCGTCATGAGCGCGGACTACGGCACCGCGACGAAGTTGCTTGATCCCAGCACGCCGTATCCGAGCGCTCTCTACAACGAAATCTATCTCATCAGTCCACCGTACAACTCGGACGGATCGGTGAACTCCAATCGGGCCTTCCGGCGCGCGGCGCACAACTACAACTCCGGCTGGCACCAGACATTCGATGTGCAGAATGGGATGTGCGTCCTGTCGCAGACGGGGAACTTCGCGCTGTGCTCGACGGATGGCATGGGGCAGTTTGGCAGCACTACGGGCGCGGCCTCGTGCAACATCGGCGCCCCGGATTGGGTTAAGGACGCGGCCAGCGACGGCGTCACGACGTTTGCGACGGGCTACAAGATGTTCCCCAATCCGGTGAACGGCGGAAATAACGGGGATTACATCTACCAGATTCAGTCTTGCTCCGGAGCTTGCTCGACCGGAACCACGAAACCGGCCTACCCTCAAACCGCCGGCGCCACTGTGGTGGACGGCGCGATCACCTGGGTGAACACAGGTCTGCAGCAGAACTGCCGAGCCGATGATGTGATCGTGAAACTGACGCGATAAGGGAACGCGGCCGCGTGAGACGAGGCAAGCCTCGTCTCTATACAAATCCATGCAAATCTCAACGCACTTCACATTGGAGGAGCTTTGTTTCTCCGAAACGGCGGCGAGGCTCGGGCTCGACAACGCTCCAAGCGCGATGGCGACTGCAAACCTTCGCCAGGTGGCCGTTGTGATGGAAAGAGTGAGAACGCAGCTTGGGGATCGCCCCATCTTCGTGCACAGCGGCTACCGTTCGGCTGAGGTGAATCAGGCAGTGGGCGGAGTAATGACGAGCGCTCATTGTCGGGGTCTGGCGTGCGATTTCGTTTGTCCCGCGTTCGGCGCGCCGGCGGAAGTGGCGCTTGCCATTCTCAATTCAAGCATCGTGTACGACCAACTCATCCTCGAGTACGGATGGGTCCACGTTGGCTTGGCGGAAGAGGCCTTGGTGGCCCGCCGGGAAACCCTGACCAAACGAACACCGTGGGTAGCGTGGGAAACCGGTATCAGGACTTAACCGACACACACCATCAACGACATAAGTGATTCGCCATAGAGGAGGTACTACCGTGAAAAAATACTCGTCCTATTTACCTACTGTTGTGCTGCTGCTCACCGCGCTCGCGAATGCTGCCACCCCGGCCATTGCTGCGTTCTGGATGAACCATGCCACAGCCGCCGCGATCTTCGCGCCGCTGGCCATCATTGTGGCGCATTGGTTGCCTTCGCCGTATCCCGGCAACGATTCCAAATAAGTAACTCAATGTTTCTGTAGCAAGCATGAGGAGTAACTATCTATGAAGAAGGTTCTAATCTTTACCTTATCCCTGACCATGTTCTGTACTGCGTGTTCTACCGCCTGGGTGGCGACGCTCGATTCCATTTTGGCCGCGGCAGCTCCCGCATTGATCAACATTCTGCAAATCGTTGCTGTAGCCAACGGCCACCCTGTGAACAGCAATCTGACCGTAAAGATCAATGCCGACGCCACCCTCATCAAGACACTGGCCAATGATTTTTCCAAGGCCTCGTCGGATTCGGCGCCGGGCGTTTGCCAGCAGCTGCAAGCGGCGGTCGGCGCATACCAAGCCGATCAGCAACTGGTGCTGCAGGTCGCACAGGTCAGCGATCCGAACACGCAGACCAAAATCACCCTGCTTGCCAACCTCGTCGCGGGAACGGTGCAAGCTATCACGGCGGTGATTCCGTCCTGCAAGAATGCGGCTTCACGGAAAGGCTTTCAAACTCCTCCGCCCTACAGCGTTTCCACCTTTACGGCTCATTACAACGAGATTCTTGTGGAGCCAACCGGCAACGCGGCTGTGGACGCAGCGACAACAAGACTGAAACTCCACCGGCACTCCAGGCTTGCGCGGTCGATGACTTTTGGATTGCTCCAGTGATCAGCCGCAAGTTTGGCGCGCTCCGCGATGTTCACGACGCGCGGGATCGGATGTACCGGGCCGCGGCGCTTGCGCCGCCAGCGCCACAACATGTAGACCTGCGGGAGTGGAGCGGCCCGATCAAGGATCAGGGCGAAGAAGGCAGTTGCACCGGGCATGCCTTCTCGTCCGCACGCGAGTGGATCGCGAGAAGGCACGAGAAGACCTCGCCCATTCTTAGCCCGCAGTTCCTGTATGTCGAAGAACTGATCGCTGATGGGTCTTTCCCAAACGACGAGGGCGCCATGCCACGCACAGGTTGCCAGGTGCTTACGACGAAGGGATGTTGCGAAACATCGATGTACCCCTATGTTTCGGGCATGTTCACAGCGCCGACGGCCGAGCAGGAGCAGAACGCGCTTAAGTACAAGACCGGCGCGTATCATCGCATCGCCAGCTTGCCTGATTTTCTCAGTTGCCTGGCTGACCCAACACCGTGGCCGGTTTTGGTCGGTTTCTCAGTCCACGAGTCATTCATGATGCAAAAAGTGGACGACACGGGCATCATGCCGCTTCCGAAGCCCGAAGAAATGCGGTTGGGCGGCCATGAAGTTCTGTGTCTCGGCTACGACTTGCCGAAGCAATTGGCGCTCATGCAGAACAGTTGGGGAGACGGATGGGGACAGCGCGGTTGCTTTTGGATGCCGCTGGCGGTGATCGATGCGCCGGATACCGATTTGTGGATGGTACACACCGGCGGGCCGTGGAAATAGTCGGGAGTGTGCATTTGCCACAGGACAGGCAGTTGAGTAGTCTTTTCGCGTCGGATGCCTCCGTTTTATTTGGAAGCCCGCTGAGAGGACTTAAGAGGTATGAACCTGGATGTGGTAATTGCTGGTGGTATTGCAACCGCTCAACTAGCCACAGCGGTCTATCAGGATGCGGAAAAACGACGGTGCGACTTAAAATGCTGCCCAGGGTTCGCAATTTTCGTGACAAGGGGGAGAGTTTTGGTTGCATCCGCTGCGGCCTGTAGAGCCTTTTTCAGCACAGCTTGGCGTTGACTTACGCCGCTTGCATCGTCAGATTTCGCAGGCGGACTAAGTTATAGGCAGCCGCGGCAAAGGTGAAGACCCATCCCACCTTGAGGACCCCACGATGCCGGACCTTCCGCAACAGCGCGATCGTCTTCAGCCATCCGAAGCACTCTTCAACGCGTTTCCTTTTCCTCTGACTGATGGCATATCCAGGGTGCTGCGTCGTACGAGCATCAATGGCGCTTCCACCGGGCCGCTCCAGGTTCTGGGCCACGTGCGGCGTGACCTTTAAGTTTCGGCACTCGGCCACGAAATCCGCCGTGTCGTAGGCCTTGTCGCCGCCCACGGTCACCTGCTTCGTTCCCGGAATCTGTTCCAGCATCACCAGCGCGGCATCGCGCTCCGCTGTTCCGTTGGCCTCGAACACCTCGGTGTTTACGATCAGTCCGTTCCGGTTCTCCACCAGCAGATTCGCGTTGTAACTCAGCTTCGCTTCTTTGCCCTTGCCTTTGCGTGCCATCTTCGCATCCGGGTCCGTCTTCGATGCGTGCGTCTGGTTCGACTGCTTCTCCCCGTGGAAGTCCACCGTCGCATTGCCGGGATCGTCCGGCGGAACGGCGTTCTTCGCATCCTTGCGCTGATAACTCTTCACACTCGCCCACGCTTCCAGTAGCGTTCCATCCACGGTGAAGTGCTCGTCCGAGAGCAGACTCCGCTCCCGTGCCTGCTGGAGCACGGCTTGGAAGAAGGCTTCGGCAATGTCCCCATCGAGCAGGCGCTCGCGGTTTTTCGTGAACACGGTCACATCCCAGATGGCGTCATCCATGTTCAAGCCCACGAACCAGCGGAACAGCAGGTTATAGTCGAGCTGTTCCATCAACAGCCGTTCGCTGCGCACTGAGTACAGCGCTTGCAGCAGGAGTGCCCGCAACAACTTCTCCGGCGCGATCGACGGTCGCCCGGTTTTCGCGTACAGCTTGTGGAACCGTGGTTGCAGTTCTCTTAATGCCTCATCGGTCATGACACGAAGAGGACGCAAGGGGTGGTCCTGCGGCACTCGCTGCTCGGGGCTTACGTAGCTAAACACATCCAACTGCTGCTCGTCTTTTCCACGCATACTTTCTTCTTATCAGGTTGTGCTGTGGAAACAAGAGAGTTTTGTAGTACTGTGCTCCCTTCGAATCGAGTTTTTCCGCATCCTGCTATGGAGTAATTGTGTCAATCGCTGAAAAACATCTCAAAGTTGCCGCGATTCTGGCCTTAGTTGGCGGAATAGGTGTGGCGCTAACGATATGGGGGGCAGTCCGAAGCGGAACGGCGCAAGCTGCACTTCAGGCTCAAATAGACAGAATTGAAAAACACACAGAGATACCACCCACTGTTACGGTTAATCCACCCGTGGTAAATGTCAATCAACCTCCAGCAGTATTGAGAGCAGAACTAGGATTTGAAAAATTGGTGTCTAGCTACGACGGTACAGCTATAATCAATGGTAACCAAGTTGCCATTCATCCTATGCTGCTAATCGGGAGGCCGGTATCTCAAAATTTATATTTTACTAATACCGGAACGGCAATCGCGGACAAAATGACCGGAGTGGGCATTGTCTATATCGCCTCAACGGAGACAGAGCAGGAATTGACCGCCAAGTTCAAGCAGGCCCTCCACAAACTTAAGTATGGAAATTTTGGAACGTTGGAAACCGCGGGACGTTCTGAGTTCTGGTTTACTGCAACATCGGAGGGAGTAATAACCCAAGACGACATGGAAAAGATAAGGAAGGGTGCCGAGCGCATCTACCTCTTTGCTTCAGTGGAGTATCGCGATCCAAGTGGAGCCCACTACGCGCATTATTGTCGATCGCTTCAGACTCCTGCCATGAATGGAGAAGATGCCATTTGGCACTTCTGCAATGATTTCTCGGACCATCGTTAGGTCATGCGGCGCCGTTAAACGTTTGTATTCGAGATTTTCAGAACGGGGAGCATTGATTTTATGCTCCCCGTGAAGAGTTCAGAAAGCTAACGAGCGACAAGCTCGTGGTATTCTAGTCTTCGTCCTCATTCTTCCATTACCGTCGTAACATGCATCCAACCAACCGACGGAGCATTCTAGTGGATGCTATGACAAATCCAAAGGGACCACAAAGCGACAGGAGCCGCCACGTGCGATTCAATTTTGAAATCGACCGCGAAACCGATGGCCGTTGGATCGCCGAAATCCCAGAGGTACCGGGCGCGATGGCCTACGGGGTCTCTGAGGAAGAGGCTAAAGCAAAAGCGTACGCGCTGGCACTGTACGCAATCGCAGATGATGTAGAGAAGTCCAAAAACATCCCCGACTCTATCAGTGTCCTTCCAATATCCGCGTGAGCCAATGGCCGAGTGCCAAGGCAAGAGTAGTCAAACGCGCTCTTCTCCGAATCGGCTGGACTGTAATCTCTCAAAGAGGATCACATGTAAAGCTTAATCACCCCACTTTGGGAAGCTACATGTTTGGCTTTTCACGACGATGGGCCTAAAAGGTCCCAGTGTTTGGCAACTGAAATGCCGCGGAATACATCGCATGGGTAGCAAGCTGAATTCGTGTCAAAATTACTGTTGTTGCTGAGGTTTACAATAGTGTAAAAGGGGAGGCCATTACTAAAGGCATCTTTTGCGGACTCCCCACTGCAATGCAAGATGTCGGAAGGAAAGTAATTGCGTAGCATTTCCGAATTGTACGGGGAGGCTCTGCGAGAGATTGGGGTTTTGCTTATAGTATTTGTTCCCTTGGACGCCGCGTTCGCCCAAGGGGATTTGAGACCAGAAACGATTATCGCTTTAGCCGTTACTGTGATCGCAGGGACTTTTCTTGTGATCGGGGGAATTCTGTTGGAAGCAGGATAGGCAATGGGCTTTGTTATTCCATTCGCGATGTTTGGAGTTGCAGTTGGTGTAATTTTTCTTTTGGGTCTGCGGGATAAGCGCAACCGAAAAGCGAGTTCAGCTAAAGCAGGAACGGTTCGCCCTCCGAAGGCAGCATAGCGCACACGGAGCAAGAGCCTGAATTGGCTCACCGCTAGGCTGCCGCTCGACCCACTCCCGTCAGTTGTCCACTGGCAAACCGACACACCTACGACCCCGATTTCTTCTCGATCCTGGCCCAGGCATCTTTCAGCGCCACGGTGCGATTAAACACCAGATGTCCCGGCTTGGAATCGGGGTCCACGCAAAAATATCCCAGCCGTTCGAACTGATACCGGCCTTCAATCGGAGCATTCGCCAGCGAGGGCTCTAGCTTCGCCTGCGCGATCACTTCCAGCGAATTCGGATTCAGGTTCGCGGTGAACTCTTGGCTCTCCTCCACCTGATTCGGATCTTCCTTCGTAAAGAGCCTGTCGTAGAGACGCACCTCAGCGTCGAGGGCATGCGCGGCTGAGACCCAGTGGATGGTCGACTTTACTTTGCGTCCATCCGGAGCATTCCCACCACGCGTCGCTGGATCGTACGTACAGTGCACCTCGACCACTTCTCCCCGCTCATTTTTCACCACCGACTTCGCGGTAATGAAATACCCGTAACGCAGCCGGACCTCGCGCCCCGGCGACAGGCGGTAATACTGCTTGGGCGGATCTTCGCGGAAATCGTCCTGCTCGATGTACAGCACTTTGGAAAACGGCACTTTGCGCTTTCCGGCGCTTTCGTCCTCGGGATTGTTCACCGCATCGACTTCCTCAACCTGACCCTCCAGGTAGTTATCGATCACGACCTTCACCGGCCGCAGGACTCCCATCACGCGCGGCGCGTGCTTGTTCAGGTCTTCGCGGACGAAGTGTTCGAGCATCGCCAGTTCCAGCGTGCCGTTGGTCTTCGAAACCCCGCTGGCTGCAACGAAATTGCGGACCGCCTCGGGAGTGTAGCCGCGCCGTCGAATGCCCGACAGCGTAGGCATGCGCGGATCGTCCCAGCCGCTGACTAGTTTCTCCTGCACGAGTTTGAGCAGCTTGCGTTTGCTCATCATGGTGTAGGTGACGTTGAGGCGGTCGAACTCAAATTGCTGCGAGGGAAAAATCCCGAGCTGCTGGATAAACCAGTTGTAAAGCGGGCGATGATCCTCAAACTCGAGCGTGCACATCGAGTGCGTTACCTGCTCGATCGAATCCGACTGGCCGTGGGCGTAGTCGTACATCGGATAGATGCACCACTTGTCGCCGGTGCGGTGATGTTCGGCGTGCAAGATGCGATACATCACCGGATCACGCAGGTTCAGGTTCGGCGACGCCATGTCGATCTTGGCGCGCAACACGCGTGACCCGTCGGGAAACTCGCCCTTGCGCATGCGCTCAAACAGGTCGAGATTCTCCTCGGCCGGGCGATTGCGATACGGACTCTCCGTGCCCGGCTCGGTGAGCGTGCCACGATGCTGGCGAATCTCCTCCGCACTCAGATCGTCAACGTAGGCCTTGCCGTCCCTAATCAGCTTGACTGCCCATTCATAGAGCTGGTCGAAGTAATCCGACGCATAACAGAGGCGTTCCCACTCGAAACCCAGCCAGCGGACATCCTTCGTGATGGAGTCGACATACTCCTGCTCTTCTTTTTCCGGGTTGGTATCGTCGAAGCGCAGGTTGGTCTTGCCGCCAAACTCGTCGGCCAAGCCGAAATCGAGGCAGATTGCCTTCGCGTGCCCGATGTGCAGGTAGCCGTTCGGTTCGGGAGGGAAACGGGTCTGGATGACCGCGTCGCCGAACTTTTTTGTCTTGAGGTCCTCGATCATCGCATCGCGGATGAAGTTCGAGGGGCGGGGCTCTGAAGGCGAGTTTGGGGCAGCTTCCATAGTCGATAAATTCGCACGGCTCATACTCTTTAGTATTTTATATGGGAAGAGTGAATTGCTGGTGGAGAGCCGGGCGTCCACGCCCGTCCCTCCATCGCACGACTACTCCCTATTGCTGGCCCGCTACCTGATAAGGCGCCGATGCGTGCGGACGAAGCTTGACCGTAAGTGGCGGGGAAGACCCGGCGTTCTTACGCGTTACGCGCCCACCGGCAACGGAATCCACGTGATAATCTGCGTTGAGAGATGCCGCGACTCCGAAAATCAACGGCGCGCCGCGGATTTTAATTTTTCATGGCAAATTGTGTTCAATGCGGTCGGCAACTCCCTGGCCTTACTTTCGGTAAGAAGATTTGCCAGTGGTGCAAGCAGCACGAAGCTGCGCAGCGTGGCGAAGATTCCCCTGTACAACGAGTCGAACCGGCGCCGTGGCTTCGGCGCCAGTCCAGTTCGATGGCGGTCACCCAGGCTATTTTCGGCATCAACGTCGCCGTTTTCATCGCCATGGTCCTGGCGGGCGTTTCGATGTTCGACAATCCCGCGGGCCAGGACCTCGTGCGCTGGGGAGCCAATTTCGGGCCGCTGACTGCCAGCGGCCAGTGGTGGCGGCTACTGACCTGTGTTTTTATTCATGGCGGACTGCTGCACATCGCGTTCAACATGTGGTGCCTGTGGGACCTGGGCAGGCTTGCGGAATCAGTCTACGGCCACTGGACGTTTGCAGTGGTGTATCTGATCACCGGGTTGTCTGCGAGCCTTACCAGCCTCGCATGGAATCCGGCCGTGTTGAGTGTGGGCGCTTCGGGAGCGATCTTTGGGATTGCAGGCGCTCTGCTTGCATCGTTCTATCTGGGCGAGTTTTCACTCCCACGCGCCGCGATCACCGGGACGATGCGCAGCGTGGCCATGTTTGTGGGATACAACCTCATCTTTGGCGCGGTAATGGCTCGTACTGATAACGCCGCACACGTCGGCGGCTTGGTGATGGGGCTGATTCTGGGCGCGCTCATCGCTAAGGTCGCTCCGCTGCAGGATGATCTGCTGCGCCGCGCCGGCGTGCTTCTTGTCGGAGTGCTATTGGTTACGGGTGGCGTCAGATGGCTGCAGCATTCCCGTTCCTACCTCGCTTCCATGACTCAGGCCCAGCGATCTTTGATCGAGGGAAAAACGATCGACGCGATCGCGCAATTAAATGCCGTGGTTCGCCAGCGTCCTGACTATTGGCCTGCCCATTTGCAACTGGCGCGCGCTTACACGATCCAGCACGATCTTGGCAAAGCGGAAGTCGAACTCAAGCGGGTCATCGAACTCAACCCGCGCAACGAAAATGCCTACTATTTTCTGGGCTACACCGAACTGGAGCAGAAGCGCCCGGACCAGGCCCGCGAGGCCTTCACACAGCTTCTGAAGCTGAATCCGAACAGCGCCGATGCGCACGCCGGGCTGGCTGCGGTTTTCTCTTTTGAAAATAAGTACTCTGAGGCGCTCGGGGAATACAAGCGCATGGCTCAGCTCGAACCCGAACATCAGAACGTCTTCTACGACATGGGCCTAATGCAGAGCAAGCTAGGGCTGTACGACGACGCGATCAAGTCCTTTCTGAAGCAGCGCGACAACGGAGACGATCCCGACAACGAAAGCGCCTTGGCCAGCGTCTATGAAGCAAAAGGAATGCGTCGCGAAGCTGAGGAGGCAAGTCAGCGTGCGAAGCAGTTTCAGGAGCAGCACTAGCACTGCTCACGTCGCTTCAAGAATCAAATCCTTTCAATGAATTGCAGTACCAAGCGGAGGGGGAGCTTTCTTGTGTGGGGACGGGGCTCTGCCCCGTCCAAGCGGGGCGAAGCCCCGCTTCCACACAGGATCTCGGGCGGCTGCGCTTAGAGCTTCTGGATAGCTCGCTCAATTCTCGCCAGGGTGGTTTCCCGTCCCAGCACTTCCAGCGTCTCGAATAACGGCGGTGCGTTCTTGCGGCCGCAGACGGCAACGCGGATGGGTTGGAACATCTGTCCGGCTTTCATACCCATCTCCTGGGCAGCGCCGCGGAGGGCTTGGTTCAATGGGTCGTGTTTGAATTCCGTTTGCGCCAGGACTTCGCGAGCCCGAGTTAATACTTTGAGCGCCATGGCGGCATCGCCCTTCTGCGGAATGAGCTCGGCTGGATCGTAGGGCGGCAGTTCGTCCACAAAGAAGAAATCGGCAGCGGTCAGGACGTCCCGCAGAAGCTTGATACGCTCGCGGATGAGCGGAGTGATGGCGTGCATCCTCTCGGACGCGATTGGGAATCCAGCCGCGTGCACAAGGGGAAGCAGGCGCGCGCTAAGGTCCTCGACCGAGAGCGCGCGAATGTGCTCGGCATTGAGCCAGAGCGCTTTGGGATCGAAGGTCTCGTCCGGCGTCGCGGCGGGCTCCTTGAAATTCACCACCGCATTGGCGCGATTGATGCCTTCCAGCGAGAACGCGTCGGTGAGTTCCTGGCGTGTCATCTTTTCGCGATCGTCTTTTGGCGACCAACCGAGTAGGCACAGAAAATTGATGAAGGCCTCCGGCAGGAATCCGGCATCGCGATAGGTGGTGACACTGACCACGGGACCATGGCGGCGCTTGGAGAGCTTCGATCCGTCAGGCGCGACCAGCAGCGGAAGATGCGCAAACTGCGGCGGCTGGGCGCCGGCGCCTTCAAAAATCAGCCCGTGTTTGTAAGTGTTGGAGAGATGGTCCTGCCCGCGAATGATATGGCTGATACGCAGGTCGATGTCGTCGGCACAGGAGGCGAGATGGTACGTGGGCATGCCGTCCGAGCGAAGCAGGGCGAAGTCTTCGATATCGTCGGCGGCTTTCACCTGCTCGCCATAAACCGCATCATTGAATCGGACTTGCTCGCCGGTACCTCGCGGCACACGGAAGCGAAGGGCAAAAGACTCCCCTGCCGCGGCTCGCCGATCACTCTCGGCGCGGGAAAGTTCGCGCATCCCCGGATTGAAGAGCCAGGTTTGATTGGCCCCGGATTTTTCGCTGTCGCCCGTGTGGGCTGGGGTGAAGTCGCGGTAGGCCAGCCCTTTCTGAAAGATGGCATCGGCAATCTGCCGGTGCAGGGCCAGGCGTTCGGATTGCTTGTATTCCTCGTCCCAGCCGAGGTCGAGCCACCGCAGGCCCTCGAAGATCGAATTGACGGAAGCGTCGGTATTGCGCTCAATATCGGTGTCATCGAGCCGCAAAACCATGGTTCCGCCGTTGCGACGGGCGTAAAGCCAGTTGAAAATGAACGTGCGGGCACTGCCAACATGCAGAAAACCAGTAGGAGACGGCGCAAATCGAACACGAAGCATAACCTCTGAGTATAGCGAGGATCTGTCGGTTCTGGCTGTAGAGACGGGGCTTGCCGTCCCGCCGTGTTCCGTCCCGCCGTGTTCCGGTTGCGCGCCAAGTACCCTTATGATAACTTAAATAATTGTCCCGGACTTCAGGAAGGGATCAGGGAAGTATTGTGCCTCAAGGGACTTGCTTCCACCTGCTGGCGTAGCTCAGTCGGTAGAGCATCTGATTTGTAATCAGAGGGTCGGGGGTTCGATTCCCTTCGCCAGCTCCAGAAAAACAAGATTCCGGAAACAGAAGAGGTTTGCGCGGCGACGCGCGCTGGCAGCACGGCTCTCAAGCACTCCTAACAGGTTATTTTCCGGCGAGTGTAGTTGTCAGGCGGGAGTTCTCGCATAGTTTCCCGAGCTGAGAAGTGTTGGCGCAGAGTCGGTGTTGTTTTTCGCGCGGCCGGTTGGTGTTTTCGGATTTGCACAGGTGGGTGAGTGGTTAAAGCCAACAGACTGTAAATCTGTCCCTCTCAGGAGGTACGGAGGTTCGAATCCTCCCCTGTGCACCAGAGTGGATGCTTCAGTGGCTGACGAGCCTGAGGCGCAGTAACAAGAAGTTGGCGGTCGAGTCGTGACGATCAAGAAGAAGTTCGTGCTGGCTCTGATTGCGTATGCGGTGTTCGGTGTTTTGGCCTGGACCACGCTGTCGGATGATCCGATCCGAGTCTTCAATGGAAACGTGAGGCTGCGCACAGGCACGCTGTTGATCCTGGGATTGTTTGCATTTCGATCCGCGCTCTATTTTTGGCGAACCCGGATCGAGGAAGAGCGGGAAGGCGCGAAGCCGGTGGATTGAGCGGCGGGTGCGGCGGATTTGGTTTGGCAGTAGGGCCGATGTAGCTCAGTTGGTAGAGCACTCCCTTGGTAAGGGAGAGGTCATCAGTTCAATCCTGATCATCGGCTCCAGAAGATTGAGTTGCGGTTCGCGGCGGCTAGCGACTTCATGGGCAAGAGGAAGATTCGAGTTTCGTATCGGGGCATCGCTTTAGCTTTAGCGATGCCGTAGGGAGTTCGGAAGTAGAGCGGCTTTAGCCGCTGAGGTTTTACTGAGAGCTGACGGCTGAGAGCTGACAGCTGATTTTGCGGGAGTAACTCAGTGGTAGAGTCACAGCCTTCCAAGCTGTTGGTCGCGGGTTCGATCCCCGTCTCCCGCTCCAGAGTCTGAGCGTAGCATTCGGAATTTCGATGTTTGGATGGAGCAGTGGAACGGTGATGTTCGAGCAAGGTGTCATCAAGGTCGAGAAAGAACGGGAGTTCGGCGACCTGAAAACCGCCATCGAGAAAGCATTTGCGGCTGATCGGGTCACAAAGTATTTGAAGGAGCTCGAGAGCCGCAAGATTCGAGTTCGCGATCTGGATGCGGCGTTCGACGCGAACGCGATTGACCGGGCTTCGGGTGACAAGGCTGGAACGGCGCGATCTTTGCGTGACTTGCTGCCGGTTTCCGATCAGGCGCAGATTCGCGAGTTTTATCTGTCAAGACTTGAGACGGTCGATGCGGACCTGAGGCTCAAGTTTAAGAAGCTGTATCAGTACTACTGAGTGGATCTCAGGACGACGATTGATTTGCGAAACAGCCGGCGGGACGCCGGCGCTACAAAGGAAAAGAGCAAATGGCGAAAGAAAAATTTGAGCGGACAAAGCCGCACTGCAACGTCGGGACGATTGGTCACATTGACCATGGGAAGACGACGTTGACGGCGGCGATCACGAAGGTCTTGCAGAAGCACAACCCGAAGATTGTGTTCCGGTCGTTCGATTCGATCGACAACGCTCCGGAAGAAAAGGCGCGTGGCATCACGATTGCCACGGCGCACGTGGAGTATGAGACGCCGAACCGGCACTACGCGCACGTCGACTGCCCGGGCCACGCGGATTACATCAAGAACATGATCACGGGTGCGGCGCAGATGGACGGCGCGATTCTTGTGGTGGCGGCGACCGACGGTCCGATGCCGCAGACGCGCGAGCACGTGCTGTTGGCTCGCCAGGTAGGCGTTCCGTACATCGTTGTCGCGTTGAACAAGTGCGATGCAGTCGATGATCCGGAGTTGCTGGATCTGGTCGAACTCGAAGTACGCGAACTGTTGAAGAGCTATCAGTTTCCGGGCGACGACGTACCGGTGATTCGTTTGTCGGCGCTGGGGGCGTTGAACGGCGAAGAGAAGTGGGAGAAGCAGATTGACGTGTTGATGGAGGCGGTGGACAAGAGCGTGCCGCAGCCGGCGCGCGAGTTGGACAAGCCGTTCCTGATGCCGATCGAAGACATTTTCTCGATTCAAGGACGCGGAACTGTTGTCACAGGCCGGATCGAGCGTGGCAAGGTGAAAGTCGGCGAGGAAGCGGAGATTGTCGGCTTCCGCGAGACACGCAAGACGGTAGTGACGGGAGTCGAGATGTTCAAGAAGCAGCTGGACGAAGGCATGGCGGGCGACAACGCCGGTCTCTTGCTGCGCGGTATTGCGAAAGAGGATGTCGAGCGCGGGATGGTTTTGGCAAAGCCGGGCTCGATCACGCCGCACACGAAGTTCAAGGCGGAAGTTTACATTCTGACGAAGGAGGAAGGCGGTCGACATACGCCATTCTTCAAGGGCTATCGTCCGCAGTTTTATTTGCGGACGACGGACGTGACGGGGATCGCGGAGCTGCCGGCGGGCACGGAGATGGTGATGCCGGGCGACAACGTGAGCCTGGTGATCGAACTGATCACGCCGGTGGCGATGGAAAAGGGCTTGCGGTTCGCAATTCGCGAAGGCGGCCACACGGTGGGCGCAGGAACGATTGCGGAGATTATTCAGTGAGCTTTCAGCCGTCAGCTATCAGCCGTCAGTAAAACCTTACGGCTGATGGCTAAGACGGAAAGAGCAAGTAGCTGATGGCTAGAGCGGCAATAGCAACCGTAGGTGGCCAGAAGAGCCCCGAAAGGGGCGACCGATAATAGCCCAGCGCTTCAGCGCTGGGTGGAACGAAGAAAGACGACCAAGTCCCGTAGGGACGGCCGAAATCGAGGAAGTGAGCAATGCCCCGAGAGATCATTACGTTGCAGTGTGGTGATTGCAAAGAGCGGAACTATTCGAAGACCAAGAACCGCAAAACGACACCGGATCGTCTGGAACTGAAGAAGTTCTGCAACCGGTGCCGCAAGCACACGCCGCACAAAGAGGTTAAGTAGTCAGCGGTCAGCTGTCAGCGGTCTTGACTGAGAACTGACAGCTGAGAACTGAGAACTGTTTTTAGGGGCGTAAGCTCAACGGTTAAACTGTCGGTCTCCAAAACCGAACTTGGGGGTTCGAATCCCTCCGCCCCTGCCAGAGTTTTGAGACGGAAGGAAAAGGCCAGGTCCGTGATGGGAGTAGAAACGAAGAAAATGGCGAACTCAATCGCAACAGCGAGCGGCGATTTCGGCGATCGGATCAAGTCCTGGCCCGAGCGGATCAAGGCCTTTTACAGCGATGTGCGCACCGAGATGAAGAAAGTCACGTCTCCCTCGCGCAAAGAAGTCCAGGGAACGACGACGGTGGTCATCATCACCGTGTTCCTGTTTGCGTTTTACTTCTGGCTGGTGGATCTCGCGATCAGCAACAGCCTGGAGCGGATGCTGCACTATTTCTCGCGCCGTTAGGCAGCGAGCGAAAGAAGCGATTGAATGCCGGATAAAGAAAAAAACGAAAGCGCTGTGGTTGGTCAGGAAGGCCAGCAGCCTCCTCCTGCTGCGGAAGCAGTTCCGGGCGGCGAACCTGCGCGCAATCCGAATATGAAGTGGTACATCATCCACGCCTATTCGGGCTTCGAGCGCAAAGTGAGGGAGTCGCTGGAGTCGCGCGTCCAGGCTTTCGGATTGCAGGACAAGATTGGCAAAGTGCTGATTCCGACCGAGTCGGTCACCGAAGTTCGCGGCGGCAAGAAATACACCTCCGAGCGCATGTTCTATCCCGGCTACGTGCTGGTGGAAATGGACATGGACGATCACGTTTGGCACGTCGTGAAGTCGACTCCGCGCGTCACCGGATTTGTGGGTACCGGGCAGCAACCGACTCCGCTGTCGGAAGAAGAAGTCAACCACATCGTTTACAAAGTGGCCGACAGCCGGGAAAAGCCGAAGCTCAAGGTTAAATTCGAAAAGGGCGAGACAGTCCGCATCGGCGAAGGCCCGTTTGCAACCTTCACGGGCGTGGTCGACGATGTGAACGAAGATCGCGAGACCTTGAAAGTGATGGTCACCATCTTCGGCCGTTCAACGCCGGTGGAATTGGAATTCGGTCAAGTAGAGAAAGTCGCGTAGTGTTCGTTGAACGGTTGTAGAGACGCGGCTTGCCGCGTCTCAGCGAGCTAGACGAATACAGGTTGCAAAGCGCTGAGCCGAAAATCCTAGACTTGGCGGCGGGAGACGGGGCAAGCCCTGTCTCTACAGAAGAAGGTAAACAGGAAAGGCATCATGGCAAAGAAAGCTACAGGCTCGGTAAAGTTGCAGATTGCGGCGGGCAAGGCCACGCCGGCGCCTCCGGTCGGACCCGCGCTCGGCCAGGCGCAAGTCAATATCATGGAGTTCTGCAAGCAGTTCAACGCCCGCACTTCGCAGAAAGAACTCGAAGGCTTGATTGTTCCAGTCGTGATCACGGTCTACAGCGACCGCTCCTTCACATTCATTACCAAGACGCCGCCGGCATCCGTATTGCTGAAGCGCGCAGCTGGCATCGCCAAGGGATCGGGCGCACCCAACAAAGATAAGGTTGGCAAGGTGACGCTGAAGCAGGTCGAGGACATTGCGAAGCAGAAGATGCCCGATCTGAATGCCGCGTCGGTTGATGCCGCGATCAGGAGTGTGCGTGGTACAGCCCGTTCGATGGGCATCGAAGTGGTTGGATAGGTTTTGATTTGTATGTGTGGTGGCGGGGCTTCGCCCCGCAAACGGGGCAAAGCCCCGTCACCACACGAGTAGCAAGCAGTAGTCACAAACACCACGGCTCTTCAGAACAAAGAAGCGCGGTGGGAGACTGAGGGGAACATGAAGAAGTCAGGCAAGAATATTGAGAAGTCGCGGAAGGCAGTTGAGCCGCGGCCTTATACGCTGCAGGAAGCGGTTCCACTTCTGCAGAAAGTGAAATACGCAAAATTCGACGAGACGGTGGAAGTGACGTTGCGCCTAGGCGTCGATCCCAAGCATGCCGACCAGATGGTTCGCGGCACCGTCGTGCTTCCCCATGGACTGGGCAAGTCGAAAAAAGTTTTGGTGATCGCGAGCGGCGAAAAGGTTCGTGAGGCTGAAGCGGCAGGCGCGGATTTCGTCGGCGGCGAAGACATGGTCGAGAAGATCACGAAAGAAAACTGGACCGACTTCGACGCCTTGATTGCCACGCCCGACATGATGAAATCAGTTGGCCGGTTGGGTAAGGTTCTCGGCCCGAAGGGCCTGATGCCAAATCCGAAGACCGGCACCGTGACCATGGATGTCGCGAAAGCCGTGCAGGAAGTCAAAGCTGGCAAGGTCGAGTTCCGTACCGACAAGACGGCGCTCGTGCACGTGCCGGTGGGAAAGATTTCTTTCACTCCCGACAAGCTGATCGAGAACGCGACCACGCTGATCTCGAGCGTCATTAAGGCGAAGCCTTCGGTGGCCAAGGGCAAGTACATCAAGGCCTGCTATCTGAGTTCGAGCATGGGGCCGGGGATCTCGCTGGACACGACTCCGATTGAGGTTGCCGCGAAGGCATAAGTACCGGGCCTTGCCCGGTTGGACGGGGCAGAACCCCGTCACCACACAAATTCTGAAAGGGTTTGAACATGGCGGTTACCAGAGCAAAGAAAGTATCGCAGGTCGAAAAACTTGGCGGCGAACTGAAGAACGCTTCGAGCATGATCGTCGCCACCTACTCCAAGCTGACTGTGACGCAGGACTTCGAATTACGAAAAGCATTGCGTCCGACCGGGGCGAAGTATCGCGTTGTCAAAAACACTTTGGCGGAGCGCGCCGGCAAAGGCACCAAGGTCGAGGGAGTACTGAAGAATCTTCAGGGTGTCACCTCGATCGCCTACACCGAAGGCGACCCCGTGGCGCTGGCGAAGGCGCTGGCGAAGTACGTCAAGGACAATCCGGAATTCAGCTTCAAGGCGGGAGTGGTCGAAGGCCGCGTGATCTCGGTCAAGGAGATCGAGTCCCTGGCCACCATGCCCTCGAAGGAAGAGCTGTATTCGAAGCTCCTGTTCCTGTTGAACGCTCCGTCGCAGCGTTTGGTAACGGCGATGAACGCGGTCGGACGCAATCTGGCAGTGGTCGTCAGCCAGGGCGTGGAGCAGAAAAAGTTCAAAGAGGCGTAAGCCTCGAGTGGAGTGTCGGCCGTATGCCGGGCGAGGGCGCCCGGCGCTCCATCGACAAAATTTTCGGGGCAGCACGTCTGCTCGAAAAAAGATTTGGTTATCGCAAAGCGAGGGGTTGCGCGGTCGGAATTCGGGCGTTGTCTGGCGCTGGAATGAGACCTGGTCGCACTGGAAACCTTGGCCAAGCAATAGCAAAATCGTAAATCTTACTTAAAAGCGGAGAGATTCACATGGCGGATCTACAGCAGTTGGAGGAGTCAATCGTTGGCCTGTCGTTGCTGGAAGCGGCAGAACTGGTCAAGAAACTGGAATCGCGTCTCGGCGTTTCGGCGGCGGCAGCGGCCCCGGTGATGGTTGCCGGCGGTGCAGCAGCGGCTGGAGCGGCCCCGGCTGAAGAAAAGACCGAGTTCACGGTCGTTCTGAAAGAAGTCGGAGCCAATAAGATCAACGTAATCAAGGCGGTACGCGAAGTCACCAGCCTCGGCCTGAAAGAGGCAAAGGACTTGGTGGACGGCGCTCCCAAGAGCATCAAGGAAGGTGTCTCGAAGGACGAAGCCGAGACCATCAAGAAGAAATTCACCGAGGCGGGCGCAACTGTCGAAGTCAAGTAATTTGGCAGTCGGGGCCGGTTGTGTGGTGGCGGGGCTCCGCCCCGCTAGACGGGGCGAAGCCCCGTCACCACACGGGCAGCCGCCCCGCCTGCAATTATTTGACCGAACACTAGCTGAATCCCGGGGAGTGGTGTTAATATCTAATAAATAACCCGCTTACCCTGGCTTCACTGCGAGGCGACGGCGACCCGAATCCTCCAAATAGACCCAGGAAGCGGAACGGAATAGGGTCGCTGGAATTGTAAGTATGGCAGCCGGTCCCGCGGGCGGCGGGACGGAACAGGCCTTTTGAACTGGCGCGGAATTTTACAAGTTATTCAAGAGTAAGCGTCGCACGTGGCGCCCACGGACAAGTTTGTCCTTGCGGGTGCCTGTGTCGTTTTTCTGCGTACACCGCTCGTTAGCAGTACCTTGGCGCATTTTTTGCGCCCTCATTCCGCGCTGTAATTGCAGCCCCAGGCTGCCTGAAAGCAGGAGTTCCTGAGCATGACAAAGCACAATATCCACCGCCGACGTTTTGATTTTTCCAAAATTCCAGCAACCATCCAGATCCCGAACCTGATCGAGGTTCAGAAGCGCTCCTATGACCGCTTC
>JAIQFA010000199.1 GCA_020073525.1 Terriglobia bacterium
GATTGGACCTATCGGTCCGCAAGGGGCGGTTGGCCCATTTGGGGCGCAGAGTTGCCGTCTTCATCGGCGGTTTCGCCTTCGGCCATTGGGTGACAAACAGCGATCCGGCGTTCCTTCGCATCCTCGCAAAATCCGAACGCTACAACGTCCGTTATGACGCGGCCAAACAGCAAATCCCTCACATGGAGGTGCTGTGATGCTTCGAGTCGATAAGGTCATCAAGCCATGGAAGGAGAGCGCGTGTCTCAACGATCACATCAATCTCTATGGCTTCTGGAACGAGACAGCCTTTCTCACGAAATCCGGCGATGTCGGCATGGTGCTCAGTGTTCCCGGCGTGGACTACGAAAGCCTTGATCGCTCGGAGCAGGAGTACGCGGTGAAGCGGTTGGAAGCCGCTCTGAAAGCCTTCGGCCCAGAGTTCCACGTATACCAATATCTCTTCAAGTCGAACCGGCCCGACATACCGTTCGCAACATATGACGACCCGATTGTGGCAGCGGCCATCGACCAGCGGCGGAAGTTCTTTGAGGCGAAACGCGACCATCTTTATCAAGTCGAGATCTTCTACTGCATTCTGCTCGAAGGCTCGCGGTCGAAAACCGGAGTGGGCGCGGCATTCAGCCGGCTCTTTCACGATCCTGCCGGAGCCCTCGGCGAGCTGAAAGCGCAGTTCACGAACGACAACATGAAAACTCTGCTGCGCATGCACATCGAACACGATGTTGCGCGGCTCGACGAGCGCGTGCAGGCATTCGCCCGGCAGCTCGCGGACTTCATGCAAATCGAGGTCCTGAACCGTCAGCAGCAGTTCACGTTCTTCCGCCGGTTGCTTAACTTCGATGAGTGGCGCATTGCGGGCAGACCGCAGTCCACGCAGTTTCTTGACTATCAAGTCGTCAACTCGAACATCGATGCCGAACGTGACCATCTGCGCGTCGGCGATCACATCGTGCGCGTGCTGACCATGAAAGAGGCCATCACCGAGACGCGGCCACTGGCGCTCGATGCGCTGCTGAAGATCCCCGCTAATTTCCGGGTCATTACGGAATGGACGCCGGTCGCCGCAGACAAAGCCCGCAAGGAAGTCAACAAACGCCGCCGCCACTTCAACATGTCGAAGACAGGGTTTGTCTCGCAGATGGGCAACGACGCGACGAAGACCAACCCTCGCGACGTGCTGGTGGACGAATCGAAGCAGGCTGACATCGAGAACCTTGGCGACTGCCTGCGTGCTCTGGGCGACGGGCAATCGCTCGGCGAGTTCTCGCTCACGATTGTCCTCTACTGCCGCTCAAAAGCCGACCTGGAGCAACTCGGGGCCGAGTTCGCCGGCATCTTCACCAACGCCGACGGCAATTTGTTTTCTGAGACCTACAACCAGCTCAACGCATTCTTCGCCACTGTACCCGGAAATTATCCGCTCAACCTGCGCAAGCTGTATCTACTCAATACGAACTACGCAGACCTGTCTTTTCTGTTCACGATCCTTCCGGGCGAGAAGACTAACGCTCATCTGGGCACCGAGTACCTGGCCGTACTCGAAACCGACAACAGCACCCCGTATTTTCTGAACCTGCATAACGGCGAGGTCGCCCACACGCTGATCCTTGGGATGACAGGATCGGGCAAAGCGTTTCTTCGGAGGTATGCGCCCCAGCATCTTCAAGCCAAACAGATGGAATTGTGGTCCGTCTAAGTTCCCAGCGTGCAAAAGGGAATCCCGGAAACCGCGCCATCGAATAGCCCAAGGCGCAAGGAACCGGGCTTATCAAGGCGCCCGGCGACGGCGATTCACTCGGGTGATCCGATATGGCCACCACGATGTGCATGTTGTTGGCAGTGGTTTCTTATGCCCGGAAGGATGTCCATCACCGCGCAGTACAAAACTCAAACCGGCTAGCGTTGGAGTTGCCTCACGCCTTTACGGTGCCCAAGCCGGGCATCTAGAATTTAGGGAACGTTATGAACGACGCCGCTGAAAAATATGGTAAGGCGTACGAGCTTGCTGACTCAATCGTTAAGCGGGTTGGGAAGGTGCTTTCCTCGGCGTTAGAGAAGATTGGAAATCCAGATCTGGTGAAAGTGGTCTTCGATAAGCCTCGCATCAAACAGTTCACCGGCGTTGTCCGCAAGGCGCAGGAGCGCCGATGGTCTCAGGAAGAGGCGATTGAGAAGTGTGGGGATTTCGTAGGTTTCAGGGTCGTCTGCAACAACTTGCAAGATGTGTACCGAGCCGCTGACCTCTTTGAAGACGCCCTGTTGAAACTTGGCTTAGCAGTTGAACGGCAAGACTACATCGCAAAACCAAAAGAGTCAGGGTATCGTGCTATCCATCTTGCCTGCCCCATTGAAGTTGGTTTCGCCGCAGACAAAATGACGCTCTGGTGCGAGGTACAAATAAGGACACGCCTGCAGGATTCATGGGGCATCCTTTCACGGGAGGAGTTGTACCGGAGGAACGTGCCAGACCGGCTGCTGAGACGCATGAAGGAACTGGCGAACACCCTGGCCCACGCCGATGATGTTGCTGAGGACATTCGCCAGGAAGTCTCCAAGCCGAGGAGGGGCGAGAAACCCGAGCCAGGCGGACCGCTGACTGCGACAGCAATCGCTTTTATTTTCAAACGGGCGTTTGGTGCGGACCCGCCGGATTATCTGGTTGAGTCAACCCTCGAACGAATTGGAAAGCGTCGTCTTCGCGCCGATGGTTTGGATGCTCGGATGCAGGATGCTGTCCTTCGTGAGCAGCTAAAGGCGAGTTACGAAGAGCACACAAAGTGGGCGGCCTGGCCAGAGAAGATCTTTGGCTGGGTCGTTCAGGCCATGCTGGGGAGCAAACGGTCGGCTATCGCGTTGGCTCACAGAGAAGGTAAAGAAGATTGGAGCGAGATTGAGGCTCAAGCCAGAAGCGAGATGTCTCATTCAGTTCCGGAAACGTGGCCCGATCTGAAAGCGCACATCGAAAACGGCACTGCTGACCTCGAAACATTGATGGACTATTTTGGTGCAAAAGAGTCCTGCTACTGTGGAGAACCCATTTACCAATTCGAGAATGCGATCGTTGGGATAGAAGATCATTACCGATTGAAGGGTGATGACGTTGATGAAGCATCAGAGCTAATCCAAAAGGCACTCATTGAGGCTGACTTTGAAGATGCAGACGGATACAGTCTGTGTAGCTATTGTCAGTACGTGATGAATAAGGACGATTAGCTTTATCCCCCGACACACACCGAAGCTCTCTCTTACCTTCTTACGTCCCCGCGATGCCCGTTAGCTCGAACGGCGACGCTTCTAGGGCATGTCGGTAACTGCAATTCTCTAAGTGCCGCACACATCTGCTTCTAGCTTCTGCTCGATGTCCATCAGTATTCCCAGCATCGAACAATGTTCGCCTTTGATTCGCCAGCAAAACGTGGTACGATTCTCTTGACCAGTCGAGGGGAGGCACTATGAATTTCGTTCCGTTACAGAACGGCGACATGGTTGAAGTCATCAACCCTTTCTCGTTCAAACGCCATGTTGGAATCTACGCAGCGGGTCGTGGCTTCGTACACAATGACCCAGCGTGCTGTGTCGCTCTCGTAGACGAAGCGACCTTCACAGGCGGAAAGAAGATGCGGATTCTCAGCCGTCTCACGGGCGGTTGGTTTGAGCAA
>JAIQFA010000092.1 GCA_020073525.1 Terriglobia bacterium
AGATGTACCACTGTGTGCCCAGCAGCAGCAGAACGATTGAACCTACTCCCAGGCCTCCACCCAGGCGAATCAGCACCAGCAGCACCACTGGGAACAACGCTGTAGCCGGAACCGAGGCGGCAATCTGCGCGAGGGGCTGGGCGATGCGCGCTAGGCGCGGGTTGAATCCGATAGCGACCCCGACAGGAATCGTCCAGAGGGCGCCGAGCACAAGCGTAATATTCACGCGCAGGAAGGTCGCAATCAGCCCAATGCCGAGTTGGTGAAATTCGGAAGCGTGCAGTCCAGTCAAGAGCATGACAACACGCACGACAGCATAGCCGATCGCACCCAAAACGACGATTCCCAGCACTCGCCAGAACCACAAAGCCGCTTTGTTCTCGCCGGTTGATTCGGCACGTACTTCATTCCGGCGGGCAAAGTAATGCACTATCTGTTCGCGGAGCGGACGAATCGCCCGCTTACGGAAGAGCGCGACACCGCGGGAACGCTGGAGAAAATCGAGGACCCAAGAAGTTGGGGCGCTGGCGCTCTCGACTTGCTCCATCTTGAATTTTTCCGCCCACGCGATCACCGGCCGCCATACGAACTGATCGAGGAGCACAATCACCGCCACCATGGTGGTGATGCCGAGCAGAATGGAGCGAGTGTCACCGTTGTCCGCGGCTGCTTGGAGGTAGGATCCGAGGCCGGGCAAGCGAAAGTCGCCGAATTGCTCGCAGGCCATCAGGAAGAACCAGGCACCGGCGACCGACATCATGGAATTCCACACCAAACCGATGGTGGCGAACGGCAGTTCAATCTGAACAAAGCGCTGCCACCAGTTGAAGCGGTAGATGGTCGCTGCTTCGCGCATCTCGCGCGGAATACTCTTCAGCGACGCGTAGAAGCTGAAAGCCATGTTCCAGACCTGCCCGGTGAAAATGAGCAGGACCGCGCCCATCTCGACCCCCAGTTGACGGCCCGGAAAAAGCGCGGCCATGGCGAGCATCACGCCGGGCAGGAAGCTCAACACCGGGATGGACTGCAGAACATCGAGCAGCGGAATCATGAAACGTTCCGCGCCCGGCCGGTAGGCGGCGATGTATCCGTAGGTGACGGCGAAGATCAAACTCAGCATATAGGCGAGCGCGATACGCAGGAGCGAGTATCCGGCATAAACAGGAAGTGCCCCAAGGCTGCGACTGATCTCTACGTGCGGCGTGAAGGGACCAAGCCAGTTGCGCCCGACTTCCACAACGCCATAGAAGAGGGCCAGCCCGCCTGAAAACATGATGAGGTCGGGCAGGCTCGCCGCGCTGGGACGCGGCAGCACCGACCAAATCCGAACCAGCGGGCGGAAAGCAATTCGTTGCGGGCGCTTCACGACTGCACCGGCGTAGTCGTCGGTGAATGCGGTTCGCTGACTGGTTCAGCGAGAACCAAACGGTGCGATTCGCGATCGAAGTCGAAAATTTCGGCGTAGCGGCCCCAGTTCATGGCAGTTTCGAATTGCCGCTCCACTTCATCCTGGCTGAAATGCTCGTCGAGAATATCGTAGAAAAAATCCTGCGGAATGGAGTGATCCGTCTTGGCATGCAGGACGCTGTCGATCTGCTGCAGGATCATGATGTTCTTAAGAGCGGCTGTGCGGAAAAGAATCTTGCGCGTGAGGATGTCGGCCTCCGCAAAGCGAGTGCCCTCGGGGGTGATTTCGACATCGCCTTCTTTCAGTGTGGCGAAGCCGAGCAGAACCGAAGCCTCGACGATCGGGAGCAGGTCTTCGGCGTCCAGAATGAGGTCTTCGGCGAGACGATATAGGTCTTCCTTTCCACCGCGATCCTGCAGCAGTTCGAGCAGGCCGGCGATGCCGCCGACGCGTGCGTGCGGAATCATCTGATACTTCTGGCGCGCGGGTTTCTGCGCGGCTGCGGTGGCACCGGGCGCCGGTAGCGCGAGGTCGGGCTGGGTCATGATCTTATAGATGTAATCCACCAGTTCTACAAAGCGCGGCGATTTGCGATCGCGGAGGTGCGGCAGTTCGATGGGGAAATCGGCGCGCACCCGGGCCGGATTCCTTCCCAGCACGATAACGCGATCCGCCAGCAGCACCGCCTCTTCAATATTGTGCGTGACGATGAAAATGGCGCTGGTTGGCATTTTCTTGCTGATCCAGAGCTCGAGCAGTTCGTTACGAAGGTTTTCCGCTGTCAGCACGTCGAGCGCGGAGAAGGGCTCATCCATGAACAGGACTTCGGGCTCCACCACCAGGGCGCGCGCAAAGCCGACACGCTGTTTCATACCGCCGGAAAGCTCTTTCGGGTAGGCACTTTCAAATCCATCCAAACCTACGGTGTCGAGAATGCGCAAGGCACGCTTGTGGCGCTCGACGGCAGGCACTCCGCGAGCTTCGAGGGGCGCCTCGACGTTGTCGAGCACGGTCAGCCAGGGGAACAACGCAAAACTCTGGAAGACGATTGAAACGCCGGCGTTCTGCGACGTGATGGGCTGCCCATGCCAGAGAACTTGGCCGGAGGAAGGCTTGCTAAGGCCGGTCAGAATCCGCAGCAGCGTGGACTTGCCGCAGCCGGAGGGACCGAGCAGGGTGATAATTTTTCCAGGCTCTACATCGAGATCGACGGGGGCAACAACTTCAATGCGGTTCCCATCCGGCTGCACATAGAACTTTTCGACAGCCTGGGCGCAAATGATGGGCTCGGTCACAGAATCGTACTCCAGAAGGTTTAGTCAATTTGCTGCGCAAGCGAGGATACACTACTCAGGCCGCCCACTCTTCGTTTCGGATTGCCGGCAACGGCTGCGGAAGGCGGTCGGAAACTTCGGCGACTGCGGCCATCTTTTTTGCCAACTCCGGGCGCAGCCACTCGGCCGCAAAACGCCAGCGCCAGTTCCCTTCCGGATGGCTCGGCATGTTCATGCGCGCATCGCTTCCCAGTCCGAGCGCATCCTGCAGCGGCACAACGCAGAGGCTAGCGACGGAATTTGCGGCGGCACGAATCATTGTCCAGGCGAAACCATCTTCACATCGACCCAAGTAGGCTTCCACTTGCTGACGTTCGTAGTCCGTCGCCGCCGATGCCCACCAGCCGAGCAGCGTGTCGTTGTCGTGCGTCCCGGTATAGACCACCTTCTCTGAGGTGAACGTGTGCGGCAGATGGGCGTGCGCGCCGACGTTGCCAAATCCGAATTGGAGCACGGCCATGCCCGGAATCTTCAGACGTTCGCGGAGGGCGTGCACATCGGGCGTGATATATCCCAGATCCTCGGCGAAAAATGGCAATCCGCCCAGAGCCTCACGCAGTTTCACGAACAAATCGTCTTTCGGGCCGTCGACCCAACGGCCATGAATCGCAGTTGGTTCGCTGGCCGGAATCTCCCAGAACTGGGCGAAGCCGCGGAAGTGATCGAGACGGATGTAATCAAAGTTGTGCGTGACCCAGCGCATCCGGTCGATCCACCACGCGTATCCCTGCTCCTTCATCACGTCCCAGCGATACAGGGGATTGCCCCAGCGTTGGCCGTCTTTGCTGAAAAAATCAGGGGGGACGCCGGCGACTACTTCGGGGTCGAGCTCCGGGTTCAAGCGAAACAAGTCGGGATGGGTCCAGACATCGGCACTGTCAAAATTTACAAAGATCGCGATATCGCCCACAACACGAATGGAACGTTGCGCACAATAGGCTCGGAGGGCCTGCCACTGTTCGTAGAAAAAAAACTGCAGGGCGCGGCGGACATCCAGTTCGTCGAGCATTTCGGCGTGCGCCTTCTCAATAGCCACCGAATCGCGATGCGTCAGTTCGCGGGGCCAGCGGTTCCAGCTCTCCAGCTTGAAACGCGCGCGCAACCCATCGAAAAGAACGAAATCATCGAGCCACCATTGATTTCGCTTGCAGAAGTTTTCGTAGCGGGTGCGGGCATTCGGAGAGGCAGCACGTAAGAAATTGCGCCCCGCCTCAAACAGCAAAGGCAGTTTCTGGTGGAAGACCGACGGATAGTCCACGGGCCCGACTCCGTCGGGTAAGGCGTCGACCATGGCGCGGTCCATCCAACCTCGCTCCACGAGACGGTTCAGGCTGATCAGCAGGGGATTTCCGGCGAACGCCGACGTGGAGGAATAGGGCGAGTTCCCAAAACCGAGCGGGCCGAGGGGTAACACCTGCCAGAGACCCTGCCGCGCGGAGGCGAGAAAATCGGCGAAGGCATACGCCTGCGGACCAAAGTCGCCGATCCCGCCGCGCGAAGGCAGCGAGGTGGGATGAAGCAGAATTCCGCTGGCGCGCGGGAATGACATGCAAGATCAGTTCTCAGTTCCCAGTTCTCAGTGGTTGGCTATCAGTTCGCAGCACGGCTGAGAACTGAGAACTGGGAACTGAGAACTTCTCTTCTATGAGCCTTCTTGCGACGTCTGGCGAGTCAGGTTTTTCATCTCTTCCTGATTCACCTTCAGCCGGTGCGACGTTTCCATGTCCTTGCGCAGGTTGGTCACGAACAGGCCAAACAAATCGTTCTGCTTGGCTTCGAGAAGCGATTGACGGGTCGCGTCCTGCTTCTCGGTGTATTCCTGATCCGTCGGCGCCTGTTTTTCAAGAAGTTGAGCCACCGCGCCATTGCCGGCGGAAGTGATCGGCCCGCTGATCTCGCCAGGCTTCAGCGAAAAAATCGCACTCGCGCTCGACATGGAACCGATATCGGGCACCTGCCCATCGGGGGCAACCAAGTCGCTGGTCTTCACCGTCGCTCCCAGATCCTTGGCAGCCTTCTTCAAATCGTGCCCCGCCTTGGCGCGGTCCGAGAGTTCCTGCGTCTTCTGCTGCAACAGGAAACCGGCGCGCTCGTTCTTGAACTGGCCCTCAACCTGTGAGCGAGCTTGTTCGAATGTGGGCGTAGCTGGAGGCCTTATGCCGACCAGTTGGAAAACAACATAACCTTGCGGGACTTGCACCAAATCGGGCGGTGCCTTGTCAGCCTCGTTGAAGACCGCGTCCATAAATTGCCGATCGGCACCCAATCCGGGCAGGATATCGGTTCTGCCAAAGAAGTCGGTGGTGACTGCAGCCTGCCCTTTGGCCGCGGCTGCTTTGTCGAATCCGTCCGTGCGCGCCTGGCTGAGCAGTGCGTTCGCCGCCATTTCGGTGGCGCGCGCCGTCTTCTGCTGCTTCACTTTCTCTTCGATCTCGCTCTTCACCTCGGCGAGCGTTTTGAGGTGAGCATCCTGCTTGTCTTCAACGTGGATGATATGGAAGCCATAACTGCTCTTGACCAGGTCGCTGGTCTGTCCCTTGCCGAGTGAGAAAGCGGCTTTCTCGAATTCGGGAACGGTGCGGCCGCGGCCGATCCAGCCGAGTTCGCCTCCGCTCTTGGCGCTGCCGGGATCGTCCGAGTATTTTTCGGCGAGCTTGGCAAAATCTCCGCCCGCCTTGAGCTCCTTCAAAACATTCTCGGCTTTTGTGCGCGCGTCGGTGACCGCTTTCTCATCTTCCTTGGCGCCGGGCGCAGGAAGAGGCGTTTTGATCAGAATGTGGCTGACCTTCACCTGTTCAGCAACGCGATACTCGTCGCGATGCTGGTCGTAGTATGCCTGCAGGTCCTGATCGGTCACTGCGGACGCCGCCGCGACTTTCGCACTGTCGATCACGACGTACTTGATTTGCCGCTTTTCCGGAATGGCGTTGTTGTAGGTCGCTTTGTTGTGGTCGTAAAAGGCCTTGAGCTCTTCGTCGGTGGGATGCAAGCCTTTCAGTATATCGGCCTGCGTGATCACGGCATATTCGAACTTCACTTTCGTGTTGCGGCGGTCGAACTCGCTGCGGACTTCCGTTTCTCCGACGAAGGCACTGCTCGAAACCAGGGCGTACAACTTGCGCGTCAGAATACGATCCTTCTCTTGTGCTTCAAACTGTGGAACTGTCATATCGTGTTGCTGGAGGAGGGTCTCGTACTGTTCCTGCCCAATGAACTTGCCGTCGGGAAAAAGAGTGGCGGCAAGCTCCCCGTGTTGAAATTCATCGCGGAGTTCCTCGTCGCTAACATGCAGGCCCATGCGGTGCGCCTCGGCAACCAAAGCTTTCTGATTGATCAATCGCTCGGCGGCCTGGCTGGCAAAATACGGCAGCAGCATGCTGGCCTGGGGGCCGCCGCGAGGAAACTGCTGCTGGATCATGGCCCGGGCTTCGCGCTGCACCTCGGGAACGGTCACGGTCTGGTCGCCGATCGTGGCCAGAACACCCGCCGGAGGCGCGCCAATGCCGAGGCTGGAGCCGATCCCGCCGGGAATGAGAGTGATCGCCATCGAGGCACAGATGAGGACGAGCAGTGCGCCAAGAACGATTTTGACGGTTGGCCCTGCGTTTTGCAGCTGTCGAATCATAGTGAGATCACTCCGTTAAATTGGTCCACGCTGGGAAGCGAGAATCTTTGATTATAAACTAGGCCTTGACCCCATCATTGAGGGGACGCTCGAGGGCAGGCATCGCCATCACCATCGCTCACAGAGGCGTAGCGAAAATGCCCTATTGAATCGAATTAATAAAGATGTTATCAACGTAGGTCGTCCCTGTCGGGATGACCGCTGGCTTTCCATCTTTTAGAACTCAGATTGCTGAAGGACCTCTTCATGAAAATTTTACGGCTCTTGATTCCTTTCTTTCTGCTGGCGGTCGCCGCCGCCCAGCCGAGCTTTCAGCCGGCTCCCGCCCTGACGCTCCCGTTGCACGAAGGATGGGCGCTGCAGTCTTCCGCCAAAGTAGCGGCAACCGGCGATGCGATCTCCAGCGCGTCATTCAAGACCAACGACTGGATCCAGGCGGACGTTCCGACGACCGTGGTCGCGGCGCAAGTGAAAAGCAAGCTGCTGCCGGATCCTTTTTACGGCATGAATATGCGGCAGTACCCTGGGGTGAGTTATCCCGTCGGTTTTAATTTTTCGAACGTTCCGATGCCACCGGACAGCCCGTACGCGGTTTCGTGGTGGTACCACAAAGAATTTACGCTTCCTAATCTTTTCGCCGGGAAAACCGTGTGGCTGAACTTCCGCGGCATCAACTACCGCGCCAACATTTTTCTCAATGGGAAGCAGATTGCCAACTCGAACGAAGTGGCGGGCGCGTGGCGGACCTACGAGTTCGACGTGACGTCCGCCCTTAAGCAAGGACCCAATGTGCTCGCGGTACAGGTGTGGGCCCCTACCGAGAACAGCCTGGCAATCACTTTCGTCGACTGGAATCCTTCGCCCCCCGACAAGAACATGGGGCTGTGGCGCGAGGTGTATCTGACCACCAGTGGACCGGTCGCATTGCGGCATCCGGCCGTCCTCTCGAAAGTCGATTCGCCCGCAAACAACGCAGCCCACTTGACGGTGACCGCGCTGGCGAAAAACGCCAGCGATCATCCGGTAAGAGGGACACTGAAGGGCAGGATCGAAAACGTCGAGTTTTCGCAAACCGTGGAGCTGGCGGCGGGAGAATCGAAAGACGTCGTGTTTACGCCCGCTCAGTATCCACAGCTGAACCTGAGCAATCCTCGACTGTGGTGGCCGGCGCAGATGGGAACACCGAACCTTCACGATCTGACCCTTTCGTTCGAAGTAAACGGCGAACTTTCCGACGTGTCGCACTCGAAATTCGGCATTCGCGAGATCACCTCCGAAGTGTCCGAGCAGGCGCCGGATCGCCTGAAACGTCTGTTCAAAATCAATGGCAAGAACATCCTGATTCGCGGCGGCGGCTGGACGCCCGACATGATGATGCGCGAGAACTCGGAGCGGCTCGCCGACGAGTTCCGCTACGTACGTGACATGGGACTGAACACGGTCCGGCTGGAAGGCAAGCTCGAAACCGAGGAATTCTACGACATCACCGACCGCGAGGGCATCCTGGTGATGGCGGGATGGTGCTGCTGCGATTACTGGGAACACTGGGGTAGCTGGAAAGATGAGGATTTCGAGATTGCGAAAGCTTCGTTGCGCGACCAGATCTACCGCCAGAGGCGGCACCCTAGCATGGTGATGTGGCTGAACGGCAGCGACAATCCGCCTCCGCCGGACGTGGAAGAGATGTATCTGAAGATCGAAAGCGACCTGCTGTGGCCGAATCCTGTGGTGTCTTCGGCTACGGCCAAGCCGACCACGGTAACCGACGGAAGCGGCGTGAAGATGAGCGGGCCATACGAATACGTTGCGCCCTCGTACTGGACCGTGGATCCGCATCTTCACAGCGAGGAAAAATCCTGCAACGCGGGCGGCTGTGGAGGCGCTTACGGCTTCAACACCGAAACCAGCATGGGGCCGGCGATTCCTCCGATCGAAAGCGTCGAGCGCATGGTTCCCAAAGATCATCTTTGGCCAGTGGATGAGTACTGGAATTTCCATGCTGGTGGCGGGGCCTTCAAAACGATGCAGGTGTTTACCGACGCGCTGAATGCGCGCTACGGAACCGCCAGCAGCGCGGAAGACTTCACCTACAAATCGCAGCTCATGACCTACGAAGGCGTGCGTGCCATGTACGAAGCTTATAGCCGCAACAAGTACACTTCGACGGGCGTAATCCAGTGGATGCTGAACAATGCGTGGCCGTCGATGATCTGGCATCTCTACGACTACTATTTGCAGCCGGGCGGCGGATATTTCGGCGCGAAGAAAGCGATGCAGGCGCTCGATCCTGTCTATGGATACGACGATCACTCTGTGTGGCTGGTAAGCAGCCAATATGTGGATGCCAAGGGGCTGAAGCTGGCGGCGCGGGTATTCAATCTGGATGGAACACAGAAATTTTCCAAGAATGCGTCACTCGATGCCGCCGCCGACAGCACCGCAAAAGTGTTTGAGCTTCCCCAAATCGACGGCCTCTCTCCGGCATACTTCTTGGATCTCCGCGTCACCGATGGGAGCGGCAAGCTGGTCGGGTCGAACTTCTACTGGCTGTCGACGAAACCGGAAACGCTCGACTGGACAAAGTCCAACTGGTATACGACTCCGACCGCGTCGTATGCGGATTACACGTCGCTCGCTCAATTGCCAAAGGTAAAACTGAATGTATCGAGCCGCAGCGAAACGAAAGGTGAAGACGCAGTGACTCGTGTCACCGTGGAAAATCCCAGCAAGACTCTTGCATTTTTCGTGCGACTGAAACTCGACAAGGGCAAGGGCGGCGAGGAGATACTACCAGTGGTCTGGCAGGACAACTACATCTCTCTGCTGCCAGGCGAGAAGCGCGAGATCACGGCAACGTATCGCACTAGCAGTCTGGGAGCAGCGAGGCCTGAGCTTGAAGTCAGCGGATGGAACACGGAGTAACTTTCTAATCAATTGTGATCCTGAGCGAAGCGAAGAACCTGGTTTCTTGTCAGTGCACAAGACAGCGGGTCCTTCGCTTCGCTCAGGATGACAAAACCCTCTTATTCATCCGCCGGTAAATCAAAGTTGACCAAGTCTCCGCGGAATCCACGGGTCTTCCAAGCACCAAAGGCAATTCCAGCGACCATCCAGATGGTGCCGGCGATTTTGGCGGGAGTACTGAGGCTCAGCCAGAGCAACAAGCAGATCACGAACCCGAGGACGGGCGGCGCGACAAACGACAACGTCCACTTGCGTTCGCGTACCACATAGCGCATGAACGCGGCAGCGTTCACACCCATGAAAGCGATGAGCGCGCCGAAATTTAGCATCTCGGCGCCGAGGCCGTAACTCATCACGAACGCGCCTATCAGCGCGATTGCACCCACAAACAATACGTTATTCCGCGGAACCCGATGCTTCGCGTCGACGACTCCGAAGAACGATTTCGGGAGCGCATTGCTTCTCCCCATACCGTAAAGCAGGCGAGCTGCGCCGATCTGTGCACCCATGCCCGATCCGAAGTTGGCAACCAGAAGAGTGAATCCGATAATGCCGAACATCGGCAACCAGGCTCGGCCAGCGACGTGCACGAAAGCCGTGTCGACGTTCGGAAAAGGCTGCGATGCGGGCCAGATCAACTGCGCTACGTAGACTTCCACGGCAGACAAAATGCCAATCACCAGGCAGGTAAGCACCGTTGCCAGCAGGATATTGCGGCGCGGGTTTTCCGCTTCTTCCGAGAGCGTGGAGATGCCGTCGAAGCCGATGTAGGTGAGCACCGCAATCGATGTTCCGCCAAGCACGGCCTTCGTGTTCCACAGGCTCGGATCGTAGAAGGGGCGCGAATAAAACCCTGCGCCGTCGTGCGGATGCCCGAAGATGTAGCGCGCCGCGACCACAAAGAATATTACAATCACCACGCCCATCCCCGCCGCCAGCGCCGAGTTCACCCGAGCTGAAGTTTTCACGCCCTGGATGTTCAGGAGGGTAAATACCAGCGAAAAGAAGACAGCCCACGCCCAGTACGGCACTCCGGGAGCAAACACGTGCGCCTGCTGGCTGCACCAGATCGTACAAATGATTGGATTGAGCATGTAGTCCATCACCATGCTCCAGCCAGTGACGTAACCGAGAGCGGGATTAATTTCCTGCCCAACGTAGGTGAATGCGGAACCGGCACTGGGATAGGCGCGTGCCATGCGGCCATAGCTGATGGCGGTGAACAGCATCGCCACCATGGCGATCAGGATGGTCGTGACTACGTGGCCATGCCCGCGGTCACTGAGCACGCCGAACACCGACATCGGCGCGACCGGTTGGATCACGATGATGCCGTACAGAATCAGGTCCCAAAGCGTGAGTGAGCGCTTCAGGCGCGGGGCGTTAGCGGGCGGGTTGGCGGTAGAACTCATTCCTGCTCTTAAAGCAAAACCCCATTATCCTGCGGAGATAACGGGGTTCCGGGGAAGGGTCACTCACGAGGCCACAGAATAGAATTGCGCGCTGCAATTCCACAAAATCCTCTCGAATTCTATACGGAAGGGATATTCTGTCAATGAAAAAACATTGCATTAAAACGTTTCTTGCCGAATCTTGGCAAAATCCAAGACTCCGGCGAAATTTGACGAAATCACTGGAGCGCGAGGCCACGATCATGAAATGCAGAATGCGTTTTCTACTCCCGTTCTTCTTTGTTTGCTTGGGCGTCATCTGCTTGAGCCGCCTCGCGCTGGCGCAGAACCTCGCCAACACTGTCCCAGAAAAAACTGCCCAGGAGCGGCTGGGCTATCCGGCCTCGGCGCGCCTGCTGGTGATCCACGCCGACGACCTTGGCATGAACCATTCCGTCAATCGGGCCACGTTCGAGGCCCTTGAGAAGGGATGGATCACTTCGGCCAGCATTCTGGTTCCCTGCCCGTGGTTTCCCGAGGTGGCGCGCTGGGCGAAGCAACACCCGAATGCCGATCTTGGTATTCACCTCGCACTGACCAGTGAATGGACCGACCTGCGCTGGGGCCCGGTCAGCGGCGTGGGCAGAGTTCCCAGCCTCGTCGATGCCCACGGATACTTTCCGCTCGACACTCCCGACGTGGACCAGAACGCCAAGATGGCGGACGTCGAATTCGAATTGCGTTCCCAGGTCGACCGCGCGAAAAACGCAGGCATTCCGCTCACGCACCTTGATATGCACATGGCGGGCATGGTTTCATCCCCGGAACTTTTCGGCGTGTACCGAAAACTGCGCGACGAATACAAACTCCCAATTCTTTTGGAACCCACAGGAACGCATGGCTCGCCCAGGGGCGTTTCTGTGCCCGCGGAGGAGGTCACGATTCAGCGCGTCGTCACCATGGAACCGGGTGTCGCGCCCAACAACAAAGATTGGCTCGACTGGTACAAGCGGCAACTTGCGCCACTCCCGCCAGGTGTCTATCAACTCATCGTGCACCTGGCCTATGACGACGAGGAAATGCGCGGCGCTACGTGGGATCATCCAGATTGGGGAGCCGCGTGGCGTCAGCGCGACTTGGAAATGGTGAAGAGCGCGGAGTTCCGGCAATTTCTCAAGGAGCAGGCGTTCGTACTGGTGGGATGGAAAGATCTGGCAAAGGCGCGGCAGTAGTGAGATACGGCTCGTGAATTCAGGCTAGAAAGAAATCGATTCTGGGGCAGGCAATGCGAGCGCCTCCTTGATTCCCTGCCCTTCCGTGATGGCGTGGATCTTGTCCGCCGCCACGTCCTTGAAAGTTTCCATCTTGCCGGTCGGCCAGCGCACTTCGACCAAGTCAATTTTTGTCGCCGATCCCAGGCCGAAATGAAGCCGGAGATCGTTCTGCGAAAGATAACTGCCGCCGCCACGCACCTCGTCGAACTGTGTCATTCCCCCGGCATGAATGGTGACGCGCGCGCCGATCGCGGCGCGATTGCTCTTGGTTCCAACCAACTGGAAAAGCACACGGTGATTCGTAATTTTGTTTGCGTTGATCAGCAGTAATGGCGGCTCGCCAATATTGAGGACGACAATGTCGACATTGCCGTTGTTCGCGATATCGCCGAAAGCCGCGCCCCGCCGGGATTTCATCGGTATGTCAGCCAACCCCGCCGCCTTCGAAACTTCCTCGAAGGTTCCGTTGCGCAAGTTACGATGCAGCAGCAACGGCTCGGCGTAGGCGGCACTTCCCTTCACTGTATCCATCTGCGGATAGACGTGCCCGCAAGCCACGAACAAATCGAGCCAGCCGTCATTGTCCATGTCAAAGAACGCCGTGCCCCAACCGAGGAACGGCAAGCTCGGCTGTCCGAGATGAGACTGCATTGCCACATCCTCGAATCCGTGCGTCCCCTGGTTGTGATAGAGAGTGTTCGGCTGATCGGCGAACTCAGTGACAAACATCGAAAGACGTCCGCTGTGGTCGTAGTCACCCCAAGCCACACCCATGGAACCGAGCGCCTGCCCTTCGCCATTCAGCGCGAGGCCGCCGACCATGGCCTCGTCCGTGAACGTGCCGTCGTGGTTGTTGCGATAGAGATGGTTAGGAGTCGCGTCATCGGCGACGAACAGGTCGGGCCAGCCGTCGTTGTCATAGTCGCCCCAAGTCACGCCCAGTCCGTAATATTTTTCGGGATCGTCGACGCCGGCCTTCTTCGACACTTCTTCGAAGGTGCCATCGCCACGGTTGTGGTAGAGCAGGTCGGTCTCGCCCTCCATACCCCAAGGGCCACACTGCACCGGCGCGCCTTTGAACACGCAGAACTTGGTCGAACCGAACGCGGGAAGGTCGTTCATATCGACGTGAACATAGCGTGAAACGAACAGATCGACGTTGCCGTCGCGATCGTAGTCTGCCCAGGCCGCGCCCGTCGAGAAGCCGCCGCCGCGCACTCCAGCCTTGTCGGTGACGTCTTCGAAAGTGCAATTGCCTTTGTTGCGGTAGAGCGCGTTGCCGCCGTAGCCGGTGACGAAAAGATCAAGATTGCCGTCGTTGTCGAAGTCGGCGACGGCAACGCCCATACCCCAGCCTTTGCGCGTCAGTCCGGCCTTCTCGGTGATGTCGGTGAACTTCAGGTTGGCGTCCTGATGCCAGAGCGTGACGAGAGGATCGCCTCCGCTCTGCTTATAGCGATCGACGGTAGAGCCGTTCACCATCACGATGTCGAGTATGCCGTCGTTGTCGCAGTCGAACAGACCGACTCCGCCACTCATGGATTCGATGACGAAGTATTTTTCACGCGAGGAGATGTGAGAGGCGGTCAGGCCGGCTTGGGCGGCGATGTCGCGAAAGACGGGCACGGGCGCAGTGAGTTTTGGCGACGGTAATTTCTTTTCAATGTGGGCGGGCGGGATCTTCGCGGGCGGCCCCATCGGACCTTGTGGAGCGTCTTGAGCTGAGAGAAGACCCGCGAAGGCGATCAGTGAAACGGAAATCCAGCCGGCCCTGCAGAGTGATTGTGGCGTGCACCTGAGCGCACTCCCGCACCAACCTTTGTCATCCTGAGCGCAGCGAAGGACCTGCTGTCGCCTGCACCGACAAGAAAGCAGGTCCTTCGCTTCGCTCAGGATGACAAATTCGTTCATGTGACAAATCTTCACTTGGGGTATTGGAACGAATATCCGCTCGCTTCGTTGCCCGACATGAACCTGGTGTTGTATTCGAACAAGTAATTCAGGTGCTCGGCATCGGCGGGGAATGATTGATCGGGATACGGATAGGTGCGCATGTCGCGGAAGGGCAGCGGCTCAACCGTATATCCCCGGTAAGCGTAGAAATCCATATCCTTTTCGTAGCCGTTGGCGATGAAGAAATAGTCGCGTATCCAACCTTGCGGCAAAGCGGGCAGCTTCGCCGGGTCGAAATCGAGCGCGACTTCATCGCCCGATCCGAACACAACAAACTTATCGTCGAGCGAATCGAGCAATGGTCGCACATCGCCATAACGCGTGTACGCGCCAGCAGGTCGGGTGTAGGGGCCGGTGGCGCTGGCTTTTTCGTAAATGTATTTCACGTTGCCGGGAGGCTGATCTTCGATCTTCAACGGGAAGCCGTGGAAATTCAGTTCGGCGCGGGCCAGTGGAACCGGTGTCAGGCGCGCGCTTTGGTCCTGGCTCGTGCGGCTGATCAGGATGTTGTCCCAGTAGATCTGCAGATTCGTGGTAAGGCGAATGCGCCGCGTACCCGGAGGAAGTTTGCCGGTGAGATCGGCGGTCATGGTGCGCGCGCCTCCGGCGGGAAATCCCAGGTCATCGACGGCGCGAACCCATTTTCCCTTTCCGTCGTTTTCGGTCGAGCTGCCCGCAACTTGCGCCTCGACATACGGTGCAAACGGTCGCAGATGCGCTTGATCAGCAGCGTACATGCTGGTCGCGGAGAAATATTCGATCTCGCCATGCATCAGCAGCCACAGCGGGCCGCCGCGGTACGGCTCACCGAGGTCGAGTTCCAGGCTGTGGGGCTCGGTGAATCCCATGAAGGAGAGCACTTTAAAGTCGCCGAAAAACCGATGCGCGAGCAAATCGGGGAGCACGTTGTGGCCGTGCTCGTCCCACGCACCGGTCGGCGGCCGCGCGTCGCGGCTGAATACCACCTTAAACGGCGGGTACGGCGGATTGCTGGCGAAATATTCGTTGGGATCGACGTTGACATCGGAGGGGTGATCGACGGCCAGCAATTTCACCTGATCGAGGTAGACGGATTCTTCAAGCGGCTCCATGAAGCGGAAGCTGAGCTTTCCGTCTTTTTCGCGGAGGGAGGCGCGGTCAAGTTTAATGACTTCGGTGGGACGAGCAATATTGCGCTCAACTTTGCCATCGCTCGCCGCGATCCAATGCCCGACAACGCCCGCGCCGAGCATATCGCCGACCAGTTGATATTCGTGCCCGTCCCAAGCGAATAACGTGGGACACGAACTGCCGCGACGGTCGAGTTCCTGGATGTTCTGCACCTTGTTGGCAGCGACTTCGATTTCATCCTGCAGAACTCCGGTCGGCCATAACATACGGACGACATCGGCTTCCTTGGCTTGCCCGAGGCCGATGGTCAGGTAGGGCGAGTTCTGTCCGAGATAGCCGGACGAGCCGTACACTTCGAACTTCTGCCACAAGCCGGCGGAGAAGACTTCAACCTTCGTGCCGATGGCGCTCTTGTTATCGTTCAGGCCCTTGAGCGCGAGGCGCAGCGAGTTGTTCTTGTTGCCGCCTTCGTTACGGAGCAGCACAGCGGGGCCGTGGTTTTGCGTAATCAGGAGATCGACGGCACCATCGTTGTCGTAGTCTCCAGCAATGATGGCGCACGGCTCTTTGAGTTGAATCTTGTCGAGGCCAACGTCCGCGGTAACGTCTTTCCATCCGTCGGGCCCGAGATTGCGGAAGAGGCGGACTTCACCCTTGCCATCTTTCGTCTCGCCGACGGCAGCGAGATCGACCCAGCCGTCGTTGTCGTAGTCGAAGGCAACAACACCAAACGCGCGGACCCAATCGACCTTCGGCAGAGGGACCGGCTCGAAGGTATTACCTTGCTTGTTCTGCCAGAGCGAAAGGCCCGGAACTCCGAAGTGTGTGAAGGCGAGGTCCATCCAGCCGTCATGGTCGTAGTCCAGGACGCCAACGCCAACGGTTGGGCTCAGATCTTTGAAGTACCTTCGCTCGCGAAACTTGCCTTCTCGGGGATTCTCGAAAATGGCCGGTTGCTGAAGTCCCCCTTGGGTTACCACAATGTCGACAGCCCGATCATTGTTGTAGTCGGTACCAACCGCCGCTGTGGCGAAGCCACTGAGCAGGCCCAGGTCCCGCACAATATTCGTAAAAGTCCCGTTGCCGTTGTTGCGCCACATGACGTTCAAAGTTTTCGGGTCGACTTCAAGACGGGCAACTCCGCCCTCGGATGGCAGTAGTTGCCAGGAGCCGCCCACTCCATACAGGTCGACGTCGCCGTCGTGATCGTAGTCAATGAAGGTCAAGCCTAGGACGAGGACATCGCGCTTGATCCCGGCCGCTTCGGTCACATCCTTGAAGGTTCCATTTTTTTCGTTATGAAACAGCAGCACATGACCGCTTACACTCAGAGCAATGTCTACAAAGCCGTCGTTGTCATAGTCCCCCGTGGTACAGGCCGACGCGTGCAACGTGGGATCGAGTCCGGCGTTTTTCGTGACATCCTCGAACCTCCCTCCTAGGTTGTGCAACAGTGACAGCCCGCCCTCGGGGCCATTGCTGCCGAGCAACACATCAATCCGCCCATCATTACCATAATCCAGAAAACATGCCCCCGGGCCGATATCTGCAGCAGCGTTTTTGCTAGTGTTCGCCGCCGATTTCCATACGAGCCCCGCCTTCTCTGTCACATCAACAAACCTCACCGGAATCGCCGCCGCCACCTTCTCCACCGCCACCGGCGATTCCTCTGCTCGCGAATACTTTCCCTGCTCGCCATACGACAGGCTGATGGGCGCTCCCAGCTTGTTTTGCGTGATGTACTGGAACTTCTTCATCGCTTCGTGGGCGGAATCGGCTTGGCCGGATTGCTGGTAGGCTCGGGCCAGTCCAAACTGAGCGGAGGCGTGGTGCGGGTCGAGCTTTAATGCGTGCTCGAAGGCAGCGATCGCTTCTGGAAATTGCTTGAGTTGAGCATAGGTCGATCCGAGGAAGTACCAAGTGTCAGCGTCGTCCGGATCAATCTCAGTGACGTGACGGAAAGCGTCGACGGCAGCGCCTGCATCCGACGAATTCTTGGAATAGAGGCCGAGGTTGTACCAGGCGTGGGCATCTTTGGGATTGGTTTTGACGGCCTTTTCCAGCAGCGCCTTCGCTTCGTCGAGACGCTGCAGGTTGAGCAGCGCCACACCGCGATTGACGGCGACCACTTGCAATGCCGGATCATTGGTAGCCGCGGCTTCAAACGACTTCAACGCCTTCTCAAATAGCTGCTGGTTCATGTACGCGACGCCAATGTTGTTGAGGCGGGCCGCTTCCTGGGGATTGGTGGCAGGGCCGGTCGCAGCGAGAAGCGCGAGAAGAATGATGCCGACGAGGGCGATTAAGAGCGTCTTGGTCATTGGGAGTTAGAGAAGATTCTATCCGAGTGGCAAGCGTGTGTCCGGCAGCTCAAGCTCCGCTTAATGACAACAACCGCGCGGATGCCACCTTTCGTGAATTGTCATCCTGAGGACCTGCTGTCCGCGGCAAAAAGCAGGTTCTTCGCTTCGCTCAGGATGACAAAACTGTTCAGGCCGTTTCGAACGCGCGGCTACTTCTTCCCGTACGGCCGCGCGGCGATCTGGCCTTTGGCTTCCTGGATGGTGACTGTCTGCCCGGTCGCGACGTTTGAGAGCTTGTCCACCTGGCCGTTGGGCCAATCAATTTCTACTGTGTCGGCTTTGGTCTTCGATCCCATGCCGAAGGTCAGCACCAGTTCGCTTTGTGAAAGGTAGCTAGAGCCCGTCTTCATGGTGAGCCACTGCTTGTCGGCTCCGGCGCTCACTCGGACCACGGCGCCGATGCCGTCGCGGTTGGATTTCGTGCCGACGAGCTTTATGCGCAGGCTCTGATTCGTGCCGCCCTGGTTGAGATAGAGATGCGCTGCGCCGCCGTTGGTCATCATGAGGACGTCGAGCGCGCCGTCATTGTTGATGTCGGCGTAGGCAGCGCCGCGCGCGACTTTCGGAGCCGCAAAAGCGCTTCCGACTTTGGTTGTGACTTCCTCAAACTTGCCGTTCCCCAGGTTGCGGAATAAGTGCGGCGGCTCGGCGTAGCTGACTCGCTTCTGCACCGTCTCGATCTGGTCTTCGATGTGGCCGTCAGCGACGAAGATGTCCTGCCATCCATCGTTGTCGTAGTCGAAGAAAAAGCAGCCGAAGCCGAGGGTTACGAGGGTCGCGCGGCCGACTTCCGAACGCGGAGCCTCATCCACAAACAGGCCGTTGCCTTCGTTGTGGTAGAGCGAGAGCATCTGGTTGGAAAAATTTGTGATGACCAGGCTGGCGCTGCCGGAGCGGTCATAATCGGCGGCATCGACGCCCATTCCAGCGCGGGCAATGCCATCTTCGCTGAACGCGATGCCGGCGGAAACGGCACGCTCCTCAAAGGCGCCGTTCTTCTTGTTGAGGTAGAGCTTGTTGGACTGCGTGTCGTTGGCAATCAGGATGTCGGGCCATCCGTCGTTGTTGTAATCGAGAATAGCGACTCCGAGACCCTTGGAAGTGGGATCGTAGAGGCCGGCTTTCTGCGTGGCATCTTCGAACTTGCCGTTGCCGAGGTTGTGCCAGAGGCGGGCCGACGTTCCCTTGTAGGACTCGGGCGTGCAGTAGGACTTGTGCGAGCCATCGAGGGTGCAGTAGAGGTCGGTTTGCTCGGACCACTGCACGTAGTTGGCGACGACGAGATCGAGTTTGCCGTCGCGATCGTAATCGACCCAGGCGGCGCCGGTGGAGAACTCGTTCGGGCCCCACAGTCCCGCCTGGTCGCGACTTATGACGGACGACTGCGTGCGCCCCCGGGGGTGCAGGTGACGAAGTTCGCATCCGTCGATGGGGCCAGGGGCGTTGCAGTCGGGCCCGACGGCTCGGTCTACGTCAGCCAGACCCAGCTCGGGCAGGTCACGCGGCTGGTCGACGCACGGGGCGACGGGGTCGCCCCGCAGCAAACGGTGGTATTGCGCGGCCTCAACCTTCCGCATGGCATGGCGTTCCGCGACGGCTGGATGTACGTCGCCAATACGAACGCCGTGGTGCGCTTCCGGCTCGACGCCAATCACCTGCCGTCCGGCGCCCCGCAGACGATAGCGACGTATTCATCGGGGAGCGGGCACTTCACGCGCTCGATCGTGTTCGGCGCCGATAGCGCGCTATACGTGTCGATCGGGTCGTCCTGCAACCTGTGCGAAGAACGCGCGCCGGACCGGGCATCGGTGATGCGCTTCGACCCGAATGGTGGGGGCGGGCGCGTGTTCTCCAGTGGCCTGCGCAACGCGGTGGGCATCGCTGTGAACCCGCTGACGGGCAGGATCTGGGTGTCGCAGAATGAGCGGGACGAGCTGCGCCCTGACCACGAAGACTTGCCACCCGAGGAAATCAACATCCTCGAAGACGGCGCCAACTATGGCTGGCCCTATTGTTATGGTGATCGTGTGCCGAACCAGGAATATGCGGATCCGGCGAAGTGCGCGAAGACCGTTCCGCCCGCGCTCATGATGCAGGCGCATTCCGCACCCCTCGGCATCAACTTCCTCGATCGTGCGGCGAAGCTTCCCGCCGAGTACCGGAGCGGCCTGCTCATGGCGTTTCACGGGAGCTGGAACCGGAAGGTGCCGACGGGCGCCAAGGTCGTGCTCGTGCGAATCGTCGCGGGGCTGCCTGTGTCTTACGAGGATTTCATCGTCGGCTGGCAGCTGGAAAACGGCAGCCGGTGGGGGCGTCCCGTCGATGTGGCTGTCACGCGGGACGGTGCCGTGCTGGTCACGGACGACCTCGGGGGTGTGATATGGAGGGCCGCGGCGCGATGAGTTCCGACGGCAACTCCAACCGCAGCGCGGAAGCGCGGAGGTCGCGGAGGTACGCGGAGGGCTACACCTGGATACGTGTCGCGCAGGACGTCGCCGCGCCCCACCCCCAAACTTCCCGCAGTTCTTCGCGTCCCTCCGCGTCCTCCGCGGTTCCGCGCTGCGGTTCGTCGTTGTCCAAGGCGATCCGCGTATCGGCGCTGCTGCCGCTGCTGCCCTTGCTGCTCAATGCCCAGGCTCCGGCCGCGGTGCGCAACTACGAGCCGGGTATCGATGCGCAGCACTACACGTTCTACGTCGTCATCCCGGATAGTGGAGCCGCGGTCTCCGTGAACACCACGATGGTGTTTTGGCGAACAGGCGCAACCGACTCGCTGCACCTCGACCTCGAGCGCGCGATGCAGGTAGGCCACGTGCTGCTCGATGCGCGCGC
>JAIQFA010000200.1 GCA_020073525.1 Terriglobia bacterium
TAACGCGACAGGTGTTCGCCAGCAACAAGGTCCTCCAGGAAGAGCGTGTCGTAAGGGATGCCCGCCAGGTTTGCGATGCCGACCCATCCATGGCCGGACATCTGCGTCACATCCCATTTTCGGTCGAAGCTGGCCCTGCTCATGATCACTGCAAGCCGGGGGTTCTCGATTGTTTCTCCCAGTAACGACAGTGGCACAATCAGCAGTGCCAGAACTCCGGCCATCAAACGCGGCAGTCCAGTGTTCAGCTTCGGGCCGCGAATCCTCTTCGTGCATGCCAGCATCGTCAACTCCTCCCACGATCGATCGACACGGCCAGAGTCTCTCCGTCTTTTTTTCCGGGCCCGACTTCATCGCACACGTAGGTGATGAGGCCCGTGCCGTAGTTCGGGACGATTTCCTGCGAGGAGGTCAGGGCCGTGACCACATTCCAACTCGGGTAATCGTCAGCGGAAAAAGGTCCCTGATAAAGCCGGTCGGATACGGTTGGTCCGGGACCGAAATTGTACTTGTCAAAGTTGTGGGTGGGAACATGCCCGCAAAGTGAACCCGTTCCAAGGCCGGTGGCCACTGCGATCGCACTGCCAGCCTTCAGAAAGGATCGCCTGTGCATTGGCAACCTCCTCCGCCAGTCTTCGAACAGAATTCAGGGTGAAGGCCCGACCCCAGCCTTGGCTGGGATCGGAGCCTAATGTCAGGTTTGCGGCTAGAACTGGAAGCGCGCGCCAAACTGCATTCTGCGGTAATTGTTGGTTGTTGAAGTAACGTTGCCAAAAGTGCCGCCTCCCGACGCAACATCCGGGAAGGCAAAGCGTTGATGATTGAAGGCATTGAACGTTTCGAAGCGCACCTGGAGTATTTTGCCCTCGCGGATCTTGAACTCCTTGGAGAGCGAAGTATCCATGTTGCGGATGCCGTCCCCTCGTAGGTCGGAGAAGTACCGGGGCGCATTGCCGGGAATGTTGTCGCCGGGATCGGCGAAACAGTCCTGATTCAGGTAAGAGAGGCTTCCTCCTGACGCGGCCGCCTGGCGGTAACTCAAGCCGGTCCGGAGTTGCGGGCAGATCACATCCGGCCGCGGGTTGCCATCGGCCAGCCGCCCCACGCTGTTCTGGATAGCCAGCGGCTGCCCGGACTGCAGCGTGACAACGCTGGAGAGCGACCAGCCGCCAACAATGCCGTCCAGCACGCGGTTCATACCGCCTCCAATCCAGCGGTCCCTCCCGACGGGGAGATCGAGAATGATGGCTGCAGTCAAACGGTGAGGAGTATCGTTCGCGCTGATCGCGTGCTCGGCCCTGAGATTGTCGAGCAGTTGCGGGTTATCTAGTCCCAGGTTACCCAGCCAGGCGTTGCGCCCAGCAGAAGAATCGTCCGTAGATTTGGAGAAAGTGTAGTTGCCTTCAAAGCTGATGTAGTGGCTGGCACGCTTCTGGAAGCGGATTTGTAACGAGTGGTACCAGGAGTTGGCATTCAGCGTGGGCAGCCCCTCGAAGCCGCCATCAAATTGCGGGTAGGGCAGCAGCAGCAGGTATTGCGGAATTTCGGCATCGAGGTAGCGAGAGTCCGCCACATCGGCCTGGTTGAAGATCGGGCTTGGACAATACGAGGTCGGCGTGGCCGCGCTCGTGAAGCAGGATTGGAAGGGGTTGGGCACGTTCGTGTTCAGATAATCCGTTACCGCGTTGTTGTTCGGATCGTGGGTCGGGTTCATCGCCGCGACCAGCGCATTACGCACTGTCGAAGGCAGGAAGTTGCGATTGCGGGTGGAAATGCCTCCGGCGCCGGCCCAAGGCAGGTGCGTGCTGCGATTGGCGGAGTAGTCCACGCCCACCACGATCTGCCCCGGAAACATGTGCTGAATTCCCAGGTTCCACTGGTAGATCTCAGCGTTGCGAGCGGTCCGGGTATCCAAATCGCTGGAGTTGCCGAAGCCCCACTGCGCAAACTTGCCGTACGTGGTTCCCTGCGGCGGCGCGAGGCCGCCAGGAAATGGGCTGTCACAGTTAGGCTGCAAGGGGGAAGGTCCCAGACATGCGAATTGGGTTGCGTAATCGTCTTTGGTGAAATGGATAGTGGCCGTCTTCGCGAATGCTGGGCCGGCATACTGGAAGTTGGTGGCCACGTTCATCCCGTAGAAGACTCCCGCCCCGCCCCGCAGCACAGTGTTGGAACCGAGTTGATAGGCAAAGCCGAAACGCGGAGCAAAATTGTTTCGATCCACTGGCGAGTTGCGGTGGCCGGAGGTGGGGAAAACGGTTGTGCCCCGGATCTCACCAATGTTGCCGAACTCCGGAAAATCAGCGCTCCTGGCAACCGGAATGTTGATTCCCGTGTCTCCACTGAAGTCGCTGAACGAGAGTCGGTTGTAGCGCTCGCTGTAGGGAGTGCTCCATTCATAGCGCAAGCCGAGATTAATCGTCAGCTTCGGTGTGACCTTCCAGTCATCCTGCACGTAGAAGGCGGTTTCTTTCGACTTGTCCGCCACCGCAGGAACCAGATGAAGCGAAGCCCCATAGGCAAACCCGGTCAAGATCGTAGCAAACGGGTTCCCTTGATTCTCGTCCCCCAAGCCCGCATTGGGTGCGGAGGTGGTTACATCCCGTGAGAAATCGAAGATGCCGGTGGGATTATCGGGTTGCCAAAAGTAGTTGAAGAAAACGCGCTGCTCGCCGCCGAACGTCATCGAATGAGCGCCTTTTACCCACTGCAAAGCGGAGGAGTAACTGACCAGGGTGTGGGCAAATTGAGTATCGACGCAGCACTGATTAAAAAGCGAGGTCATACCTGCATCGACATTGATAGTCGGCATGCGGGTAAGCCCATTGGCTGCCAAGACCGGCGACAAGCCGACAGAGTCCAGCGTTGGATAGTTATTGCTGATGCCGGGGGCATGCACGCGGTCCACGCTGATGCGGTTGGTCCAAAGTTTGGTTGGAGTGATGGCCCAGTTGTACTCCGCGCTACCGTTCTGGGAGGTCGTGGTGTAAATAACGCCATCGCCGTCGTTGCCGAAAACGGTGGGTTGGGTGAGTATGTCGTGATGACGACTGTAACGCCCGCCGATCTTGTGGTTAGCCGTGATCTGATGATCCAATTTGACATCGAACTGCCAGGCGGGATCGGTGGAAACGATCACTCGACGGAAGTTGGTGTCCGGATAGACTGCGCCCTCTATGTTGGCGTGCGGATAAAGATTCAGAATCGCCTGCCCGATGGGATCAATCTTGTCCGCGGGAATCTTGTCGTCCACCCCACCATCGGAAAATCGGTCTCGCGGACAAGGGGTGGGAGATCCCTGGTTTCCAGCGCACGGGTCGTAAATGCCGTTCACGTTCGCGGGGCTGTGGGAGAAATCGCCTGTACGTTCCAAGTCGGTGGGGACGATCCCTTCCAGGGTGCTGGGATCCTGCTGGCGAACCTTCTCGAAATCGACAAAGAAGAATGTCTTGTTCTTCTTCAGAGGACCGCCGAGAGAAAAGCCATATTGATCCCGCACGTGGTCGGGCTTTTCGCCGGAGTTAAAGTAGTCGCGGGCATCAAACGCCGACCGCTGCCCGTACCACCACCCGCTGCCGTGGAAGGCGTTCGAGCCCTGCTTCAAGACCATGTTCACGATGGTGCCGCCGTTGTTGCCGA